>NZ_JAMYPQ010000028.1:0-37567 GCF_040320455.1 Mesorhizobium sp. M0698 | reverse complement strand
CATGGCGCGATCCCCCGATCGTTCTCGGAGGGATAGTCGCAGTCGCGCTAATATACGTCACCTGTCCGATCGGACAGTTGACGCGTTTAGGGATGGATCAGACGCCTGCGCCGCTGGCGCTGTGCTTCTGGCGCAGAGTGGCTGCTTCGCCTTCAATTCGGATGAGCGTGCGGGCGCGACGTTACGATGAAGAATCGATTCAGCCTGGGAACCCGGCAGCTCCACCTCGCTTGCAATGTTTGCGGCATACCTTTCGCGCAAGAACCATTCGCAGAATCTCGAAAATACGCAGAGTCCATAACCTACGGCCAAAATTAGAGAAACCATAGTCACGCAAAGAAGAAATCTTGCGGTATTCGGACCCCAGAGGAGATCACTAGGAGCCCGTTGCGCCTTCGAGGTCACGGCGGTATCCATGTAATTAATGCCCATAAAAGATAACGTTACAAATAAACAGAAAATTATCACAAAACCATAGAACAAAAACTCAAACCTATTCAAACTTAAGTCATTTTCGATGTCTGACAAATAGAACGTTACCTTTGTAAGCATTGAAGAAATATAAAGTACAGATGCCATTGATATTAACTGTATAGCTGACCTTTTAAAATCTACATGATCCGGAATAAGAGGGAGTCCTACAAATATTGTAATCGTGAGTGCCGTCCCTACAACAGCTATAATAAATAGGAAAAGGCGAGCATATTTGTCACCATATTTAAAAAGAGCGCGGAGATCAATTGCAAAGCGGCTTGGGACGAACTTAGCTTCGCTAAAAACTAATAGAATGCGATAACCAACGAAAATAAACTATCGCCGACAGCTGGCGCTGTGATTAGCTTATAAACCCCGAAAGCTACGACCGCTATTGCTGCCCAGAGCTTCCAGGCCACGATCGTTCCTGTTGGGGGTGTGGCTAATGTTCCCATCCGTAGTAAAATTCCCAGATATTCTGCATCAAGCTTTAACACTCTCGCATTTTAGGATTTTTGCCAAGAGGGCCGGCAAAGCAAAAGTATGGGGCACAAGTCAAGACTCTCTCACCAACCCTAACCCGCAGATACGAGTTCGCTTTTTCGGTGCGTAAGACCGGTGCAATGATGGCGCATGATTTGCGGCTATCGGTGAGGCCCGCTGTCAGAGCATCTCTCTCCAAATTCCCGGTTTCGGACGTCTCCTGAATTGACACTAATGTGATGGGTTTCGGATGCCGGCCATCGACGTGTTGGCCTGGCGACGGGCCGGCGTCCGAAAGCCTCCAGAGAAAGAACCCGCGGGATGGAGGGCGCGATCCCGGTCTATGGGGATTTGTCGTTTTCGTTGGGTGCTGCTAGGCCGAACTGATGCGGCTGATGGATGGCAATGATCATGTTGACGATGGAACGAACCTCGCCGGTGCCGCGCATGCTGCGGCATGGTCGTTGCCGGGCGGTCGAATTTGGTGTGTTGACTTGCGACGTTGGGCGCCGGCGCACGACGTTCGCCTTCCGGCGACGATGAGGTCCCTGGGCAGAAATGGTGCGTGATGGGCGGGTTGCTGTCATGGCGTTTGCGCCCCGCTTATAGAGCCGGTTGACGGCGGTGCGCGCGCATCGCCGCCGCGTTCGAAGTCTCGATGATGATCATGCGCCCGCCGCAGCACGGACATGGTGGCCTCCAATCATTGGGGGGAGCAGCATCGGCATCGTCGCTTTCGCTGTGCGGCTTTGGGGTGCGGTGAGAAGTACGCGAGCGCGTGCGATGTTGGCCTTGGCGTGCGCGCTGGCAAGCAGGCCGTGGAAGCCCTTGGGCAGCACATGGAGCAGGAAGCGGCGGATGAACTCGCCCGGATCGAGTGTCATGGTCCGGTAGCGCTCGTTCCCGTTGCGGCGGTAGTCCTTGTATCGGAACGTCACGCCGGCCTCGTCGAGCGCGATCAGCCGGCTGTTGGAGATCGCGACGCGATGGGTGTAGCGCGACAGGTATGCCAGCACGGTCTCGGGTCCGGCGAAGGGGGCTTGGCGTAGAACCAGATGGCGCCCATCATCGCGGCGGGAACCTCAAACGACAGGGTTCCTCCGCGCTGGCTTTCGCGTCGCCTCCGAACTCTCATTCAAGATTATGGAGCTACTCTTGGTATTGGTATTGGGCATTCCAATCAATGCAAGTATCCTTGGTTGCGGACTCGCCATACATCCAGTTTCGGTCAGGGAGGGGTGCAAGCAAGGCACGTGAGACCATCCGTCGACCAAAGCCGAAGTTGACCAACGATTTCTTGGCCGTCGAGCGTCCCGCCTTGTTTTGCTGCCCAAACGATGCCAGCCGCAGCAGGCTTGTAGCCGGCTGCCAACTTTCTCGATTGCCACCTGTTCGAGTGCGACAAACAAAGAAATTTGTCAAATACCCAGTTGAACAAATATGTTTTGTAGTATTTTATTTGAGGGTGCGTATCGATATGCGCTAGCTTGCTTCCTCGATAGTGAAAATACAAAAGTATTCATAATGGTTTAGGGGTGGCGAAAACGCTGCAATTAAATGGGCAGGAAACCGAAGACGCGAGGGCCGAAGCGCACGCAGGCCACGACGCCTGATACGACAGTGCTGAATGGCGTCGACACAGGGTCGCCGTTCATACCGGCCGGCGTTGGCGAAGGATTATCTGGCATTGCCGCCGGTCGCCCGCCCGCGCCAGAAGAAGACCTCGTCGTCGAAGTTGAGCTTGCGCCGAACGCAAGCGCGATCGGCTCCGCACTTGCAGCCAACACCGCAGGCTATCTGGCTGACACCGCCGGCGCCGCGCCTCCCGACGTGGCGTTGCGTGGCGTGCTGCGCCA
Organism: Mesorhizobium sp. M0698; assembly: GCF_040320455.1. Taxonomy (NCBI): domain Bacteria; kingdom Pseudomonadati; phylum Pseudomonadota; class Alphaproteobacteria; order Hyphomicrobiales; family Phyllobacteriaceae; genus Mesorhizobium; species Mesorhizobium sp. M0698. The sequence goes on along the minus strand of NZ_JAMYPQ010000028.1, from coordinate 34,754 downwards.
GTACGGATTGCGCGAGGCGCGCCCAGTGTTTAGCGGAGCGCAAGTTCAGGCAGAGCAGGCGCGTCTTGATGCGCTTCGCGCTGCATCGGTCGGCTCCGCATCGGCCGAGCAGGCGAGTGCGCTCGAGCGCCTGCCACCGCTGTCGAGCTTCCTGCGGCTGCGCTTTCCGCCAGGCACACCGCCGTCCGAGGTGACGACAGCGCTCAAGCGGCTGCCGGAGGTCAACAAGGCGGTCATCGTGCCGAAGGCGGCACCTCCTATGCTCGCCCTGTCGGAGCCCGTGCCTATTGATCCCCAGATCGGCGACGGGCCGCTGCAGCCGGACCCCGCGACTGGACTGGAATCGCAGTGGTATCTGCATCGCACCCGCGTGCCGCAGGCCTGGCAGTATTCCCGCGGCGCGAATGTTATCGTCGCAGACGTCGACTGGGGGTTCCGTACATCCCACCAGGAATTTCGGGCGGCCATCGATCGCACTTACAATGCCGTAGACGGCGGCGCAGACGTTACACAAGGGTCGCACGCGGCGCACGGAACCGCGGTACTCGGCATTGCCGGAGCGCGCGCCGACGGCGTCGGCATTGCCGGATACGCGCCCGAGGCTCTGCTCTGGGCGGTCCAGGGCGACAGCGGCCCGAACCCACCGGTTTTCGAGGAGCCCTGGGCCGAGGCGATCGACTTCGTTCGCCGCACCGTCATGCCAAATCTGCGCAAGGTCGTGATCGTCGAGATCCAGACCGTGCTCGGGGGTAATTTCGAGCAGATCCCGTCCGTGCATCGGGCGATCCGGGCCGCGATCGCCGACGGCTGCGTCGTCTGCGTGGCCGCAGGCAACGGCAATCGCCCGGCCGACAGGACCGATTCCAACGAGCCGTTCGATCCGACCGGCTCCATCCTCGTCGGAGCAACCGCATTCGACGCCGCGTCCAACAAGCGCGCCTTCTTTAGCAACTACGGCAGCCGCGTCGTGGTCTCGGCGCCCGGGGACCTGAACCACGACCTGACCTGCGGTCATACGTCGGATTCGTCTTACCGCAACGGCTTCGGCGGCACTTCTGGCGCGACCCCAAAAGTCGCCGGCACTGTCGCATTGATGCTGTCAGTCAATCCTGAGCTCACACATGGCGAAGTCCGGGATATTCTTTCCGGAACCGGCTCGACGCTGGTTGAGGATCCCGGCAAGCCGATCGGCGCGTTCCTCAACGCCGAGGCGGCGGTGGCAGAGGCCCTGCGTCGCCGCAGCCTGGGCCAGCCCGGGGAGGCACTGCGAACACCGGCGGGGCTGGAGGTAGCTGAGCCGCCGAGGACGAAGCCGGTCCACGGCATCAATCGTCGCCAGAGCCAGTTGGCGCTGCCCAAGAATACAGGCGGGCCGATCAGCTGGGAGACGGCGGCCGAAACGCCGATTGTCGCCGACGCGGCGTCTGGCGAGCAACTTCCGGCCGGAGACAAGACGCTTCGGAGCTTTCGCGAAAGCATCGAGGGCACGCTTACGCAACAGGATCGCATCCTGATTGTCGGGCAGGCGATCCAGGTGCTCGACAATTTCTATGTCCATCGCCCGTTGAAGGAAGCGATCCATGCGGTGCGCCCGATCCAGCGGCTTCGCGTATTCCAGCGCCGGCTGCTGCAGGAGAGCAATATTCCCGCCGGCGAACAGGACGAACTGGCGTTTCACAATACGCTAACACAAATTTTCAACTCGGTACGTGATCTCCATACGAACTATCAGCTTCCGCAGCCCTATCGCGACTATATCGCCTACCTGCCTTTCGAGGTGGCCCCGTTCTACGAGAACGGTGTGCGCAGGTATCTGGTAACGCGTGTGCTGGCCGGCCATCAATTCCCTGCTCCCGAGTTTGGGCCGGGCAGCGAGCTGTTCTATTGGAACGGGATGGCGATCGAGCGAGCCGTGCGCGCCAATGCCGATCAGACCGCCGGAAGTAACGACGCGGCGCGCCATGCGCGCGGCGTCAGTTCGCTGACAATTCGACCCATGAATACTGCCCTGCCGCCGGATGCCGATTTCGTCGATCTGGAATTTCTGCCGCGACACGGTGATCCGAGGGATCCCGTACAGCGGCGGCAGATGCGGCAGCAATGGTTCGTCCGCTATGCGCCGACCACGTCGGACGGCTCCGACAAGGCGGCCGTGGCGGCGCTCCCTGCGCAAATTCAGCCGCAACCTCCGCCGGCGGCACCGCCAGATATCTCCTTCGCGGCGAATTCATCGGTGGATTTCAGCCGGCACAGCGCGGCGCGCGCGTCGAGCGTCATCTTCGATCAACCGGCCGAGATTGCGGCTCCGCCGCGGGCGCCGCAGCCCCCCGCGGCCGCCCCCGCGGCGGCGGTGTCGCGAGACCTCGGGCTGGCAGCCGTGCTCGGCCTCGATACCTTGGCGGACGCCGTGCGGGAGGCGCGGCAACTCATCTTCGATTCGGGCGCCTTGCGGAATCTGCAGAGCGCCAATTTCGGTGAAGAGGCCGCGGGCTTCTTCGCCAGCGCATCGCCCGACTCGCTGGAGGAAAATCCGACCGGCATGGAGATCAGCGTGAAGGTGCCCTGGAACGCCGCGTTCCGGGCCAGGTCCATCGACATCGACGGCGTGACCTACGGCCACATCCAGATCAGGACATTTCATGTCGAAGACGCCGACGGCTTCGTCGCGGAATTCGTCCGGCTGCTCGGGAGCACGCCGCCAAGCGGCTTGATCCTCGACGTGCGCGGCAATGGCGGCGGCAGCATCCTGGCAGCCGAGCGGTTGCTCCAGACGCTTACCGCGACGAAAATCGAACCTGAACGCATGCAGTTCGTCGTCACGCCGGGCACGCTAGATCTGTCGCGCAACAATCCGGCCGGTTCCCAGATCCCGCTTCATCCATGGCGCCCGTCGCTCGAGGAGGCGGTCGAGACGGGCTCCATGTATTCGCATGCCTTCCCGCTGACGGATCCGGTCAGCTGCAATTCGATCGGGCAGCGCTACTATGGCCCTGTCGTGCTGGTGGTCGACGGCAACTGCTATTCGGCAACCGACATGTTCGCCGCGGGCTTCCAGGACCACCGCATCGGCAAGATCCTCGGCGTCGCCAACAATACGGGCGCGGGCGGAGCGAATGTCTGGGAGCACTGGCTCCTGAACCTTGTCCTGCCGACGGGATGGGGGCTGAAGCCGCTGCCGAACAACGCCAGCATGCGTGTGGCCATACGCCAGTGCCTGAGAGTCGGGCCGCGCGCCGGAGCCTTGCTTGAAGACTTCGGCGTCGTTCCCGACGAGATACACAGACCTACCCGAGCGGATGTGATGGAAGGCGATCGAGAATTGCTCGCCCGCGCGGCGGAATTGCTCTCGAAGGAACCGCGTCGAGAGATCAGTATCGCCATAGGTCCCGCCGACCCCGCAAAGCCAGGCTTTCCCCTGGTGACTATAAACACGGTCGGACTGACCAGACTGGACTTCTACGTCGAGAACAAGCCGGAGGGAAACGTCAGTCTCAATCCGGACTCGGCGGGCAAGGCCACGCTTACCCTGCCCATGAAAGCCGGGTCGAACATCAATCTGGCGGGATTCATCAAACCGGATGATCCCGTTGCCGTCGCGGTCTATCGCGGGCAGGTGGCGTAGAGGATCCGGCTTTGCCGGCCGGAGCCGACATGCAGGCGGCGCCGATGCCGGTCTAAGCTAAAGGAGGGGGAGGGGGCTTGACGATCTCTCGGGAGGAACAGCGTTTCCCGACGCGCAACTATCCCTACCGCAAGGGCGGGGCGCGCATGGCCGCGCCCGCCGGCGCGGTGCCGCCCGAGGCGAATGTGCTCTACCGCCGGGTCGGCGGAATCGATACCCTCCCACGGCCGATGGACGCCGGGGAACTCGGCAGGCTGGACGATCCTTTCGGGCGGCTGCTGCGCTCTGGCAAGCCGTTTCCGTTGACGGCGCGGCAATTGATCGCAGCTTTCGATGCGCTCGACGCAACGGCCGACGCGCTGCCGCAACAGCTTGTCTTCTTGGTCGCCGACGGCGGCCACATCCCGTGGTCCCTGGAGACCGACAGGCTTCAGCGAGGGTTCCGGTTCGTGATAGTGCGCGGGAAGGGCGATTTCCTAGTCCTCGTTTCCTCCAGCACCCTGGCCGATTCGGTCGCGGACGATGCCTTCCTGCAGATCATCGGCTGGGACGATACGAACAAGGTCTTTCATTTCTACGAGCGGCTGACCGGCACCTACTTCTGGGCGGGTATGTCGTCCCATGCACTGCAGCCGGCCACGCGCGGCAAGGGGCCCTTCGACAGCCATGTGAACGGCGCGACGGTGATGAAGGAACTGCGGGCGCCCTGGGTTCACTGGCACGCGCCGCAGGCCGGCATTAACGAAAACGCGTTGGCGCCCGGCGATCCGTTGCGCAATGATCCTCTTTTCACCAGCCGCGTCACGGCCGAGCGCATGGAGACCGAGGTTATGCGGCCGGGCATTCGGCGCTGGAATGCGGCGCGCATTGCCAGGGCGGTCGACGCCGACGGCGCCTGGAACGACGTTCGCCATTTCCTGCGCCAGGCAGTGACGGACACGACGGTAAACCTCGCCACGTCGGAAACCGCGAGCCACCTGATCGAGGACGACACGCCGCTCGGGCCGCCGCTGAGCTTCTTCCTCAACCGCGATACGCTCTTCGGAACCTTGGGCCTCGAGCCCGATGATCCAGCCGATGCCGATATCGTGGTTCCGGGATTGCTCTATCGCCAATGTCTCGCACGGCATGACGTTCACCGGTCCGATGGCTCGCTGCGGATCGAGGGCGACTCGCATTTTGCCTTCCTGGTCCCCGAACCGGCCTTCGAGGACACGCAACTGATCGATGCGCTGGTGCTGGCGGGCCTGCTGACGAGGCGCTTCGTCGCCGCGCTGACGATGACGGATTTCCCAAATCCGGTCTTCTCGCCCCGCCGCGCAGCCTTGCTTCGCTTTGTCCCGACAGTCGTCAAGGGCCCGAACGTGGGAGAGGCGCTGGAGCGGGAGTTCACGGAGGCGGTTCGCGCGGCGTCGGCGCAGCAAAGCAACGGCGCCGACAGTCCGGAACGGGAGTTCCTGTCGAACTTCGAGACGGCCGATTTCGAGGCCGCGTCCAGGGAGCGCATCGCCCAGTATCTCAGGCAGTTGAAGACGGGGATGGACGATCCCGAGACCGTCGACGGCTGGTTCCGCCTTGCGGAGTACCGGCGGCGGCGGTTTCGCCGCAGGAAGCTTGCGGAATTCACACTGACCACACCGTTGACCAACATACCGGAGACGGCCGCGGCCTTGCGCATGAACGCGCTCGGCCGTGCCGAGCCTGCCGGAATTGGCGAAGCAGACGAGACCCAATCATCTCAGGGAGAGACTTCATGAACCGACTCGATCCGCCCGGATTTCTCGACGATCTCGATGCAGCCGGCAAAGAGGCGTGGAGCCAGAAGGTCTCCGATTGGCTCGACAGGGCTCGAGCGGGAGAACCTGCCAAGAATGACGGGCCGCGCAATCAATTCTTCAATCCCCTGAAGGATCCGCCTGCCCCGGACGCGCAGGTGGCGCCGATTTCCTGGAACGCGTTTCCGCGCCAGGTGCGCATAGATTCCTTGAGCGACATGCAGCGCTGGCGCCAGGCCGACGCCACGCGCAGCGTTCAGGACGAATACTGCGAGTGGAGTGTTGTCCGCGATCCGCCGAGCGGAAAGATCATACGCGTCGATTTCACCTGCGAAGGTCCCGAATACTGGGAGTTCCTGGCCGCGCGGGACCCGGAGAAGGTTGTGGAGCTCTATCGCCGGCTTGTTTCGCCATCGGTCCGGCGCGAGGATCTCTTTGTCGGTGGAGTCTACCAGGGCAAAAACCGCTTCAACAACTCGACCAGCAGCGGCATTGTGCATCTAATCCAGGACGCTAATACGCTATGGGCGGAAATCTGGCTGGGCGCAGGCGCAAGCATCCGCCGCCGGCGAGCCGGCCAGGACATTACCGACGCGCAGGCTCTGATCCGTTGCTCGCGCTATGGCGAACCGGAGCGCAACAGCGATCCGTTCATCGGCGAGCAGGTCAATGCGCTCGCCAGGCGGCTGGCCGACATCACGCTCAACAACCCGGTCGGGCTCTATCTTCACCAGTTCAACCCGGTGGGTTGGGCGATGCCCGATGGCGAGGATGCGCGCAGCTTCTGGCGTTTCACGCGAGGCAGCAACGATCATTTCGTGCGGGCGACCTATGAAGTTCCGCCCGAGCGCGGCTACTTCGTGGGAGACGTCAAGATCGACGGCCGGCCGATACAGTTCGGCGCGCAGATCGCGGATTTCATCACCATCAAGCTGGAAGGCCTCGCGACCCGAATAGGGCAGAGCACGGTTGCCGCTGTCGAGGGATGCTGGGGGGAGGCCGGTGCGCCGCCCGCGGTCGTTGCCGCCGCCGAAGCAGCCGATGAGCTTGTTCCGCCGACCCGACTTGCCGGTCGACGGACAGCGGCGCGGGACGAGGCTGCCGATCGCGCCGTCTTCGAAGCTTTGCCGGAGGCGCTTCGCCGGAACCGCGAGCAGTCCAGCGCGGCTGACGACGATGCTGCCGCGCCGCCGGCATTGCTGCCCTATCCTCGGCTGCCGGAGTCGGACTTCCTTCCCCGTACCGTTGCCGGCAGGGTCATGGCCTATGCCTCGCCGGATTCGACCTATGCCGTCACCAAGAAGCTGATCGACAGTGCGATTAGCTCGCTGGTGATCGGTATCTACGATTTTAGCGCGGAGTACATGAAAGAACATCTCAAACGCGCCATGCGGCGCGGCGTCTCGCTCTCGCTGATGCTCGACACGAACTCCGAGGAGGAGCGGGACGTGCTGGATGAACTGACGGAGCTCGGTGCAAACTGCGTCAAGGCGCCATCCAGCTCGGCCGGAAATCCCGTGGCTTATTTTGGCAATGCACACGAGAAGATCATCGTGGTCGACGGCGAGATCGTCATGATCCAGAGCGGCAATTGGTCGGAAAACAGCATCCCCTTCAACGAGGGCGACGGGGTGGTGATAGGGACGTACGAACCCGGCAATCGCGATATGGGAATGGCGGTGGAATCGCGCGAACTTGCGGCCTTCTTCTCCAATCTGGTCGCCCGCGACATGCGGCTGTCGCAGGGGCAGCCGCCGGACGCAGTTCCGCCTGACGTGGTTGCGGCTGCTTCGCCAGCCAGCGACATCTTCTTCGAAGCCGCGCCGCCGGCGATTCCGACGCGACTGTTCTCCAGCATCACCGTTACGCCGGAGTCGCCGATCAGCATCACGCCGGTCATCACGCCAGAGAACTTTCATCCAACGCTCAGCCGCTTCCTCAGGTCCGCCAAACGCAGCGTCAGGATAGAGCAGCAATACCTTCGCGGCGGTCAGCCCGCCGTCGAGGCGCTCTTGCGGGAGATCGCGGATGCACGCGCAGATCATCCCGATCTTGACGTGCGCATCATCGTCTCGAAAAAATATTTGGACGCCGGCCAGAAGCAAAAATTCGTGAAGGCGATGGACGATTTCGATTTCGCGTTCGATACGAACTATCGATATCTCTCGACCCGCCATTTCGTCCATTGCCATAACAAGCTCGTCCTGGTCGACGACGAGAAGGTGTTGCTCGGCTCGCAAAACTGGTCGACGACTGGGTTGCTTTCCAACCGCGAAGCCAGCCTGCTGGTCGAACACGCCGGCATCGCCAGCTATTTTGCGAAGCTCTTCGACGCCGACTGGGAACTCAGCGAGCCTGGTGCTGCCCCGCCCGACTTCATCGATCCCGCCGAGGCGGGTATCCGATCTGCTTCCGACTTTGCACAAGGTGGCGTGGTGATATCCAGCGTGGCTGACTACAGGGACCTTTGAATTCAACCATGGTTACCGACTGCCCTCGAAGGATTCGTACTTTCGTCCGAGATATGCATGTAGAATTAGATAGATGAAGCAGTGTTATGTGAACGTTCTGTGATGAACAGGCAGAGCGGCAATCATGCTGGAAGTAGTAGACCCTTCAATTTAGAGATCCTTGGAACGAATGAACATAGAGCCGGGCAAGCTTAAGAGTGTCGAGTAATGGGAGGTGTTTCATGCCAGATTCCAGCATTGCAGCGATTTTCTTCGATCTCGGAGATACTCTTGGGACGGCAGTTGTTGGCGGTTGGCCGCCGCGCCTTACCGGATTTGACGTGTTCCCCTATGCGCCGGGCGTCCTCTCAGATTTGAAGGCCCGTGGATTGAAGCTAGGGGTGATCTCAAACACAGGGCCAGAGAAGGGGCCGGCGATCAACGCCGTGGTTGAACCAACTGGACTGCTCGCTCACATTAACCCCGAGCTGATTGTGTACAGTGGTGATGAGCGACCGCTCAAAGACGGCACTTCTGTTACTAAGAACAATCCAGAAATCTTCCGGCGGGCGGCCCACCGAGCTCGCTTAAAAGCTTCTCCCGCCCGGAACTTGTTCATCGGAGAGGACGCCAGCGAACGGCAGGTTGCCGTGTCCGCCGGTTGGCGAGTTTGCCCTCATCCTCTACTGATTGGTGAAGTGCTGGCAGGGCAATCGCTGCGTTTCGTGCGAATTAACATCCAGCTTGCTCACGCAGCCGCGCCTTGGCGCGAGGAGCTGCACAAGCGGGCATTCCTACCGATGCAAATGTTTGGGCGGGGCGGCACAGTCGTCTACGGCCTGACAAGCCAACGGGTCGCGTTGGAACTGGTGAACATGCGTTTCGGTGTTGAGTTCCTCGGCGAGCCGAACCTGCCCCTGACGACCGATCTTTATTTGCTTCGAGACGATGTCGCTGAGAGGTCGGGTTTCCTCGCTCCTGCGGGGGAAGCGGCCCGAGTGTTTGGTGTGGCTGGAATGGAAGGACTGATGGTGTCGGCGACTCCTGAGGGGGTGATCGCGGCCTTTCCGCCGGATGCTATCGTTGAATTAGACACTTTCCATTTTGACGGAGCGCGGCACGGGCACAATCTGAAACTCGCTCCTGATCCTCTGTTGTGGGTTACGACCCCATCTACGGCTCCGCCGAGTGGGTTCGCTCCTGAGGCACCTGCGGTAATTCCGATTGCTGCAGCATCGCTTGCGACAATCACCCCGGATGAAATTCTTGGCATCGTCAAGCGGTACTGTGGGGCCGCCGCATTGGACGGGGCAGCCGGGGCTTCGGTCACGAGCCGCCATATCCGGCACTCTGATAATGCACGGGCGATAGCCCAGCTCGCGGTCGACTTGGAGACTGCCGGGCAGGGTCGCTTGCAAGTAAAGCTTCACCGATTCACTCACGTAGGCCTGGAGCTTTTCAACGTCGAAGCGGAGCTAGCTGGCGAATCGCCGGAATTGGTATTCGTGACCGCTCATCTGGATTCTACCGCCGCGTTCCATGAACCTTATTCGCCGAGCTCTGACCCGGCCCCAGGTGCCGACGACGATGCCAGCGGGATGGCTGCGGTGCTCGCGATAGCCGGGCGGTTTGCCGCTCTCGCATCGACCGGGCAACCAGCTCGAACGGTCCGCTTCGTGTTCTTCAACGCTGAGGAGCAAGGACTGATTGGAAGCCAAGCGTATGCTCGTCGATCCAAGAGCCGTGGAGAAGCTATCGCCGCCGTCTGGCAAATGGATATGATCGGCTACAATAAGCAATCTCCTCGGAGCTGGGAGGCGCATGCCGGTTTCGAGTTTTCTCCTCCGGTTGAGGCTCTGTCGCGGCGGCTCGCCGACTTGATTCAGTTGGTCGCGACCCAAGTTTCACCAGCTCTTCCCGCGGCGCAGATCTATCACAGTGGAACAATGCCCGCAGGAGATCCGGCCGCCGGGCGCAGCGACCATGCAGCGTTCCACGCACAAGGCTACCCAGCCATAGTAGTATCCGAGGATTTCTTCGTCGGCCCTGGAACGGATGCGCCAGCGCCGGAGGAAAACCCGAACTACCACCGACCCGGTGATACGGCCATCGACGCAGAGTTTGCTGCGGATATTGCACGTGCCGTCGGTGCCGCGGCCTGGGTCTCGGCTTGGCAAGCTCCCGGCGCAAGTTCACCTAACCAAGCTTTCCTTACAACAAAGGAGCGAACCATGCCTGTGACACGCGAACTCGACACTCGGAAACGATCCGCTAGTAAAACCATTTCGACCCCACCTGGCGAACTGGCTGCGGGCGGAAGTCCTCTTCAAAGCCGGACAAATGCGCTCACCGGGTCGCCAGCCGTCGTTTCTGGACCCGGCTCAACTCCAATGGACAAGTCCCTGATCGAGCGAGCTCTCACGTTCGCCAGGTCGCAATCGACGAATCTCGGTTTTGTGGCCGGGTCCCCAGCCGAGTTCGCTCCCGATCCGGTGATCCAGCGGACTAGCTCCGGCGCCGCGGCAGTTCACTTAAAGCAACAATATCGCGGCCTGACGGTATTCCAGATGTCCCGCGCAGTCCGATTTAGCCCTTCCGGGCAGGTGGTCGATGCGACAGGAGACACTGCCGCTATTCCTGACGGGGTGGATGTCGAGCCGAAGTTAGCCATCGAGGATGCGGTTCTGGCAATGGCTATGCACTTAGCCTCGACGGGAAGCGGGGGAAAAGTACGGGACGCGTACGGTCAGGAAGCCCAACTCCCAACTATCGACTTAAAAGACTTCAAGCCGGAAGTCATAGCCGGGTTCCCGCTCCCATCCCGGGCAGCGGTGCTGGACAAGGGGCCGTTCGAAAACCCGATCCCCGCATACCTACTCATTTTCAACCAACCCGGGTTGGCGCGGCTAGCGTGGCACGCGGTCTTCACTTTCCCAGGGTATGCCGACCAGTATGCGGTGATCGTAGCGGCAGACAATACCAAAGGCGAAATTCTCTATTGCAAAGGCACGATGCGCCAAGCCTCTGCGCGCGGCAGTGTGTTCGAATTCAGCCCTGGGGTTGCGGACCGCCGGCTGATCGAGTTCCCTCGTCCATTGGCCGACTATCCTATAATGCCCAGCAGCCCGATAACCGGGTTCCCGACTGACTGGGTGGACGTCAATGAGACCGTGGGCAACACAACCCGCGCGACACTTAACTTCACAACCAACACACTAACCGGAAGTTCTCAAAATGGAGTGATATTGTTCGAGCCCGCCAGCCCCAATGGAGACGAGCAAAAGCTGCTCAACATTTTTTACTTCTGTAGCTATATGCACGACTTCCTAGTTATCCTCGGGTTCGATGAGGCGAGCGGGAACTTTCAGCAAGTGAATTTTACCCACACCGGCTCGGACAAGGATCCGGTCCGGGCGAGGGCTCATAGCGGCGCCGTAAACGGGACAGCAAACATGTCCACAGGTCCCGATGGGCTGCCGCCACTAATGAATATGGGCTTAGTTGTGTCAACTGGCAATCACACCGCCCTCGATGCAGACGTGGTGTTCCACGAGTATGTCCATGGTCTGACCAACCGTCTGGTTGGCGGAAGACTGAATGGGCACTCGTTAGACAAACTCCAAAGCGGCGGCATGGGAGAAGGGTGGAGTGATTACTACGCTCTTACAGTCCAGAACTACTTTCGTACGAATGAGAAAACGGTAACAGGAGATTGGGTTGTCAACAACCCTGCGGGTATTCGTCGGGCGCCATATGATGACGCCTACCAGTTCAACTACGGAGACCTATCGAGTTTCCCCGAGGTCCATGACATCGGGGAAGTGTGGTGCGCTACCCTGATGATGATGACCCGGAAGCTGCGCACCGCTCTCGGGAACGACCAGCAGGGCTACCGCTTGGCGTGGCGGATGGTGACCGACGGATTGAAATTAACCCCGGCAAACCCTACGTTTCTGGACGCCCGAGATGCCATCCTGCGAGCGCTCGACGATCTCGGTACGGCAAACCACATCCCACCTGCTACTCACAACCTCGCACGGAAGGCGGCGTGGCAGGCGTTCGCGCACTTCGGCATGGGGGTGAACGCAACGTCCGAGGATGCTGACGACGTCGATAATGTCGTCGCCGACTTTACCTTGGCACCCGAAGTCTGACCTGACCCGCCTTTGAGGAGACCAGAATGGAAATCCCACGCGATGCGGCTAGTCAGCAACTTAATCAGTCTCGAACTGGTTTCGCCCGGATGGTCGCATCCCCGGACGCGCCGAACCTCAATACAGCGGGCAGTCGCGCGGTCGAAGCGTGGTTTCTTGGGCCCAAGGCTGAAAACGCTGACGAACTCGAGCGGTTGATAGTCGAGGCCGTCCGCGACCAGGCGTTCTGGCGGCGAAACTACCATCCAAATGACCCAACCCATATTACGGAAGCAACAAAGCAGGCTCCCGACTACCTGGAGGCCGTTGGGGCTTTACGGGATGGCTTTCGCGGGCTGCTCGCGTTTTTGAAGAAATCCGTTCCCTTCTTTAGCATGCGGTATCAAGGCCACATGAACTGGGATCTGACCCTCCCAGGGTTCGCAGCGATGCTCTACAATCCCAATAACGTCGCGTTCGAAGGGTCAACTGCAAGTACCATACTAGCCTAAGGGACACGCGAGATGTAGTGGACTCGTCGATCCGCGCGGCTCCGATTCGCGCACCCGGGCACAACGCTTGGACAAGTCCCATCAAATGCTCTCCGGTGGCCGTCATCTGTTTAGCTGACATAGGGCCGAGGGCTTCCAGCACGAGCCACATGGCGCGGGTATCGACCGTGACCATGGTGCGCCGCCCCTGCCGCCAGTTCCAGCGGCGGCACGTGACACCGGCATCATCGCACCAGATGACTTCGCCCGGTTCGGGATGCTCGGTTACCATTTCACCTTGCTCGATCGTGTCGAATGGCTCCGCTCCCTTCGCAATTAAAAGTCTCGGGACCCCCTGGTAAAGATCGAGATCCTCCCCGCCAATCGGAACGCCATATCCACCGAGCGAGTGGTCGAACCTTACGGAGTGTTGATCGGAATCCGACGCTATCTGGTGGCCAGGCCAACAACCGATCGCGCGGGTCCGCTCAGGCACTTCGTGGCTGAGAAGATCGAACGCGCGGAACTGATCGGCGAGGTCTTCGAACGTGATCCAGGCTTCGACATTCATGCGCATGCGCGGAAGGCGTTCGGAGCTTTTCAGAACGACAGTGAGTTTGGCGAAGTCATCTGGAAGTTCAAGCCTGACGCAGCGCCGCACGCGCGAACTTTCCTGTTCCATCCGGCTCAGATACTGGAGGATCAACCCGACGGTTCACTGATCGTGCGTTTCTGGGCGTCCGGTCATATGGAGATGTGCTGGCATCTCTACATGTGGGGAGACAAGGTTGAGGTCGTAGCGCCGGAGGTCCTTCGCCGAATGGTCGAGAGGCACCAGCGCTCTGACTTTCCCTCGCTTCCATAGAACGCAATTTCCCAAACAGCTTTGAACGGTGGGAACCGCACGATCCGCGGCTGGTGACAGGTTCTGTCATTAGCCTGTGGAAACCTGAAATCCCGAGGGCTTGGCAGCCTAGGCAGAAACCTAAGCGCAGCCCAGTATCTGTTTCGGGGAATCAAAGCCTTCTCACGCGAAGGCAAAAGGTGAGGGCATGGCTTTTCGATTTGTTCATACGGCGGACGTTCATCTGGATTCGCCGCTTCGGTCGCTGGCGCTGCGCAACCCGGAACTAGGCGAACTGATAGGCAACGCGACCCGGCGTGCCTTTGTCAATGTCGTCGATCTCTGCCTATCCGAGCAGGTCAACGCGCTTCTTCTCGCGGGTGACCTGTACGACGGCGATCAGACCTCCATGAAAACTGCGCGGTTCCTTTCCGAGCAAATCCGACGACTGGACCAAGCCGGAGTGCGGGTGTTCATCATCCGAGGCAACCACGATGCGTTGTCGAAGATCACCAGAGAACTGACGTACCCGGAAACCGTAAAAGTCTACGGTGGGCGCCCGGAGGCTATCTCGCTCAAATTGGATCAAGCGACCCCTGTGGTTATTCACCTTAGCTTTGCGCAGGCCCAGTGTCCCGAAAGTCTGGTGGGAAAGTACAAACCACGGATCGAGGGCGCTGTTAACATCGGTCTTCTGCACACCAGCCTCGCAGGAACGCGGGGGCACGATCCATACGCCCCCTGCAACGTCTCGGATCTGGAGGCGACAGAGTTCGACTATTGGGCGCTCGGTCACATTCACAAGCGGTCAATCAGTAACGGACGCTGCACGATCGTGATGCCTGGCATGCCCCAAGGGCGCGACATCAACGAATCCGGTCCGAAATCGGTGAGTCTTGTTACGATCGCTGATGACCGAACCGTCCACATTGAGGAAAGGTTCACCAGCATCGCACAATTCGAGCGCGTCGTGATCGACCTCGACGGCATCGCAGATTGGCGTCAGATGGTGACCACGGTAGCGGGCAACCTGGGGGCCGCGCGGGAAGCTGCAAATTCCGAACATCTTGTGGTCCGGCTTTCCTTCACCGGACGAACGCCGCTCGCATGGCAGCTCCGTAACGACGCCGACCTCGTCAAGACCGAAGCCGAGCACAGGGCATCCGCCATTGGCCGGACCTGGATCGAGAAATTGGAAATCCAGTGCACCGACCTCGTTTCCTCCGATGGGTCCAACGGGGATCCGCTCATCGAACTTCGGGAGCTTGTCGGAAGCGAAATCATCGGCTCGGAAGCTTACCACGCCGCGCTCATCGATATCGGTGAGGAGCTTCGTGGTCATCTGCCACCTGAAAGCAGAGGCACTTTCGGTGCTGATCAGGAGGAGTTTCGGGCCACGTTGCGCCTGCTCGCGCAGGAGGGGGTCGAAGATGTGCTCGCACGGCTCCATCATCGGAAGCAGGATGAGGTAGCATGATGCGCATCAACCGGCTTGACCTTACCCGCTACGGCAAATTCACCGACAAGCACATCGACTTCGGGCCCGTGGAGCCGGGCCGTCCAGATCTACATATCATCTACGGCCCGAACGAGGCGGGCAAATCGACCGCCCTATCTGCATTCCTCGACCTCCTCTTCGGCATCGAGTCCCGCAGCCGCTATGATTTCCTCCATCCTTACTCAACGATGCGCATCGGGGCCGCATTGGACATCGGTGGTGTTGCCCGGGAGCTTGTCCGGATCAAGAAGCCCCAAAGCAGTCTGCTCGGTCCGGGTGATCAGCCGATCGGCGAGCATTTAATACTCGGCGAGCTTGGTGGAGTTGAGCGGGACGTCTATTGCGCGATGTTTTCCCTCGACGATGACACCCTTGAGGAAGGCGGGAAGAGCATCCTGGCCAGCAAGGGTGATCTCGGACAGCTTCTGTTTTCGGCAAGCACAGGTTTGGCCGCACTAAGTCAGACACTTGTTGAATTGCGTTCGCAGGCCGACGGCCTTTTCAAACTCCGTGCCCGCAGCAGTGAAATCGGCGACTTGAAAAGTCGGCTTTCCGACCTGAAGGAGCGAAAAGAGCAGATTGACACTCTCGCCACCCATTACCGCCAGATGGTGGAAGCCAAGAAGCGGTCACTGGCACACTACGACGAGGCGATGGCGGACCGAACCCGGACGCAGCTTCGGCTTGACGAGATCAAGAACCTGCTGACCGCACTGCCACGACTGGCGGAATTGCGGGACATCCGCGACAGTCTCGCTGAGTTGCAAGATGTTCCCGAAGCGCCGCCTTCCTGGGGAAACGAACTTCCGGCAATTCATCAGGAAGACATCGAGCTTGCCGTGAAGCGAGAGACGGCGAAAGCGTCCATCGCCGAGCTTGAGAAAGGGCTCAATGCCATTGCCGTTGACGACATCGCGCTCACCTTGGGGCAAAGGATGGACGCTATCGGCGAGTTGCACGCCCGTTATGTCACCGCTGAAAGGGATCTGCCGGACCGTCGCCTGCAATTGATGGAAGTCGACCGGGAAATTGCGAATATTCTGCGGCTTCTCGAGCGCCCTGAAGGAGACGAGCCGAGCAGCCTGATGCTCGGAAGTCGCATTTCTGGGAGCATCAGAGATCTCGTTGAACGCCGCTCCGGTATCGACGCGACACTTCAAAACGCGAAGCGCGAAGCCGAAGAGGCGAACCGCCGTCTGATCGAGTTGCGGAGCAAGCTGTCGAGCGAAGCCGCTGCCTCCATAAAGGGCAAAGCCATTGCGGCGCTGGCGAGGGAGCTCTCGGCGCTTCGAGAGAACGATCATGCCGCCCGTCGCCGTGTCGCCGAACGCTCGCGTGTGGATCTTAAAGAAATACTGGCGCAGCAGATGTCGGAACTCCGACCGTGGGGTGAAAGCGTTGACCAGGTACGGCAAATGAGAGTGCCGGCACCTTCTGAGCTGGAGGCCTGGAAATCAGCTCTGTCTAAAGCGGAAGCCGAGATCGGTCGCTACAGCGATGACAGCGGGCGCCTCACGAGTGAGCTGCGGTGTTTGCGAGCCGAACTGGATGCGTTGAAGAATTCCACCGGCGTCGTGGACGATCATGAAGCAGCGACGTCGCGATCCGCGCGTGAAGCGGCATGGGCTACGCATCGTGACGCGCTCGATGAATCGCCGCTGCGGCGTTTGAGATCAAGCTGCGGAAAGACGACCTGATCACCAGCGCACGGCTGGGACACATGAGCGACCTGGCGAAGCTGAATCAAACTTATCAGAGGCTCGCCGTCGCGGAAGCGGAATTAGAGCGCTCAGCGGAGTTGCTGAACGCGGCGAAGTCGAAACGCGAAGCTATCAGGGCCGAAATTCTGGAGTCCGCTCGGAGAATGGCTCTGACTGTTTCTGGCGAGATCAAGCTAGGTGGGCTTGAGGCATGGCTGAGACGCCGCGAAATGGCCCTCGCGACAGCCGACTTGCTCCGGGAGGCCGAAGGTGACTTACGCCAGGCGGAAGCGGACGGCTCGGCGACGCGCAACCGGCTCTCGGCGGCACTATCGGCGGCAGCCGTTTCCCAGGATCACTCTGACTCCTACGAAGCGCTTTTGGCCAGGGCCCAATCCGCCGTTGATCTTGAAGTCGAACACAAGAACTTGAGGGAGCAACTTGAACGCTGCGAAAGGGAGCAGGCTTCCCGCCAGTCAGCCCTTGAAACGGCAACTGCCGACGAGGCGCAATGGGACGCGTCATGGGCTGAGGTTTGCAAGAGCTGCTGGCTCGGCGCGGGAGGGACTATCCCCAGCCTCGCGACCGTCAAGGAGGTCATGGACAGACTTGCCGAGCTCGGCCCGGCCGCTCAGCGACAAGCCGGTTTAGCAGATCGCATCGCCAAGATGGAGGAAGATAAGGCGGCTTTCTCACGCGAGCTTGCAGTCATGGCCGCGGAACTCGGATTAGATCGACCAGCAGAGAGTGCCCTGAGACTCTGGGCGCTGATGTCCGCCAGAGTGGAAGAGGCCCGATCGAAAAAGGCGGAAAAGGAATCCAAGCACCTTGCACTGGAGGATCAGATTCTCAAAGACCGGGACCTGGAAGCTGAAATCGCGGTTTGCGAGCGCCGCAAATCTGAAATGACGCAGCTGTTCGGAGTATCATCCTTGCGGGAGGCAGAGAAAAAGCTGCTCATGATCGAGCAAAGGAGGGACTTGCGCCGGCGGTCCAGTATCATCGAACGCGAAATCCGAGACGCGCTATCAATCCAGGACATTGCCGATGTCGAACAGATGCTTGACGCCGCGGATCGGCCTGCGCTGGACTCCGAGCAGGTAGAACTCAGAGCCCGGTTTGAGGATCAGGATCGGCGCGTACGAGAGTTGTTTACGGCATACAGCAAAGCGTCCGACGAGGTGGATGCCGTCGACGGCGATAGTGCCGTGGCTGCTATTGATGAGCAACGGCGCACGGTCCTCCTGGAAATTGAGGATAAGGCGTTCAGCTACTTCCGCCTCAGGGCCGGCGTCGTAGCGGCCGAGCAAGCCTTGCGCCTCTATCGCGACAAGCATCGCAGTTCGATGATGCTTCGCGCCTCGGAGGCTTTTCAGGTGATCAGCCGTGGCGCCTATCGTGGCCTGGCGACCCAGCCTGACAAGGACACCGAAGTCCTTATTGGCATCGGGGCTGATGGGAGTTCCAAGCTTGCGCAGGAAATGTCAAAGGGAACACGCTTCCAACTCTATCTCGCGCTCAGAGTGGCCGGCTACCACGAGTTCGCCCAATCTCGAACTCCTGTTCCCTTCATTGCCGACGACATCATGGAGACGTTCGACGACTTCCGTGCCGAGGAAGCCTTCCGGCTATTTGCCGATATGGCGGAAGTGGGCCAGGTAATCTACCTGACCCATCACCAGCATCTTTGCGATATCGCCAGGCGGGTTTGTCCCAATGCGCGCATACACGAGTTGGCGCCGCCGCTCGCTCTGGAAAGCCGTGCGGCATGAGAGGTCGGAGCCGAGTGGGGGATTCGGAACGCTACCGGCCTCGGAGATTCCGCCGGTACAGTCTCAGCTGATTTTCATGTCACTGCCGATTTCCGATGCGAGGGCGCTGGCGTCCTCGCGCGCGCGCGAGGAGTTTAGATATTCGCTGTCAGGTCGGCTTGCAAACGAATTTCGTCTCGCCGATGGTGCGCCGGGGTAACATCGGGGGGGCAATGAATACCATCACCTCAATCTCAAAGCTCGACGAGCGCGTTGCGCGTGACCAGCGCCATGCCGAAATCGCGACCAGCGCAGCGAGGGCTGAACTTGTAAGTCTTCGCCCGGCGCTGGCTCCCGTGGATAGCCGCTTCGGTCTAACGGACCACGATCGAGGCCGAATGGATTATGCCGACCGAAGGCAGGCTGCTCTTGAGGCGATCGAAGCGCAACCGTTCCAAGTGATGGTGGAAGCCTACACCGAGGTGGCAGGTGAGGACGGGAAAGTGATCGAAAAGGAGCAGCTGTGGTATGCCAACGCTGGGTCCTCCGCGAACGAAGTCTTCAAGTACGGCAGCACGACGGTCGCCGTGCTCGCCTGGACCCACCCAGGCCTTCAGCTGGCGCTAGGGACTAAACTCGGTGATTTCCGGGACGTCCGGGCCAACGGCTATCGCCTTCTGAGCGTTGAGCCGCTCGCGAAAGCACGCTTCGACGAAACCTTGCCGATGGTTTCGGCAGTCTACGAACCGGGTGGCGCCGTTCGTCCGCAGGCAGCTACGCCAGCAAAGACCGGACTAAAAGCCGTTAAGCTCCACATGACTCAGGACCAGGTGCTTGCCTTTGTATCCCGGATGTCGGGGCTTATGGTGGTCACTGGCGCCCCTGGGTCAGGCAAAACGACGGTTGCCTTTCAGCGCATCCGCTTTCTGTTCGACCAGCAGGAGCAACGACAGAATGGTGGACGCTTGGTGCCTTACAAGCCGGAGCTCACCCGCGTCTTCCTCGCTAACCCGAACCTCGCCGATCAAGCCAAGGCTCTTCTAGCAGACCAGCTCAACATCCCGACGTTCGTCGTCCAGCCCGTAGACGACTTCGTCGTGAGCTACTTGGACCAAGTTTGGCTGTACAAGCACAATGCCCGACCGCGTCAGCGAAAGCTGCCTCCGTTGGATATCGCTGCGCGAATGGCTGTGCTCGGCCTTTCAGATCACCACGATCTCACTCGCCTCTGGGAGGTCTACGAACATCAAGTCGCAGATCGTCTCGGATCGGCCGCGGAAGCGCCTTGGGCGAGGGTTGACGTAAGCAATGTCGCGAGTTTGACCGCATTGGCGAACAGTCTTCGAACCGTTGCCGAACGAGCAACCGCCGGTAGCGACCCGTTGCGGTCGAAGCTCACGATGGGAGCGATATTCCGGGGGGTGACGAGCAGCTACACTGCAGCACGCGAGGGGATGCGGGCAGGAGTAAGAAGCCGATTTGACGAGCTTTTTCAGCAATGGCTGTACTTCGTCTACGATCCGCTCTCGGCCCTGGCAACGTACTTTGGATCCCGCGCGTCGGAAGCGGCCCACAGAATGAGGCGGGGCACAGGCGCTCGCGTTGACGAAGCCGAGATCCTAAAGAATGCAATCTCTGAATGGGCTGAGCGCGGGTTTGGCCCCGAAGACCGATCTTGGCTCGCTTGGCTCCTGCGCTTTGCACTACCTGAAGCAACTGATCCCGACTCGCGATTCCGCGAAGTGCCCTCGGCTATTGCACCGGCTATTTCAGGCCGCGAGCGCTGGACGCATGTTGCGATCGACGAGGCACAGGATCTCTGCGTAGCCGAAGCATCACTCATTGGTTCGTTGGTCGATCCGGACGGTGCACTGACAGTCTCGGCGGACTTTCGGCAGATCGTCAGCCCGGTACACGGAATGAGAACAACCGATGCACTTCGCATCGGCAGATCTCTTCGTGGCAAGGGAGCGGAGCAGATCTACCCGTTTGCCCGGAACATGCGGCAGAGCCTTCAGATAGGCCGATTCCTACAGGGGTTCTATGAGATCGCGTTCAAGGAGCGCCCCACGTTCGAGGTGAATACCACCCTGCACGACAAGAAGCCTCAGCTCATCATCGCCCCGCCGCAGGATCAGGCTTTGCGAATCAGGCAGCTCGTTTCCGTCCTGCGAAGGTCCCATGTCGTCCGCAGCATTGCGCTTCTCCAGATCAACGAGGACGAGCAGTCTTTGAAACAATTGCGATCCGCGCTTGACCAGGTAGGCGTTCCTCTCGCGCCTCTCTGGTCAGCTGCGGGAGACGGCCTCGTCACTACTTCAGTCGAGCGGATAAAGGGGCTTGAGTTCGACGCATGCATCGTCTTGGGCCTGGAGGATGTCGAGAGCGCCGCTCTGAATTTCACATTGAACCGCGCCTATGTCGCGCTCTCGCGCCCTGCGCGGCGCCTCGCCCTCATTTCCAACGAATATCCATCACTGCTGCGTCGAGTTGATCGCGATCTCTTCGATATCACGCATTCCTGACCTCCGACTAAGGTTCGATATGTCCGATAGCGCCAGCCCCCCCCTTTTCCCCGCCTTCGAGCGCTTCGTCGAGCGCAATGGGCTCCTAGCCAATGCGAAGGGCATCCTCGCCGCGCGACTTCCGCGAATCCTGGGTCAAGGACAAACGCGAGCGGAAGGACTAAACATGCCGCCTGCGGTTATCGAGCGGCAGCAGGAATTATACGCTCTATCACTGCCCGACACTGCCGCGCCCGACCCCGAGGTTCGGCACGAGATCGCCGATGCAAAACGCGCCCTCGAGGCGCATGCCGAACATATGCGCCATCCGGACAACCGCAGGCGTTTTGCCATGCAGGTGCTCCATCATCTGGAGGGCGTTCAGACGGGCAACAAGGACAATCATTTCTTCGCCGGCCGCTTGGTTCTCGTTCCTGACAAAAGCGGCCAGAACTGGGCTTGGTCGATGACTGCCCATTACCCGGTTATCGGTAAGATTCCGGCTGACATTGACTACGTCGTAAACGCCTACAAATCAGCTGAGCGCATCGTCGACGACTGGACGTTGCCGGTCGATCTCTTCCTCGACAGGTTGCTGCTGGCCTGGACAATGGCCAAGCATTTCACGAGCGGCGAAGACATCTTGATTGCGGATGTCGCACGACTATTCAAGATCGCCGCGCAGAACGAGCGCTTCTGGGGTACGCCAGCGCGGCGGAACTTCGAAGACGTTCCAGAAGCAGTCTTTATCGCGAACCTAATTAACTGGCGTCGCAACAAGGATTCAGCAACGTCACGCGACAGCTTCGAATTTGAACTTGTACCGGCGACCCTGAACCAAGCGCACGGTCCCAAGTCACGCGCCTTCTTCGTACCAGGAAACGCCGAGGGCACAGTCGTTCGGCCGATGATCTACATGCGCCGCCAAACGGTTTAAGAGGGAGGGTCCCAGTGGAAGTCGCAATCAACAAGATCGACGCGAAGCACCTTGTCAAAGGCCTGCTCAATTCGCCCATCGCGCCGGGCAAGTATTCTCACTTCATCAACGTCGGTACGGATCACATCCTCGACGCACTTGACCACAACTATTTCCGCGGTGACCTCGCCGAGGGAATTGGCTGCTTCAAGTATCTTGAAGGGGACTATGGAAGCGGCAAGACGCAGTTCATCAACAGTTTAGCCAGTCGTGCAAGTGAGCAGGACGTCGTCACTGCTCTGGTTACCGTTGGGGCCGAATGCCCGTT
This sequence comes from Mesorhizobium sp. M0698, assembly GCF_040320455.1. NCBI lineage: Bacteria > Pseudomonadati > Pseudomonadota > Alphaproteobacteria > Hyphomicrobiales > Phyllobacteriaceae > Mesorhizobium > Mesorhizobium sp. M0698. The sequence continues at coordinate 12,742 of NZ_JAMYPQ010000028.1, read as the reverse complement.
CAATTCACCGGTTGCCATATTCCGCGCCATCATGGAGTCGTTTCAGCCACCGATCGAAAACCAACTGAACGGGAACGACTCCAAGGGCATCGAAATCCTCATCGAAAGTTGGATCGTGCGTCGAATTCAACAGCTCGGCGCGCAACTCGGCAGTGATGTGCCTGAGCTAGTCCAACGGCAGATTGAGCAGCAGATCGGAGGACTCTGGAGAGGTGCTCCAGATCAACAAATGGCCTCTGCTCTCACTGCACTTAGCCAGCGTTTGCTGAAGCTGGCGTGCGGCGCAGCCGATTCCGTCAGCGACAATGAGTTGATCTCGTGGATTCGCGGTGACAATGTCCGATCGACGGTCCTTAAAAGTATGGGTCTGTTCGAGCCGGCACGCGATGAAAATGCGTTTCGGCGACTCAAGACGGTCATCTCATTTCTGCGCAGCCGCATGGGGTATAAGGGCTTCTTCATCGCATTCGATGAAGGAACGCGTACGTCCTCATTCCGCCGTGGCTCGGCGAAGCAGAGGCAGGCGATCGAAAACCTGCTCACTATGATCAACCAAAACGCCGACGGCGAGTTCGGTGGGGTCATGTTCCTCTACGCCGCTACACCCGACTTTCGCTCGGAAGTGATCAGCACCTATCGAGCACTCCAGGATCGGATAGGCACCAAGGCCTTCTCGAGGGGCAGCCCTATGGTGCCGCTCATCAATATCGAGGAGGCCAACTCCGAAGCGGTAATCTACAGCATCGGTGAAAAGCTTTTGAGCGTCTTCGGTCAAGCCCACGGCATGGCATGGGATGTGCCGACCCAGATAGCCAACATGCGAGCAATTGTTGCGGCGCAGAAGGACCTGTTGTTCGAGACGCCGAAGCCGCGCTTCTTCGTCTATCAGTACTGTCGTTTTCTCGATCAACAAAAGGACGAGCAGCGCCCGATCAGTGCCGAACAGGCGAATGATTTTGTCAGCAACAATGAACCTCCGCTTGATGGCGACGGCGCATGATCGTCTCAGGCACCCAAGTCGAACACGCGGAATACGGAATAGGAACAGTTCTGGCGGTCCTCGGTGGCGTGGCTACCGTCGAGTTCTTTGGCGAGGCGCTGGACGTTGTCGCCGGCGAACTTATGCCTCGCCAGCTGTCCAAACAGACTGCACCTCCACCGTCCCGTGGGCAAACCTCCACGGACTTCGCCTTTCGGAAGTCGTTCGAGGCGGTCAATCTTGGTGTGGTGCCGACTGACCCCGACCAACTTGTAGATCTCACGATAGGCGGTGAGCAGGCGTCGGACGAGATAGGTTCACTACTAGCGAACGCATCGAAGGATGGCGTTTGCCGGATCTTCATGGGGTATTACGGTTCCGGCAAGTCGCATCACCTGCACCTTGTCAAAGCGGTCGCCATTCGCGACGGCTGGGTCACGGCATCGCTTGAGCTTGATCCGAAGGCGGCCGATCCGGCCAAGCCTGCTACCGTTTACCAAGGTCTCGTCGGCGGGCTTGAATTTCCGATGCGTGCCGACGGCAGCAGAAGCGCAGATTTCTTCGATCTTATTAAAGAGATCCGAGACAATTGGTCAGTCGTTCGCGACCTTCCCTATTTCAAGAGGTCCCCCTGGTTCAGCAAGGGGTTGGAGGCCCTCCTTTACCTCTCTCATCGTCGCGACGACACGGACTACGTGGCTGCGGTCAGCTGGCTTGCCGGCCAGGTAAAACAGATCGGCGCCATTCGCTCGCTCAGCTGGCGAGGCGGTCACAAGACCCAGATCCCAATCTTGCCTCAGACGAAAGACACGGGGCTCATCTATGCCTACAATCTCGTCGTTCTCCACGAAATCCTAAAGGCGCTTGGCTATAAAGGCTTGGCCCTCATTATCGACGAGGCCGAACATGTCCGAAGCTACTCGTTCAACCGCTACATTCGGGCGAACAACTTCTTCGATATAATCGCGCGTTGTGCTCACGCGCCGCGAAAGGACCTCCAGAAGCCGCAGAGCGACTACGAGCATTTCGACCTGCCACCCTTCTGGAAGGAAGGCCCCCATTTTACGCTGTTCGTGGGCTTGACTGAGGGCGAGGATACCCATGACCTGAAGCGAAAGATGGGTGAGATGAGCGTCTTGATCCACGATCCAAAAGACGTGGTTCATCTCGAACCGCCATGCGAGAGTGACTACGAGAAGTGGTGCGAGGCCTTCCTTGCCGAAAGTGCAGGGCGTCTTGGTCCGAAGGTGCAGCTGCTCGCGGATCCCGGGCTGAGGGCGCGGATCGCAGCAACACTCCGCCACCACTTTGACCACACGCCCATATCTGAGCGGATCCTACGCAATTGGACCAAGATGGCCGGCTTCGCGCCTGCCGTCCTGATGAGCCGCGACGGAGCGACGAACAGTGACGAGCTCGTGGAGTTGGTCGACGAGGCGGCGCGACAAATCGCCGGCGAGATACTCCCCTGGGATGACTGAAACTCGCTCCCAACTGGGCCGCATGATGCCAGACGGCTTCCCGATCTTCTTCGACGGACGGCAGCCGTACGAAGGGCAGTCAGTCGTGATGTCAGAGATCGTCCGGGGGCATCAGGTGCTGTTCGCGGCGCCCACTGCATCGGGCAAGACGGAAGCCGCAGTCACCCCGCTCTTTCAGCGGCACATGTCCTTCACGCGCCAGAGTCTCTCGACGGTCTATGTCGCGCCGACCAAGGCACTCGTGAACGATCTACATGAAAGGCTGGTCGGGTATCTCGGCACGAGGTTCCCGAGCGCGATTTCACGCTACACTGGAGACCGCCACGAACTCGGATCGGCTTCGGGCGTGTTCTGCTTGCTGGCGACCCCTGAAGCACTTGACTCCTTGCAATTGCGTCGCCCGGAAGCGCTTGCTGGGGTGCGCGCCGTAATCGTCGACGAGATTCACCTCCTGCATGGTCAGGCTCGTGGCCAACAGCTGCGCCATGTGATCGAACGGATCCGAAAAGCCGCCGTGACGCCGAAATCAGCAAGGGACAACTTCCAAGTTGTTGGGATGACGGCAACGCTAGACGACATGGAAGGCGTTGGTCGGATCTGGCTGGGCGACGATGCCAAGGTTATTGCGCACGGTTCACCAAGGGAGATAGACCTCCAGCTCATTCGGATAGCCGCGGATGCCAATGTCGATCCGTACGTCGCGCGAGCCAGATCTCTGGTCCGATGGGTGGACGAGGCGGGTCTTGAGAAGATCCTGGTATTCACGAACTCCCGCAATGCTGCGCACGCATTATCGGCGCATCTGCACCGAGAGCTCAACGGCAGGCGATGGCCGGTACACCTTCATTTCGGCGCATTGTCGGCGTCCCATCGGGAGCGAGTCGAAGACGAGATGCGTGCAAAACGGTATGGTATCTGCGTCGCTACATCAACACTGGAGATCGGCATCGACATCGGCGACATCGATGCTGTCGTCCTGGCCGACCCGCCCACGACTGTCAGCGGCTTTCTCCAACGTATTGGTCGTGGCAATCGCCGCAGTGGCATCTGCCGAGTAGCCGCCTTCAAGAGCTCCGAAGATGACGAGCGGATGATGCGCGCCTTGATCGATTGCGGGCGGCGCGGTGACCTCGACGATGCTTACGAGTATGACCGGCCTTCGGTCCAGTTTCAGCAGATCCTCAGTCTATGTTGGCGGGCCACGCGGCAGGATCGCGCTCTGTCCGTTGCCGCTCTAGCCGCGGAGGCGGGCACGGATACGCACAAGCCCGTCATCGACGACATGATCGACACCGGTTGCTTAACCAGCGTCCGCGGAGCCCTGATCCCCTCCGACCGTCTGATGGACGAAGGTGATGCCGCCCGCATACACACCGTCATTGCGGGACAACCGAGTTCCGCCGTCTTAGATCTTCGCACCGGAGAAGCAGCGATCCGCGACGCAGACGAGTCCAGCGCAGGGGGTGCAGTGTTCATCGGCGGGTCGATGCGTAAGCTGGTGGTGGGCTCCGAAGGCGGCGCGTTCGTTGGGGAAGGGGTGTCCCGTTCTCAGCCTCTAGCCCGCATCAAAGCGACCGGTTCGGGTTTGCCGGTCAGCCGCAGCGTCGTATGGGGCCTCGCGCGTCAACGCGGCCATGATCCGACCCGGTGGCAGCAGGAAGGAACCAGGCTCGTGACTTGGGGCGGCGTGCGGTTCAACACACTGCTCGCCGCCCTCCTCATGCGCGAGGCGACGGGACGGCGGTTCCTGCCGTCCGACGTCGGCATCGGGGGCCCCGTGTCTGCTGTGATGATATCGGTCGAAGGCGTTCGGGAGTTGGCATCTCATGCGGAACGAACCAATGACCTACCAATCAGCATAGCCGCGAAATTCGCAAGTCCCAGTCGCTTTATGGGCGAGCTATCGAACCGCTTGGCCGCAGATGAGAAGCGTCGGTCGATACCCTGGACGCCATTTTATCGCTGGCTAGATCGCGTCTCTGGCATCGACTTGGTCGGATCCATGCCGATAGATTAGATGGTGTCGGATTGCACTTAAGTGTGAGAATGCGGCGGTCTGTGTTACTGCCAAGGAGTTCGATAGCGCGGGCGCGGCTTGCGCCCGGCTTGCCTTGCGGTGCAGCAGATAGGAGAGCGGGCGTCGGCCTGTGGGCCGGGCTGTTGGCTGCGCTGAAGCCCCGGAGCCGGGTCTTCACCCTTGCGGGCTGTCATAAAATCGCGCTCGAGCGGTTGGCGCTGTGGGCTCTGCGCCGCTATGCGCCGATCGTCGCTGCCGATGCGCCGGACGGCATTGTGATCGATACCACCGGCGCCGACCATCTGCATGGCGGCGAGGTTGCGATGCTGGCCCGGATGGTGGAGCGGCTTGGCGCAGCGGGTTTTGCTGCACGCGCCGCGGTCGCCGACACTTGGGGCGCAGCCCACGCAATGGCCCGCTTCAGCACACGGCAAAAGCCTGTGGTTCCATCCGGCGAGATTGCCCAAGCGATCCTGCCTTTGCCGATCGCTGCCCTCCGTCTTCCCGCCGTGACGATCGATAGCCTGCGACGGCTTGGCTTCGAGATAATTGCGGACCTCGCCGCTACGCCACGCGCGTTGCTCGCCTTGCGTTTTGGACCGGAACCCGGCCGCCGCCTCGACCAGGCGTTCAGAGCCGATCCGACCGCAGGAAATCGTCGAAGTGCGCCGCAATTTTGCCGAGCCGATCGGCGCGGCAGAAACAATTGCGCGCTATACCGGCAAGCTGGTCGCCGAACTGTGCGCCTCACTCGAGACGCGAGGGCTTAGCGCACGCCGGCTCGATCTTCTGTTCTTTCGCGTCGACAATCGCATCGAGGCGATCCGTGTCGGCCACGGCAACGCCGGTTCGCGATGTGAAGCGCCTGACCCGGCTGCTCACCGACAAGATCGACACCATCGATCCCGGATTTGGCATCGAGCTGATGCGGCTTGCCGCGACGGCCGCCGAGGACGCGTGAAACGGGCAGACGGCCCGGAGCGCGTCTTCGGGGAATGGTGGAAGCGCGACGCCGAGCTCGCGGCGGTGAGGGATTATTTCCAGGTCGAGGACGAGAACGGCGAACGCTACTGGCTCTTCCGTGCCGGCGACGGGGAGGATGCCGCGACCGGATCGCACAAATGGTTCATGCACGGGATCTTCGGATGAGAGGCGCCACCCGATATGCCGAGTTGCAGGTGACCTCGCATTTCTCGTTCCTGCGTGGAGCATCATCCTGCGAGGAGCTGTTTGCGCAGGCGGCACTGCTCGGCATCGAGGCGCTCGCTATCGTCGATCGCAATTCGCTTGCCGGCATCGTGCCTTCTCGCAACTCGAAGGGTTCGGCAGCTACGGCTTCCCCGAAAGCCACGCCGCCTGCTTCGCGCTGATCGCCTACGCCTCATCCTGGATGAAGTGCTGGCATCCGGATGTCTTCTGTGCCGCGTTGCTGAATTCGCAGCCCATGGGTTTTTATCTGCCGGCCCAGATCGTGCGCGACGCTCGTGATCATGGCGTCGAGGTGCGTCCGGTCTGCGTCAATCCCAGCCGCTGGGATTGCACGCTGGAGCCGACCGATGCCGAAGACCGCTTCGCTGTCCGGCTCGGCCTGCGCATGGTGAAGGGTCTCGCCAATGATGACGGGGCGGCGATCATTGCTGCGCGGGCCGATGAGCCCTTCGTCTCGCTAGACGATCTGTGGCGCCGCGCCGGGGTGCCGGCGGCTTCACTGGTCCAGCTCGCCGAGGCCGATGCCTCTCTGCCGGATATCAACCTTGCCCGCCGTGATGCGCTCTGGGCGATCAAGGCTCTGCGCGATGAACCGTTGCCCCTGTTTGCGGCCGCCACGTCCCGCGAACAGAAAACCGTGCCGGAAATCCAGGAGCCTCGCTTGCACTCAAGCCAATGACTGCAGGACGCGAAGTGGTCGAGGATTACAGTCATGTCGGGCTGACCTTGCGTAGCCACCCTATGTCGTTCCTGCGTGCCGATCTTCGTCGCCGTCGCATCGTGACCTGTCAGGAGGCCATGCAGGCGCGAGACAGAAGCTGGGTCCAGGCCGCGGGCCTGGTGCTGGTCCGGCAGCGGCCGGGATCGGCCAAAGGTGTGATGTTCCTAACCATGGAGGATGAGACGGGCGCCGCAAACGTCGTCGTACGGGTCAAGGTGTTCGAGAAATTCCGGCGCGTGCTTCTCTCGTCGGCCATGCTCGGCGTGCGCGGCCGCATCCAGCGGGAAGGGGAGGTCGTGCATCTCGTCGCTCACGAGCTGACAGACCTCTCTGGCGAGCTTGCAAGCGTGGGAAACCGCGAGACGCCGTTTCCATTGCCACATGGCGGCGGTGACGAGGCCCATCACGGTGGATCGGGCATCGATCCGCGCGGCATGCCGAAAACGCGCGATATCGTCGATCCCTACGAGCACATCGACCGCATCAAGGTGAAGACGCGGGACTTCCGGTAGCGCTTCCGGACGGCCACTTCAGCAGCATGTTGTGCACACTATTGTCGGGCACGGTTAACGGCCGATTGGCAGCAGGTCACCCCATGCCGGATCCCAAATGTTGTCGCTCTCAAGCGCAACGACTGCCCGCACCTTTTAAAGTCGGCGAGCACCTCCACGGCCGGACCGCGCCCCGTTTCCTGAGCCGCGGCGTAGGTGTATTTGTGACCGTCCGGCTCAAACCACTCTAACGATTCCACGGTAGCCATGGCGTCGCCCTTGCGGCCGCGCGTGATGCGAATGATCGTGATCCCATCCTCGGCGCTCGCGTCCATGGAGACACGCTGCCCACGCTGCATCATGCCTCTACCCCCATCTTGTTCCAAGGCGGTCGGATCATCTCGATGAGCCTGCCTCGAGGCCGGCGGCCGTTGGTCGGGAGCCGGTTCCACCCCAGCGCCGGCGGAACGGCGATGTAGAGTGGTCCCGGGGCCCATCTGCTCGGCGGTTATCTCGTTCAGCCGCCAGCTTACCATGCATAACACAGCAGGGCTCACAAGGTGTGAATCAGCACCGAATGTTGACCGCTTCAGGCAGTATTAGCGGGCGCGGCCGGGACCATATCGACGAACACATGCTTTAGTCTGATCGTGTGGGTGCCGTTTTGAACCAGCGCGCCCTCCAGCACGGCCAATGCTAGGGAATGTGCAGCTTCAGCCGTTAGCCCCGCGGATTCACCGTAGGCCTTCCGAACGCGTGCATCTACGGCATCAACAACGGCAGAAGCCGGAAGTGCTAACACGTAGCCGAGCATAAATCCCCAGTCATGGCCGGCAGCATACTGACCCGTTACAAATCGATCGACGCCTTTGGCGACATAACTGCCGTTGAGTGTTGAATCACTTGCGTGAACACGCTTACATTCGACGGCTACATAGGCGTCTTCATCGCCAAACTGATGCACAAACTGCAAGGTGATATCGATCCGACCCAAAATTGACGGGTCGTCGCTTGCCATGTCTTCAAGCTCGTGTTCACCGCGTATTTGAAGGTTCGTCAGCCCCAGCGCCTTCTTGACTCGACGCATCGCCTTCCGAACGACAATCGTTGTCGGGACTTCGAGCATGCCGGCTGTTAGATGCGGCTTTGCCTCGTCACAGCCTTTGCAGAGGAGATCGACGACGGTCGCGATCTGATCACCCGAAAGCGAGAACGATGGAAGGCCAAAAGGGACATCAGGCGTGAGCAACGGTGCTTCCCCTCCGCAGCCAGTGGTCGGCGAGGATTACATCGGCGTCGTTCAGTCCGGCCGTGCGGGTCCAGTTTCGGATTTCGCTCGGCTTGAGAATGAAAAGATCGTCTGATCCATAAAGTCGAATTTGGCGCCGCTCGTTCAGGTAAGGCGGTATCGGAGCGTCAAATTGGCCCCGCAGGAGTGCGCCTAATGCATCTAGCTCCGCGGGATCGCCGTCGCGGACGACCGGCTCCCGACCGGGACCGCCTTTGGCCATTACGAAACGAACGGCTGTGATACCGGGCACGCCAGATGCCAAAACGGGCTTGGTCAGCCGCGCCGGGTAGATCACCGCTTCAAGATGGCGCTCGTCGCGAGCGCGTAGGTATGCGTCGACCGTTTTCGTGACCTGGCCGGCATAAGCACGCAACGCTTCTGCGCCCGGGGGCGTGATGAGACCGCCGCGCTCGCTTCGATTCTCGAAGATGAGGTAACGTGCGCGATCGATACTGTCTCGGGCGAGCGTTCGCTCATCCGCATCCAAGTCATATGCATCGAAAACAGCCTCATCGAGGGCTGTTAGGCGGACGGAGCTCGTGGGATCTGCCGCCGCCTTCTTCTCTGCTTCGATTAGCGCGTTCAGGAGGGCGGGATCGATTTTAGTCAGATCAGGGATGCGCAAAGAGAGGAGATCATGAGGCTCAACCGTTGGGCGTTCTAAGCCCCAGGTTGGCCCGCCGAATGCAAACTGGAAGGATGTGAGGCTAGAATTCAGAATCGCACTAAGCGCGAAGGCGTACTTTACATCGGCGCCGGCGAAGGAAACTCCGTAGAAGTTCTGCGTATACAGTACGTCGCGGCTACTGACCGCAGCGCTGTAGCGTCCACGCTCTGCGCCTGAGGCGTTGCCCACCTTGGAGCAGAGCAGGATCGGACCGAGGAAAATCGATTCACGTCGGGGCCGGTGCAACGTTGGATGAGTGAAATCGTCTAGTGAACCATAGTCGAGGCGGAACGCCGAGAATTTCTCCGGCGCCACGACCTTCAAATTTCGATAGCTGCTAGGTGGGGTGTTTGCGTCGCCGCGGACTTGGAAACCTTGACCTCGGTTGGCGGATGGGTCGCGCTCTAGCGTCTGCATCAGCACGTCAAAGCGTTGGAAGTCCTTCTCCAGGCGCTCGATGAGCCAGCCGTCACGAACCGTTCCGAAGGTCGCCGCTTTGAGGAAGGTAGGTGTCGCCAACACCCGCTTAAGCGGGATGGAACGGATTTCTCCGGGACCAAGGCCAAAGACCCCTGTCCTTCGGAAGTCCGGAGTCCATGGGATCGAGCCGACCAGCATGCGGTCTGCTTGGGGGCCTAGGCCACAGCGAGCGAAGAATAGCAGTGCGGGACCGACGGCGTCCGGGAAGAGATCCTCGCGACGAAGGTAAGAGAGATTGATCAGCGCGACTGGCCCGAGATGCTCCAAGAGATGGTTTCGCGCCGCGACGGCGTGAACATCTTTTGAGAAGAAGGGCGTGGCCTTCATCACCATGCCGACACGGCCATGGACACCGGCCAGTTCAGCACCAAGCGACAGGAATGCTTGGTCGGGGCTCCGCCTTGGCCGCAACGTCGACGAGTCGGATGTACGCCGCCTGTCGGCACCGAGCTCCTTCTTGACGAACGTCCATGGCGGATTGCCGACCACCGCGTCGAAGGTCCGGCTGGTGATCGGCGCAGGTAGTTTCTCGCCCAGAGAGTCCGCTTCAAACAGGGTGGTATCGATCAAGCGATCGAACTTCAGATCGCGGATGTCACTGATCGGCTGTTCGTCGAGCTCCAGAGCGGCGAGATATAGGCTGAACGCTGCGATACCAAGTGCCGCACGGTTGATGTCGACGCCAAAAAGCTGGGTGTAGAGAATGCGGCGAACGAGATCTCGGGTTGCGGGCTGACCCTCTGCAGCGCGCCACACCAGTCGACGAAAAGCTTCCACGAGGAAGGCGCCCGATCCACATGCCGGATCTATAATCGTCGCGTGTGACGACAGGCCCTCGAAAACGGGGTCGAGTGTGAGGTGGACGAGTTCGACTGGTGTGTAGTGTAGACCCTGCGATCGCGCCTCATCCGCCGCGCTCGTCCTCGCGAACTGCTGGTAGATCGAGCTGACAAGATCGACCGGAATGGCGTTGAATCGGAAGCGGAAGAGCCGACCCTGTCCAAGGCGGTCCGGGATAAGACTTCGTCCCTCCACGAAGTCGCGGATAAGTTCGAGATGCTTCGGTGTTAATTGCTCGTGCTCGGCGCCGGGGTCGTCCATCGGAAACAGGTCGCCGTTGAATGTGGTTCGCAGCCAGTCGAATAGGGCAAACGCGCTTGACGGCGTCGCGAACATTGCGCTGAGGTCAGCCGGCATCTCGCTTGGCAGGAAGGGTTGGGCAATCCCGCGATCCAGCAGATACCAAGTGAAGATACAACGCCCGATGAACCGCTGCGCGATATCGCGCGCATGTGCGACAGCGCGATCCGTTTGCGGATCGTCGAGAGCCGTAAGGCGATCCTCTAATGCGGAGATCTCAGCGAGAAGTTCGCGGTCGACGCGATGTCGCCGGTTGATCTTCGACCCAATTGGACTGGCCCAGAATGCGCCGGTTTCGGTTGCGATGCGACCACATTGAATGTCCAGCGCGCGCAGGCGATCGGCAGACTGCAGAACGAAGCGATCTAAAGCCTGCGGCGCCTGACCCGCAGGCTCGGCAGCACATTCGGGCGAGGCGTAGCAGTCGTAAAGGCGTACATCCGTAGGCGTGATAATCCAGAGAAGAGGCGCAATGCCAACATTCCACGCCGCTTCATGCCACTGACGAAGGTCGTCGTCTGAGGGCTCCGCATCGCCAGCATCTTTGAATATGCTGGTGGGAGCGTTCTGAGCTGAGAACACGGCATCGGCCCGCAGTCCTACTCGCTCATCTGAGAAGATCGCCCGCATCTTAGCTGCGCGCGGATCATCTGCCGGCACCAAACCCGGCGCGGGGAGGCCGTTGGAAGCCAGATAACCCGTCGCCTCCAGCGCCTGCTTGTAGGCGGCACTGGTCAAGCTGACCTCCTGCGAACGGGTGTCGCAGTCTCCCGAGGTTGACCGGCCGCGTCGACTGCTTTTGATTTGGCAGGAGCATCGATCGACCGGGCCGGGAACAGCTCTAGCTGCCCAGGCGACTTGGCGGGGTGAGGCAGCGAGAAGCCGCTCGACAAAACCTCGAGGTGCGGTTCCAGGCGGATGATTACCGCATCTTCAGCCAACGGAAGCCCGTCGGCCTCGTCCACAATGGACCATGCGCTATCGCCGCGCAGGACAAGTGATTTGCCCCAAAGCGCGATGAAGGAAGTGCGCTGGAAGCCCGCTTTGAGACTCGCGAAGAGGGCTTGATGTGGTTGAAGTTCGAAATGGAAACGATCACGGAGTAGGACCACAATGCGGAGCAGCAGAATTGTGTGCCATGTGAAGCCAGCCGGCGACCCTTTTCCTTTCGGCAGAACGTCAGCCGGGATAAGGGCGCGGCGACTCGTCCACTCTCGCAGGGTTACTGTCGAGAGGCCTGTGAGCTGTGCTGCAGCAGGCGTGGTTACAAACCGCATGTCGACCTTTGTAGATTGAGTCCTATACCCGATCTCGCTACGAAGAATGGGTATCAGACTCGATCTCCGCCGTAAACGGCGAGGGCGGCTGATAGGGATCAAACTCGCATTGGCATGCGACGTTCCTACGATGGGGCAAGTTCGATCGCCATGAAGCCAAAGACCTCAGCAAAGGTTCAAAGCCGGATTCGCCCGGATTGCCTTCGAGCCGCTTTTCAACACGACGGGCCAGACAGTTCACTTCGCCCGCAAACGGAACGGTGAATCCACCGTCTTCTACGAATGACTGTTTCTCTTTTTTCGATCTGATCGGCGTTCCGCCGGAACCTGACCCGAGAATGAAATCAAACACGGCTTGGGGCTGACCCAGCGCTGTCGCCTGCGGGGCTGCCGGAATCCTTGCTGCGGCTTGGGCCTGTCCGGCAAATACTGCGAGTGACATGCCGAGCGCACGCTCGATAGTGCGATCCGGCGCGTTCATCAGCCGACGAAGGACCGCCGCGGCGCGTCCGGCATGACGCACCGCCGCCGCATGCTTGCCCTCGCGGATCTTCACGCCGGCCGCCGATAACAGGATCAATCCCTTGAAGAGCATCCGAAGCGGAGCGCCTCGATCTGCAACCTGCCAAAGACCTTCCCAAGCCTCATGGGCTTCCCAGTAATAACCATGATTGAAGAGGTCGATACCCCAGAGGAACATGTCCGAGTCAAGCGACGCCTCTTCAGCAATCTGAATTGCTTCGCTGTGATAGCTATGTCCTGCAGGATCGCGCACGGGATGCGGCTGCCGGCCGGGAAGATACGCATAGGACGGAAAGCTCTTTTCCGGTAGCCAGCGCGGGCGCAACGTCGAACCAATAGCCATCAAGACGAATAGTGTCACTTGGCAATTAATTACGATAGAAGTTGTGTGCGTCAAGTTCTGCAAAATGGCGTGGCATTGCGGTGACGTCGGCGTGTCCGCCGCGCAGCCCCCGTGTTTAGCGGAG
>NZ_JAMYPQ010000027.1:0-48462 GCF_040320455.1 Mesorhizobium sp. M0698 | reverse complement strand
CTCCAGCCGAGTCCGAGCAACCCCGCAAGAAGCGGCGCAATCAGCAGCAGCAAACAGAATCCGCTCCGGCCGAGCAGATCGCTCCGGCCGAGTCCGAGCAACCCCGCAAGAAGCGGCGCAATCGGCAGCAGATCGAAGCGGCCCCATCGGAACAACCGGCCGAGCAGGCAGCGCCGGCAAACGACAACCAGCCCAACGTCAATCCGCGCAAGAAGAAGCAAAAACAGAACCAGCAGATCGAGGCTGCCCCGGTAGAACAGGCTCCGACTGTCGAGCCCGGACAAAAGCCGGGCAAGCGCAAGAAGCCTGCTGAATTGACCGGACCCGCCACGGAGCCGGAAGGCCAGCCGGCGCCGACCAATAAGGAAGCGACCCCACAGACCCAACCGGCTCCGACCGAGCAGCAGGCCGCTCCCGTCCAGGGCGAACAGCCCCAGGACAAGATCAAGAAACGTGGTAAGAGGCCTGTCGGCGAACAGCCGGTGACAGGAGAGCAACAGCCCTCGACCGGCGAACAGCCTTCGACTGGCCAGGCCGCGCCTGTCCAGGGTGAAAATCCGGTCCAGGGTGAAGCCCAGGCCAATCCGAACGAGGCACCTGTTCTGGACAGCCAGAAAGATGTCTTGCGCAAGCGCAAGGGTGGCAAGGAGCGCGGCCAAAATGCCGGTAAGCAGCAGGGCAACCAGCCCGCCCAGCAGGGCGAGAACCAGGTGGAAGCCCCGAAGCCGGCTCCGGTCGATCAGGGGCCGCCACCCACCGACGACCGGGCAGCCCAGCGGGAGATCAAGCCTGAAAAGATCGTTCCGGTGACCGAGGAAAAAGGCAAGCGCGTCGAGCGTGCGCCGGACATTGAGGATGTTCGTCGTCGTCCGCGCCCCCAGGGTGCCAACGTCCTCAGGGAATTCGGCGACCGCGTCATCCTCCAGTTCAACAACCAGACGTTCGTCGAAAGCAGCGATGCACCGCGCATGCACCGCGGCGCCAGGAATGTCTATTATGAGGACTTGTCGGGCGATCGCACCCGGGAAATCGTCGAGCGTGACAATGGTGTCCGGATCGTCACCATCCGCAACCGCTACGGCGACGTCATCCAGCGTTCACGCATCGCGCCCGACGGCCGCGAATATGTGCTGAGCTATGTCGACGAGCGGAACTATGACGATGATGCAGACTGGCGCGACCCGGGCGACGACCTGCCGCCGATGCGCCTTACCATCCCGCGAGAGGAATACATTCTGGATTCCGAAGAGGTCGAGGATCCGGACGACTACTACACCTTCCTCGAACGGCCGCCGGTCGAGAGGGTCCAGCGCCTCTATTCGATCGACGAGGTCAAGCGCTCGGCCCGCGTGCGCGACATCGCCCGCCGCATCGACCTCGACACGCTCAACTTCGAATTCGGTTCGGCCTCGATTTCCGACACCGAGGTCCAGAAGCTGGAGGGTGTTGCCAACGCCATGGACAAGCTGCTGAAGAAAAACCCGGCCGAGAGCTTCCTGATCGAGGGCCATACCGACGCTGTCGGCACACCGGAAGCGAACCTTGCTCTGTCCGACCGCCGCGCCGAGGCGGTCGCCGAAGCCTTGACCAACGCGTTTGGCATCCCGCCGGAGAACCTGACGACGCAGGGCTATGGCGAGGAGTATCTCAAGGTCAACACGTCGGGACCCAACCGCGAGAACCGCCGCGTCGCCATCCGCCGGATTACCCCCCTGGTAGCGCCGGTGGCCAGCGCCCAATAAACCGCAATGTGAACCGCGCGATTTGATCAACCATTGAATCGCGCGGTCATCAATCTTGAAACGCGCGGTTACCCATCCCAGATTCTGGAAAGGGCGTTCCCTGCCCTGTCCCGACTCCAGCGGGACACACGAGCCCCGCCGGTTCCCCTCCCCGGCGGGGTTTCGTTTTTTTGCAACCTTGCAAACCGCCGCAGCCTGCCCGAAATACGGCACTCCGACAACGGAGCCCGTATCGCCGCATGAAGCGCCTCGAACTCGCCATCGAATCGATCATTCTCGCCTCGCGCTGGCTGCTGGTCGCCTTCTATCTCGGACTGGGTGCGGCACTTGCCATCTATGCCGTGTCCTTCGGCAAGAAGCTGTTCGAGTTCGTCTCCGTCGCCTTCACGCTCGATGACACCGACACCATCCTGAAAATACTCGGCCTCATCGATGCCGCGCTGGTCGCCTCACTGGTGGTGATGGTGATCATCTCGGGTTACGAAAACTTCGTCAGCCGCTTCGATGAAAATGACGGCAAGGTGCATTGGCTGGGCACGATCGATGTCGGCTCGCTGAAGGTCAAGGTCGCCTCGACAATCGTAGCGATCTCCTCGATCCACCTCTTGCAGGTGTTCCTGAACTCGGTCTCCTACACGACCGACCAGCTGATGTGGCTGACCATCATTCATCTGGCCTTCGTTCTGTCGGCACTGATGCTTGCCTATATCGACCGGCTGATGGGTCTTGGCAAAGCCAAGAAAGCCGAGGAGTGAGCACGCGTCTGTGCCGGTCTTTTGAGAGATACTTCTGTAGCGAGATACTTTCCGTCAGTAGATACCTTTGATTTTGGTATCCGACCGGCCGAACACCTCGTCCGGCACAAAAAAGTCGCCGGCGAGCGGGCCTGTCGCACCCGGCGCATAGGCCGAGAAATCGCTGACGCCCTCAGCGCGCAGCACTTCTTCGTCAATGTAGAAATTGCCGGTCGCCTCACGCGACGGCCTGACCAGGATGGCGTATGCCGCATCGGCCATGATGTCGGGCGAACGGCTCATCGCC
Organism: Mesorhizobium sp. M0698; assembly: GCF_040320455.1. Classification (NCBI taxonomy): domain Bacteria; kingdom Pseudomonadati; phylum Pseudomonadota; class Alphaproteobacteria; order Hyphomicrobiales; family Phyllobacteriaceae; genus Mesorhizobium; species Mesorhizobium sp. M0698. Next base: position 45,679 of record NZ_JAMYPQ010000027.1, on the reverse strand, counting down.
GCCACCGTCGCCCCGCCCAGGAGGTTACGCACCGCCGCCGTGTCGATGGTCGAGATCGGCCATAGCGAATTGACCGCAATGCCATCCCTGGCGAACTCGGCGCTCATGCCCAGCGTGCACATCGACATGCCGAACTTCGCCATCGTGTAGGCGACATGGTTCTTGAACCACTTGGCCTTCATGTCGAGCGGCGGCGCCAGATTCAAGATGTGAGGATTTTCCGCCAACCTCAAGTGCGGAATGCACATTTTGGAGACGAGAAAAGTGCCGCGCGCGTTTATCTGGTGCATCAGATCGTAGCGCTTCATATCAGTCTCCAGCGTGCCGGTGAGTTGGATGGCACTGGCGTTGTTGACGCAGATATCGATGCCGCCGAACCTCTCCACGGTCTTGGCGACCGCTTCGGCGACCTGTTCTTCATCCCGAATGTCGCACAGCACCGGCAGCGCCTTGCCGCCGGCCTGCTCGATCTCGTGCGCCGCTGTGTAGATCGTCCCGGGCAGCTTCGGATGCGGCTCGGCGGTCTTGGCCGCGATCGTCACATTGGCGCCATCGCGCGCGGCGCGCAGCGCAATCGCCAGCCCGATGCCGCGCGACCCGCCGGAGATGAAAAGCGTCTTTCCCTTGAGCGACATCCTTGCGCCTTCCTGCAACATGAAAGACACGATCCTTGCGCGGCTGAGAACCGCCGCGCAAGGCCCAACACACCGCATGCGGGTTACGCTGCGTCGGCCTTGAGACAATCTGAGCTAGACCAGCACCAGGCCCTGCCGCATGGCGATGGCAATCGCATCGGTGCGGTTGGCGGCACCGAGCTTCGTCAGAATCGCTGCGACATGGAACTTCGCCGTATGCACGGAGATGTTCAGCCGCCGCGCGATGACCTTGTTGGGGGCGCCCTCGGCCAGCAGCGCCAGCACCTCGCCTTCCCGCGGCGAAAGCGTCGGCCGGACGATATGCTCGTCAGTCGGTTCCTCTTCGAACCGGTCGCTGTCATGGAAGATCAAATCGTGATGCCGATCGGATAGAGCATGGCTGTCGCGCGAAATCCGGTAGCCCGCAGCCGCGAGCCGCGCGGCGGCGGCGATCAGCAACTCGTCCGCTTGCACCGGCAGCACGGCAAACACTGTATCGGCCGGCCGTTCGCGGGCCGCTCGCGACGATAGCAGCACGCGAGGCATAGCCGCGTCGACGAGCCCGCCTTGTAGCCCATGATCACCGACGATGGCGACATCCGCCGCCTCACGCCCGTCGACTTCGCCGGCCAGAACCGGCCGCAGATCATCGGTCGCGGCGAGAGCCGCAGACAGACTTCGTGCGCGCTCGGCGTCACCGAGCGCGATCAGCACCGTCAGCCGTCTGCCAGCGACCTCACCGCTTACCATCAATCCCTCAGCTCAGTGGTTTTTCACCGATGGTCAGGGAAACCTCACGATTCTCGCCGCCGCGCACCACGCCGAGTGTCACCAAGGCACCGGCGCTGTCCGGCCCGAGCTTGCGGATCAGCTCGCGCGGCCCATGCACCGTCTCTGCGTTCCACGACACGATGATGTCGCCGAGACTGAGACCGGCTGCTTTCGCCGGCCCGTTATCGTCGAGGCTCATCACCATGGCGCCCTGTGTATCACCATTGCGGACCGGATGCAGGCCGGCGCCAAGATAGCCGCGCGCCACATGACCCTTCTCGCGCAGCGTCGTGACTGCCCGCTCGATCGTTTCGTAAGGCATGACCAGCGCCCGCCGGCGTGGCCCGAACAGCAGCATGCCGATCAGTCCACCCTTGGCGTCGAGCACAGGGCCACCCTCGAAACGGCCGCCGGCATTGACGGCAAGATTGATGCGCCGGTCGATCGTGCCGCCGCGCATTGAACGCCAGGCCGGGCCGACCTCGCCGACCGTACCGAAGGTAGCGAGCGAGGTGCCGTCGCTATTGCCCGCCACGACCGCCAGGTTGCCCGGCCGCACCGCATCCGCCTTTACCAGTGACGGGGCGCCCGGCGCGCCGGCCGGTTTCAAAACGGCCGTGCCGGTGGACGGGTCGCGGCCGACCAGTTCCGCCTTGACGGCTTCGCCCGAAGAAAACGTCAGCTCGATCTCCTCGCCGGCCTCGACCGCCTCCTCGGCAGTGACGAAATAGCCGTCCCGCCAGTGGAAAGCAGTTGACGTCCGGTGGTGCGTCGCGAAGCTGGCCGTCGCTGGTGCCGCGGCTGCCGCGATGTCGGCAATGGCGTCGGAAAACGTGCTCAGATTGAAATCGCTCATGATTTATCTCCTGGGTTCTTCGTGACCCAGATATCGCCCGGCAGGGCGATGGCGGATACTCGCCTGACGGCTAGTTGGGCATTTGACTGGCCATCTGGTCAGGTCGCGGCCGGTCCGGCCGCTCCGCACATATAGGCGTTGTTCATCTTGTTCCAAACGGAGCCCTCGGATGGCCCTGCCCGCCCAGCAATTGCAATATGACGATGCCCTTCTCGATGCCTATTCGGCAACGGTCGCCGATGCCGTCGACCGCATCGGGCCCGCCGTCTGCCGCATCGAGCGCATCGAGCGCATCGGTGGCCCGGGTGGCCATGGCTCCGGCTTCGTCATCGCGCAGGACGGGCTGGTCGTCACCAACTTCCACGTCGTCGGCGATGCGCGCAGCGTGCGCGTGTCAATGCCGGACGGCGCCTCCAGGGAAGGCTGCGTGCTCGGCCGCGATCCCGACACCGACATTGCGCTGGTGCGCGCCGACGGCAACTTTGCCGACGTTGCGCCGCTTGGCGATTCCAAGCGTCTGAGGCGCGGCCAGATCGCCATTGCCATCGGCAACCCGCTCGGCTTCGAATGGACCGTCACCACCGGCGTCGTCTCGGCACTCGGCCGCTCGATGCGTGCTTCCACCGGCCGGCTGATCGACGACGTCATCCAGACCGACGCCGCGCTCAACCCCGGCAATTCTGGCGGACCGCTGGTGTCCTCGGCTGGCGAGGTGATCGGCGTTAACACCGCGATGATCCACGGTGCGCAAGGCATCGCCTTCGCGGTTGCCTCCAACACCGCCAATTTCGTCATCTCGGAAATCATCCGCTTCGGCCGTGTGCGCCGTGCCTTCATCGGCGTTTCCGCCGACACCACCAACCTGCAACGCCGCGCAGCCCTTTTGTCGCAAGTGTCGAGCAGCACGGCGGTGCGCCTGCGCACCGTCGAAAAGAACAGCCCGGCGGCCAAAGCCGGCCTCAGGGAAGGCGACATTATTGCCGCCATCGACGGCCGCCCGGTCACCGGCGTCGACGATCTGGTGCGCATGCTCGACGCCGAGCGAATCGGCCGCGAGACACTGTGCACGGTGGTGCGCCGCTCCGGCATTGCTCAGGTCACCGTGATGCCGTTGGCGCGGGCGAGTTAGCGCACCGCAGCACCCTGCGCATATTGCGCCATAAATTCTGGGCTCGGCGGGATCGGCCTGATCACGTCGATCAGCACGCCGTTGGGATCCCTGGTGATGAAATGGCGCTGGCCGAAGGGTTCGTCGCGCAGCGTTCGCAGGATCGGCAGGCCAGCGGCGGTGATCCGCTCATAGATGGCATCCGGATCCCTGACCTCGAAATTGATCAGCAGGCCAGATGTGCGGCCCCGCCCTTCCTCCGGGATCGTCTCATGATCGCCCTGGACGATGCCGAGGTTGACGCGACGGTCTTCGGCCGAGCGCAGATGCACGTACCAGTCGGCCTCAAACAGCGGCTTGAAGCCGAAATGCGCAACATAAAAGGCTGCCGTGCCGGCAACGTCGCTCGTCATCAGCACCGGATAATAGCTCGTCGTCCTCATCTTTCCTTCTCCCGGCAAATAACATACAGTCTGCATGTAAATGGCAATAACATACAGGCTGCATGTATGCAACAAGGATCCGCTCGTCGCTCCAACCGTGATCGCACCGCGGCGACACGCGCCGAGCTCATCGCCGCGGCTCGCAAACTGTTCACCGAAAAGTCCTATGCCGAGACCGGCACACCCGAGATCGTCGCCGCTGCCAGCGTCACGCGCGGCGCGCTCTATCATCACTTTGCCGACAAGCAGGCGTTGTTTGCCGCTGTGGTCGAACAGGAGGCGCAAGCCGTCTCGGAAGAGATCGAACGCGCGTCGCCGCCTTCGCTATTTGCCCGCGATGCGCTGATTGCCGGCTCGGATGCCTATCTGGCTGCCATGCGTGCCCCCGGCCGTACGCGGCTCTTGCTGCTTGATGGCCCGGCCGTGCTCGGCCGCGCCGCCATGGATGCGATCGACAATCGCCATGGCAACCGTTCGCTGCGCGAAGGCCTTGTTGCCGCGATGCGCTCGCACTCCACGACGAGACTGCCTGTGGAAGCACTGACCGCTTTGCTCGCTGCCGCCTTCGACCGCGCAGCGCTCGCCATCGAAACTGGAGCATCGATCGAGGACTATCGCGCCGTTCTCATAGCGCTGATCGACGGCCTGTCTCCGGCTCCTCCTCAGGCACCTCACCCGGTTCGAACTCGTTGAAACAGCCTAGCTGGCGCTTGAACTGGTCGATCAGCCAGGCGGCCGCCGGTTTTGGGCTGCGATCGGCGCGGTGCATGGCATAGAGCGGCGAGCGGACTTCGCTGTAAGGCTCGAGATCGAGTTCGACGAGCCGGCCGGTCGCCAGATCATCGGCAATCAGCCATCGCGGCAGCCCGCCCCAGCCCAGCCCCTCGCGCATCAGCACGTGCTTGGTGCGCACATCCGTCAGCCGCCAGGTGCGGTAGGCGAAGACGCCATAGTCACGCCCGCGCGTACGCTCGGACTGGTCCGAGACGACCAGTTGGACGTGTTCGCGGACATCCTCTAGCGCCACTGGCCTCGGCAGCAGCGCCAGAGGGTGATCAGGCGCTGCGGCTGGCACCAGGGAGAAGAAGCCGATGCGAAGCAGATTCACGTCCGTCTCACCCAGAAGCCCCCCGATGCCGAGATCGGCCTGTCCGCCGACAACATGATCGAGGATAAGGCCAAGCGAGCCGATATGGAGACGCAGCGTCACGGCCGGGAACTGCGCCTCGAATGCCTTTAGCACCCGAACCAGCACCGGCGACGGTAGCGTCACGTCGACCGACAGCGTAACTTCCGCCTCCAATCCCTGCCGGTATCCGTCGACACGCGAGCGGATGCGTTGCAGCACGCCGACCATGCGCCGCGCATCTTCCAGCGTCGCCTTGCCGACATCGGTCAGTTGCGGTTCACGCGTGCCCTCGCGCTCGAACAGCTTCAGCCCGAGCTGCGCTTCGAGGTTGGCGATGGCGTAGCTGATCACCGATTGCGCGCGATTCAATTTGCGCCCGGCGGCCGAGAAGCTGCCGGTCTCGGCCACAGCAACCAGGATCTGCAGTTGGTCAAGCGTCGGGTTCGGTTGCATCGTTCAATCCACATTTTAGATGGATAATATGCAAAATATACCAGTTTTTCAAATGGGTCTGCGCACACATATTTGCCAAGAGATTTTAATCCAACCCTGGAGACCCAATTATGTCCATCCTTCTTGTCACATCGAGCCCGCGCGGCGCTGCCTCGCACTCGACCCGAATTGCTACTGAATTCGCTGAAAAGCTTGTTGCCGCCGATCCGTCGAACACGCTTGTCGTGCGCGACCTCGTCGCCAATCCGTTGCCGCACATCGATGCCGATTATGCGACCGGCATCTACACGCTGGCCGAAGCGCGCACCTCACGCCAGGCTGAAGTCGTTGGCGTCTCCGATGTCGTGCTGGATGAACTGTTCGCGGCCGATAAGGTGATTCTCGCCACCGGCTTCATCAACTTCAACATCTCCTCGACGCTGAAGTCCTGGGTCGATCACATTGCCCGTTCCGGCAAGAGCTTTGCCTATGGCGAGAACGGCCCCAAGGGGCTCGTCACCGGCAAGAAGGTCTACATCGTACTGGCTTCGGGCGGCATCTATTCCGAAGGTGCGGCCGTGCAGTTCGATCACGCCATTCCCTACCTGCGCAGCGTGCTTGGCTTCCTCGGCATGACCGATGTCGAGGTCATCCGCATCGAAGGGGTCGGCATGGGCGCCGATGCGGTGGCAGCAGCGCTGGCCAAGGCCTCGACCAGGGTCGACGCCATTGTGGCCGCGACCGGAAATGCCGAGCGCGTGGCCACCGCGGCATAAAGCGTCAGCATCGTCTGAATTGTACAGGGCAGGCGCCGGCGCCTGCCCTTGTTGTAGTTGGCGACAACCTATTGTGGTGGGCCACACAACCGCCATTGGTTATTCCGCTTGTCTGCGCTATCGGTCGCGGATGTTCCTTTCCGTTGCCACAACGCACCGTCCGGCCACCGATCTCGGTTTCTTGCTGCACAAGCATCCGGATCGCCTGCACGAGACCGACCTGTCTTTCGGCAAGGCGTGGCTGTTCTATCCCGAGGCAACCGAAGACCGTTGCGAGGCTGCACTCCTGCTCGATGTCGATCCTGTGGGACTGGTGCGGGGCAAGGGCCAGGCAGAAGGCCTGCTCGACCAATATGTGAACGACCGGCCTTACGCAGCATCATCCTTCCTGTCGGTGGCGCTGAACAAAATGCTGCGGACGGCGATGACCGGTATATTGAAGGAGCGCCAGGAACTGGCCGACAGCGAACTGCCGCTGGAAGCCGTGGTTACTCCACTGCCAATGCGCGGCGGTGAGGTTCTGGTTCGAAGTTTGTTCGAACCCATGGGCTGGACAGTCGATCTGACGCCAATCGAAGGAAACGGGGGTGCTGCAGGCGAGCCCCGATATGGCCATCTGAAGCTGACTGGCACGGGCCGACTCAGCGCCTTGTTGAACCACCTCTATGTGCTGATCCCGGTGATGGACGATGCCAAGCATTACTGGGTCGGCGAAGCAGAGATCGACAAGCTGCTGTCCAAAGGCGAAGGCTGGCTGGAAAACCATCCGGCCAAAGACCTGATCGTGCGCCGCTATCTTGGCTATCGCAGGGCCTTGACCCGCATCGCCCTGGAGCGGCTGGCTCCCGAGACGGCTGGCGAGGCACAACCTGCCGAGTTGCGCGTCACGCCCGAGGAAGCGCTTGAGACGCCTATCCGGCTCAACGATCTGCGCATGGACGCAGTTGTCCACGCCATTCGGGCGACGGGAGGAACCACGGTTGCGGACCTGGGATGCGGTGAAGGCAAGCTGCTCGACAGGCTGGTGCGCGAGCGATGGATCCATAAGCTGTTCGGTCTGGATCCGGCGGCGCGCGAACTGGAATGGGCCGCAAAGCGTCTCAAGCTGAACGAATTAGGCGGGCCGCCCGAGGGCCGGGTCACGCTGCTGCATGGATCGCTGACCTACCGGGACAGCCGTTGGGCCGCAGCCGACGTCGCCGTTCTGGTCGAGGTCATCGAGCATCTCGACGAGGACAGGCTGCCCCTGGTCGAACGCATCGTTTTCGGTGAGACGGCGCCCAAATCCGTCATCGTGACCACTCCGAATGCGGACTACAACGCTCTGTTTCCAAGACTGGTCCCTGGCGCATTTCGCCATCCCGATCACCGTTTCGAATGGAGCCGGGCTCAGTTCCAAGCCTGGGCGGCCAAAATCGGCGAGATCTATGGCTATGCAGCCAACTTCAGCGGTATCGGAGCCGAGGACCCGACCCTCGGCGCCCCCACACAGATGGCGGTGTTCACCCGATGAGAGAACCCGATAAGACCAACCTCACCATTCCTGACTTCGCCCTCGTCGTGCTGATCGGCTCGACCGGATCGGGCAAGTCGACTTTCGCCGCCAAGCATTTCCTGACGACCGAGATTATCTCAGTTCGCTCTGTACGGCGAGACCACAGGCGAGACCGACGAGTTCGGGCTGCCCGTCCGTGCCGACTGGGCTGCGGCCTATCGTGGCAAGACGGCCATTATCTATGGACATACGCCCACGCTATCGGCCGAATGGGTCAACAACACCCTGTGCATCGACACCGGATGCGTATTCGGCGGCAAGCTGACGGCCTTGCGCTGGCCGGAACGCGAACTGGTCGAGGTGCCGGCAATCCAGACCTGGTCGGAGCCGATACGTCCGCTGGGCGGGTCCGGTCCCGGTAAATCGGCACAGGCCGACGCCGACGGCGTGCTCGATTATCAGGATGTCTCCGGTCGCCGTTGGATCGAGACCGGACTGAGGGGCCGGATTGTCGTGGCCGAGGAGAACGCGTCGGCAGCACTGGAGGTGATGAGCCGCTTCGCGCTCTCGCCGCAATGGCTGATCTATCTGCCGCCGACCATGTCGCCGTCCGAGACCAGCAGCCAGGACGGCTGGCTGGAACGTCCGGAGGATGCCTTCGCTTACTTCCGCGAGCGCGGCGTTGCGCAGATCGTGTGCGAGGAGAAGCACATGGGTTCGCGGGCAGTGATCGCGCTCTGCCGGAACGCGCAGGCGGCACGCAGCCGCTTCGGGGTCCCTGGCGACGAAACCGGCGCAATCTGGACCCGCACCGGACGCTCCTTTTTCAACGACAGTGCCATGACGGAGGGCCTGCTCGCCCGTCTCCGCGCCGAGGTCGACACGGCGGATCTGTGGAAAGAATTGAACAGCGACTGGCTGCTGCTGGACGCCGAGATAATGCCTTGGTCGGCCAAAGCCGGCAGTCTGATCGAAAGCCAGTATGCGCCTGTGGCCACATCCTCTGCCGCCGGTCTCAAGGCCAGCAGCGAGGCGCTGGCCCGTGCGATGGCGCGAGGCGTCGATGCAGCCGGCCTGAACGCACGCCTTGAAGACCGGGCCGTCCGCGCAGCCAAATACGCCACCGCCTGGGCGCCCTACGTATGGCCGGTTTCGGGCGTCGAGGACCTTAAGGCCGCGCCTTTCCACCTGCTGGCCAGCGAGGGACGTGTTTGGTTTGACCAGGACCATGTCTGGCACATGTCGCTCGCGGACCGTCTGGCCGCCCGTGGCGGCGTGGTCACGCCGACTCGATGCCGTATGGTTGATCTGGCCGACGGCAGCGCGTGTGCCGAGGCCGTCGCCTGGTGGGAAGCGCTGACTGGCGTAGGCGGCGAAGGCATGGTGGTCAAACCACGCGACTTCGTCAGCCGTGGCAAGAAGGGGCTCATCCAGCCGGCGCTGAAGGTCCGCGGCCCGGAATATTTGCGCATCACCTATGGTCCCGAATATGACGCGCCCGACAATCTCGTCCGCCTCCGAGAACGCGGCCTGGCCGGCAAGCGCAGCCTGGCGCTCAGAGAGTTCGCGCTTGGCCACGAAGCGCTAACGCGATTTGTCGCCAAGCAGCCGCTACGCCGGGTTCACGAGTGTGTCTTCGCCGTGCTGGCGTTGGAAAGCGAGCCAATCGACCCAAGGCTGTAGTAGCCGATCTATCCGAAGATCTTCTCGCCTTGCTCGTCGACCAGCTGGATGCCCTTTTTGATCGAGATGTCGACAGCGTCATCAAGCCCGGCAAAGCGGTCGGCGCGGATGAATTTGTGCTCCTTCATCACGCCGTCGATCTCCTTCGAAACCACGCCGCAGGTCTGGTACTGGCCCTCCGCCTTGTAGGGCGTGGCGCTGATCAAAAATCCCTTGTGCTCGATCTGCTTTGCCGGCGCCGCTGTCTTTGGCTCGGCGGCTTCGTTGCCTCCGCCGAAAAGACGCTTCAGAAAAGACATGGGGGATCCTCCAACGGCAATCATCCTGCACCACATAGCGCGGTGCAGGATGATTTTCAGTACCGGTCCTTGGCCGAGCGGGCAAGGGCCGCAGCTTGCTTGGCAGCCAGAGATCAGTCGCGCGCCAACGCTTCCAAGGCCTCTGCGGCAGCTTCCAATATGCTGATTGCCTCGGCCTGCTTTGCTTCAGGCGCATCGACGATCTCGCCGAGCGCGGCGCGCAGCCGGTGGCGCACGGCGCGAAACTCGTCGCGCTTTTCCGAGCGGCCGCGGCCGCGCCGGCCACCGTCGCCGTCATCGTTCCAGCCGAACCAGTCGCGCGCCTTCGCCATCTTGCGGCCGAAGCGCTCGAGATGTTCGAGCACGTGGTCGATCATCTCGCGATTTTCGTTGAGGTGCGCCTGCCCAGCCTCGGTGATTGAAAACACCTTCTTGTTGCCTTCCGCCGCAGAAACGGCGTATCCGGCCTCTTCCAGGAAGGTCAGCGTCGGGTAGACCACGCCGGGGCTCGGGCTGTAGAAGCCGCTGGTGCGCTCCTCCAGCGCCTTGATGATGTCGTAGCCGTGCCGCGGCGCCTCGGCCAGCAGCGACAGCGTGATCAGCTTGAGATCGCCGTCGGCCAGCATGCGGCCGGCGCGGAACATGTCGCCCGGCCCGCCGCGTCCGCCGCCTCTCATGCCATGCCCGAACGGGCCAAAGCCGCCGCCACGTCCGCCGAACTTGCCGGCCATATGCATGAAGACGCGCTCGGCGCGTTCGCCGAAACGATGATGGCTGAAATGATTGTCTTTGTGCATTGTCTGCTCCTTGAGTTATGTCTTACGATATATCTCACCTAAGTGCCCGCCACGGTCGAGTCAAGATATATCTTACGATGTATCTGAAAATGGCACCAGCAGGATTGATTTCGCCAGCGAGGGCAGCTAGAGGGTGCATGAGGGCCGAAGGCCGCTCCGTAAGCGTCTGACGTGAAGCAACGCATCCACCCCGGTCGTTCCGGGCAGTTACGCCGACAATACCGGCGAAAGGATGCAAGGCGACGAACCGGATGCTTCAGGGAAATCCAAATGACCATGAAAACCCCGCGCAGCAAGCTGCCTGCGCGCTATGCCGCCGTGCTCGGCCCGCTGGTGCTGTCGTTGCTGATGACGTTCATCGTGTCGTTCATCTCGACACTGAAAAGCCTTGGCTTCCAGCCCGACATGCTGGCCACTTGGCTGACGGCTTGGGGCCTGTCCTGGCTGGTGGCCTTTCCGACGCTGCTGCTGGTGCTGCCGGCGGTGCGCCGCATCGTTGGCTGGCTTTGCGAGCCCGTGGCTCGATAGCAGGGCACGCGAAAGGCCTGGAAACAATCTCCGGACCTTTCGGTGCGGAGCGAATAATACCCGTTACCAGCGGCCTTTGCGCCGGTTCCAGGCATAGAGCAGATCGGCAAAGCGATCATAGCCATAGCGCGTCAACGGCCGTGCGCCGGGATTGCCGAACAGCGTTGCGAGCCAGCCTTCGCCGGGCGTCGTCCGCCATACAGCAATGGCAACATCGGCGCCGGCCAGCAATTTGCCGTCGGCGTCGATCGCATACAGCCGGCGCCGGATGTCCTCCAGCCTTATGCCGTATCCGGCCAGCGCCGCCGGTTCGGCATTGATGTCGCGAAATTCGATCCGGCCGGCCTTGACCGCCTCGATCAGCCGCCGCTTCTGCCGGTTGATACCGGCATCACAGACCGGACAGCGCGTATTATACCAGACGGTCAGCAGAGGCTTGCTCATATTTCGAAACGGCACCAGAGGACACGCACGGATTATCCGAGAAATGCCGTTGCGCCGCAACGTGACACGATACCGGCGGAATGGCCGGTTTCGCTGATCCAGGTCGCCCAAAGGGTATGCAGCGGTTTTACGATAACGACATGCATGAGCTTAAAGCGCGTCGCAAAGGCCGTTCAGCGCGACGCGCTTCAGGAGCAGCGGCTCACCCGAGCGAGGTGATGATCTCGCGATAGGCATCCTCCGGGAAAGCCTTGAGCGTCCGAGTCCTGACGTTGCCAGCCGTCGCCAGCATTAACGAGAAACGAGCCAGGACGGCATCGTCGGGCGCTTCGAGCACCGCCACCATGTCGCAATCCCCCATGGTGAGATAAAATGCCTTGAATGATCCGCCCATGTCTCCCAGCATCTTCTTGGCGGCATCGAGCCGCTTCGGCGACTCGCGCACGTTTTTGGCGCCTTGTTCCGTCCAGTTGATCAGCACGATGTAAGTTGTCATGGCACACCTCCCTCCGGGGCCACGGAGCACGGCGTCAACCGCCGGGGCGGGCATCCGGGTTTGTCGCCCAGAAATGCATCCGATACGAAATTATCCTCCCGCAAGCCGCAGGCCGCAAGAGCGATAGCGTCGAATAGCCGATCGCCTATGCACAAACGAAAAAGGGCGCCGACGGCGCCCTTTGAATCCCTAACCCTTGTTGGCCTCAGCTGTCGAGGAAGCTTCTGAGCTTGCGCGACCGGCTCGGGTGCTTGAGCTTGCGCAGCGCCTTGGCTTCGATCTGGCGGATACGCTCGCGGGTGACCGAGAATTGCTGGCCGACCTCTTCAAGCGTGTGGTCGGTGTTCATGCCGATGCCGAAGCGCATTCTGAGCACGCGCTCTTCGCGCGGCGTCAGCGAGGCCAATACGCGCGTCGTCGTCTCGCGCAAATTGGCCTGGATCGCTGCGTCGATCGGCAGGATCGCCATCTTGTCCTCGATGAAGTCGCCAAGATGCGAATCCTCCTCGTCGCCGACCGGCGTTTCGAGCGAGATCGGCTCCTTGGCGATCTTCAGCACCTTGCGCACTTTTTCCAGCGGCATGGCGAGCTTTTCCGCCAGTTCTTCTGGCGTCGGCTCGCGGCCGATCTCATGCAGCATCTGGCGCGAGGTGCGCACGATCTTGTTGATCGTTTCGATCATGTGCACCGGAATGCGGATGGTGCGCGCCTGGTCGGCGATCGAGCGGGTGATCGCCTGCCGGATCCACCACGTCGCGTAGGTCGAGAACTTGTAGCCGCGGCGGTATTCGAATTTGTCGACCGCCTTCATCAGGCCGATATTGCCTTCCTGGATCAGGTCGAGGAACTGCAGGCCGCGATTGGTGTATTTCTTGGCGATGGAGATGACGAGGCGCAGATTGGCCTCGACCATTTCCTTCTTGGCGATCGCGGCTTCGCGCTCGCCCTTCTGCACCTGGTTGACGATCTTGCGGAATTCCTGGATCGAAATCGCCGTCTCGGTGGCGAGGTTCTGGATCTCCGCGCGCAGGTCGCGGATGGCGTCCTTCTCGTTCTTGGTGAATTCCTTCCAGCCGCGCGAAGTCAAATTGCCGATCGAGCGGGTCCAGTTCGGATCGAGCTCCGAGCCCTGATATTCCTTGAGGAATTCCTCGCGGCGCACGCCATAGCTTTCGGCCAGCCTGAGCAGCTTGCCTTCGTTCTGCACCAGGCGCTTGTTGATGTCGTAGAGCTGCTCGACCAGCGCCTCGATGCGCGCCGTGTTCAAGGACAGCGACTTCACCGCCTTGATCAGCTGGTCCTTCAATTCCTTCAGCCGGCGGTCCTGGCTGGGCGACAGCGTGCCGGCGGCGGCCAGCCGGTTCTCGACCTGCTGGTCCTGCAGCTTGCGCAGTTTCTTGTAGGTGTCGGCAATGACGTCGAGCGTCTCCATCACCTGCGGGCGCAGTTCCGCTTCCATCGCCGCCAGCGACAGGCTCGCCTCGTCATCGTCTTCCTCGTCGTCGTCCACCAGGCCACGCGTGTCGCCGCCGACATTGGTGATGTCGTCCTCGTCCTCGCGCGAACGGCGCGACTTTTCCTCGGTCTTGGCTTCCTCGATACGCTCGACAACCGGCGCCTGCTTGGCCTCCGGCCCGGCATAGGTCGCCTCGAGGTCGATGATCTCGCGCAGCAGGATCTTCGATTCGTTGAGCTCGTCACGCCAGATGATGATGGCCTGAAAAGTCAGCGGGCTTTCGCAAAGGCCCGCGATCATCGTCTCGCGGCCGGCCTCGATGCGCTTGGCGATCGCGATTTCGCCCTCGCGCGACAGAAGCTCCACCGAGCCCATCTCGCGCAGATACATGCGGACCGGGTCGTCGGTTCGGTCGGTCGGCTCTTTCTTGGTCGTGGTGGCGGCGACGGCGGTGCCGGTCTGCTCGGCGAGCTCGTTGGCGTCTTCCTCGGCATCAGCGGCGGTGTCGGCGGCTTCGGGCTCCTCGCCCTGCTCGTCGTCCTCGACCACGTTGATGCCCATGTCGGAAAGCATGGCCATCGTGTCCTCGATCTGCTCGGAGGTCACTTCCTCCGAGGGCAGCACCGAATTCAGCTCGTCCATGGTGACATAACCGCGCTTCTTGGCGGCCTTGATCATCTTCTTGACAGCATCGTCGGAAAGGTCGAGCAGAGGGCCATCGGTCGCGGCCTCGCGTTCGGTCTCGACTTCTTCCTTTTCTTTTGTCGCCATAGTCTTTATTTTCTCCAAGCGGCTGAGTATCAAAGCCGCGTAAGCTGCCGGTCCGGTCAAATTGGATGCGCTCCTTCCAGAACGCGCTTTACCGGGCCAGTAACTGCATCTCTCGTTAAGTCCAGATTAACCCTGATATCTGTGGCAAGCTGACTGCCTGTCCAGTGATCAGTACCTTACATCGCTGCATTCCCGTCGATGCCGGGGCGGGTTAACGTTTCGAATCGACCTGATTCCGCCATTCTGGCGGAAGGTCAAGCGCCTCTCGCATGATTCGCATGAAAAAAGCGAATCAATTACCCGACTTAGAGCACCGCACGCTTGATTCAACGCGCAAGCACGTCCTTACATTTCAGTCTTCTGGAGGCTTCGATCTAAACGCGCCCAGCTCTGCCCGACGAAACGCCAAACCCTTCGATCAGCGCTTCCGTTGCCTGCACATCACGAAATTGCGCCTGGATTTCGACCAGGTGCCGGTAATTTTCGTCCGTGGGATCGCTGGCGAGCGCTGCTTCCGCCTGCTTCAGCTCCTTATGTAAGGTGCGCGCGCTGCGCTGCAAGTGGAGAGCTTGGCTGAACGCATCGCGAGCATCGTCGAGTGCTGCCGTTTCCAGCGCCGGCCATTGCCGCGCACGTTTGATCAGTGCCACCGCGCGCTGCCAGATCTCACCGCAGCCGGCCCGCTCGATCGTCGCGATTACAGCCTCGCGGTTGTTGGCCATATCGTGCGCCATGGCGTCGAGGATGGCCGCATGCAGCCGCTTCAGATCGGAATTGGCGAGATCGAGGAACTCGACATGGGCGAAATTCTCGTCGATCAGCACGGGATGGTTGACGAGGGCCGCAATGATCGTCGCCTCGCGCACCGACATGCCCTCGCCGCCGCGTTTGACCAGCGCCGAGCGGCCGAGGCTTTCGGTGATCGCGGTGCGCCCACCGGCATTGCCGCCACGTGCAAACTGTCCGCCGGGTGCTGAGACCCTGCCCGGGAAGCGCTCACCTGGCCGTCCGTCCTGACGTCCCTGGCGTCCGCGCTGGGCACCGAAGAAGCTCTGCACGCGCTCGCGCATTTCCTGTTGGTAGTGATAGCGAAGGCTCTCGTCGCGGATGCGGCTGGTCAGTTCGCGTAGAGTCTTTTCGAGCTCCGCCCGCCGTTCCGGCGTGTCGAAGATTCCGCCGGCGGTCTCGCGCATCCACAAGAGGTCGGCCAGCGGCCGTGCCTCGGAAAGCACGGCGCGGAACGCATCCGGCCCGTCACCCTTGACCAGATCGTCGGGATCCTTGCCCTCCGGCAGCAGGGCGAAGCGCACGGAGCGGCCTGCCTGGACCGCCGGCAGCGCCATGTCGGCGGCGCGCCACGCTGCCTTCAACCCGGCCTGGTCGCCGTCGAAGCACAGCACCGGCTCGCCAGCCATGCGCCATAGAAGTTCGAGCTGGTTTTCAGTCAACGCGGTGCCGAGCGGCGCCACCACGTTTTCGAAGCCGGCCTGCGCCAGCGCGATCACATCCATGTAGCCTTCGACGGCAATGACGGTGCCGCCCTTGGCCAGCGCCCCCTTTCCCAGTGCTTGCCGCGCACGGGCGAAATTGTAGAGCACGTTGCCCTTGTGGAAGAGCTCCGTATCGGGCGAGTTCATATATTTGGCCAGCGCATCCGGCGCCAGTGCCCGCCCTCCGAAGGCGATGATCTTGCCCCTGGAATCCGGGATCGGGAACATGATGCGGTCGCGGAACCAATCGTAGGAAACCGGGACGTCGTCGCCATGGCGCACCAGCCCGCACGCCTCGATGTCGGCCTTGGGGACACCCCTGGCGGCAAGATGCTCCTTCAGCGCATTGCGGCTGTCGGGGGCATAGCCGAGGCGGAAAGACTGCTGCGTCGCCGGTGTCAGCCCTCGGTCGCGCAGATAGGCGCGGGCCTTTGCCCCTTCCGGTCCCTGCAGCCGTTCCTGGAAGAACGTCGTCGCCATCTCCATGACGTCAGTCAGGCTGGCGCGTTCCTTTTCGCGCCGCTCCTCCTGGGCATCGCGAACCGGCATCGGCACGCCGGCCATGTCGGCGATCTTCTCGACCGCTTCAGGAAAGCTCATCCCGTCAAGTTCGGTCAGGAACTTGAAATGGTCGCCCGAAACCGAGCAGCCGAAGCAATGGTAGCGGCCCTTTTTGTCCTCGCAGTGGAAGGACGGGCTCTTCTCGCCATGGAAGGGACAGCACGCCCAATAGTCGCCGCGCGGCGCGTTAGTCTTCTTCCTGTCCCACGCGACGCGCTGGCCGATCACCGAAGAAATCGGCACGCGGTCGCGGATCTCGTCGAGGAAAGCAGGCGGAAAGCGCATGGGGGACAGCTCGTTTGGCCTCCATATAATCACACGGTCGAAGCCCGACGACTCCTAATGGCGATCATACCCGGTTTTCACAGGCCAAAAAGAGAAGGCGGCCCGCGGGCCGCCTTCTCGATCTAAACCGACGCAGCGCGGTCAGCCGTTCCGGGCTCACTGCGCGGCGATGGCGCCGAAGATCAGGCCGGAGAGAACGCTGACCAGCAGATAGTCGTTGCCGACCCGGATCCATTCCTGCCCGGGACCCGGACGGCGCAGGCCATAGTGGCGATAGTCGCGGATCGGCTGGTGACGCTTCCAGCTGGAATATCTCTGGCCGTTGCGCCAATGGCTGCGCTTCACGACGATCTTTTTCTTCACTACGACGCACTTGTTCACGTCGACATGCCTGCCGGGCCTTTGCCAGTCGACCTGGCTGTAGTTCGACTGCGACGCGTTTGGTGTGTTCAGAGGTGCAGTCTGGCCCTGCCAGGTGGTTGCAGCCAGCATCGAGAAGGCAATGGCGGAAAGAACGATACGTTTCATGGCGGGTACTCCTTGGTTGTCGATGCCTACGGGATAGAGCCGGGAGGATGAACCGAAACTGAACACCGAGATTACGTTTTCGTAATGATTTCTTATATTTAGAACGACTAATTCAGCGCTACCTTTAAAGCTGGCATCCGCGAATGGACGCATGACCCGCCGCAACTCCGCAGTCTATGCAACCATTTTGTCAGCCATCCATTTCCGACACGCTCCGTCGCGTGCCAACAGGCGTCGGAACCGGGCAAAATTTATTATTCGGCTAAAATAAATCGGAGTAATATCAACCTCTGCAATGTCCACGATTCGCGCCCACTTTTGCACCCTTGACGTCACGGCGCCCGCGTCGCTGGCATCTGTTGGGTTGCGGGGTCGGGCATGAGTGGCTCTGTCGTTTTGCTGCACCTTGCCGGTGCGGTCGCATTGATGCTGTTTGCCACCCGTTTGGTGAAGACCGGCGTCGAGCGCGCCTATGGCGATGTGCTGCGCCACAAACTGCGCGCCACAATGCGCAATCCGTTCATGGCGGTTCTGGCCGGCTGCGGCCTGGCTGTCGCGCTGCAAAGCTCGACCGCCGTCACCTTGCTGGTCGGCTCATTCGCCGGCTCCGGTATTGTCAGCGGCATGTCGGGCCAGCTTGCGGTGCGCGGCGCCGAGATCGGCTCAGCACTGGTGGTCAAGCTGCTCACCTTCGATCTGTCGCTGCTGGTGCCGATCTGCCTGGTCGCCGGCACCGTCATGTTCATGGCCACCGAGCGGCGCGACTGGCGCCAGTTCGGCCGCATCCTGGTCGGCATCGGCCTGCTGCTTCTGTCGCTGGAGATGATCGGCCAGGCGTCGGAGCCACTGCGCCAGAGCACGCTGATGCCGCTCATCGTCGATTACTTCTCCGGCGATCCGGTCACCGCCTATCTTCTGGCGGCGTTGGTCACCTGGCTGTTCCATTCCTCGATCGCCGCGGTGCTGCTGATGGTGACGCTGGCCGGCCGCGGCTTCATCCCGCCCGAACTCGGCATCGTGCTGGTGCTCGGTGTCAATCTCGGCTCTTCGATCATCGCGCCGCTTCTAACCCGCAACGCAGAACCCGGCGTTCGTATCGTGCCGATCGGCAATCTCCTGATGCGCGGCATGGGTTCGCTGATCATGCTGATCCTGTTCCTGACGTTCAAGCCGCCGGTCGCCTTCTTGGGCAGCACGGTGCCCGAGCAGATCGTCAATGCCCACATTGTCTTCAACATCCTGATCCTGATCGCCGGCCTACCGCTGGCGAGCCTGGTCTATCGCGCCTCGGAAAGGATCGTGGCGTTGGGCACCAAGCCCCAGGAAGCTAACGCGCTCGACGTCGTCGAGCTTTCGGCGCTCAACGAAAGTGCGCTCGACGTGCCGAGCCAGGCATTGGCCAACGCCACCCGCGAGGTGGTGCGGGTCTGCGAAACGGTCGAGATCATGCTGAAACGGATCATCGAGCTCTATGAGAGCGCCGATGCCGACAAGATCGGCGCGTTGGCCGCACTCGACGACCGTGTCGACAGGAAGCACGCTGCGATCAAGCTCTATCTGGCCAAGGTCACCAAGAACCCGTTGAGCGAGGACGAGGCGCTGCGTTGCCAGGAGCTGATCGGCGCCTGCGTCAAGCTGGAGCAGGTCGGCGACATCATCGTGCGCAACATGCTGGTCCACGTGAAGAAGAAATTCGAGCGCGGGCTGGAGTTCACGCCGGAAGGCTGGCGTGAGCTTTGCGCCTTCCATGGCTTGGTGCTTGCCAATGCCAGGCTTGCCTTCAACGTGCTGGTATCCCGCGATCCGGAGACCGCTCGCCAGTTGGTGCTGGAAAAGGACCGGCTGCGCGACCGCGAGAAGGAAACCAGCCAGAGCCATTTCGTGCGGCTGCGCGACGGCACCCCCAAGAGCGTCGAGACCAGCTCCATTCATCTAGACACCATTCGCGACCTCAAGCAGATCAACTCGCTGCTCGCCTCGATGGCCTATCCCGTGCTTGAGGAGCGCGGCCTGCTCACCGGTTCGCGGCTGAAGGCTGGATAGATTGCGTCCACAGGCCGGGTAGCTTCAGAACATCGCCTATGAAAATTGCTGTGGGCCAATGCGCAAAAATTATCTTTGCGCCACCTCCTGTCTGTCGGCTAAAGATCGCCGCATCTACCGCAAGGAAAGTCGATGGACACCCATTCTCGCAGCTTCGCCAAAGCGCTTTCCTGGCGCGTCACCGGCACCATCGACACGATGATCATTTCGCTCGTCGTGACCGGAAGCATCAAGCTCGCCGCGGCCATCGGCCTGACCGAGGTCGTCACCAAGTCGCTGCTCTACTATCTTCACGAGCGAGCGTGGCTGAAAATTCCTTATGGAAGGAAGGCAGCCGCCTAGCTCTTGCCTCCGCGGCGGGCGCCTGACCGGCGATCAAGAAAAGCTAAAGCGGCGTCGACAATTTCTGGATTGCCCGCTGCCCTCATCCGTGGTTTGAGGCGACCTTATCCGAGGATCGCCATTCCGCCATGCTCCCCCTCATTGCCCTGTTCATTGCCGCCTTCGCCTTCGGCACCACCGAATTCGTCATCGCCGGCGTGCTGCCGCAGGTGGCGGAGGGCCTTGGCGTCGCGATCCCGACCGCCGGCTATCTCGTTTCCGGCTATGCCGGCGGCATTGCAGTCGGCGGCCCGCTGCTGGCGCTCGCCACCAAAAGGTTCTCCCGCAAGGCCCTGCTGCTTGGACTGACTGCAGCCTTCACCATCGGCCAGGCCGCCTGCGCGCTGGCGCCCGACTTCGCCTCGATGCTGCTGTTGCGGATAGCGGTGGCCGTGGCGCATGGCGCCTATTTCGGCGTTGCCATGGTGGTGGCCGTCGGCCTCGTGCGCGAAGACCAGCGCGGCATGGCGGTGGCGCTGATCCTGTCCGGCCTCACCGTATCGAACGTAATCGGCGTTCCGGCCGGCACGGCAATCGGCAACATCTGGGGATGGCATGCGACATTCTGGGTGATGTGCGCGCTCGGTGTGGTGGCCTTCACGGCAATCGGCGCCCTGCTGCCGCGCAAGACGGGATCGTCGAGCCCGTCGGCGAGCCTTGGAAGCGAGGTCCGCGTGCTCGCACGCCAGCAGGTCTGGACCTCGCTCATTATTATGCTGATGCTGATGATCGGCCAGTTCGGCCTGTTCACCTACATCACGCCGACGCTGCTTGAGGTCACAGGCCTCGACGAGAAATGGATACCTTGGGTGCTCTTGCTCAATGGGGTCGGCGCAACGATCGGCGTCTTCGTCGGCGGGCGGCTCGCCGACTGGAAGCTGATGCCGTCGCTCATCGCCATGCTTTTCCTACAGGCGGCAATGCTCGCCTTGATCTACGCTGTCAGCCCTTACCCGCTGCCGATGGTGATAGCGATCTTCGTCTGGGGCGGCCTCAACTTTGCCATCGGCACGCCGATCCAGACCCGCATCCTGACCTGGACCGCGGACGCCTCCAACCTTGCCTCGTCGCTCATCCCGTCGGGCTTCAATGTCGGCATCGCGCTCGCCGCATCGCTCGGCGCGGCGATGCTCAATGCCGGCTATGGCTATCGCAGCCTGCCGGTGGTTGGCGCGATCGCCATGCTGGTCGCGGTCGCGGTTGCGCTTGCCTCGCATGTCTGGGAATGGCGAAGCCGGGCTGCGCCGCCGCTGCCGGCTGCCGCCGAATAGGGCTACAGATCGATCCGGTAGCGCAGGCTTTCCGCGCCGCCATAGGCGGCGTCCTCGAAGAAACGCCCGACGAGCCGGCCGCCATTGGCCAGAACGACCTTCTGCGAGGGCACATTGTGAGGCTTGCAGGTGATTTCGACGAAGGGCAGGCCAACCGCCCTCGCCTCCACCAGCATCAGCCGCAGCGCCTCGGTCGCATAGCCGCGTCCCCGTTTCCACGGCACCACCGCATAGCCGATGTGGCCGAGCACATGCGACGGCAGCGCCGCGGTGCCGTACTGCCAGCGCAGGCCGATTGAGCCTGCGACTTCCCCGTCCCAGATCCAGCGCCGGAATCCGGGCAGCCGCGGCACCGTCGAACCGTCGGGCAAGGTGATCGGCGGTCCCTTGCCATCGGAATCGTCGAGATCGCCAAGGAAAGTCGCTGGATCCTTTTCGATAGCCGCAAGCTGCTCGCGCGTCGCGTCGAGCAGCCGCACATTGTCCGGCGACCAGCCGCGCTCGAGGGCCGCCTTGTAGGACGGCAGGTGTTCAAGCGCCGGTTTGACGAGTTCGATCACGGGCGCGAGCTTTTTGGCTGCCGGATTGCGGGCGCGACGGCAAGGGCCTTCGGCAGCTTACTGAAGCAGGCTCTTGACGATGCCGCTCGCCTTGGAAAAATCCATCTGACCGGCGTATTTCTCCTTGAGCGCCGCCATCACCTTGCCCATATCCTTGACGCCGCTAGCGCCGGTCTCGGCGATGGCGGAACGGACGGCGCTTTCCGTCTCGGCCTGACCCAGTTGCGTCGGCAGGAAGTCGCGGATGATGGCCATCTCGTCGCGCTCCTGCGCTGCAAGCTCCGGCCGCTTGCCGTCATCGAACGCCTTGGCCGATTCTTCGCGCTGCTTCACCATCTTGGCCAGGATCTGCAGGATTTCGTCGTCGCTGGCCGGCTCCTTGCCGGCGCCGCGATTGGCGATGTCGCGATCATGAATGGCCGCCTGGATCAGCCGCAATGTCGGCAGCCGGCGCTTGTCCTGCGCCTTCATCGCACTCTTCAGGGATTCGGCGATTTTGCCTCGCATGGTGCTTTCTCCTTCGAATGCCGCGGACAATAGTCGTGCCGATAGCTCAACGCAAACTCGATAGCGTCCGGCAAACCGCTGATATTATTCGACGAAATAAATCCAGGCTCGCACGGCGCGGCATCATTGACCGCCTTGGCGCCTTCCCCTATGTACTGGGCCTTGCATGAATTGAATTCTAGTGCACGTCGCCCAAAAATGCGTAGCGGTTTTGGGCAACGACAGGCACAAATGAAAACTTAGCGCGCCGAGGCTGTGAGATCGCCGCTTCGCGCCTTTTGTTGCGCCGACTGAGGGCGCAACCTTTAGGAGTGCCGCCATGGCAACGATGACAGCCGCGTCGACCCCCCCTTGGGCCAGCGAGAGACCGACAGCCCTGCTGGTGCTGGCGGACGGCACTGTCATAGAGGGCCGCGGTCTGGGCGCCACCGGCTCCGCCGTCGCCGAGGTCTGCTTCAACACCGCGCTGACCGGCTACCAGGAGATACTCACCGACCCATCCTATGCCGGCCAGATCGTCACTTTCACCTTTCCGCATATCGGCAATATCGGCACCAATGACGAAGACATCGAGGACCTCAACCCGCTGGCCCGCGCCGGCGCCGTCGGCGCCGTGTTCAAGGCCGATGTCACCAACCCGTCGAATTACCGCGCCGGAACCGGTCTCGACCAGTGGCTGAAGAAGCGCGGCATCGTCGCACTTTCAGGCATCGACACGCGGGCGCTGACCGCGCTGATCCGCGAAAAGGGCATGCCCAATGCCGTCATCGCGCACGCGCCCGACGGTATCTTCGACGTCGATGACCTCAAGCGCCGCGCCGCCGCATGGTCAGGGCTTATCGGGCTTGATCTCGCCAAGGAGGTGACCTCCGGCCAGTCCTCGGTCTGGCGCGAGACGCCCTGGGTCTGGAACGAGGGCTTTGGCGAACAGGCTGATCCGTCGATGCACGTCGTTGCCGTCGACTACGGCGTCAAGCGCAACATATTGCGCCTGCTGGCCGGCCTCGGCGCCAAGGTCACTGTGGTGCCGGCAAAAACCGGCGCCGAGGAGATCCTGGCGATGCGGCCCGACGGCATTTTTCTATCCAACGGCCCTGGCGATCCGGAAGCCACCGGCGACTACGCCGTTCCGGTCATCCAGGATCTGTTGAAGACCGAAATCCCGCTTTTCGGCATCTGCCTCGGCCACCAGATGCTCGCGCTGGCGCTGGGCGGCAAGACCGCAAAAATGCATCAGGGCCACCACGGCGCCAATCATCCTGTCAAGGACCACACCACCGGCAAGGTCGAGATCGTCTCGATGAACCATGGCTTTGCCGTCGACGCCGACTCATTGCCGAGCGGCGTCGAGGAAACCCATGTCTCGCTGTTCGACGGTTCGAATTGCGGCATTGCGCTCACCGGCAGACCGGTCTTCTCGGTCCAGCATCATCCCGAAGCCTCGCCGGGCCCGCAGGATTCGCACTATCTGTTTCGCCGCTTCGTCAACTTGATCCGCGAAAAGCGCGGCGAGCCGGCACTGGCCGAGCGTGTTTAGCGCATTGCGTAAAAACGGATTTGACTGACGGCGCCGGCCGGGCTCCCGGCGCCGATCAAGCCACGTCTGTCACCGCTTCCTGCGCGTGCATGCGTTTGACTTCCTTCGGCGTCGGCTTGGCCACCCTGGTGACGAAGACGACGAGCGCCAGCGTGAGGAAAATCGCGCCGAGCAGATAGGGGGCACCGCCGAAAGCTACGGGCGCGTTCGGCCCCGTGAACCAGGAAAAGATCGCCGTATAAAGCAGCGGTGTGATGATCGAGGTGATCGAGAAGATCGAGGTCATCGCGCCCTGGAGTTCGCCTTGGGCGGAAGGTGGCACCTTGGCGGCCGCCAGGCTTCTGAGCGGCGGGTCGGCCAACGCCTCGAGACATCCGACGACGATCACTGCATAGATCATCCAGCCTTGTGACGCGAAGGCGTAGCCGAAGGCGCTGAGTGCGGTAAATGCCAGACCGATTACCGCCGTCTTCCACTCGCCAAGCTTAGGGATCACGCGCGGCAGGACTGTCGCCATGACGATCGCCCCGCACAGGCCGAAAGCGCCGAGCGAGAAGCCGATCTGTTGTTCGCTCCAGCCATAGCGATAACTGGAGACGAACGACCAGACCGCAGGATACATCATGTGCCCCAGAGTCATCAGAAAGAAGACAAGTCCGATCCAGCCGATACCTTCGTAGTTGCGCATCTGGACGAGCGTGCCGACCGGGTTCGCGCGTTTCCACTCGAAGCGGCGACGGTGCTTGTTATCAAGTGTTTCCGGCAACAGAAACAGCGCGATCAGAAAGTTTGCGAAAGCAAGCCCGGCAGCGAAATAGAACGGCACACGCGGCCCGAACGTGCCGAGCAACCCGCCCAGAACCGGCCCTATGACGAAGCCGACGCCGAAAGCAATGCCGAGCAGCCCGAAATTCTTCGCACGATTTTCGTCGGTCGAGATATCGGCAATGAACGCCGATGTCGTGGAATAACTGGCGCCGGAAATGCCGGCCAGCACGCGGCCGATGAACAGCATCGGATAGGACCAGGCGATAGCGCAGATCAGATTGTCGATAGCGAACGTCAGCACCGAGGCGAGCAGAATTGGCCGCCGCCCGAACCGGTCGCTCAACCCGCCCATCACTGGTGCGAAAACGAACTGCATCGCCGCATAGACGAAGAACAGCCAGCCGCCCTCGATAGCCGCCTCGCTGATGCCGACGCCGGTCAATTCCCTGAGATAGGCCGGCAGCACCGGCATAATCATGCCGAAGCCGATGATGTCGAGCAGCAGGGTGGTGAAAACAAGCGCAAGGCCCCGCCTGGCGGTTTTGGGGTCTATCATGATGGTATCTCCTCGGGCCGCCCGAGCGAACGGGAACACACCTTATAGGCGAGCACATCGCTGGGAACAATGAGGGAACGGGCAGAGTGCTTTCATCCTGACATCCCCTGACTGCGGTCCAGTCTCTCGGATTACGAGAAAACCGTCGGCTCAGATCGGGTTGTTGAACGTGTCGCAGTCCGAAAGCTTGCCGTTCTGGAACCCGCGCGCCAGCCAGGTCTGCCGCTGCTGCGACGTTCCGTGGTTGAAGCTTTCCGGCACGACGTAGCCCTGCATCTTCTTCTGCAGCGTGTCGTCGCCGATCTGCTTGGCGGCGTTCAGTGCCTCCGCCATGTCGCCCTGCTCCAAAATGCCCTTCTGGCCGGTGAAATGTGCCCAAATGCCGGCAAAGCAGTCGGCCTGGAGCTCGACCTGCACCGACAAGTGGTTGGCGTCCGCTTCGCCCATGCTCTGCCGCATCTGGTTGAATTTGGGCAGGATGCCGACGAGGTTCTGCACGTGATGGCCGACCTCATGCGCGATCACATAGGCCTGTGCGAAATCGCCCGAGGCACCGAACTGCTGATCGAGCTGCTGGAAGAAGGTGGTGTCGAGATAGACCTTGCGATCGTTGGGACAGTAGAATGGTCCGGCCGCTGACGAGGCAGAACCGCAGGCGGAGCGAATCTGGCCGCTGAACAGGACCAGTTTTGGATCTTGATAGGTCAGGCCCTCGGACTGGAAAATACCGGTCCAGGTATCCTCGGTCTCGGCCAGCACGGTCGACACGAACTGCTTCATCTCGTCGGATGCCGGCGCACCGGTGCCGCCGCCTTGCTCGCCGCTATTGTCGGTGATCTGGCCGCCGCCGGGCTGCAAGCCGCTGTTATCGAGGATCTGACTCGGGTCGAAGCCGAAATACCACCCTGCCAGAAAAATCAACCCTACGATGATAATGCCCGACATGCCGCCGCCGCCGGCACGACCGCCGATCGGGATGCGAAACTGCCCCGGCCCGCCGCCAAGCCCGCCGCTCTGGCCGCGCTCGTCCTCGACATTGTCACTCTGACGACGGCCCTTCCAGAGCATGGCAACCCCCGTGATGCAATTTTCCGGCCGTTCGGGCCGTGTCCCGGTTCGATCGGACACGACAACAATTATCTCAATGGTTACGCCAAGTCACAGTATTTTTCGTGCGAACAAGCAATGCTTGCTGACGCTTGCCTGCTCTGGCCGAGACATCGCAAGGTCTGTGCCGTTCACCCTGCTCGTGGGAAACGAGTCGCGCGAAGAGATACGCTGGCCGTGCTTTTCAGCGGGCGGCGATTATTGCCTTGCGAAAGGCTTCGAGCGTCTCGGCGCTGACATGATGCTCGATGCCCTCGGCGTCGATGCGCGCCGTCTCGGCGCTGACCCCGAGCGAGCGCAGGAAGGCCTCGACCGTCTGGTGGCGAATGCGGCTCTCTTCCGCAACCTTGCGGCCGGCATCGGTCAGGAACACGCCGCGATAAGGCTTCCGGGAGACCAGCCCGTCGGCGCACAGCCGCGTCAGCATTTTCGCCACCGTCGGCTGAGCGACGCCGAGCCGTGCCGCGATATCGACCTGGCGCGCCTCGTTGCCATCCTCGATCAGGTCGGCGATGAGCTCGACATAATCCTCGACCAGCGCGCTGCGGCGCGCTTCACGCGTCTGCCTGAAGCCTTCCGAGTGGATTTCTGCGTCAGGCAGCGGCTTTTCGCGAGGAACCGGTCTTTTCTTCAGCGCCAATACGCGCTCCTCCCGGCAGTTTGAATCGACATTGCGGTCATAACACGGAACCCTATTGGTTCTGGCCGTTTATTTCCATTCGGTGGCCGGCGCAACCGGCGTTCACTGCCGTTCCGGCCGCACGGCCAAGCGGCCACAGGAAAAAGCTCAGACAATGAAATATAGCATATTGCATAATGTTCAGCCGTGGCATAGATAAGGAGACAACATCGATCGTTCCAGTGGAAAGCCATTTCATGTCGGAAGCCGAAGCCACCTCAGCCCCCCGGTCCATGTGGCGATTTGCCCGCCCGGATGACGACGAGCAGCCCAGCCTTCGCGAAGTCAACGCAACGATCTCGGTGCCGCACTCGGGGATCTGGCTTCGCCGGCTGTTCGCCTTCATGGGGCCGGGCTACATGGTTTCGGTCGGCTATATGGATCCGGGCAATTGGGCGACCGACCTCGCCGGCGGGGCCCAATTCGGCTACACGCTGCTTTTCATCATCATGTTGTCGAACCTGATGGCGATCCTGCTGCAGGCACTCGCCGCCCGGCTCGGCATCGCCACCGGCCGCGACCTTGCGCAGGCGTGCCGCGCCTATTATCCGCGACCGGTCAATTTCATGCTTTGGGTCGCTTGCGAATTGGCCATCATCGCCTGCGACCTGGCCGAGGTCATTGGCACGGCGATCGCCTTGCAACTGCTGTTCGGGATTCCGCTGATCGGCGGCGCTATTATCACCGCGCTCGATGCCTTCCTGCTGCTGTTGCTGATGAACAAGGGCTTCCGTTTCCTCGAGGCCTTCATCATAGCGCTTTTGATTATCATCTTCGGCTGCTTCGCCATCCAGATCTTTGCCGCCGCCCCGCCGGTCGGCTCCATCCTGCATTCGATGTTCGTGCCGTCGTCCGAGATCGTCACCAATCCGGCCATGCTCTACATCGCCATCGGCATCATCGGCGCCACGGTGATGCCGCACAATCTCTATCTGCATTCCTCGATCGTGCAGACCCGCGCCTATGAGCGCACCGATCGCGGTAAGCGCGACGCCATCAAATGGGCGACGACCGACTCGACCATCGCGCTGATACTGGCGTTGTTCGTCAATGCTTCCATCCTGATCGTGTCGGCGGTGGCGTTCCACGGCACCGGTCATCATGACGTTGCCGAGATCGGCCAGGCCTTCGAGCTTCTGTCGCCGCTGCTTGGCCTCGGCATCGCTTCCATCCTGTTTGCCGTAGCGCTGCTCGCCTCCGGCCTGAACTCGACGGTGACGGCGACGCTCGCCGGCCAGATCGTGATGGAAGGGTTCCTGCGGCTGCGCATCCCGCAATGGGCGCGCCGCCTGCTGACGCGCGGCATCGCCATCATTCCGGTGGTGGTGGTCACCGCGCTCTATGGCGAGAAGGGAACCGGCCAGTTGCTGGTCTTCAGCCAGGTAATCCTGTCGATGCAGCTCCCCTTCGCTGTCGTACCGCTGGTGCAGTTCGTCTCGGACAAGCGCAAGATGGGCAATTTCGCCATTTCCCGCGCTGTTGCCGTGCTGGCCTGGGTGGTTGCCGCGCTCATCCTGGTGCTCAACTTCAAGCTGCTCTACGATACGGTCGTTGGCTTGGGCTGAGCGTTCTCGGCTCCAAGCTGAGACGATAAGGTCGGCAGTCACCTGCCCCCGGTCCTAGAAATTTGCCGGCCGCTGTCGGACAAATGTCCGTTCGCCCGTCCTTGGCTCGAACTCCGGCCATGACGGCACGGACCAGGGAAAGGGAGCTCCAATGAGGAAGATCATCGCCGCAACATTCGTCAGCCTCGACGGCGTCATGCAGGCGCCTGGCGGCCCGCAAGAGGACCCTGTCGGCGGCTTCAAATTCGGCGGCTGGACGTTTCACTACTGGGACGATGTGATGGGCGCCGCGATGGGCGAGACGTTTTCAAAACCGTTCGCGCTGCTTCTCGGCCGCAAGACTTACGACATCTTCGCCGCCCACTGGCCTTATCAGAAGAATGATCCGATCGCCGACAGCTTCAACGCCGTCACCAAATATGTGGCGACGCACAGGCCGGATTCGCTGTCCTGGCAAAACAGCCAGCCGCTCGGCAGCGATGTCGTGGCGACGTTGCGCCGGATGAAGCAGGAGGACGGCCCCGACCTGCTCATTCAGGGATCGAGCGAGCTGATCCAGACCTTGCTCGCCAATGACCTGATCGACGAGATCAGCTTGCTGATCTTCCCGCTGGTGCTGGGCAAGGGCAAAAAACTGTTCGGCAGCGGCACGATACCTGCCGCCTTCAAGCTGACCCGTTCGCAGGCATCGACCACCGGCGTCCTCATGGCGAGCTATGAACGCTCCGGCGAGATCAAGACCGGGTCATTTGCCACGGAGCAGCCGTCCGAAGCCGAGATCGAGCGGCGAAAGAACTGGAAGTAGATGCCGCCGCGGGGCGATCAAGGACGGCTGAACACTGGCCGTCCTTTTTGCTGTTTTTAAGCCGCCTCTCGTCGCCCTGCCAACCCATCGCGGAGGTGGCCCGCGAATGCCAGTGCAGCCGGCGCGACGTCGTGCTTCGGCAAATGCAGATTGATCGAAAAATTCGGCAATGACGGCAGCTCCGGATCGTTGGCCAAAATGTCGAGGTCGACAGGCACGGTCGACGCCAACCAGGTGGTGACGGCCAAGTCCGAACGCACTGTCGCCGTCGTCGCGTCGATGCTGCCGTTTTCGAATACGGTGCGCCATTCCAGCCCATGCTCGTTAAGCGCCTCCAGCACCACCGGGCGGAACGCACAGGTCTCGGCGACCATCGAAACCGGCAAGGGCCGCTTGCCGCGGGCGGCGCCGCCTTTGGCGCCGACCCAGACCAGGCGATCAACAACAAGGCATTCACCGGCCGACCGACCGATCGGCTCCTCGATCACCGCGAGCTCTATCGTGCCGCTCGCCAAGGCTGCGGCCAACTCTGGCGACGAAGCACAGACAAGCGAGATCTCGACCTGCGGATAGGCCTCGGCATAGGCCTTCAGCACCGGCGCAAGCAAGGTGCCGACAAGGTCGTACGGCACCCCGAGCCGCACCTGACCGGCAACCGCATCGCCCGCCATCTCCGCCAGGATCTCGTCATTGAGGGAAAGCAGGCGCTTGCCCTTGCCGAACAATCGCTCGCCGGAGCGGGTCAATCGCAATCCGCGCCGATCGCGATCGAACAGGCTGCAGCCGAGAACCTCTTCCAAACGCTTGATCTGCTGGCTGACGGCACCTTGCGTCAAATGCAGCACGTTGGCCGCCGCCGTCATGCTAGCCTTGTCGGCAACGGTGACGAAGGTTCGAACCAGGGCAGTATCGAGGTTGCGGAGCATCCGGCTATTATATTTGCTAATGCCTGTCATAGCAAACATTGCATTTACTGATGAGCCGAACAGCCTACGGTGCAGGCTTCAAAGGAA
Organism: Mesorhizobium sp. M0698; assembly: GCF_040320455.1. Taxonomy (NCBI): domain Bacteria; kingdom Pseudomonadati; phylum Pseudomonadota; class Alphaproteobacteria; order Hyphomicrobiales; family Phyllobacteriaceae; genus Mesorhizobium; species Mesorhizobium sp. M0698. The sequence continues at coordinate 15,904 of NZ_JAMYPQ010000027.1, read as the reverse complement.
GCAGCATATTTGAAACCGGCCTTCCCCTCGTCCTGTTCGCGCTGGTCTCAACCTCAACGCCCGGCATGGCCACGACCTTGTCGACGGCGTCCGGCGCGCAGTTCGGCTTTCGCCGCTCTATCCCGCTGATGGCCGGGAGTGCGGCCGGCCTGGCTACGGTGGCTGCGGCAGGTGCTGCCGGGCTCGCCGGTCTGCTGGCTGCCGCTCCTTCGCTGCAACTGGCAATGAAAATGGCCGGTACCCTCTATCTGACGTGGCTTGCCCTCAAGATCGGCCGCAGCGGTCCGCCCAACCTGGACGTGGCCATGGCAAAGCCGAACAGCTTTTTGGGCGGCGCCGGCCTGCAATGGATGAACCCAAAGGGCTGGGCCATGGGGCTGGGAGCGGCGGCATCCTTTGCCGCGCTCGCCAACGGGCCGCTGCAGCTCGCCGTGCTGCTCGGCACGGTCTTCGGTCTTGCAGCGGCCCTATCGCTGGCGGCGTGGTGCGTGGCGGGCACGCTGCTCGCCCGGTTGCTGCGAACCGAGCGGCAGTGGCGCATGCTCAACGCCGTGCTTGGCCTGCTGCTGGCCGCCTCGATCATTCCTATGTGGCGGACAGCGTAAGATAAGTTATTTCAGGCAGCGTAGCGTGCCGCCGGCTTGCCGGCCAGCAGGCTGCCGAAGAAACCTTGCCGCGCACCAAGATAGGATTCCAACCCAGCCGGATCGGAGAGCCCGGGCGCGGTGACGGTTTCGCCCTTGGCCAGGCCGACAAGCGCTGCATCGACCAGATCGTCGGCAGTCATAACGATCTCTGCCGGCAGGTCGGCAATATCGCTTCCGGCAACTTCCCAGAACTCGGTCCGCGTAGCCCCCGGCAGCACGACCTGTATGGCGACCTTGCTGTCGGCGACTTCCCGCTGCAAGGCCTCGGTGAAGTTGACGACATAAGCCTTTGTGCCGCTGTAGATGCCGCCGAACGAGGTGTCGAAGGCCAGCACCGACGCGATGTTAACGATGGCACCGCGGTTGCGCGCCAGCAGCTCCGGCAGGACCGCGCGGGTCAAACGAGTCAAAGCCACGACATTGACCTTGATCATGCGCTCGGCCACATCAGCGTCGGCCGTTGCCACCATCTGCGCGCCGCCAAGGCCGGCATTGTTGACCAGCAGCGTCACGCTGTCGTCGGTTGATATCGCCTGCTCGACCCGTCGCAGATCGCCGTCGTCGGCCAGGTCGGCGCTGATGACGCCGACCTTGATGCCATACGCGTAGCGGAGCCTCTCCGCCAATTCCTCCAACCGATCGGCGCGCCGCGCCACCAGCACCAGATCATAACCTAGGCCGGCGAGCCGGTCGGCATAGACCGCGCCGATGCCGGACGAGGCGCCGGTGACGACCGCTGTACCTTTGTCCTGATTGCTCATTGTCTTGCTCCTTCTGGTTCGATTCCAAATGCCAGTGCCGCACGGCAACACACCCTGCTTCGACTGGCACATGAATTATTGGCATATGCCACTATTTTAACGTAGGCATATGCCACCATCTTGTCAATCCGGGGAGCAAGGACTATTTCTGGTTTGCATCGAGGGGTCCCTTCCGGTCCCTCATCGGAAATCCGCCAATGTCCCAAACCACCCTGCCCGGCCTGGCGCTTTGCAATAACGCCATGCTGCGCCGCGCGACGCGGAAACTCGGCCAGTTCTATGACGATGTGCTGGCCCCATCGGGTCTGAAGGCCACGCAGCAGGGCCTGCTTTATCAAATCCACGTCGGCAACGAACCGACGATGGGTGCCATTGCCGCGGCCCTCGTCATGGACCTGTCGGCCCTCGGTCATACGCTGAAGCCGCTGATCCGCGACGGTTATGTCGAGACCTTCGCCGACCCTGCCGACCGCCGCATCAGGCGCGTCAGGCTGACACCGCAGGGCCGGACCAAGCTCGAAGAAGCCCTGAAGCTGTGGCAAGTCGCTCAGCAGCGCTTCGAGGAGATGTTTGGCAAAGAGCAGGCGGCAAGCCTGCGAGCGGCGCTGGACGAAATCGCCGCGCTGAATTTTGACGCACCGCCGGCCGCGACTTGAACTATCGGCGGCCGGCAGCCAAGCTCCACTGACAGCCTTATTCGGCCGGCATCGCCACCGGTCGCGCCGCCAGGTGGCCCGCCAGCACGACGCCCAGACCGACGATCGGGAATGCCGCCGCGACCACACCGAGGTCGGCCGGTGCGCCATAGCGCAGCACCGCGGCGCCGACCACGGCGCCCAGTGCCACGCCGAGGTAGAGCGCCGAAGCGTTCAGCGACAGCACGATTGGCGCGGCATCGGGCGCCAGCTTGATGATGCGGCTGGCCTGCGCCGGCGGGAATGCCCAGCCGACGATGCCCCACGGCACCATCATGGCCATCAATGCCGGCCCGGCGATCTCGCGCGGCAGGAACATCGGGATCAGCGAAAACGTGACCAGCATCGCGGCACTCAGCGCCAGTGACCAGCAGACGGTGCGCGTCGCGCCGAAACGGTCGGCGGCCTGACCGCCGCCGATATTGCCGATGACCGCGCCAACGCCGAAAGCGAGCAGCATTCCGGGAAGCGCGATCGGGTTCAGTCCGCCGCCTTCGATCGCGAACGGCGCGACAAAGGCAAAGACGGTGAAGGCGCCGATCAGGGCCAGGATGGTCGTCACCAGGATAGGCATGACGCCGGGGCGAAGTGCCGCTGCCAGCCGCATCCGGAGCGGCAGCCTGGTGCCGACGATGCCGCGCGGCAGCCGGTACCACAGGATCGCGCCGGCGAGCGCACCAAGGCCGGCAATGGCAAAGAAGGTGCCGCGCCAGCCGGCAACCGTCGCAACGAGCGCGCCGAGCGGTGCTCCGACCGCGACCGCAACCGTAGTGCCGCCGACGACCACGGCAATGGCGCGGGCGCGGTGATGATCGTCGACAAGCGCAACGGCCGTTCCCTGTGCGGTCGCCGCGAACAAGCCTGACGACAGCGCCATGACGATGCGCGCGATCAACAGCAATTCGAAGGAGGAGCTTAGCGCCGCGGCGACGTTGCCCACCACGAAGAACACCAGCGTCCACAGGATGACGCGGCGCCGGTCCCATTCGCCGGTCAGCGTTGCCAGGATCGGCGTGCCGATCGCATAGGCGAGCGCAAACGCGGTGATCAGCGTGCCGGCGAGCGGAACGGAGATGGCGGCATCCTTTGCAATGTCGGGCAAAAGGCTGGAGATGACGAAACCTTCGGTCGAAATCGTGAACGATCCGAGCGCAAGCCAGATGAGGCGCTTATCCATGGCAATTTCCTTAGTTCAAAGGTTATTGAACAATTGGACATAACAGGGCATGATGTCAATAAACCCGCTGCAAAATAGCCGAACCATCCTGACAGCCCGGTGTCAGGACGGGGCGACGGGACGAAACTATGTGTCCATTAGCCACGAGAGGAGATGCGTTGAAATCGGCTCCGAATGTGCTTAATTCCTGGGCATGACCTTGCCCCATCCCACCGCCGACCAGATCAGCCTGCCGAACGTGCTTGCCGTGCTCGGCGACCCGACGCGACTGGCCATCGTGCGCTATCTCGCCAGCAAAGAGGGCGTGCCGCTGAATTGCAGCCGGTTCCTCGATCTCTGCTCGAAGACCAATCTGAGCTACCATTTGGCCAAGCTGCGTGAGGCCGGCGTCACCCGCACCGAGGCGGTTGGAACCAGCCGGCTGATCACGCTGCGCCGTGACGATCTCGACCGCCGCTTCCCGGGCCTGCTCGACAGTGTTATTGCCGCGGCCGGCGACGCATCGTTGCCGGCGGTCGGCGGCCACGAGATCGAAGTCCGCGCCTGAACGACCCGAAGCTGGGTTCCGCTCTCGCCCGCCTCGCGAGGCGAGCAAAGTAGCTTCACCCGCCCTCCAGCCATTCCAATTAACGGAGCCTGCCATGCGCATTGCCGTCCTCGCCGACATCCACGGCAATGTCCTGGCGCTCGACGCCGTGCTCAATGATCTGCGGCAGCGCGGCGGCGCCGACCTCATCGTCAATCTCGGCGATTGCGTTTCCGGCCCGCTCTGGCCGCGCGAGACCATGGAGCGGCTCGAGACGCTCGAACTGCCGACGGTGCGCGGCAACCACGACCGCCGCGTTGCCCGCGACACCGCCGACGAGGCCATGTGGCCGTCCGACCGCTACGCGCAGGAACGGCTGACCGCAGGCCAACGCGAGGCGCTATTTGCGCTGCCCGTCAGGCTGGAGGTGGCGCCCGGCATACTCGCCTTCCACGCCCGGCCCGACCACGACGAAAAATACCTGACTGACGCGATCGTCGACGGCCGGCTGGTGCGCGCGCCGCTGGTCGCAATCCAGCGGCGCCTCGGCGCGATCGATCCCGCCTGCCGCATCATGCTTTGCGGCCACAGCCATCGCAGCGAGCTGGTCCGCATTCCCGGCGGTCCGGTCATCTTCAACCCGGGCAGCATCGGCTGCCCCGCCTATGACGATTCAACCCCGCCGGCGCATGTCTCCGAACAGGGTTCGCCGCACGCCCGCTACGGCATCGTCGACTTGCATCCCGATCGTTTCGAATCCATCGCCGTCGACTATGACCATGAGGCGGCGGCGTATCAGGCCGAGCAGGCGGGACGGCCCGAATGGGCTCACGCGCTGCGCACCGGCTTCATCCCAGGCTGAGCTTGCTCATCCCAGGCTGAGCTTGCTCATCCCAGGCTGAGCTTGCTCATGCCTAGCTGAACGGATGACCGCCTTCGAGCGGCAGAAGTCGCGACCGGTCCAATCTTCAGTCGTCAGACGCCGATCGCTTCGATCGCTTGGCAGGACGTCGGGTGCTGGCCGCCGAAGTCTTGGACGTCGAAGTCTTGGACGTCGAAGTCTTGGTCGCCGAAGGCTTTGGCCGTGACGTCTTGGGCGCTAGTTGCGTTGGGTTGAAAGTCTGTGCTGGGGCGGATTCGGAACCGGCCCGAATGTCGGCGTCGCGCACCTGCTGGCCAAAGTTCAGGCCGGTCAGCTCTTCAATCTCGGCCACCGTCGAAAGGAACTCCGATACCCTGGCAATTTCAAGCGGGTCATCGAATGCCTCGGCACGCTCGCCGAACGCTTCGGGCATCACTTCCAAAACCGGCTTCTGGTCCGCCAGCAGCGCGATGGCGCGCAGGCCAGCTTGATCGGACCACAGCGCGATCTTCCAGAACTTCAGCGGAACATGGCTGTCGAAGCGGTAGGGAGGATCGTCCTCGCCGAACACTGGCCCGGCAAACACCGTGACACGGCCTCGCGTCGTATAGGCGTTGCGCAGCACATAGGTTTCTACCGCGCGCCATCTCAACTTCCCTTTGGAGCCGGGATGGTTAAGCGAGCTTCCTTGATTGAAGAAGCCGACTTGCGGCGCAGCATTGGTATAAAAGAACGTGTCGCGTTCTGCCGCGACCGCCTCCTGATCGACGCCCCATGCGGGGTCGCCGCGAAGTGTAATATGGCCCTTCTGGAACATTCGAGCGATTCGTTCCTTGGATTTTGCGACGGGAAATCCAGGCACATTCTGGCTCGAATAGAATTCCTGGTTCATCTGCTCGCCAAGGTCGATGCGCCGATCCGGCCGGAAAGCATCGCTGGCTTCCGAACCGGAAATCGACTCCACCCCCAATTCGACAAGCGACGGGTTGTCGATGACCGTCTTGTCCTCACGATTGACCGCCTTGGTGCGGGATCCATCGATATTGCAGGCGGTGACGAAGGCAAGCCTGCGATCGGCGTTCATCAAGATCGAAAAATGATGATAACGCAATTCGTGTGGGTCCTCTCCCGGTTTGGCAAGAAGGTTTTTGGCCAACCGGTAGGGTGAATTGGCAACCGTCGGCATTGCCAGGACAAAGCCCGGTATGAAGCCGGGCTCATACCCTCCACGATCGTCGAAATCCTCTGTTTTCCAACCCGCGGCCTCGGCGATGGCCACCTTCCCGGGTTCGCTTGCCGGGCCTTTGCCGTCGTTTCGTCTAGCATCGCCTCCGTCGCGGTCGATCAGCGGCGCCCGGACATTTATCTCGACGGGAAAAGTCCAGGTGACCGAGCCATCGGCATTGTGTCTCGTCGCCGGCGGATTGCGATCCGGTTCCGGCCGCTGCACCGGCTTGTCCGGCACATCTTCGCGAATATCGGCGTTCAGCCGAACTGTCTCGTCCATCATGCGCGGCATGCCGGCCCAAATCGCCAGCGCTTGCGAAACCGCCGATGCCGAGGAGCCCGGCAGCTTGGACTTTCTAGCACCCAGATGGTCAACGATGGCGCTGATCCGTATGCCTTCGTTGATCTCGCGCGCGAGCGCATAGCCACCTATGCCCGTCACCTCGTGGAATGGGCCGGCCCAATGGTGCAGGGCGATAGGTTCCCATTCATTGTTGAAGACCGGGGAGCCGGACGAACCCTGTTCGGTGTCGGCGACATAGTGCAGGACTTGCACCGTTTCGTCGCGGGCCACCAGCCGGTTTTCACGCAACACCAGTTCCTTGAAGCGGCCATCGGGATGCTGAACGATGTTGGCGATTTCGCCGAGCATATGCTTGTCGCGCGCATCCGACAGCGAGATAAAACCGAACTCCCCCAGTTCCTTTGGACCGGAACGCCGCTCGCCGACCCCGATCAGCGTATAGTCCAGACCCTCTATGCTATCGGTCACGAAACAGGATTCAGGATCGAACAGGAACGTCGTCGGCGTACGCACGGCATTCGCACCGTCCTGCTCATAATCGAACTGGACCTGGAAGCGCCGGGAATCCGCCGGCGACGAAATCACATGGTTGTTTGTGAGGAACAGCCTTGGCCCGACCAGAAAACCCGATCCTTGTGGATTGCCGTTGAGAAAGGCAACGCGGCCGACCGCATCGGCAGCACGGCGCCCACGCTCGAGGAATGCGACCCCGATGAAATCGAGCGTTGGGCCGAGAATTGCCTCCGGCCCTGGCTGCTTGGCGGCGGCCTTTCTTTCCCCGGCAGACCTCATGTCGATCGCTGCCGATATCATCTCCGCTTCGGTGCGGCTGAGCGACGCCTTTACCTGCAACCTGTCGAGGCGCCTGGAGAGGGTCTGTTCGGCGGCCAGCGGATTGCCGTTGGCGATGTGACCAAGTGAAGCCTCAATCTCGGCGCGCGTTTTCTTGATACGCTGGCGAACTATGTTTTCCACCTGCGCAAATGTTTCAAGGTCGACCATATTGCCCTCCTCAACCTTACTTGAGAGAGTGCATATTTACATGAAATGTGCAATATTTTGCCGGCTGTTAGTTCACGGAAGTGGCCTGGTCGCGATTCAACACGCGGCACCTTTTCGGGCTTACACAGCGCCGTCTCGTCGCCTATAAAAACCGGCTGGCGTGCGATGGCGCTTTCGTGCCTGGCCGCGCCTTCGGCAATTGAACCTACCGCCCATGGCAGATGATTAGGCGCACAGTAACACTCCCGACGACGCTGCTTGCGATGGTTGCCGCTCCGCTGATGCTGGCGGAGTTGCCGGCCAACGGCCAGGAGCCGGAGCCCATCATCTCGATTGTGACGGGTCTTGCTCCGGATGATCTCCTGAACGTGCGCGCCACGGCGTCGGCCATGGGCAAGGTCGAGGCGCGGTTGCCGAGTGGATCGAGCGTGAAAAATCTCGGCTGCGGCGACGTCAGCGGCCACAAGTGGTGCAAGGTCCAAGACATTGACGACCCGAAGCTGAGCGGATGGGCTCCCGCACGCTACCTCGACCCTATTAATCCCCAGCAAGTGACGCCCCAGGCGGCAGCCGATACGGAGAGCCCTGCCTCTCAACCGCTGCCCGACCTGACAACGCGCCTCGGCGCAACCGGTCCCGAAACGGCGCTGAACTCCGCTGACGCAATCGGCAAGGTGGCGATCGAGGATGCTTACCGCTTGGCCCTGGCCGCTGGAAACCCCTCGACTGGACAGGTTGATGGATCGCCGCCCGTGGCTGCGGACCCCGTCCGGAATTTCGGCGCGGTCAATGCGGCGCCTCCGGCCGACGCGCAGACCGTTGCGCGGCTGCAGCCGCCGGGGACACCGGTCCCAGGTGCTGGCAACGTCATTCCTTGTGCGCGCTATCTCGGCCAGCCGATGACCAGCTGCAAGGCAGGCGTCGCGCGCACCGGCGACAAAACCGACGTGACCGTGACCTGGCCCGATGGCGGCACGCGCATCATCAGCTTCCAGGCCGGCAAGCCGGCCGGTGCGGACGCGCCCGGCGAATTCCGCTTCACCCGCGAGGGCAGCCTGAACATGATCCGCGTCGGTGCTTCCGAACGCTTCGAGATCACGGACCAGTTGGCGCTGGGGGATAGTGGTAAGGGGAATAAGGCAGTAGGGCAGTAGGGCAATCTGCTTTAGGGGGCGCGGACCTCTGCCCTACTGCCCTACTGCCCAACAGCCCTACTTCCCAACTGCCCTACTGCCCTACTGCCCTACAGCCCTACCGCCCTACTGCCCTACTGCCCTACCCGCATTTTAGGGGGTTACATCCGGCAAAACTCTTCCCTATAAGGCCCTCCTAGCCTGATACCAGAATCGCGAGCACAACCGGCCGGGTCATCCCGTCCGGCTTTTTGTGCAAGCCGCCCGCCGAACGGACCCTCGACATGCCAAGACGCACCGACATCAAGTCGATCCTGATCATCGGGGCCGGCCCCATTGTCATCGGCCAGGCCTGCGAGTTCGACTATTCCGGCACCCAGGCCTGCAAGGCGCTGAAGGAAGAGGGTTTTCGCGTCATCCTGGTCAACTCCAATCCGGCCACCATCATGACCGATCCGGAGCTGGCCGACGCCACGTACATCGAGCCGATCACGCCCGAAGTGGTGGCCAAGATCATCGCCAAGGAGCGGCCCGACGCGCTGCTGCCGACCATGGGCGGCCAGACCGCGCTCAACACCGCTCTGTCGCTGCGCCGCATGGGCGTTCTCGACCGCTACAATGTCGAGATGATCGGCGCCGACGCCACTGCAATAGACAAGGCCGAGGACCGCGCGCTGTTTCGCGAGGCGATGAACAAGATCGGCCTGGAAACGCCGAAGTCGATGCTGGCCAACGCCACCGACGTCAAGAATGCCGACCGCAAGACGCACGAGGCCGAGCGCGCCGAGTTGAAGGCCGAGAAGCCCGAAAATCTCGACGCCGCGCTCGATGCTCTGGAAACGCGCTGGAACCTCGGCGAAGGCGACCGCAAGCAGCGCTATATCAGCCATGCCATGGCGATTGCAGCACAAGCGCTCGACCATGTCGGCCTGCCCGCTATTATCCGCCCCTCCTTCACCATGGGCGGCACCGGCGGCGGCATCGCCTACAACCGCGCCGAATTCTTCGAGATCGTCCAGTCCGGCCTCGACGCCTCGCCGACCACCGAAGTGCTGATCGAGGAGAGCGTGCTCGGCTGGAAGGAGTTTGAGATGGAGGTTGTCCGTGACAAGGCCGACAATTGCATCATCGTCTGCTCGATCGAGAACATCGACCCGATGGGCGTGCATACCGGCGATTCGATCACCGTCGCCCCAGCGCTGACGCTGACCGACAAAGAATACCAGATGATGCGCAACGCCTCGATCGCGGTGCTGCGCGAGATCGGCGTCGAGACCGGCGGCTCCAATGTGCAGTTCGCCGTCAACCCGGCAGACGGCCGCCTGGTGGTGATCGAGATGAACCCGCGCGTCTCGCGCTCGTCGGCGCTCGCCTCCAAGGCGACAGGCTTCCCGATCGCCAAGATCGCCGCCAAGCTCGCCGTCGGCTACACGCTGGACGAGCTCGAGAACGACATCACCGGCGGAGCAACGCCGGCCTCGTTCGAGCCGAGCATCGACTATGTCGTGACAAAAATCCCGCGCTTTGCCTTCGAGAAGTTTCCCGGCGCCGAGCCAGTGCTGACCACCTCGATGAAGTCGGTCGGCGAGGTCATGGCCATCGGCCGCACCTTCCAGGAATCGCTGCAGAAGGCGCTGCGCGGGCTGGAGACCGGCCTGACCGGTCTGGACGAAATCGAGATCCCCGGCATCGGCCATGGGACGACAGCTGCCAGCCACGTCGACGACCGCAACGCCATCCGCGCCGCCTTGGGCACGCCGACGCCGGACCGGCTGCGCATGGTGGCGCAGGCGATCCGCATGGGCACCTCGCTGGAAGACGTGCACGCCATGTGCAAGATCGACCCGTGGTTCCTCGAGCAGATCGCCGGCATTCTCGACATGGAAGCGCGCATTCGCGAGCACGGCATCCCCGAGGACGCCGCCAATCTGCGCATGCTGAAGGCGATGGGTTTCTCCGATGCCCGCCTCGCATCCCTGGTCAGGAAGGACGTCGAAGAGATCGAGAAGATTAGGCGTACACTCGACGTTCATCCGGTCTACAAGCGCATCGACACTTGCGCCGCCGAGTTTGCTTCGCCCACCGCCTACATGTATTCGACCTATGAGGTGCCGTTCGCCGGCGCGCTCGCCAACGAGGCGCAGGTCTCATCGCGGAAAAAGGTCGTCATCCTCGGCGGCGGCCCCAACCGCATCGGTCAGGGCATCGAATTCGACTATTGCTGCTGCCACGCCGCGTTTGCGCTGCGCGACGCCGGCTTCGAGGCGATCATGATCAACTGCAACCCGGAGACCGTGTCGACCGACTACGACACCTCCGACCGGCTCTATTTCGAGCCGCTGACGCCGGAGGATGTGCTGGAGATATTGCGCGCCGAGAAGGCGTCCGGCGAGCTGGTCGGCGTCATCGTCCAGTTCGGCGGCCAGACGCCGCTGAAGCTCGCCGATGCGCTGGAGAAGGCCGGCATCCCGATCCTCGGCACCTCGCCCGACATGATCGATCTGGCCGAGGACCGCGACCGCTTCCAGAAGCTGTTGCACAAGCTTGGCCTCAGCCAGCCGAAGAACGGTATCGCCTATTCGGTCGAGCAGGCCCGCCTCGTCGCCGGCGAGCTCGGCTTCCCGCTGGTCGTGCGCCCGTCCTATGTGCTCGGCGGCCGCGCCATGCAGATCATCCACGACGAGAGCATGCTGCAATCCTATCTGCTCGACACCGTGCCCGGCCTGGTGCCGGAGGACATCAAGCAGAAATACCCCAACGACAAGACCGGCCAGATCAACACGCTGCTCGGCAAGAACCCGCTTCTGTTCGACACCTATCTCTCGGGCGCCATCGAGGTCGATGTCGATTGCCTCTGCGACGGCAGGTCGACCTACGTCTCCGGCATATTGGAGCACATCGAGGAGGCCGGCATCCATTCCGGCGACAGTGCCTGCTCGCTGCCGGTGCATTCCCTCCCCTCGGAACTCGTCGATGAGCTGGAGCGCCAGACGGCAGCGCTTGCCCGCGCGCTCAATGTCGGCGGCCTGATGAACGTGCAATATGCGATCAAGGACGGCACCGTCTATGTGCTGGAGGTCAACCCGCGCGCGTCGCGCACCGTGCCCTTCGTCGCCAAGACGATCGGGCGGCCGATTGCGAAAATTGCTGCCCGCATCATGGCCGGCGAAAGCTTGGAAGACGCCTTCGCCCACTACGGCGCCATGCCCGACCCGCGCAACCCCGGCCACATCGCCGTCAAGGAAGCGGTATTCCCCTTCGCCCGGTTCCCCGGCGTCGACATATTGCTCGGCCCGGAAATGCGCTCGACCGGCGAGGTCATGGGCCTCGACCGCGACTTCGCGCTCGCCTTCGCCAAGAGCCAGTTGGGGGCGGGTGTTGATCTCCCCCGCGCGGGCACGCTGTTTGTCTCGGTGCGCGACGAGGACAAGAAAGGCATATTGCCGGCGGTCAAGCGTCTCGCCGGCCAGGGCTTTAAAGTACTCGCCACCTCCGGCACCGCCCGCTTCCTCGCCGAGAACGGCGTCGTCGCCGAGAAAATAAACAAGGTGCTGGAAGGCCGCCCCCACATCGAGGACGCCATCCGCAACCGCCAGGTGCAGATCGTCTTCAACACCACGGACGGCCAGAAGGCGGTGTCGGACTCCAAATCGCTGCGCAGGGCGACGCTGATGCAGAAAGTGCCGTATTACACGACGCTCTCGGGCGCGGCTGCGGTGGCGGAGGCGATTGCTGCGCTGAAGGCGGGGAGCCTCGAGGTCAGGCCGTTGCAGGAATATTTTGCCTGACAATTAGCCAATCTCCCTCCTTGTGGGGGAGATGGCCGGCAGGCCAGAGGGGCGCGCTGTCCCGCCAACGTTGCAAGCCAGCCAGAAGCCTCCATCCGTCGTGGCAGAAAAGTGCCGATCCATCTCGCCCACAAGATCGAGAGTCTTTCCGCCGGAGGAGTGCCTCAACACGGGATCACCGTGAAAAGGACAACGCTTACAATTGATAAGCATCAATTTATCTGTCAGGCTCGCTTCAAATAATGGGGTAGAAAATGGCGAAGAAAATTGAGGATAATGAGAACAAAGAACCTTCTGAAATGCCAGACCCGGCGGCAAATGGCGGAGACAAACAAACTGCGGTGCAACGAAAAATACCCGGCAATCTACCTTACTTGACTGCCAGCGGAACTCTAAAAAAAGCGCTAGACCGCCTGATCGAAGCCCAACGCCCAGAAAGATTCAGCGTTGATTTTCTTGAGAATGTACTCAAGCTCTCGGGCGGAGCTGCGAGAGCTACGATACCAGTACTAAAGAAAATGAACTTCCTTGGCAGCGACGGTACGCCGACCGAGCTGTACACAAAATTTAGAACAGATAGCGGTCGGGGAATGGCAGCTTGGCAAGGTCTGCGAAGCGCGTTTCAAGAGATTTTTCGCCGGAGCGAATATGCACATTCGGCGGAAGAATCGAAGCTCAAAGACATAATCGTCGAAATAACAGGCCTAAAATCCAACGATCCTGTCGCAATGGCTATCCGCGGCACATTCAACGTTATCAAATCCTACGTCCCGTCAAATCTCGATCTAAACGCCCCCACCGCTGAAATCAATGAAGCGACGGAACCCTTGGAGAACAAAGCGCCTTTACGACCTGAAGTGCGCGATGGCCCGTCGCGAGAAATCGGATTGCTTTACAATATAAATATTGTATTACCAGAAACATCAGACCTGAATGTTCTTAATGCGATATTTAAGAGCATAAAAGAGAATTTGATGAAATGAGACAAGCCGAAAAGATAGAGCTATTTATACTTAAGTGCGCCTCTCTAAAGATGTCTGTCGATGGCAACTCTCCTGCAGACGTCGGCGCTCGGACGATTGAAAAAGAACCGGAAATTTTCGCATCAATCAATCAGTTTTCTAGTGATGTGCGCGCAAATGCCGACCTTATGTCCCGGTACTACAAGTTATTCTTTATGCTCGAAAATGACATTAGAAAATTAATCGATGAAACTTTATCTGAAGCTTACGGTCTTAACTGGTGGGATCAATATTCACCCGGTAGCGCAAAAGAAGAGTGTAAATTTAACCAGCAACGAGAGCAAGAAGCGGCTGTTACTAGCCGCTCGGAGAATGAGCTTGATTATGTTTCGTTCGGTCAATTGGGCGAAATAATTCGATCGAATTGGATTCTGTTCGGTGGGATCCTTAGCAATCAGAAAGCGCTAGGCAGAGTAATGTTTTCCTTAAATACCCTTCGGGGGCCTATCGCCCACTGCGGCTTGCTTGCCGAAGACGAAATTGACCGTTTGAAATTGACTGTAAAGGATTGGTTCAGGCTTCTAGAAGGACCAAAGTAGTTTTCTATCTCCAATGAATGCAAGGGATCAGCGATGCCTCGGTCTGTGTCCCGATGTCACCACGCACCATCTCGCCCGTCACGATGTCCACCGGCGGCGTCGCCGAGATGAATAACCGTTGGCCCGGACCGCTGTTGAACACGGTAGGCCGTGCGCCCGCACCTTGGCCGACATCACCGGCAACTCAATGATTTATAGCAAACTCCCTCTGGCTGCATTTGCAGGGAGCTTATCTCTCGCCTGGGGAAGGCCATTGCCGACGCTCAGCCTAGCCGAGAAACCCAATAAACCGTCCGGCGAAAAGCACCGACGTCCACAGCACCAGCGAGAGCACCGCCAGAATTGTGACGGTCCCGCCAGCCGGCTCGTCACCGCCTCTTGCGCGGCAGAGGCGCATAAAGACAAGGAAATTGGCGCCGGCGAGGAGGATGAGTGTCATCTTGGCGAGGAAGATCGGCATCGCCGCATACTCGCTCGCCCTGACTGAAAAGAGCAGCGACCCCGTGACCAGCGCGCCGCCAAACGCGCCCAACGCGGTGCGGCGCAGCAGCGCCACGAACGCCGCCTGCGGCAGCGAGCGGAAGGCGCCCAGGATCCTGAGGTCAATGAGCCAGACGCTGGTCAGCAGCGCGCCGATCGACATGATGTGGAGCGCGTTGACGATTGGGTAGGCGACGAAGGAGGCCTTCAGCCCCCGCACCAAAGCGAGTTGCTCAATGCCGGCGAAAAACCCGTCCATTCAAGCCGGCGGCACGCGGTCGGGATAGACATCATAGGTCTTGCCGCCGACGATGACGCGGACTGCCTTCATGCGTTTTTCGCTCTCGTCGCGCGAGCGATGGCCGATCGCGGTCACCTCGTCGCCGACCTTGGCGACCTCCTCGGTGAAGCCGGCGGCGATCGTGCGGGACGGCGGCGCCATCTCCACCCGCCAGGCCTCGCCCTCGGCATCGACGTCCAGCGTGGCGTGCGGGTTGCCGATATAGATGGCCGTGATCCTGCCCTTGAGTTCGAAAAACCCGTCCTGCGTCCACGACCAGCCGTGATGGGCATAGGCTGCGGTGACGGCAGCAAGGATCACCGCCGCTGCCAGCGTGACGCTCCGGTTGAAAGGTGACTGCATCGCTCGTCTCCCCGGTTCCGGCACTAGAGGGTAGGTCAGCGCGCCGCAGCGTCAAATCACATCGGGACAAGAGCCCGGCACCGGCAGGATTTCCCGATACGCCGACAGGGAATGCCAAGGTCAGTGGCAGCAATCATACTGCAGCTGCTCGTCCCAGTCCGGCCGGCCCTCCGGCGCGAAATCCATCAGGTTCCACAAGATCTCGCAGGTACCGATGGCGCGCGGGTCCTGGCCGGGTTCCGGCAGCGTGAAACCCAGCTCGGAGCTCCAGAAATGCCTGATACCGTCGGCATCGCGGTGGAACACCGACAGGACGGGGAGTTGAGCGCCGGCTTCGTCCTCGGCGTGATAATCGCGCTTGAAATTGTTGCCGGCCGAGGAGACCAGCCGCATGTTTGTCCAGCCACGGTCGCGGCCGAGCGTCAGCAGATTTTCCAGCGCCATCTTGCCGACCACGGCGAAATTGAATCCGGCGGCTTCGAGATGGCCGATGGCGCCGTCGAACTGATCGAGCAGCGCCGTGCAGGACGGGCACGGCTGATCCTGCCGCGCAAGCTTCGCCGTGCCGCCGCTGGTCGCGACGTCGCGTGTCTCATTCGGATGGCGCGGAAACATCATGTTATAGATGAGCAGCGTGTCTTTGCCGGGCGCAAACAGCTCCGACAGCTTGACCTTGGCCGGCTTGCCGTCGGCGCCAAGCCCGTCGAACACATAATCCTGCGGCACCAGCCCGCCCTTGGGCAACGCGCGGCGGGCGACGGCTACATCCTCCATGGCGCGGCGCAGCTCGATTTCCTTCTGCAAAAGGGTGTCGCGGGCGGTGCGGTATTCAGCGGATTCGTTGGGAAAGCTGATCATCGTCATCTCCATCTCTTAGGATTTTGACCACGCGCGCCAAGGTTCCGGCAACGCGCCTTGCCTCTCAAGGACGCATGGCGAAGGGCGGTTCCGACATTTTTTGCGGCGGGCGGCTCAAGTCCCCCTCACCCGGAGTGCCAACCTATTTGCGAACGTAAATTCGGGGCAAGCGGACCTCTCCCCGAGGGGAGAGGAGGTCGGCGGCGTTGATGCCAGCCTCTTCTCCCCGGCGGGGAGAAG
>NZ_JAMYPQ010000026.1:0-62235 GCF_040320455.1 Mesorhizobium sp. M0698 | reverse complement strand
GACTGGTTCGGCTTCGGTCCGATGACGCAGGGCTTCGGCGGCCATGGACATGATCATGGTGATGGTGATGGCGGCCATGGCCACACCCACGGCGTCATCGATCCGACGATCGCCACGACGACGCGCGGCATCTGGGCAATCAAATGGTCATTCGTCGTTCTGGCCGTCACGGCAGCGCTCCAGCTTGTGGTCGTGTTCCTCTCCGGCAGCGTGGCGCTGCTGGCCGACACCATCCACAATATCGGCGACGCGGTCACCGCCGTCCCGCTGTGGATCGCCTTCATGCTGGTCCGCCGCAAACCGAGCAAGGCGTTCACCTACGGCCTGGGCCGCGTCGAGGATCTGGCCGGGATCGTCATCGTTCTCATCATTCTTTTCAGCGCCATCGTCGCAGGCTATGAGGCGATCGACAGGCTGATCAATCCGCGTCCCATCGCATTTCTTGGCTGGGTCGCCATCGCCGGCCTCATAGGCTTCATCGGCAATGAAGCGGTCGCCGTATTTCGCATCCGCGTCGGACGAGAGATCAACAGCGCGGCGCTGATCGCGGACGGCTACCATGCCCGCACCGACGGCTTTACCAGCCTGGCGGTCGTCCTGGGCGCTATCGGCGTCTGGCTGGGCTTTCCGCTTGCCGATCCGATCATCGGACTGCTGATCACCGCGGCGATCTTCGCCATCGTCTGGCAGTCGTCGAAAGCCGTGTTGACGCGCATGCTCGATGGTGTGGAGCCCGGCATCATCGATGAAATCCATCATGCCGCCGAACATGTGTCCGGCATCGAGCGCCTTGGAAGTGTGCAGGCGCGCTGGATCGGCCATCGCCTACATGCCGACGTCGCCATCAGTGTTCCGGATGCGGCGACGGCCAAAGACGTACTGGGCGTCAGCGAAGCCCTTAAGGAGGAACTGTTCGCCCACTTGCCGGCGTTGGCGGAAGCCAATGTCCGCCTCGAAAGCTCAGCGGGTTCGACCGCCAAGCGGGGGGAAACCTCTCATGCTCATCATCATGCACCGGAGCCGTTCAAGGTCGTATGCGAGCTGGCTGCAGGGACATTGGAAATCGTCGATACGCCCGGCGGTGAACGGATGCGGCTAACCATCGATCGCCACGCCGATGATTTGACAGCGACTGTGATCATCGACCGACCCGAAGGGCCAGAGATGCTTCGCCTCGAGCCCGTCGCTGACAACCATCATCGGCTTGAGAGCACCATCGCCCCTGCCGAGCCGCATGAGTTCCAGGCGAGGTTGATCCTGGCCGCGAAGGGTCGCGAGCAGGTGCTGCCGTTCAAGATGGTCGAGCCGGAAGGTCACCATCACTGAGACAGGCAGGCCGTTCGCGCCAGTTCTCGACGAACCGTCATCCGCTGCAAGAAGACAAATATGCTTCAGGTCCTGGCCAATCGCACTTACCGTCATCTCTTCCTGGCCCAGGTCATCGCCCTGATCGGCACCGGCCTTGCCACCGTGGCGCTCGGGCTGCTGGCCTATGATCTTGCCGGCGCCGACGCCGGCGCGGTGCTCGGCACGGCGCTCGCCATCAAGATGATCGCCTATGTCGGCGTGGCGCCTGTCGCCGCCGCGTTCGCCGAGCGCCTGCCACGCCGCACCATGCTGGTTTCGCTCGACCTCATCCGGGCTGCGGTCGCGGTGTTCCTGCCCTTCGTTACCGAAGTCTGGCAGGTATATCTTCTCATCTTCGTCCTGCAGTCGGCGTCGGCAGGCTTCACTCCGGCCTTCCAGGCCTCGATCCCTGACGTGCTGCCCGAGGAGAAGGACTACACGCGGGCCCTGTCGCTGTCGCGACTGGCCTACGATCTGGAAAGCGTCGTCAGTCCCATGCTGGCGGCGGCGCTGCTTTCCGTCATCAGCTTCCACGGCCTGTTCGCCGGTACGGTTGTCGGCTTCCTGGCGTCCGCGGCGCTGGTCGTCTCCGTGGTGCTCCCCAGCCCGCAAGCCTCGGAGCCGCGCGGCATCTATGAGCGCACGACGCGCGGAATCCGCATCTATCTGGCGACGCCGCGATTGCGCGGGCTGCTGGCCCTTAACGTTGCCGTCGCGGCGGCAAGCGCGATGGTGATCGTCAACACGGTCGTCCTGGTGCAGGCGCAGTTCGGCCTCTCGCAAAGCGACACGGCGCTGGCGCTCGCAGCCTTCGGCGGCGGATCGATGATTGCAGCCCTTGCCCTGCCGCGGCTGCTGGAGAACGTCCCGGACCGGGTTGCGATGCTCTCGGGCGCCGCGATCCTGGTCGCGGGCGTGCTGGTGGGACCGCTCGCCGGCAGCTACTATCTGCTGCTGCCGCTCTGGTTCGTGCTGGGGCTCGGCTATTCGCTGGCGCAGACGCCTTCGGGCCGATTGATCAGACGTTCTGCCGATGCCGTCGACCGGCCCGCTCTGTTTGCTGCCCAATTCGCGCTTTCGCATGCCTGCTGGCTGATCACCTATCCCATTGCCGGCCGCGTCGGTGCGGCGATGGGATTGCCCTTCACCTTCATTCTGCTCGGCATCATTGGCGCCGCAGCCCTGCGTGCCGCGATCTGGCTCTGGCCGAAACACGATCCCGACGTGCTTGTACATACGCATGTCGATCTGCCTGAGGACGACCCGGCACATCGGCGACGCAGTATGGTCGGAAGCGGGCTATGAGCATTCGCATGGCTACGTCATCGACGATCGGCACCCGAAATGGCCCAAGGCAAGCTGAGAGCTCGAAATGCCTGGCGAGCTCGCCATCTATGGCGGGCTTTTCCTGACCGCGTTTGCCGCGGCGACCATTCTGCCGATGCAATCGGAAGCAGCCCTTGCGGGACTGCTCCTGACAGGAAGCCATGCTCCGGCTCTGCTCATCGCTTTCGCAGGCGCAGGCAATGTGCTCGGCTCGATCGTCAACTGGTGGCTCGGCCGGGGGATCGATCGCTTTCGCAACCGCAAATGGTTCCCGGTAAAGCCCTCCGCGTTGACGCGCGCGACGCGATGGTATCAGCGCTATGGACGATGGTCGCTGCTGTTGAGCTGGCTGCCTCTCGTCGGCGATCCGCTGACGGTCGTGGCGGGGGCGCTGCGGGAGCCATTCTGGAGCTTCCTTGCGATCGTCACAATCGCGAAGGTCGGCCGCTACCTCGCGCTGACGGCGATGACGCTGAGCTGGACTTAGCGCTTGTCGAGACCCGCGCCGGCACCGCGACATTACGCAGGATGGCGCTTTCCTTTGCCAAGCGCAGCGCTGCGCGCCAACTTGGATTGGCGCCGAATATGTCTATACAAATGGGAATGCATGTGTACAATCGCTACCAATCAATCAAAAATGGGGAACTGAAATGATCACTCTCGACCGCCGCAATTTCCTTGTTTCCACCGCCGGCCTTGCCTTCGCCGCTGCGCTGCCACGCACCGCCTTTTCCGAAACCAACGACACGCTGAAGATTGCTATCGCCGCGGAGACCGGCGATCTCGACCTGCTGCAGAATGTTTCAACGCTGAGCACCTACACCATCGTCTTCGATGCGCTGATCCACTACGGCCAGAACGGTGCGCTTGAGCCGGGACTTGCCACCAAATGGACCATTGCCGACGATCAGCTTTCGATCGCTTTCGATCTGCGTGAAGGCGTGACCTTCAGCGACGGCACGCCGTTCGATTCCACCGCAGCCGAATGGAACCTCAAGCGATGGATGGGGGTGAGCGACTTCTCCTGGATCGGCATTTCCGATGCGTTCGACAGCATTGTCACGGACGGACCAAACAAGCTGACGGTCAAGCTGAAGCGACCGGTGCCGGCCGCACTCCTCGAACTCACCATCGTCCGCCCAGTTCGTTTCCTGTCGCCCAAGGCAGTCGACAAGGATGGCAAGCAGACGGCGCCGATCGGAACCGGTCCATGGATCGTCGAAAAATACGATTCGAGCGGCACCAGCCTCGTTCGCAACGACAAATACTGGGGCGAGAAGCCGCTTTTCAGCCGCATGGAATTGAAGGTGGTTCCCGATGAACTCGCTCGTGCCAACGGCCTCCGCTCAGGCGACCTCGATGTCATCGGTGGCGACTGGGTGGCGACGCTATCGCCGCGCCGCGCCCGTGCGCTGGAAAGCGACGGCATGAAGGTTGTTGCCGAGCCGGGCACCGCGACGATGCTGCTCGGCTATTCGCCGAAGTCGAAGATCATCGCCGACAAGGCCGTTCGCGATGCCGTCCATGCATCGGTCGACCGGGCGGCGATCGCCAAGGTCCTGTTCGAGGGCTTTGCCGACCCGGCCGCCGATCTGTTCCCGGCGAACGTGCCGTCGTCGGGCAAGCGGCATGACGTGCCGGTGCGTGACGTGGCGGCGGCCAAGAAGATACTTGCCGACGGGGGCTGGGCAGAGAGCGGCGGCGCCTGGACCAAGGCTGGCTCTCCTCTGACCATCGACTTTCTGGTTTCCGAAGAGTCCCTGCCGGGATCGCGGCGCATCGCCGAAATGATCCAGGGTCAATTGTCCGAGGTCGGTTTCCAGGTCCAAGTCTCCTCGGTGGACAATGCCACCATGCATGAACGGCGTCCGGCCTTCGACTATGATCTCGCTTTCTTCACCACCTATGGCGCTCCCTATGACCCTCACGGGACCCTTGGCAATGCCTTCGTCTCGACGGCGGACAGCGGGCCTGACGGCAAGATCTATGTCTCGGACGCGCTCGACGGCGTAGTCAAGGCTGCGCTCGAGGCGAGCGGCGCCGAACGCGACCTGAAGATGCAGGCTCTCTACGATTGGCTGCACGACAACACCGCCATCTGTCCGCTTGTCGTCAGCCAGCGGCTGTGGGCTCACAATCCGCGCGCAGAGAACTTCTCGCTTCCGGCGACTGACTACGACTTGCCGTTCAAGGCGATCACGCTGAAGGCCTGAAGACTTCGAGCCCGAGTGAGGCCTGACGATGAAACGCACGATCCTGCGACGGATGCTGCTTGCCTGCCTTTTGATCCTGGCGGCATCCGCGCTGACATTCGCCCTGGTTGCGGCGGCTCCGGGCAATGTTGCGGCGCTCATTGCCGAGCGTGCGGCAGGTCCTGGCGCTGACGCGCAAATGATCGCCAAGATTGGCAACGAGCTCGGTCTCTACGACCCGTTGCCGATCCGCTACGGACGCTGGCTTTCCGGCGCGCTGGCCGGGGATTTCGGCATCTCACTGCGAACGGGAAAGCCGATCTCGTCGGAGTTTGCCGCCCGCATCCCGATGACGGCGGCTCTGCTTGCCGGCGGCGGCATTTTCGCCTTCATTTTCTCGATCGCGCTCGGCATTGCCGGCGCCGTCAGCAATGGTGGCGTGATGGACAGGTTCCTCCATGCATTTTCGCTGATCGGCGCGTCGACCCCGAACTTCTTCGTGGCGGCGCTGCTGGTCATCGTGTTTTCGGTGATGCTGGGCTGGGTACCCACCTTCGGGACCAGCGGCTTCACCTCATGGCTTCTGCCGTGGGTGACGATCGCGCTGTTCCCGGCCTCCGTTCTCAGCCGCGTCGTTCGGGTCAACCTCCAGGAAGCGATGTCGCGGCCGTTTGCGACAACCGGCTTCGCCAAGGGCTATACCAGAACGCAGGTGCTGCTGCGCGAGGCGCTGCCCAACATCGCCATTCCGTTCCTGACGACATTCGGCGCGCAATTCACGCTGATGATCATCGGATCGATCGTCGTCGAGACGGTATTTGCATTGCGCGGCGTCGGTGCCTTTTTCATCGAGGCGATCCGCTTCCGCGACTTCATCGGCATGCAGTCGGTGCTGCTGCTGTTTGTCGTCTTCTTCGTCATGGTCAATTTCATCGTCGACATGATTTGCATCGTCGCGGATCCGCGAATGCGCCGGGCGCGGGGAGCATGAGGCGATGAACATTTCCGCTATCAGGGACATCAAGGACTGGCCGTGGCTGGTGCTGCTCCCCGTAATCGGCTTTGTGCTGATCGGCATCTTCGCTCCTGCTATCATGCCTTACGATCCAAGTGCGCAGGACTATTCGGCGACACTGGAGGGCATGAGCTGGAACCACTGGCTCGGCACCGACTATCTCGGCCGAGACGTCTTCAGCCGCATCGTCGGTGGCGCGCGCATTTCCCTGGTGGCGATGGTGATCGTGCTTGTGGCCGCGTTGGCGATCGGGGTCACGATCGGCTCCTTCGCCGGCTATGTCGGCGGCCGTGTCGAGCTCGTCCTTATCAGCATCATCGATATTGCGCTGGCACTTCCGAGCCTGGTGATCGCGCTGGCGTTGATCGGCATTCTGGGCCCCGGCTACTGGTCGATGATAACGGCGCTCACCCTGGCGTGGTGGGCGAACTATGCCCGCATGAGCCGCGCCGTCGTCACCGCCGAGCTGCAGCAGCCCTATATCGAGGCGGCCCGCGTGATGGGCGCCGGCCATCTGTGGATTTTTGTTCGCCATATCCTGCCGCATGTGCTTGCCCTCGTCGTGGTCTATGCAAGCGCCGACGCCGGCGCTCTTGTGCTGGCCATCGCCACGCTCAGCTTTCTCGGACTTGGCGTCGCACCGCCGACACCGGAATGGGGCCAGATGCTGGTCGACGGCATGAGCTACATCGAGGAGGTGCCGCGCCTCGTCGTGCTGCCCGGTCTGGCGCTGACGCTGGTCGTGGTCAGCTTTAACCTTCTGGGCGAAGCCTTCGCATTGCAAAAGGTGCCGCGGCCGGTTCGCGGCGCGACGTTGCGCAGACGCCGAAGGGCGCGCGCTCGCGAAGAAGCCGAGCGTAACGCCGTCGAAACGGGAACGACTTCAGCATGAGCGACGCTCAGCCAATCTATTCGATCGAAGATTTGGTCATCGACCTCTACGCCACCACCGTTTCTGTGCGGGCGGTCGACGGGGTGTCGTTCAACGTCTGTCCCGGAGAAACGGTCGCGGTCGTCGGCGAAAGCGGTTCGGGAAAGACCGTAATGACGCTCGGTCCGCTCGGCCTGCTGCCCGAGGGCGTGACCGTGGACATGAAAGGGTCGGCGCGAGCCGACGGAAGCGAACTGCTCAGCATCGGTTCCCGGCAATTGTCGGACCTGCGCGGGCGCTATTTCGGCGTGATTTTCCAGGACCCGATGAGCGCGTTGAACCCGATGCTGAAAATCGGCCCGCAGCTGGCACGCCAGGCGCGCCGTTTCGCTGGCCTGTCGCATGAGGCAGCGCGCAAGGAAGCGGTCTCGCTTCTGGCGCGCTCCGGCATCCCGGACCCCGAGGATCGCTATAACCGCTATCCGCACGAAATGTCGGGCGGCATGCTGCAACGCGCGATGATCGCGCTGGCGCTGGCGGCCCGGCCGCGCGTGCTGATCGCAGACGAGCCGACCACGGCGCTGGACGCCACGGTCCAGGCGCAAATCCTGGAGCTCATCCGTCAGATCCAGCGCGAGGATCGCATCGCGGTCGTGCTGATCACGCACGATATCGGCGTGGTCGCTTCCGTCGCCGATCGCGTCATCGTGCTTTACGCCGGCCAGGTGGCGGAGGAGGGGACGGCGATGGATGTGCTGACCCGGCCAGTCCATCCCTATACGCGCGGGCTGCTCGCATCGGTGCCGGATTTTCGCGCCGACGAACGCGCGGCGACCCGCGAGATACCTGGCCTGCCGCCAAACCAGATCAGGCTGGAACCGGGTTGCCGGTTTGCCGAGCGCTGCGAACTGGTCGAAGCCGGTTGCCGGCAGCACCGGCCGCCGCTGCAGACGATATCCGCGTCGACGAGCCCGCACCGTGTGGCTTGCCCGGTCGTGCTGAAACGAGAGGGGATCGCCGTCCATGTCTGATGTCGCGGCGATCGAGGTCAGGGGACTAAAGGTCCATTTCGCCAACCGTTCGGGTGTCGGCGCGGTGCGGGCGGTCGATGGCATAAACCTGACGGTCGCGCGCGGCGCGTTCCACGGCATCGTCGGCGAGTCCGGCTGCGGCAAGACTACGCTGGCGCGCACCATCGTCGGTTTGCAGAAGGAGAGCGAAGGCACCGTCCTGATCGGGGGAAGGGATCGCACCGAATGGCTGAAATCGGACAGGAAGTCGTTCAGCCGCGAAGTCCAGTTCGTCTTCCAGGATCCGTTGGGGTCGATGAGCCGCCGCCAGTCCGTCTACCAGACACTGGAGGAGCCGCTGCAGATTCATCGCTTCGGTTCATCAGTCGAGCGCCGGCGCCGCATCGCCGAGCTTCTGGACCTGGTTGCGCTGCCTGAGACGGTGCTCGATCGGCTTCCACGCTCGCTTTCCGGCGGCCAGCGCCAGCGCGTTTCGATTGCGCGCGCGCTCGCGCTGAAGCCGTCCATACTGGTCTGCGATGAGCCACTTAGCGCGCTCGACGTTTCGATCCGGGCGCAGATCGTCAACCTGTTCACGTCGTTGCAGAAACAGCTTGGCCTGACCATTGTCATTGTCGCGCATGATCTGGCGATCGTGCGCGAGGTCTGCTCGAACGTGACGGTGATGTATCTCGGCCGCATCTCGGAAGCCGGCCTGACCCGCCCGCTGTTTCGCGAGCCGGCCCATCCCTACAGCCAAGCGCTGCTGTCGGCTGTTCCTTCTCCCGATCCTCGCATCGAAGCCGGGCGCCGCCGGATCATTCTCGCCGGCGATCCGCCAAGTCCCAGCGCGCCGCCTCCGGGGTGCCGGTTCAACACGCGCTGTCCGGTGGCGATCGATGTCTGCCGGGTCGAGGAACCGATGCTGCGATCGGTGCCGCATGGCGGCGTGGCAGCCTGTCATCTGGCCGATAGCGGCCGCCGCCCGGTTATCTGAAAGATGGCGTTTCTGCCCCCAACGCGTTTCGCGAGGCTGACTGTCATTGCCGGTGTCCTGCGCGAGCTTTTTTTGCTGGTCACTGCCGCCAAGGTCGGCCGTTATCTTGTTCTTGCCGCCGTGACGCTGAGCGTCATCTGACCTCGCGAAGCTTCTCCAACCTGAGCGGGTTAGGCCCGACTGGTTCGAAGGAGCCAGCCCAAGAGCCACGTCTGATACAGGCGGTCGGGAAGCCTAGCTCTTTTTGACGGCGACCTTGTCGAGGGCTGCGCGCAGGCCTTTTGCCAGCCTCTGCGCGTCGCGGGACCGGCCAACCAAGCTACGGTACAGCGCGCGAAGGGCTCCAGCCAACATGGACATTGTTAAGACATTCCTGTGGCCGCGCGCCAGGCCTGCACAACCAAGCTGTGCTGGTTCCAGATCATCAGCGCTCCACTGACAGCCATGAGCGCGACCACAAGGCCGCGGAACTGTCTTCCACTCAGGCGTTCGAGCCAGGGCTTGGCCAGCAGATTGGCAAGCGCGGCGCCCAAACCCGCGGCTGCGCCGTATATGGCCGCCTGACCACCGAGCGTCCCGAGTCCGGTGAATACCGCGACCTTGACGACATCGGTCACAAACGAGTTCACGGATTTCGTGGCGACCAACGTCTCCTTCTCCGAACCGTAGTTCAGATAGAGCGAATTCAGGACGGGTCCCACCGTGCCCATCAGCGCCGACAACAGCGCGACGATCAGGCCGGCCGGGAGGAACCACCAGCGGCGGGCTCGATAGCTCCGCTCGCGCGCGCCGCCGCGAAATTCCCAGACAGCACTGATCAGATAGATCCCTATGAGTATCTGGAGCCATTCCGCCCGACTGTTGGCGAAGAGCCAGGAGCCCGCCGCGGCGCCGGCGATGGCGCCGGGCAGGTACCAACGGACCAGGCTCCAATCGATGTTGCGCCGAAACGCCAGGGCGCGGATGGGATTGCCGATGAGCTCGGTCAAGGTGATGACCGGCGCAACCGCCGCGCTCGCTGTGATGAAAGTCACGGCGGGGATCAGCAATAGACCTCCGCCTCCGGCCGAGAGGGTGTTCAGCGCCCAGGTGAGGAACCCCGCCAACGCCAGGAGGCCTAGTCTAATCCAGTCCATCGGATCAGAACGAAGCGGGCCTTCGATCGTTCCGAACGCATCGGTTCGCAAAAACCCGGCCCGCCTTTTGAGTCTCGTGTGCAATGGAAATAATCACCCGTTACCGGGCCAAACGCGGGCGCCCGGAAGACCGCACTCCGGCGCACCGTACCGCCGATACCTTTGAAAGCTGGTTGAAAGCGTACCGCCTAACCAGCCGGAGTTACGGTGAAGTCATCAAAATACACGTGACTGTCGGCCTTCGACCACAAGCCAACACGCCCGGTCACCGGCTCAGGCAGCGTGTCCTGCAGGTAGAGCTTGCCGTCGACATAGCCTTCGACCTTGGTGCCGGCGATGCGCACCTTCAGGTCGTGCCATTCATGGGTTGAGGTTGGGGTGTTCTTGACCCAGGTCACCGACGAGCGTTTCCCCTTTTCGAACTTCCACAACACAAGGTTGTTCTCCAGAGGGTTGGCGCGAATCGTGAGATAGTCGCCATTGGGCTTAAGGTTGAACAATATCCCTGCACCCTGGTCGATGCGGCCGCTGATGCCCTCGAAACGGACGGCGATCTCTCCATCGCGGAAATCCGGCACGCCCTCAAGAACAGCATAGGGGAAGTATGCATAGGCCTGGACGCGGTCGAGGAACTCGGCGTACCGCTCCCCATAGAGGGCCCGCGCCTTGTCTGCGAGACCAGCGGAAGTCTGTCCCTCCTTCCATTGGCGCCCGTCGACGGCCAACACCTTGTTGTCGCCTTCCGTTTCGATCCGCCAAATGCCTACCACGCCGGGCATCGCCTTCGAATCTGTGCCAACTTCCTCGTCCGAAAAATTGACGATGTCCGGCGAGCCCGCCGAAGCCGGCAGCAGCAAGGCCACCAAGCCGACACCTGCCGCGGCAATTGTCTTGAGGCTATGTAAGATGTTCACGGCTGATCTCCTTCTGGCTTGAAGTGTATTTGATGGCCGGTGCGCGGCGGCTCCGCCACCAAGCAACCCAGACGAGCAGCGGCAGGCCGCCGACGAACCAGGGAAGCGCGATCCACGGAGCCGCGACGAGCGGATAGCCGGGATAATCGCCGGCCCCGGTCGCCGGCACGGGCAGGGGTACATTTGCGAGCCCATAAAGGAGCGGCAGTACCTCCTCGGTGCCGGTCGATCGACTGACGGCCGACCGGCCGCCATAGCTGTACTCGACTTCGCCATACGACTCATCGCTTGCGCTGCCGACAACACTCTGCTGGTCGCCTGCAAAACGGATGACAATCCGTGGAATGACCCGCTCGAGCTTCGCTAGGACGCTTGTTCGCAAATCGGCGTACCGGGGGTCTTCGGGCGCCAGGTGAACGGTGACGGTCAACTGATCGCTGAGTTGCGCCAGGGCCTGTTGGTCGGCAAGCGAGAAAGAGTTCCGTCGGTCCTCGGTCGCATCGGCCGACCATCTGATCTGGGTAGCCGCGACCATCACAAGACAGGTCGCCACGAGGCAGATGAGCGAACGGACAAGCTTGATGCGCACGGTAGCACCCATGGGGAGCCAGATGGCAGCGAGTGCGGCAAATCCAAGAATCGCCGCAAGCACCCCGACGACCAGACTGAGCGACAACAATCCGAGCTCAAAGGTGTGCAGCGTTTGCGTGAGCGACAGCCGCGACGACCAGCCAAGGAGGTCGGGTTGGCTGGCCGCCGCGAAGTCGATGACCCACGATCCGAGTGTGAAGCCGAGTGTGACAATCGCCGCGGTTGCCGCGCTCTCGGTAAGCGCAGCTGCGAATAACGCGATGGCGCCGACCAACAGGCCGTAGAGGAGATGTCCGAGAACAAGATTCAGGGTCTCGGCGACGAACAGATGTCCGCCCATGAACTCCCAAATCGCGAGCGCAGAGAGCGCAGGGATACTGGCAATGAGCCAAGCTGCGAAGACGGCGACCAGCTTGGCGCCAATCAAAGTCGGCGGTCGATAGGGCAGCTGGATCAGGAGCCGCAAGGCGCCGGACTCCTTTTCGTTGCCGAGCACGCGTAT
Organism: Mesorhizobium sp. M0698; assembly: GCF_040320455.1. Taxonomy (NCBI): domain Bacteria; kingdom Pseudomonadati; phylum Pseudomonadota; class Alphaproteobacteria; order Hyphomicrobiales; family Phyllobacteriaceae; genus Mesorhizobium; species Mesorhizobium sp. M0698. Next base: position 50,334 of record NZ_JAMYPQ010000026.1, on the reverse strand, counting down.
GGCAACAAAGGGAAACAGCAGCGTAACGGCGACGTAGAAGCCGCCGAACGTCGGAACCAGTACGCCGTCCAGCGGGGATAGTGCGCTCGCGAGCCCAGGCGAGGTGAGGGCAGTAGCGCTCGTTTCGCCGTAGAGCGACACGGCCTGAAAGAAGCTGAAGCCGACGAGAGGGCAGAGCATCAGCAGCATTGTCCAGAGCGGCCGGCCGCTCGCCATTTCCCGCAGCTCCTTGGCCAGCAAGGGGCCGAAGGGAGCGTCGAGCGGTACCGCTGCCTCAGGTGAGCGCAAGGAAAACCTCCTCCAACCCACCGGAGAGGATCCCCGCACGCTCCCGCAAGTCGCCCAAGGTCCCGACGCCGCGCACGTGGCCTTCTGCGAGCAAGACGAAACGGTCGCATATGCGGTCGGCATCGAGCAGCTGGTGTATGGCGAGGACGAGGCTGCGCCCCTGCGCCGCAACCTTGCGCAGCACGTCCATGATCTCGCGGGTCTGTCGCAAGTCGAAGCCGTCGAAGGGCTCGTCCATCAGCAGCAGTGGATGCGGCGTAATCAGGGCAAGCGCCAACATCAGTCGACGGGCATACCCTTTGGACAATGCAAGCACCCGCTTGTTCAGCACCGGTGCAAGTCCGACCGCCCTAACTGTGTCCGCGACGTCGAGGTCCGATGTCCGGTAAACACCGGCGAAGAACGCGAGCACCCGTTCGACATACTGGTCGCGCCACGGCCGGAGGCCGTCGGGGAGGTAGAAGATCGATCTCCGGCGCAATGCGGGTGGCAGAGGGGCGCCGTGCCAGAAAATCGTCCCCGAGTCGGCGGGAAGAACGCCGGCAACTGCTTCGAGCAACGTGGTTTTGCCGGCTCCGTTCGGTCCGATGAGACCGAGAACTTCGCCGGCTTCGACCGTGAAGGCAACGTCCGCCAACGCTGTTTGCGGGCCGTAGCGCTTTGTCAAGGCGTCGACCCGAAGGGCGACTCCGCTCGCTGGCGGTGTCGCGATTTGCGCCTTGTCAGGCATCCGGCTTCGCATCAACATCGGCTGATTCCCTCCCGGCGTGCGATTGGGCATTGCCCGGCCGAACTCCGCCGTTGGACGCGCGCGCGGACGCCCAATCTAGCTCTTTTTGACGGCGACCTCGTCGAGGGCTGCGCGCAGGCCTTTCGCCAGCTTCTGCACATCGTCGTTCGCCCAGAAATGCATGAAGAAGAGCCGCGGCTGCTCATCGAGCATGTGGCTATGCAATGCCGTGATCTCGATGCCGTTGCCTTGCAACGCCCTGATAACCGGATTGACCTCCTTGGCAGTCAGCACAAAGTCACCTGTGATCGCCGTTTTGCCGCCGCCAGTCGACTGGAAGTTGATCGCTATGGCGGAGCCCAGGGCGGCCGGCACATCCATGCCATTTTCTTCGACCGGTTCTGCGCGCGGTATAGTGAACTGGTAGACCGCGCCGTTGGCCTTGCCTTTGTAGCCAATAGCTTGGTCGACACCCGCCGTGTCGAACTCGATCTTCGAAGCGGCCGCCGCCTGCGAACCGGCGGATGCAGCCATCGGCGTCTTCGTCAGAGCCAAGCCGGCATGAAGCGCTGTGGCGAGTGCTACGGGATCACCTTGGCCGAAGAGGTGCATGTAGAGCGTCATCGGCTGCGCGCGCAGCAGGTGGTTGTGCACCGCGGTGATCTCGATGCCGCCTTCTTCAAGCTTCTTCATGACCGGGTTCACCTCGTCCTGCGTCAGAACGATGTCGCCCATGACTATTGCCTGATTTCCCATGGGATCGAAGGCGATCCAGCCTCCGAGCGCAAAGCCTGGCTTCAGGGATATGCCGTCGAGCGATACCTTCAGGTCGGTTCGTGGCAAGCCAACTCTATAAACGCCGCCAGGCATTTCCGATCCGGATTTGCCAAGTGTCTGCGCGACAGTTTGCCAATCGGGTGCCGCTGACGCCGGTTGGAGAAGCGCCGACATCGCTATCAGCATTGCGCCGGTGATGAGTTTTGCACGCATGGATTTCTCCTTGTGGTCTGCCCCAATATGCCCAATGACTTTCAATCCGAGACGCTAGTCGCGTGCAGAGGGCTTCTGCAGCACGCCCTCCAGGAAGAACGTCCCATCCGGGTCACGAAGCTGTACTGCGGTATCTGAGATCCATACCTGATAGCAGGTCTCTTCGCCTTCAACGGAAATGCAGAGCTGCCCCTTCTCGACGCGCCACTTGCCGGCGTTCTTCTTGCCCATGTCGTAGCGCACGATCCGTCCGTCGCGGCCGAACGCATCCGCCCAATGAACGTCGTCCGTGAAATCCATGCCGGCGAACTTGGCCTTGATCTCCTTGCCCTTGAGGTGCCGGAACGTGTCCGCCGCGTCCGCGGCATTCACAGCAATCAGGCTGAAGCCAAAGGCGATGGCGGCCATCAGCCGCCGACCAACCGTAGCAGTTCCCGGGCTGTTTCTTTCGAGGGTAATCATCTTTCAGGCCGCCGCCGTAGGCTTCATGGCCGGCGGCCAGCTGTGCGTCTCCGCTTTGCGGCGCGAGGCCCAGGCATAAAGGGCATCGTAGATGACGAAGCCGTGCCTCAGCACCTCATGGTCGTCCGGCGTGACGTCCCGGAGCCCCATGGAGATCGCAAGCAGTCCCGCCGACTGTGGCATGAGATCGTGCCGATCGGTGTCGGCGCCGCGCACGATCGAGGCGATCGTCACGATCGCCGGATCGCGCTCGAGGCCGTATTTCGAGACGAAGGTATCGAAGCTGCAGCCGTCACCCACATGCGTGAACTCGACACCGGGCACGTCATAGGGTGTAGCGCCCGTCTCCTGGGCAACTGGGATCACCCGATCCGGCGGCACGAACAGGAATTCTGGCTCCGTGTCGATGAAGCGGGCGATCAGCCAGGGACAAGCAATACGGTCGATCACCGGACGTTCGCGGGTAACCCATTTCATGGCCTTGTCTCCCTTTTGGTTGGCGCCACTCAGCGGCCTACTGCTGCGAGACCGCCAACGCTACGCCTGGTTAAGGAATGATACAAGTGTTACATTTATCTTACCCGTGATACGGTTCACTTATCAGTGAATGGAACAGCCTGGCTGCTCCTTATCCATCAGCTGCCGAGCAAGCCGGCCTCTCCGGGTGAAGATCTGATGGCGCGCACCGAAATCTTGCGGGCCAAGACGGGACACGTTCTGGACATCGGCGCAGCGCTGGCGGTTATCCTGCTCGGCGTTTGGCCGCTGATCCGGAGATAGGTTTTCGATCTTGGCCCACCCCGCCGCACATCCATGTTTGGGGTCCGCCGTGACATCGGCCTGGATCGATGCCAACGGCTGTCCCGAAGAGATGTGCCGTTCGGCCCTGCCAGCATCGACGAATATGGCAACTTCGACGGAACCGCCACCCAGGCCGACCTTCCCACCGCCGTCGCGCCGCCAACCCGAGCGCGCTGCGCCGAAGTTCTTGGCTTTCGATACATTTCCGCTGCCATTATATCGCGAGCGCGCGGCGGTCGCATGACTCCTGTGGCGACAGCGACAGACTATTGCTGCGTGTTGAGCGCCCGCCTCAAGCTCTGCGCCAACGCCTGAGCATTGCCGATGCCCCAGTAGTGCAAGAAGATGATCCGCGGGTCTTCAAAGAACATGTGATTGTGCACCGCCATTACTCCAATCGCTCCAGCTTGCAGTTCACGGATGACCGAACGGACTTCATTTTCCAGCATCGCAAAGTCGCCGCAGACCGCGGCGCGCTCGTCCGTGCCCTGAAAGGCTGCCCATGTGTTGTAGCCCATTGCGGCATCAATATTGAGCTCACCACAGCGTGTGCAGACGACGGGCACGGATGGGCGCGCCAGGACAAACTTGAGCACGCCGTCCTTGCTCTCGCCCTTGTGCTCGACAATCGCCTCAAGCGGCGGCGCGTCCAAGCTACTATTCACTTTCTTGATGGCGGGTTCGACAGGATGCTTCTGGCGCACGATCTTTATTGCTTCAAAAATCCTATGCGCTCCTGTCGCCAACGCAGTTTCATCAGCCGTACCCTCGACATGCATAAACATCACGCGCGGCTGCTCGCGGACGAAATGATTGTGTAGGGCTGTTACGTAAAGGTTCGCCTGGATCGCTGCGGCCATCGCGTCCTGGATTTCATCTTCGAGCACGACGATGTCACCCATCAGCGTGGCATGATGCGCCCCCTGTTTAAAACTAACCCAGGAGGTGAGGCCCATAAACGGAATGATCTCAAAGCCGTCCAGGGTCATTCTCACTTCACTGCGCGGGACCGATAACTTGAGCACGTCACCCGTGGTCTGTCCCTTCAGTCCGGTAAGGGATTCAATAGCTTGGGTATCGAGCATCTTAGACCTCCTCGTTTCATCGAGCACTAACCGAACCAGATTTCCGTTGGCGCCACACAATGAATCGAGTGCCGAACGCCAACGCCAGCGTCACCATTCCAATTATAGGTGCAGGGGTGGTATGAAAAAGAGCAGTACGAAGCAGCCAGCCCACCTGGGATCATTGCCAGCAGAAGGGCGGGACCGGCCCGCTCGGCGGTCGCACCAAGGGCACCGAAAATACCCGTTCCGATGATCATGCCGGCAGTCATGAGCGTAGCTGCGGTGCGTCCGACGGCCCGAGTCGCGGATGATCCTGACTGGCTAGCCCCACCCGAGGCTGTCATTTCGGCACCTCCTGTCAGGCATCAGCGAGACAGTCTGCGAGACGTCAACGCTACGCCTGAATATAATATGATACAAGTGTTGCATTTGCCTTTCTCGGTGATACGGTGTGCTGATGAGCGAAGGGGAACTTGGGACCGAGCAGCGCTGGCTGCTCTTGATCCATCAGCTGCCGACCAAACCAGCCTATTTCCGGGTAAAGATCTGGCGGCGGCTGCAGGGTATCGGCGCAGTTGCGGTCAAAAGCACAGTCTATGCGCTGCCCGCCGATGCAGAAACGCAGGAGGATTTCGAATGGCTCCTGAAGGAAATTATCGACGGTGGCGGTGAGGCGATGGTGTGTGAGGCGCGTCTGATCGACGGCCTGACGGACGCACAGGTTCGGGCGCTGTTCGATGCCGCGCGGGACATCGACTATGCAGAGATCGCCAAGGCAGCGCGCGATCTAACGGCGGCTATCGACTCCGACAAGACCGAGGATCGGCGCGCGGATGCCCGCGCGCAACTCGGTCGAATGCGCAAGCGGCTTGCCGAAGTCGTGGCGATCGACTTCTTCGGCGCCAGCGGGCGGCTCGCCGCCGAGGGACTGATCGCCGAGCTCGAGGCTCAGCTTATAGAGGACAAGGCCATGACCAAGGAACCGAAGAAGACGGCCGAGCTGGGTGAGGTCAAGGGCCGGACCTGGGTCACGCGGCGGGACGTGCATGTCGACCGCATCGCCTGCAGCTGGCTGATCCATCGCTTCATCGATGCCGATGCAACGATCCGCTTCGTGGCGGGCAAGGGACACGTGCCAAAGGAGGGCGAATTGCGCTTCGACATGTTCGAAGGCGAAATCACCCATGAAGGGGACTGCTGCAGCTTCGAGGTACTGCTCAATCGTAGTGGCATAGTCGACCCGGCGCTGCAGGCCATCGCCGAGATTGTTCACGACATCGACCTCAAGGACGGCAAGTTCAGTCGCGAGGAAACCACCGGCATCGCCAGCCTGATCGCTGGGATCGCCATGGCCAATGCGGAAGACGAGCAACGGATCGCCGAGGGTGCTTCGGTGTTCGACAACCTCTATCGATATTTCCGCCAGAAGCGCGGGTGAGGGGAACCAATGACCAGCGTTCGTGCCGTCCATCCGAATGCGCTCGGTGATGACCCTTCGCATGGCATCCCCTTCGGCGAAGCAGTGCGGGTCTGGGCGCGTGTGGCGGCGTTGAGTTTTGGTGGCCCGGCCGGCCAGATCGCGGTAATGCATCGCATCCTCGTTGAGGAGATGCGCTGGATCGGCGAGACGCGGTTCCTGCATGCGCTGAACTACTGCATGCTGTTGCCAGGACCGGAGGCCCAGCAGCTCGCCGTCTACATCGGGTGGCTCCTGCATAAAACCCGAGGCGGGCTCGTGGCCGGCACGCTGTTCGTATTGCCGGGCGTGATCGCCATCATGGCGCTGAGCTGGATCTATGCAATCTTTGGCAATGTCGGCGCGGTGCAGGCGCTTTTCTTCGGTCTGAAGGCCGCCGTCCTCGCCATCGTGCTCGAGGCGGTTATCCGGGTCGGCAAGCGGGCGCTCAAGAACAAAGTCATGATAGGCCTCGCCGCCGCCGCCTTCATCGGGCTCTTCCTGTTCCATGTCCCATTCCCGCTCATTGTCCTGACGGCCGGAGTGATCGGGTACGTCGGCGGGCGGGCCGGGCTGGCAGCGTTCATGGCGGGCAACGGCCATGGCAAGGTCGGCGGCAAGCAGGTCGCCGACGCGGAATCGGCGCTCGGCGAAGGCATTCCTGCCCATGCTCGCCCGCCGGTCAGCTGGTCGTTGAAGATCGGAGGCGTGTTTCTGGTGCTATGGCTGGCACCTGTCCTCGGCCTTTTCGTGCTGTTCGGGTCCGGCAATGTCTTCGCCGATATCGCGGTATTTTTCTCGAAGATGGCGGTCGTGACCTTCGGAGGCGCCTACGCCGTCCTCGCTTACGTGGCGCAGCAGGCTGTCGATACCTATGGCTGGCTGAAGCCAGGCGAGATGCTGGACGGCCTCGGCATGGCGGAGACGACGCCTGGCCCCTTGATCATGGTGACCCAGTTCGTCGGGTTCATGGGCGCGTATCGAGCGCCGGGATCGCTTAATCCGCTGCTCGCTGGAACGTTGGGCGGCCTGCTCACCACCTGGGTCACCTTCACACCTTGCTTCCTCTGGATATTTGTCGGTGCGCCGTTCGTGGAAACGTTGCGCAGCAACAAGGCCTTGTCCGCCGCGCTGGCGACCATAACGGCAGCCGTGGTGGGCGTGATCCTGAACCTGGCGGTGTGGTTCGCGCTTCACGTTCTGTTTGGAGCACTGCGCGAGGTCAAAGGGTTCGGCATGACGGTCGATGTGCCCGTGCCCAGCTTCCGTCAACATCGCGTCGCTCGTCCTGACATTGAGTGCGCTGCTGGCGGTGTTCCGTTTCAAGATCGGTATGCTCCCGGTGCTCGCCGGCTGTTCGATCCTCGGGCTGCTCTACGGGATGGCAACGGGAGCGATCTAACCCGTGCAGCCAGCGCCGCTTACCAGTGGTGAGGAGGCATCGTTGACGTTACAGTGGCTCGCGCACGGTTTGCGCAAAGCTATTTCGAAGCGGCGCTTCAGGCTGCTTCCTGCCGGTGCTGAGCCGACTGCTGCGAACCTGCTGATATCAAGGGGACTGCGGGCGTTCGGTGACGGTCTGGTCAGCATCCTGCTTCCCGCCTATCTGGCCACGCTCGGCTTCGACGCCTTCGAGATCGGAACCCTGTCGACGGCGACGCTCGCGGGCTCAGCCGTCCTCACTCTGGCTGTTGGGATCGTCGCGCATCGCTTCTCCCGTCGAGCGCTGCTGACCGCAGCGGCTGTCCTGATGATAGCAACGGGGGTCGTCTTCGCTGTCGTTCACGACTTCTGGCCGCTGCTTCTCATCGCGTTCGTCGGCACGCTGAACCCATCTTCAGGGGACGTCAGCGTGTTTCTACCGCTCGAACATGCGCAGCTTGCGCAGAGCGTCACCGACCGCGACCGCACGGCGCTCTTTGCGCGCTACAGCCTCATCGGCTCTCTCGCCGGCGCCGTCGGAGCGCTGGCCGCAGGAGCGCCCGACTTTCTCCGCGACGCCATCGGCCTGGAAATGAAGCAGGCCCTCCAGGCAGCTTTTCTATTTTATGCCTCACTTGGGTTGGCGGCGGTGCTCCTCTATCGGCGGCTGCCGAGTGACGCGCCTGATGCAGGCAAAGTGTCGGCACAGCCATTGCGCAGGTCTCGCTCCATCGTTCTGTCACTCGCAGCGCTCTTCAGCCTCGACGCTTTCGCAGGCGGCTTCGTCGTCCAATCGTTGTTGGCCCTCTGGCTCTTTCAACGGTTCGGCCTGTCGCTCGCCGCGACCGGCGCAATCTTCTTCTGGACGGGTGTCCTTTCGGCTGCGTCCTATTTGGTCGCTGTGCGAATTTCCCAGCAGATCGGACTCATAAACACGATGGTGTTTACGCACCTTCCGTCGAGCCTCTGTCTGGTGCTCATCCCGTTCATGCCGAGCGTCGCTCCGGCTATCGCTCTTCTGCTGATTAGAAGCGCGCTGTCGCAGATGGACGTGCCGACCCGCACATCGTACGTCATGGCCGTGGTGACGCCCGAAGAGCGGGCTGCCGCGGCGAGCATCACCGCCGTCCCCCGCAGCCTCGCGGCGGCCGCCAGTCCAGTCCTCGCAGGGGCTCTCCTTGCCGTCTCCAGCTTCGGCTGGCCCCTGATCATCGCCGGTGGGCTGAAAATTATCTACGACCTTCTGCTGCTCGCGACATTTCGCAGTGTTCGCCCTCCAGAGGAGCACGGGGGCGGGAGGAATGACATGTCAGTCGGCCATGATCGAACTGGCAACGACGCGCGGGTTTCCTGGTGGCGTTGAAGGCAGGACCACCAGCCGGACAAATTGCTTACGTCCGCCGGCAACGAGGATGTAGAGACGCGAGAACTCCTCCGTGTCGCGATCTTCGGCAATCTTCTCGGCATCCGTACGGGTGAAGAAACTCTTCCGAAATGCCTCTTGATCGATATCGGGAAATGCCAGCGTACACGTCTGCACCGGTTTGCCGCTCATCGTTGCCTTGGTGGTGCCGATGATGGTTCCTGCTGGCAATCCTTCCTCCGCTTCGGCCACCAGCCATGCCTCCACTGAGGTTGGATTAGCGATTGGCGCGAGTTCGGCGAAGCCTGCTTCGGCAATAAGTGTCCACCTGCGTTCGTGCGCGGTCTCTATCATGCGCTCGAAATTGGGACCCTCGGCCAGACAGGTACGGTGAAATTGTTCGACAGCCTGATCCGCATCACTGGCGGCCTGCGCCGGCGACATCGTCAGACCCAAGATGGTCCCTGCCAACGTTAGAAATCGGAACATGTCTATCTCGCGTAGCTGATTGTGGACGAACCACTTATCCTGAACGGGCTACGACACTCGTTGTTCCGGACTGTCGGCGCCTGCATGGCCGGTATCTTGATGGAGGCGCGAAGCGCCTGCGCAGTTGATGCAATGTTCAGGCATCTGGCAACTGATGGAACCATGCCGCACTGGGTTTCGATGACGGACCCTGCTACAGACCCACTCACACCGCCGGGCGGGACCATTTGATCACGTGCTGAGTTCCTGGAGACATCTCCCGGCGCTCGCCGAGGAACCTGCATGTCGTGCTCGCCGGCAACCAGCCCCGGTGGTTTTTCGGGCACTTGGCCTATGTCCCAGTCCACTGTGGAAACTTGTTAAAATCCCTTACGGCAAAGGTTTTCGAGGTCCGCTTTTGCCATTCCCTCGAAGCCCAGCGCGGGAAGAATATCATTATCTCCCTTAAGATCGCGACCGTAAGCCGCCGAGAATATGGCAATTCCAGATTCATGGAGAATCGCTGAATTTCCGCTGATCTTCCCCAACAAAACGGTCGGCAGCAGCCCGAACGGAACGTCCTCGAGAATATAGCGGCTTTCGATGGTTGACGGGCCGAAGCCGCCGCGGCCTTGGCGATCCATCTCCTGGTTCATTTCCGAAACGGTGGCCATGGGGACGTGAAACGACAATGAAAAATGCTCTTCAACTGTGCGCACGGCAATTCCAAAACGGGCGGCGATCGCCAATCGTTCCGCGTCCAGAGCCTCGATAAAGCGGCCGACAGCCGGGGTGACGTTTCCGGCCTGGCTCCACTGTTCTCCCTTCTCCATGCGTGTGAGATTAAGAAGAGCGATCCCGAGATGGTTCTGCGGATTGAGGTTGCTGAGCGCGATAGCAAGCATGCCGTCGCGCTTGACGAAACGATCGCCGAACAAGCTCGTGCAAAGCTCGAACCCTTGGTCCTGAGCACTGAAAGGCAGCGTCGCGACATCCAGTTTCTGGCGAACGGTTGCAACATCGATTTCGGCTGGCCCGCGCTGTTGCCCGGTCACGAGCGTGGTACCCCAGACGACGATCGGCAGGCTAACCTTCCGGTCCGCAAGCCGCTTGGAGAGATACAGTGCCCCAAAGGAACTGTGCGAGCTGATGATAACCGGCGTTCCGTCCCTTAGATAAGGAGTGGCAGCGTCCATCACCATCTTGTGCCCGTAAGCCGGCAACGCGATTATGACGACGTCGGCATCGGCAATGGCGTCTTCGCAATCCTTGGCGATGCGCACCTTAGTCGTTGCCTTGATAGCTCCGGTAGCCTTCAGCAATCCACCGGCGGCCAGCGCCTTGGTGCGTTCTCCGGAAGGCGACCAAAGCATAGGGTCATGTCCCGCTTCGGCCAGATAGGCGGCAAGGCCGTAAGCAATCGCTCCGGCGCCAAGAATGCTTACGCGCATAAATTCCCTCCTGTTGCGGGCATTGCAGCCTCCATTTCTCACTAGGAGGTTCCACAAATCGGAGCCGCATCTGCCATCGTCGGCTTCTGGCGATGGGATTCCGGCCTGAGCCCGCGATTGCAACATGTCTCAGCGAATATTCGTTTCCGCTTGACATATATCAAAAATGAATGAGACGTATGTCAATCATACGGATTGCGCATGTAGAGAGAACATGGAAACCCGCGACCTTCAGAGCTTCCTTGCGGTTGCTGCCAGCGGCAGCATTACCAAGGCGGCTGACATGCTCGGTCGTTCCCAACCTGCAGTGACACGCACCATTCAGGATCTCGAGGCAGAGCTCGGCTTCGAATTGCTGCACCGTCTTGGTCGGCGGGTGCAGTTGTCCGAGGAGGGTGTAGCCTTCGAGGAGGAGGCGCGGCGCTTGCTGATGTCCTTCACCGAGCTAGCCGCGCGGGCCAAGATGATTGCCGCCGGCCGAGGGCGAATCCTGCAGATTGTTACCACCTCCGCGATCGGTACTGGCTTGATCCCGACGGCCATGGCCGAACTCAAAGGTGTCGAGCTTCCAGACGAGACGCATCTGGGGCAGTTTCTCCCCTCGATCGTCGCCCAGGAGGTGCGCAGCGGACGTGCCGAGATCGGGTTTTCGAGCCTGCCGCTCGATACGCCCGGTCTGGATGTCCTGCGGCTCTATTCGGCGCCTGATGTTGCGGCCGTGCGGGAGGACGATCCGCTGGCTGAACTTGACGTGATACCGCTTTCCGCCTTTGCCGGTCGCCGCGTCGCCACACTGCTCAACCCCCTACGTTTCCAGTTGCATGTCTCCAAGGCATTGGCGGCCAGGGGCATCGATACCGGGCCAGTGATCCGGACCAATACCGCGTACGGCGCGTTGCAGATCGTGCGCCAGACTGGCGCTGCGGCAGTCATCGATCCCCTCACCGCCTATGGCGTGGCCCTGCCTGGGGTCGTCATTCGCCCGATCGACGTGACCGTTCTTTTCTATTGGGGCGTTGTGGCTGCCGAGAAACGCCCCCTTCGTCCAGTCGCGCAGGCGTTGATGGATGCGGTCGAGGCGGTGGCTGAACGGTCGATCGTCGGCTTCAAAAAACTGGATCCGACCCTCGCTGGCCAATTGGTGAACGATCCTGCATCCGGCACAAATCACGGAACAGGAATATGAAGCATACCCCCGCCGCGCCAACGCCGACAGGTCTTGCTGCGCTCGAAGCACAGCTCGCGCAGGATCTCGACTTTCTCGAACTGCCCGCCAAGCCATGGGTTCCCGCACGTTCGCACGATGACGTGCCGGTCCGCGATGTCGTGGTGATCGGCGCCGGCATGTGCGGACTTGCTGCCACGGCAAAGCTGTTACTGACCGGGATAACCAATGTCGTGGCCTATGATGCGGCTCCGGCCGGGCTCGAAGGACCATGGGTAACGTTTGCCCGCATGCAAACGCTCCGGTCGCCGAAAACCCTGCACGGTCCATCGCTTGGCCTGCCGCAATTGACGTTCCGCGCCTGGTTCACGGCGCAATGGGGCATTGAGGCCTGGCGGTCGCTGGACAAAATCCCCAAGGGCCAGTGGATGGACTACCTGGTCTGGTACCGCAAGGTTCTTGGCCTGCCGGTGCGCAACAGCGTGCGCATGACCGGACTGGCAGCCGTTGGAGATCTGATTGCGATCGATATCGAAGGCGCGGAAACCGGCCGGGTTCTCACCCGTCGTCTCGTTCTGGCCACTGGTCGGTCCGGGTTGGGCGGTTTTGCCGTGCCCGATTTCCTCAGCGGCATCGATCGCGCCTATTGGGCCCATTCTGCCGACGACATCGATTTCGACGCGCTGAAAGGCAAGCGTGTGGCGGTGATCGGCGCTGGTGCCTCGTCCATGGACAATGCCGCAACGGCACTCGAGGCGGGAGCCGGCTCTGTTGACATGTTGATCCGGCGCAAGGAAATGCCGCGCATCAACAAGCTGACCGGCATTGGCAGTCCGGGTGTTGTACTCGGCATGCATCAGTTGCCCGACGCCTGGAAATGGAAATTCTTCGATTATACGGCCTCGACCCAGACACCGCCGCCGCGTTCATCGACACTCCGCGTGTCTCGCCACCCCAATGCTCGGTTCCTTCTCGACTGCGGCATAGTTGCGGTGAAGGAGGAGGCAGGGACCCTGCTGGTGGAAACCACGCAGGGGCCGATGCGCTACGACTTCCTGATCGCGGCGACCGGCTTTTCAAACGACTTCAACGGCCGCCCGGAATTTGCGGCGATCGCCCCACATATCCGCACCTGGTCGGATGGCCGATATAGGCCGGATATGGGGCCGGCTCGTGCAGGCATGTCGGACGCGCCGGATCTCGGTCCGGCCTTCGAGTTTCGCGAACGCGTCCCAGGCTCCTGCCCGATGCTGGCGCATATCCACTGCTTCAACGACGCCGCCATGCTGACCCACGGCAAGGTCTCCGGCGACATCCCGGCCGTCAGCGCCGGGGCCGACCGTCTCGTCCGCGGCATTGCCGCATCGCTGTTTGCCGAGGATGTCGAAACCCACTTCGCCAATCTGATCGCCTACGACACACCCGAACTTCTGGGCGACGAATGGGTCGATTCAACACCCTTGCTGCAGAAGGAGGCCGCGTGGTGATCGACGCAATGGACAAGGCCGCCGGTCTTTCGCCGGACGATGAGCTCTTCAGAGCGCGTCGGTTTCGGCCTGAATTCGTGCAAGGGGCGGAGGAATGTCGGATCTCCGTACTGCACCCGGCCCACGACCAAGGATTGGCGCCGATTTTGCGAGTTGCTCTGGCCCGTCGCATGGCCGCCCTGAACGCCGATCCGGTCCTGGTGGCCGAATATGATGTGCAGCTGGCTCAGCTTGGTCCGACTGAGCAGCTTCTGGCCTTGGCCCAGGGGGAAACGGATTTGAATGAACCGCTGGCGACCATCGTCCGTCATGTTGACCTGATCACCCTGACGCCGAAAAAGGCGGAAGCGAGCCATATCGCTCTCCTGGAGAAGGCCGGATTGAACAATCCTCAGATCGTCGCGCTCTCCGAGCTGATCGCTTTTATCAACTTCCAGACACGAGTGGCGACCGGCTTGCGCCTGATGAGGTCGACATGATCTCCTCGGTTCGTCTGAAGCCATTGAATTGGCGTCCGTACATCGCGCCGGTCGAGCTGTCCGAGGCCACGCCGGAACAGCTTGAAGCGATGAAGGTCACGCCATCGGCCAAGAAGGTTTCGGAATATGTGCGCACCCTTGCCCACGACCCAGAGAGCTATCTTGCCCGCACCGTCCTGTTCAACGCGATCATGTATGTCGAAGGCGGGCTCGCCCGTTCCGATCGCGAACTTGGCGCGTTGGGCGCCTCGATCGTCAATGGCTGCAAATTCTGTGCCGTTGTCCACGCCCGCAGGCATGCAGAGCTGACCAAGAGCGACCAAGTGGTCACCGCACTTTATGTCGACAAACCTGAAGCGCTCGGGCCCCGCGATGCGGCAATCTACAGCTTTGCCCGCCGCCTGTCGGCGGCACCGCCGGAAGCGACGGCAGACGATATCGCCCGGCTTCGATCAGTCGGCATGGATGACCGCGAGATCATCGACCTGATCCACGCCATATCGATCTTCGGCTGGGCAAACCGGCTCATGCACGTTCTCGGCCATGCGGAGAGCGGGTGATGATTTCGCATGCGATCAAGACACTCCGTCCCACACTCTGAAGGGCACCAATCAGAATGCTTGAACTCAAAGATATAAAGCTGTCCTACGGAAGCACGCAGGTCCTGAACGGCGTCAATCTCTCGGTAAAGCGAGGTGACGTTGTGTCAATCATCGGCCCAAGCGGCACCGGCAAGACCACCCTGCTGAAATGCATCAACTACCTGGTTAAGCCTGCATCTGGAACCATCGCGTTCGACCAGATTCTGATGGACTATCAGCGCGCCGACAAGGCAGCCATCCAGGCGATCCGGCTCCGGACAGCGATGGTCTTTCAGCAATTCAACGTCTTCAAGAACATGACCGTCCTCCAGAACGTCATGGATCCGCTGGTCGTCGTGCAGCGCAAGTCCACGGACGAGGCGCGTGAAATCGCGCTGCGAGAGCTCGAAAGGGTCGGCCTCTCAGCGAAGCGGGACAGCTATCCGTCCCAGCTCTCAGGTGGCCAGCTCCAGCGTACAGGCATCGCACGTGCGCTGGCGGTTCGGCCGGACGTGATGCTCTTCGACGAACCGACATCATCGCTGGACCCCGAACTGGTCGGTGAAGTCCTGAAGGTGATCAAGGACGTTACGTCGTCCGGCATCACCTCGCTGCTTGTGACCCACGAGATGCAATTCGCAAAGAACATCTCGAACCGGATCGTCTTCATGGATCGTGGCGTGGTTGCCGCCGACGGCAGTCCGGCTGAGATCTTCGATGCGCCTTCCAGCCCACGACTTGCTCAATTCCTGCAGTCTGAACTCGCTTTTCAATAATCCAACAAGAAGGGAACCCAAGAAATGTCTGTAATCAAATCCAGTTTTTCGCGTCGTTATGCCCTGACCGTCGCCGGCGGCATCGCAATTGCCCTTGCGACAGCAGGGATCAGTTATGGTCAGACCGTTCGGACAATCAAGATCGCGACCTCTGCCGAATCCAAGCCATTGGCTTGGGGCGCGCTCGGCGTCGAGCCGCAAGGGTATGAACCCGATCTGCTGAGGGCGATCAACGCAAAGCTGCCGCAATACAAGTTCGAAATGGAAGGTGTCTCTGATATCGCGCAGGAAACCGGCCTGGCCACAGGCAAATACGACATCGCGGTCGGTGGTTACTACAAGTCACCCGAGCGCGCCAAGCAGTTCTTCATTCCGGAAAACCCCATGGGCGCGAGCCTGATGAAGATCTACAGCAAAAAGGGCAGCGGCATCAAAGAAATGAAAGATCTGGTCGGCAAGAGGATCGTTCCGACCACGGCTGGCGGCGGAACCTATAAGTTCATCATGAACTGGCAAAAAGAAAATCCGCAATACAAGCTTGACGTGACGGCGTCGAGCGCCGGAATCCCGTATCCAAACCGTTTGGATGAGGTTCAGAACGGCAAGTTCGACGCGCTGGTCCTGCCTTCAAATCTTGGTGAGCAGACCGTCATCGATGAAAAGAAGCTCGACATCGTGGCGTCCGAACCAGTCTTCAGCAACAATACCTATATGCTTATTCACAGGTCAGATGAAAACAAGGTTCTGGTCGATGACGTGAACAAAGTTCTCAAGGAGTTGAAAGACGACGGCACGATCGAAAAGCTATCGCAGAAGTGGTTTGGCGAAGGCATCGTCAAGTATATGAAGTGATGCGATCTGAGTAGATATCGTCAGCGGCAAGGCTGAATTGCAAGAAGGAGCGTTTCAAAGTGGATGTTTCTGCTATGATTCCCGAGTTGCTCTCGGCATTGCCGCTGACGCTCGCTATCACGTTTACCGCCATGTTGGTCGGCTTTTGCTTGGCGCTCGTTGCGACAACATTGCGGATTCGCAGGATACCAGTGGTCAGCCACCTCACCGACCTCTACGTGTCCTATGCCCGCAGCGTTCCCGTCGTCCTCCAGTTGTTCGTCGCGTTCTACGGGCTCCCCCTATTGGTGGCGCTGTTCGGCTCCGCAGATTTCTTCTCGCCGACGATCGCTGCGATGGTCGGACTGAGCTTTTACCATGGCGGCTATCTGTCGGAAGTCCTGCGGCCCGCATACCTGGCCGTCGATCGCGGCCAGCATGATGCAGCCGACAGTCTCGGATATACCTTTCGCCAGAAGATCACCCGCATCGTGGGCCCGCAAGCGGTGCACTTCGCATTGCCCGGCTATGGAAATTCCATCATCTACCTGATCCATAACGTTGCGCTGGTCATGTACATTGGGGCGGCCGACGTGATGGCGACCGCGCATTTGATCATGGAGCGCGACTATAACCAGTACCAGTTCGAAACATACCTCGTCCTGGCCGTCATCTATGCGCTGATGTGCCTGATTGCCTGGTTCATCGTGCACTTGTTCGAGCTTCGCTCGCCGATGCAGGCGCCTGAGGCCACGACAACAGCTCAGATCAAGAACGCGGCCATCGCCAGCGTCTGACCTAAAGGGTATTAAACCATGTTCGATACCGAAATTTTGCTCCAGGACACCCAGGAAATTCTGGGCGCCGTACCCGTAACGCTTGCCATGGCGTTCACGATTTTCGTCCTGTCCACGATCGTCGGCAGCATTTTTGCACTCGTCGAATATAGACGAGTCCCGGTGCTGCGAGAGCTCATCATGGCTTACAAGATCGTCTTCAAGGGCGTTCCGATGGTCATCGTGATTTTCCTCGCCTATTTCGGTCTGCCCCCGGCATTCCAGTTCCTGCTCTCGTTGCTCGGGATCAACTTCAACGCCCACGAAACACCCAACTCGGTTATCCTTATTATTGCGGTGACAGGCTGTATCGCTGCGTTCCAATCGGAAATTATCAAAGGAGCCCTGAACGCCTTTGACACCGGTCAGTCAGACGCCGCCCATTCCCTTGGCTATACGAACGGCCAATTGTTCCGGCGGATTCTGTTTCCCCAGGTGGCTCTCACGGCAATTCCCGACCTGACAACCTCGATGATGGTCATCATGAAGGCGCTTTCTCTCGGATTCGCCATCGAGGTTGTCGATATCTTCGCCCAGTCCCAGCTGACCGCCGCGCTGAACTACTACTACCTCGAAGCCTTCGTGATTGCCGTCGTGATCTACATGGTGATTGCCTATATCGTCACCCAGATTGCCGACAGGCTGGAGCAAGCCCTTAGGGTACGGACCTGAGCGAAGCGTCGTCGGAACCCGCGCATCAAGGCGGAGGAACTCAAGGCTCTGTTGAGAGCCTGCAAACAGCCGACGTGCGGGGCCAGCTCGCAGCCAGATCTGTGGGCTTGTAATAGACACCTTGGCGGGGCCTGCGGCCGAAGGCTTGCTCGACGGCCAGCGGCGCGTCCAATTGCGCGCCGGATTATCGCAGATTGGTCAGATCCACTGGACGATTGTTGATGATCGCTTCCATGGAGAAGAAGCCTGTCACCGTAGCCAGGTCGAAGTTCGTGATCAGTTTCTGGTAGAACGCATCGTAGCCGGACATGCCTTGTGTCACAACCTTGATCAGATAGTCCCAGTCCCCTCCGATCCGATAGAAATCGATCACCTCCGGCAACCGTTCGACATGGGCACGGAACGCCTCACTCCACTCCTTGGAATGGTGGCGGGTGCGAACCATTACGAAAACCGTCAGGTCGAGCCCCAGCGCTCGCAGATCGATATTGCTGTGCGACCCGCGGATAAGACCTAGCGACTGCAGGCGCTGGATCCGCCGCCAGCACGCATTCTGGGACAAGCCGACCCTCTCCGCCAAATCTCGCTGCGAAAGGCTTGCATCGATCTGCATGGCTGTCAAAATCTTCATATCAAATGCATCAATTTTCGTCCGATCTTCGATCATTTGACACGTCACTAGCAAAAAATTGCAGGAAATAGGTGAATTTTTCGAGCGTGGAGCAGGTTACAATCTAAGTCAATATCCGAGCCGGGGAGAATGACCGTGCAAGCAGCTCGCCCAACCACGAGGCAGACCGAGACCCCTCTGTCGAAGTTCCGCCAGGGGCTAAAGAAAAAGGCTGACGTGACCGCCGACCTCCGGGATGGGCTTGTGGGATCGGCGGCGAAAATCGTGGGTCCATACGGGCAAAAGGACTTGGTGTACGCCGACTATGTCGCGTCAGGCCGCGCACTCCGCCAGATCGAGCGCTTTGTGCTTGAGGAGGTCCTGCCGTACTACGCCAACAGCCACACGGAAGCCTCGTATTGCGGAGGCTTCATGACCCGCATGCGGCGGGAAGCGCGCGCCCTGATCGGTCAATTCTGCGGGGCCACCGAACGGCATGCTGTGATCTTCACCGGCTCCGGCGCTACGTCGGGGATCAACCGCCTCGTCAAGCTATTCGGCGTCGCTGAAGCCGTGGCAGCGGGCAAGCGCGCTCGGATCATTATCGGTCCCTATGAGCATCATTCCAACATTCTGCCCTGGCGCGAGAGCGGGGCAGAAATCGTGGAAATCGCTGAGCATCCGTCTGGCGGGCCGGACCTGTCTCAGCTCAAGGACGCGGTTGGCGGGGGGTCGTCAGATCTGACGATATGCTCGATGTCCGCGGCCTCGAACGTCACGGGCATCACCAGCGATGTCGCGGCCATCACCGCGATCGTGAAGGCCGCTGGCGCAAAGATGATCTGGGACTATGCCGGGGCGGGTCCTTACCTGCCGATTTCCATGTCGCCCGCCCCTGATGCCCAGATCGACGCGATAGTTGTTTCGCCCCACAAGTTCCTCGGGGGTCCCGGCGCCTCCGGCATCTTGATCGTTCGACGCGACGGACCTTCGACGAAAACGCCGTCGTGGCCAGGTGGCGGGACGGTGAAGTTTGTCTCCCCGAAGACACACGATTACAGCGACAGCCTGGAATCCCGCGAGGAAGCCGGCACGCCGAACGTGATCGGCGACATACGAGCCGCGCTGGCCTTCATCGTCAAAGATGCGATCGGACTCGACGCGATGACAGCGCGCAATCGCGAGCTGGCGCGTCGTGCTTTTCGCGCATGGAAAGCCCTGCCGCGGCTGGAGCTCCTCGGTCTATCGGATCCTGAGCGGCTTCCGATCTTTTCCTTCCGGGTCAAAAACGGAAAGGACGGCTACGTCCACCAGCAGTTGATCACGCGCATGCTAAGCGACCGGTTCGGGATCCAGGCGCGCGGTGGCTGCGCCTGCGCCGGCCCGTATGTCCACAGACTGCTGTCGATCGACGACGAACAGTCCGAGGAAATCAGGCAAGCCATTCTCTCCGGCGACGAAATGAAAAAGCCGGGATTCACCCGGCTGAATTTCAGCGTTCTGCTGCCGGACGAGAAGGTGCAGTTCATACTCGATGCCGTGGCGCAGATTGCGTCCGACGCAACGGACTTCGAGCATGACTACGACCTCGATCCTGGCCGGGCGATCTTCTTCCCGCGAGCCGCAGTCGAGGGCATTGCCCATGCAGCAGCCTGAAGTCGCCGGGTTCTGTGATGCACGGACGGGCAGCATCCAATATGTCGTTGCATGCCCGAGTTCACGAAGATGCGCCATAATCGACCCCGTACTCGATTTCGACGAAAAGTCTGGCTCGACAGCAACGACAAACGCGGACGCGATCCTCGACTACATCAACAGCCGCAATTTGAAGCTCGAGTGGATCCTGGACACCCATCCGCATGCGGATCACTTTTCGGCCGCGCGCTATCTCAAGGCGAAAACCGGCGTGCCGACAGCGATCGGCGAGCGCGTGAAGCAAGTGCAGCGGATCTGGCAACGGATCTATAACTTCTCGGATCTCCCGTGTGACGGCTCACAATGAGATCGGCTGTTTTGCGACGGCGAGACCTTCAACATCGGCGAGCTGGAAGCGCGCGTCATGCACTCGCCAGGACACACCTTGGCGTCGATAAGCTATGTCATCGGCGATGCAGCGTTCATTCACGACACACTTTTCATGCCCGATAGCGGCTCCGCCCGTGCAGATTTTCCAGGTGGCAGCGCAGCTGACCTATGGAAGTCGATCCAGGACGTTTTGAGCCTACCCGACCGGACGCGCCTCTTCACCGGGCATGACTACAGGCCGGGAGGGCGCCAGGCTCTGTGGGAGAGTTCGGTAGCGGAGCAGAAAGCGAAAAACCCGCATGTCGCCGGTCATTCTCGGAGTACGTTCATCAGGCTTCGAGAGGCCCGAGACAGGACATTGCCAATGCCAAAACTCATATTGCATGCCCTGCAGGTCAATATCCGCGGAGGGGAACTGCCTCAGGTCGAGGAAAATGGCCGGCGTTATCTGAGGATACCGCTCGACGCGCTGCCAGCATCGGTCTGGGGTTAGTTGACGAATTGGATGGCTCTCTCCAGCAGTTCCTGCCCGCGATCGGTTTCAGGATCACTGATCGGGTGTACGCTCGGTCCGATTGGCGGAGGCGGGTCGATCCTCGCTACGCCCTATCGATGTACGTCGTCGGAATGAGCATCCTCGGATGCGCTCTCGGAGGTGATCGCGGCAAGCAATTGCGGTGGCGCGTCTGCAACACTATTATCGATCATGTTCTGAGGAGGTATCTCGGATGTGGGATAGGATCGCCAAGCTTCGGATATCGAGCCGCACCTGGGAGGCAATTCTTTTGGGGATGAAAAGCTTGAGGCGAACCTCAAATAGCCGATGTATGTACTGGTGATTTGACGCGATTCCATAGACAGCATCGTTGGCGCCACGAGATTTTCGCGTACAGCTTCGGGATTGCGCCCGGCCGCGGGCCATCACGCACCACATCACGGCACGTCGTTCAGATTTGTGTAGTGCTTCAGTTTAACGAAATCGAAGTTCCATAAGATATCTTATGCGACTTTCATCAGTAAAAGTTAATATTTCTTGATAGCGACAAAGTATTCATGACGCTATACGCGGGTCTTATCGGCGGTCATTGAAAGACAATCGATTAGAGTTGCAGCAGTAACGCCTACTCGACGTCTCGGCTTGACAGATCGATGCTACTTAAGACCACGTCATCGTCCGATGAAATTGGACGGGAACCCCTTGAACTCTTCTGAAACGCAGGGGGTCGGCGCCCCCCCCCGGCAGACCATCAGCCTTCGCTCGCCTGGCCCTCTACGCGCACTCACTTGTGCGGCATGCAATAGACTCCCTCGGATTCCATCAGTACCGCGCCACCCTTCAACTCGCTCAGTGCGCCGACCCACGCTTCCGAATACGTGCGGCTGGCATCCACGGCCGTCAGCCATAGAACGCGATTGTCGGCCAGTTCGACTTTAACTTCCTGCTGCAAAGGGCTTGCCTGCACGGTCTGTTGATAGTGGCGTTTGATCCTGACATTGCTGGCCGGGAACTCAGCTTCATTGCTGCCGTAGTTCAGCACAAATCCAGTGTGGTCCTCAGCCACTGAACAACTGCCATCACGCTCACACACGATTTTGGCAGCGGTCTTGCAGTCCCATTTCAGTGAAGCGGGCCACATAGGATTGTCCTCGCTTGATCGCGGCTTGTCGCTCTGACCAGCCGCCGTCAACACTGCGCCTGTGTTCAAAATCAAAGTGGACAGGAGAAGCGCCTTGAACACTACAAACCTCCCTAAATTGTGACCCTCATAGTGCCTCGTCCTGCGGGATCGCCTGGCTTATGGCATGTTGAGATCGAACCAGCTTTTCTGGCGAATGCCGTTCGCGTCGTCATACTCGATGAACCACGGCTTTCCGCGCATCGGCCGAGAGATGTTGTAGTAGGTGGGGCCATTATCAAGGGCATGCCTTCGATCATTCCCCGCGGTCTGGATTTTTGCCGTCACCACCTTACCGTTGATTTCGATTTGGGCCTGTCCAGATCCGTTGTCATGATTCTGGCCGAGGCGACTATTCGTGAACGTGACCGGCAGCGTGAGCCTATCGGCCGCGATGCGGCAGATGTTCCGTTCTTGACCTAAGCCCGGCCGATCGGATTCGGAGCTGCCAACTGCTTGCCAGCCAGACGGACAATCCTCATACTTCTCAAATCTCGCCGCGCTGGAGTTGGCTTGCGGACAGGTCGGCCAATTAAAACCCGGGGCTTCCATCGCCGCAATCAACTTGTAAATTGGCGGGTGGCACGAGGGGGTGCCTTGCCAATCGCCGGAAAGACATAGGAGGACCTGACAGCCCCATTCCGACGCTTTTGATTGGGATGGAAGAGCTGCGGCGCCCGCGATGGCGACGGCACCCCCCAGTAGGAATTTGAGTATGGTCATAGCCTTTTCGTCGCTGCAGATTTGACAGTTTACTATGGATGATCCGCGCGAAAAAGGACAGGTCGAAAAGGCAGGTTTGTGCGACTACATCGATTTATGAAACGAGACGACGGAGGCGTGGTCAACAACCCGTTGCGCGCCAACATTGCACTGACGCTTGAGCGGGAGAGAGCCAGACGCGGCCTATCCCATATGCACATGGCCGAACTGTTTCGGACCCCCGAGGGCGAAAAGCTGGCCTATCGAACCTACATTCAGACTGTGCGTCAGAAAAATAATGTCACATTGACGACGCTGCAGATCATGGCAAACGGCTTGCAAGTGTCCTTTGCAGGACTGCTGGCCGGTGGTAAGAAAGTTCCGGAATGGGCGCATCGGTTGGACGACAATACGATCCGCAAGCGGCTGGCGCACATCATCGATTCTGAGCGACAACGACGTACTTTGCACCGCTATGAGATGGCCGAACTCATCGGTGTGGCGGAGGCGACATTCACGAAACTGGAGCGCGCGAGCGGCAATATCAGCGTGGACACGATTGCCGCGATCGCCAAGGCGTTAAAACTGGATCCAGCGACCTTCCTCTTTTCCGAAAAGATCCCACCAACAGCAGACCTACCTGTTTCTGATCAGCTGGAGGGGTAGGCACCCATTCGAGAGCTGATCCAGCGTCATCATCCTTCTAGCGGAGACTACGGAATGACCGGCAGGCTCTGGCGATGCTCGCGCAGACCGCGCAATTCACGTCAAAATAGAGCAGAGCTGATCCCTAGCCGCCCCACGAGTGTTCCTTTGTTCGCCCGTACCTGCGGAACGATTGCCAAAAAGTGGCTGCGGCGGAAGCCAGGGGAATTCTGACCTGTACGGTTGTGCCGATACCATGAGCGCTTTTGATGATGAGCTTTCCGTTCAGCGTCGAGACCATCTGGGAACATGCGGTCAGACCAAGGCCAGTGTGGTTCCCGGCTCGCGTTGAAAAGAAGGGCGTGGTTGCTTTTGCAGCGATCGCGGGCGGCATGCCTGAGCCCTCGTCGGCCACTTCAAGCACGAGATAAGTGCGTGGGAGGAACGGGTGTCGCTTGACTGTCGCGGAGATGAGAACTTGTGCGTTTCTGGCGCCGGATAGGGCGGCCAGAGCGTTTTCTATCAACTCATTGACCACCAACCGTGACGGCGTCGCCGGAACAAGTTGCAAACGCGCTTTGGAGTCGACCGAGACTTGCACCAAACTGCCGCGATCTTGCGCGAGATCCTCGAGCAATGGGCCGAGCGGCGCGGTGCTGGAATCTTGTGGCGCATAGGCGATCTGAAGCACACTGTTAGTGATTGATTCCAATTCGGTCGCGGCACTGCGCGCAGCCTCAAGCATTTCGCTGCTCCACTGCTTGTCTGGCTGTGCACGCTCAAGAAACAGTCTCAAGGCTGAAACACGCGATCGGGTGGTATGCGCAAAGAGCGACGCGAACGAGCGCATATGCTGATCGCGGCGGCTGGCCAAGGCATAGCGTTGATGGATCACGAGATAGAAAATAGCACCCAGGCCAAGTGCGATGGCGAAGATGAACCAGTTGCGCGAGGCGGCGATGTCGATGCTGGCGGTCTGCTGCAAGGTGGCGCTGTGATCAACAGTAGAGCTGGAAATCTCGTAAATTGACTGTTCCAGCTTGGCCATGTCGGCAATGGCTTGGGTGTAGTTTTTGCGAGCTGAAACTAGAGGTGCAATTTTCTGTTCGAGGGTCAGGCGAATCCGGCCCAGGAGTTCGGCGTCATGGTCGGGAAAAAAGCGATTCAGATAGGGCAGGTTTTCCAACTGCGCGACGTTGACGCTCACAAGCGCCATTTGTCGATCGATGTCGGCATCAAGCTTGCCCGTCTCGTCGGCAATGCGAAGATACCCATAGACCCGTATAAGGCGCTCGCGAATCTGTGCCGCGCGCCACTGAATCTCGAAAGTCTGATTGAGGATGGCATCCGTCTCCTGACGATAGCGGTTCGATTGGATGAATGTCCACGCACTCAGCCCAAGCGCTGCAGCCATACCGAGATAGGGCAGAACAGTGAGCAAACGGCCGTTGAAGAACTTCATTGCGTGGCGCGCAGGACGACTGGGAAAAACACCCAGATCGAGTTTCTTGCGGGAACGTAGGAGGCGGGCAGCTGGTCGAAGGGCCAGACGATGAAGATGGGGCCTTTCTCTACCATGCTGATCGGGCGGAAATCCTGGCCCGGTGGGCAGAGTGAACTGGCCTTGTCGTTCTCGTTGCAACGACGCTCGACCGCCAGGATCGGATTATAAGACCGGATTTCGTCCATATGAATGTCGGAAACGAAGTTGTCATAGGCGACAACTTTGACCTCCTGCACGGCGGTGACTCCGGCCTTGGCAAGCACATTTGCAAGCAGCGGCCCACGATATTCGATTTTCTCGTTGTCGCTCGTCCAAGGCGTACGCGTGTCATAGGTCTGTTGTGGAAAGTCTGCCCGCAGCTGCTTTACTGAAAAAACGGCGACAGTCTTGCCGCTGGCGTCTTGAACCGACACTTCGTTGGGATCGAGCGGAATTTCCTCGGCGGCGCTGGCGAGCGGAAGGGCTACGGCAAACATGACGGCGAGAGCACTACGCAACATCTTCCACATCCTCGTATTCGCGGGGGCCATCGTTCTTAGCGAAGAGGACGCAAGGTCCTCGGGAGCCCCGCGGATCGTAGGCAAATCCCTTTTCTGCTAGGGCAAGGGTGATGTTGCGGATGCCGTCAAGGCCATAGAGGTGGTCGTGCAGCTCAAGAAAGATGCGTTCGACGCCGGGCAGCTCGGCATCCTGCAGAAGTTCTTTCTCAGCTCCTTCAATGTCCATGACGAGGGCGTTTATTCGATGATCGGCGATGAAACGATCGACGTCGGCCGAGACGATCGAAAGTTCGCGCTCATATGGTCCTTGGTCTTTGTCCGTGGAAGACATCCAAAGGTCGCGGCGAACGTAGAAGGTGAAGGACCGCGGCGGGCCTGCTGTGAGGATACCCTGCGAATATGTGACATTGTCGAGATCGTTGGCCGCTATCACGCGCTTCGCTAGTTCCGCTGTTGCGGGATTCGCTTCAAAAGCCCACACCTGAACGCCGGGGATTTTCGCGATCAGTGCGGTGATGATGCCGATACCGGACCCTAGCTCCAGTACGCGATCGCGCGCCTTGACTGCCCTGAAGATCCCCTTCGCTTCCTTCGCCTCATAGCTCTGGCTTTGAAGCGCTCTCCAGATAACCGGCGAAACATCCTGTGGTGCGACAGGAACCTTGATTCCATGGACGATCATGGGCGCAATTGTCTCACAGACCTCGTGGGAGCGGATGGCCTTGCCGCATGAGCTTGGCGCGAGCCTGCTTGTAGTATTTCTCGGCCGAGCCGGCATCAATGGCCAGCCGGTCGGCCATGAGCGAAAAGATCTCCTTGCGTTTCACGCCGGGTTCGCGATGCGCCATCATGTCGATGGCCTCTTGTTCGCGCGGTGTAAGAACAGAAAAGCGATAATCGGGTTTGGTCATGACAACCCGCGACAGGCGCAACGAGAATCCCTTGGTGGAAATATCGTCCAGCACGTCCCTGAACACGCCGGGCGCAAGCCCGGTCTTGCCGAGATAGGCGGCAGCGCCGATTTGCCGGAAGCCATCCGCCTCGCAAAGGTTGTCAGAACCGGTGACGACAACATGGATCGCACTGGGTGAAGCCTCGATGATCTTGTCGACGACAGCGACGCGGTCGCCCTGTGAGGTGGGATCAAAACCGGGCAAGCCAGGATCGATCACGACAAGATCGAAATGATTGTTTTGAAGCTCGGCAGCCGCGATGTTCAGCGTCTCCGCTCCCAGGACAATGCATTCTTCGAAGCTTGCTTGCACTTCGTTCATCAGTGCCAGACGCATAAGTGTCTGGTCTTCGACCACCAGGGCACGAAACATTGGAAGCCAATCCCTCTACGCAGGCGCCCACCGCCCCTGTCTCTCAGAATTGGTCGCTTCAAAAAAGGGATGATGTCATCCCTATTTTTCCTCACCTCCCGAGCTACCAGTATGTGACCGATGTACGCCAGGGCGAGGACGATGCCTATTCAACAGGTCTGCAGCAATGGACAGATGGAAGCGGCTGAAGACGTCGCAAAACTGATTGCGGAACATCGTCAGAGCGTTGCCGCGCTTGAATGTATCGGCAAGCGATGGATGGGGGCCGAAGGGCCGGACGCGATCGTGCTGGGTGAGAGGCTGGACGCGGTCATGGCGGAGGAGGCCGCTGTGCGAAGGCGTGCTGCCATTGCTCCAGTAGCCACTATCGCGGAAATGAAAATGAAGGCTGCTTACTTCCAACGGCTGACGGCTCATGGCTGGTGCGAGATTGATGTCGACGATTGGCGCGCGTTGCTCGGTTCCTTCACGAAACTGCAGCCCTAAGAAAAGATCGTCGAAATCCATGAGGCCACGGTATTCCAGGCCGCGTAGATGGCCGCCGGCACCAAAATGATCGCGATGAACGCAGCCGCTCCGCCAATGGCGCCGTCGCCGCGTCCTTCGACGGGATAGTAATATCTGTGCGCTTCATCATCGTGTTTCATGCTGTCTCTCCGACCGCTTGTTTAACAGCAGTTGCACAGGATGCTGAAACGTCGTGCCCCACAAACCCGCACGTTTCATCTTAGCGTTGATTTCCGCGACGAGGTAGTTCTGATCGACGGCTTTGCCCTTTGCTGTCGTCGCGGCAAACGCGTATCCGGTTGCTATGAGCGCTGTGCCAACGTCGATCGTTTCGCCATTGAGCTGCGCACCGCACACGACAAAAACCGCCTTGTCGAGGGCATAGCCGATTGGCTGGCATGTAACCGCGGCGCTATCGAACAGGGCAGCCAGGTGCGCCAGCGAGGTGTTCCCGCAATCGATTTTGTTACCGTTTGGCTCTTCAGCTGACGTGCCTCGAAGACATGACTGGACGCCATAGAGGCGGAAAAGGTGATCTCCGTCACGCCAGGTATCTCCGGTCAGCAGTTGAGCCGATTTCGATACCGCGAAGGGCGTTGGCACGGCAGACTCGGATGCCTCCTGGGCCTGGGCCGAAGCGCACAAACCAAATGCGGCCAGCACTGCGAAGCTCGCCTGCTTCATTCCTGGAACTGTCCACCGAGGTCGGCGGAATGCTCGAGATCGGGGCGCAGCGACTTGCCGTCCTTGTTACGTCCGATTGCCGCCATGTCGAAAAAAACCATTTCGTCATCGTCGTAGGCGACGTTGTACGGGTCGTTTGCATTGCCCGCACCCACGAGTGAGAAACACGACACGGCGTCGGGTTCACCCTTCTTGCTTTGCAGCACAAGTGTTTTGCAAAGCACGACAGATGCACGATCGTTGTAGATCGCCTCTTCATAGTCCTGCGCGGCCTTCGTGCAGTCCCATTGCTGCGTCTTGTACGCAATCTTCGGTTTGGGGCAGGCCGCAAGGCCGCGCAGCCGGTATGTCACTCCGTTGACGACGCGCTCGGTCGCCGACGGCACTTTAACTGGCCCGATGAGAGCGGCCGCATCGCGCTGAAAGAGCGCGCCTTTTGCATCGTAGCGTTCATAGACGAACACCTTCTCGCCCGGCTTCGCAAACTGGAGCAGGTAGTGCTCCGACGGCCGCGCAAAGGCGCTCGGAGCGTCGGCGCCGGCAGCAAAAGCCGCGGTGCCCTGAAGCAGCAAAACCATGCAAAGGGCCGTCTGTTTCATCGAAATTCGTCCCTGCGGCGCATATCGTGTTGACACTTTACTAGGGCTGCGTGTAGCCATAGTAAAGTGTTAAATTTTGGCGACAGTATGAACACTCGATTCGCTCTTCTGCTCACCCTGTTTGGCGCCACGATGCCGTTGCAAGCGCACGGCCGGGACCTGGCATCAGACCGCGTGGCAGTCGCCTTTGCAACGCCGGCGCAAGCCATTGCCGCAGCCGAGGCGAATAGGCCGGGGGCGTGCAAGACCGGAAATCGGGCTGACGTGTCCCGACTTGTGCGTTCAATCGCGCAAGAGGAAGGCTTCGACGCCAATCTGGCCGAGGCAGTTGCATGGGCCGAAAGCGATCTCGGCGCCAGTCAGGGTCCCTCGAAGGCCGGAGCCCTGGGAATCATGCAGCTGATGCCGGGCACGGCGGCCGATCTAGGGGTCAGCGATCGTTGCGATACAGCGGCAAATGTCCGCGCTGGCCTCCGCTATCTGAAGTCACTTTATGACGAGTTCCAGGATCCGCTGCTGATGCTGGCGGCATACAACGCCGGGCCCAACAGCGTCTACAAGGCGCAGGGCATTCCGGTGAATCCGGAGACGGCGGAATACATCGTGAAAATACTGAACCGCTGGAAGTTCGGCGGCGTGGTGAAGAAGTCCGCCCTGGCCAAAACCGAGACGCTCGCGGCCGCTTCGCCAGCAAGCGAGGACGCTTGGCAGGATGGTCATGTCATGGATTTCGGCAACTGAAAGGAGCCAAGGGTGGAATACAGGAAAGCGGGCAAATTTGCCCTGAAACTGGCCTTGGCCTCGGCGGTCGGAATAGCTCTCGCGCCAGCCACTGCGTATGCCCAGTCCGCGGCACCTGTCGAAAACGTGCTGGAGTGGTTCGTCGGAGTTCTGCAGGGCAACATAGCGCGCTCATTCGCCATCATCGCGGTCTGTTTTCTTGGCTTCCTCGCCATGACGGGCCGACTGGCGTGGATGATGGCTTTTTCCATCATCATTGGCATCGCTCTGATCTTCGGCGCTGCCCAGCTGGTGGATGCGGTTCGCGCGACTGCGGGAGGCAGCTGAAACATGGACGACGAGGAAGTGTATGTCGAGCCGGTCAGCCTGCCACTGACACGCCCCCCGATGAAATGGGGCGTGCGCTATGAAGTTTTTGCACTGAATGGCATCTTGGCGGTGATCGGTTTTATCGCCACGAGCAGCTTCATGCTCGGCCTTGGCGTGTTCGGCGTGGTGCATCTGGTTAGCGCATATCTGTGCCAGCGCGACCCCTACATGTTTCATATTTTTGAACGGCGCGTTTCCAAACGCGGAGCGGTGGCGAACCTTACTTTTTGGGGCGCGAGGAGCTATTCGCCATGAGCCTTGATGCCGACCTGAAATTTGGCCGTGAGCGCCGCCGCGAGAAGCCAGCGGCGATGCACATCCCCTACCTTCGCCATGTCGATGACAATCTGATCGTAACGAAGAGCGGCTTTCTTGTCGGCGTCATCCAGCTCAGTGGCCTGCCGTTCCAGACGATGGACCAGGCCGAGTTGAACAGCCGCATGTTCAACCGCAACACGACGTTCCGCAATCACTCGACCTCTCGCTTTGCGGTCTACACGACGATCATCCGCCGCCACGTGATACCTGAGATCGAAGGCGACTTTGACAATCCTTTCGTGGCCGAGCTCGACGCCCGCTACATGGATGAGCTTGCGGCGAAAAACCTTTTCGTCAACGAGGCGTATCTGGCGGTCATACGCCGACCGATGGTCGGCCGCGTCGGCTGGGTGGACAAGGCGCTCAATGCGTTTCGCATAAGTACGGCGGGCGAAGAGACCCGCGAAGAGGCGATGGCCGAATTGCGTGACGTTCTCGACGGCGTCGTCAAGGATTTCACGGCTTATGGTGCGCGGCTTCTCGGCGTCGTGAAACGCCGCGACAGCTTCTTTTCCGAGCCCGCGGAATTTTTGGCCAAGATCCTCGCCGGCGGCGTCGACCTGGAAATGCCTTTGCCGCGCATGAGCCTTGGCGATGTGCTGGCGACGCGGCAGCTGTTTTTTGGCAAGTCCGCGCTGGAACTTCGCGGACCGGACGCTGGCAAGCTCGGCGCCATGGTGTCGATCAAGGAATACCCACCGTTCACCGCTCCGGGCTCATTGGATGGTCTCTTGCGCCTGCCACATGAGTTTGTTCTGACCCAGAGTTTTGCGATCGAAGACCGTGTAACCGCGATGCGCAGGATCAACACCATCGCGAACCAGGTTGAGGGCTCAGACGAGGCGGGCACGACGGTCGAGGAGTCCGTCCACGACGGGGCCGACAAGCTGGCCGGCGGCGAAGTCGTCTTCGGACAACATCACATGAGCGTCATGGCCTTGGCACCGGACATGAGCGGGCTCAACCGTGCGCTATCCGACATCACGGCTGAGCTTTCGCGCATGTCGATCGTGCCAGTTCGCGAGACACTGAACACGGAACTGGCCTTTTGGGCGCAGTTGCCGGGAAATTTCAGCTACATCGCGCGACGTGCGTTGATCTCGTCGCTAAATTTCGCGGGCCTTTTTTCAGGACACAATTTCCCGTCCGGCCAACGTGAACGGCTGCATTGGAAACGGCCAATCGCTTTGCTCGAAACGACCAGCCAGACGGCGTACTATTTCAATTTCCACGTTCACGATGTCGGACACTTCACGGTGTTCGGACCGACGGGCTCGGGAAAGACCGTGGTGCTGTCGTTCCTGATGGCGCAGGCCATGCGCATCATGCCAAGGCCGCGATGTGTGTATTTCGATTATATGCGCGGCGCTGAAATTTTCGTTCGGGCGCTCGGCGGTCGATATGAGGTGATGGAGCCTTCTCAGCCGACCGGGTTCGCGCCATTGCAGATCGAGGACACGGCAGAAAACCGGTCCTTCCTGCAAGATTTGCTCATCTACATTCTAACGCCGGAAGGCGGCGCGCTTGATGTGGCGGAGATGCGCGTGATCAACGCCGCCGTCGACATGATCTACAAGATCCCGCGCGAACAGCGGACCTTCGACCTGCTGCCGGAAGTGCTGCGCGGCTCGCTCATGCCCGGCATGAACGATCTGGCCGCGCGGATACAGCCCTGGCTCGATCCGAAGGACAAGGGCTGGCTTTTCAACAATCCCGTCGATCTCATCGATTTCTCGAAGCCCGTTGTCGGGTTCGACATGACGAAGATCCTAGGCGACCGAAAGCTGCGCTCGGCGGCGTTGCTCTATATCTTTCATCGTCTTGAGGACGTCATCGACGGCTCGCCGATCATGCTCTTCCTCGATGAAGGCTGGAAGCTGTTGGATGACGAGGTTTTCGCTGCCTTCATCAATGAGACGCTGAAGACCATTCGTCGCCGGAACGGCGTGGTCGGCTTCGGCACGCAGACGGCGGAAGACGTCGTCAATTCCTCAATCTCGTCGTCGCTGATCGAGCAAACGAAGACCAACATTTTCTTCCCCAACCCGAAGGCGAGCAAGGACTCCTACATCGAGCGCTTCTCGTTGACGGCGAAGGAATTCGAGTTCGTGCGCCGAACCGCCAAGGAAACACGCACCTTCCTCGTCAAGCACGACAGCGACTCGATCGTCGCCAAACTCGATTTGTCGGCGATGCCCGATCTCATCAAGGTCTTGTCCTCGAGCGAAGCCAACAGCAAGGAATGCGCACGGCTCCGGGAAACCTTCGGCGACGAGCCGGAGATGTGGCTGCCATACTTCTGCGGATGGGAGAACGAGCATGACGAAGCGGCTTAGCAGCGCTTGTCTGGCCGTGGCTCTCGCGACGGCGGAAAGCATGAGCGTGGCTATCGCTCAGATCGCGGTGATCGACGGGCCGAACCTCGACAAGCGGCAAGAGGACGAGCAGCACAGCACGAAGTCGGATGAGGCCAAGAAGGACGAAACCGACAGGAAGAAAAGCGTCATCTGCACCTATTCGAACAAATACCGCTCACAGATGTTTCGCCGGTCGCCGGCGGACGCGTTGCAGCGCGACGCCGGCAACGTAAAGCTAATCCGCTATTATGCGCAAAAGTACGGCGTGCCCGAAGGCCTGGCGCTTTCCGTCGCCTATCAGGAATCGCGCTTCGACACATGCGCCGGGAGCCACACCGGCGTCAAAGGCGTCATGCAGCTGACCAAGGGCACCGGCAAGTCCCTGGGACTGGACCGCGACGTGAACGAGCAGAATGTCGAAGGCGGTGTCAAATACCTCGGAATGGGCGTCAAGCAATGCGGGGCGACGAATTACAGCTGTCTCGCCTCCTTTTACAACGGATCGAACGCTGGGGAGCAAAACCAGTGGGCCGGCGGTGTCGGCCGCTGGAACAGCTACTTCAACGACTATGTGTCGAGCGGCAAGGCTCCGGCCGCCGCGCCGCCGCCATTCTCGATCGTAACGGCCGACGGCGCAGGCGCCACGGCCCAAGACGCGGCCATGGGCACGGTGAGGAAGGCGGCTGGCGGCCTCGATGCAAGCTCATCGCAGATGGGCGCCAACAATGCTGCAATCGACGCGCTGGCGGGCAGTGTTGGCCAAGTGACCGAATACAAGGACGCTTGGGAGCTGAACTCGTCCGCTCGTGGGATCAATGCCGATGTCACCAACCAGTACCTCGCCCAGGCGGGGGATTTTACGGCCTTGCTGGCCCAACTTCTATCGTTGCAGAACGTTCAGGCATCGCAGTCGTCCAAGCTGGTGCAACAGCCGAAGAGTGGCTCTCCAAACCCGTTCTCTTGTGATCCCGCGGAATTGGAGCGGTTGGGGATCGATCGCGGCCGGTGGCTACCATGCGCACTGGAGAACGCGGGGGCAAGCTCGGCCGACAGTCGCTCGATGATCATCACCAGTGATCCTGCCGGCGCTGCCAGCGTGATCAATTCTCTACAGCAATAGGAGGCTGACATGAAGAAATTCGCGATTGCCGCCAGTCTGGCGCTTTGGGCAAGCACGGCCCTTGCACAGATTGCCGTCATTGATGGCGCCAATCTCGATGTCGCCCGTAAAAACGCGGACAACACCAACTCCATCATGGACTCCAACAAGGATATCCTGAAAAAGAGCGAGGAGATCCTGCAGGCTCTCAGCGGCAGCCGTGACGGTTCGCTTGGCATCGGACAAATGGGCCTCGGCGGCAACATGTCGATTGCCCAGGCGCCGTCGTTCGGATCGATCCTGAATGGCGGTGCGCTTTCGTTTGGTGGCCTGTCGCCCGAAATTCAGAAAATCGCCGGCGCCGTCATCAACGGGCTGCAGCTGGTGAAGCAGCTCCAGCAGATTGCCGACAAGGAGACAAGCGCCGTCAACACAGCCTATGGCGGCAGCGTCAACGTGGCCTCGCTGCTAAGCGCATTGACCTCGCAGGCCTCGCAGGGCGTTACCCAGCGCCAACAGTCTCTGCAGTCCGCGAGCGGGCAGATCGGGCAGTCGCAGGACGTCAAGGGTTCGGTGGACCAGAACACACGAATGCAGCTGGAAAACGCGCGCGCGGTCAACGAATTGATCGGCGTCCAGAACGGTGCGGTCGCGGCCCTGAATGAGAAGCTGAAGGGAGATCTTCTTCGCCAGAGCCAGGTGCAGAAGATGATGACGCCACGCAACGTCAATCCGTTCGCGGACTTTGGCAAGAGCGGAGGTTAGCACTTGTCGAGGCGTGTGGTCCGCATATGCCTTGTGGTTGGGCTCAGCGCAGGGCTTTTCGGTTGCGCAAAACGTGAACTGAAAGCGCCGTGCGGGCCTTTGGCGTATGCCCACGCCGACGACTGCGGCGCGCTGAAGCCGGTCAATTCAACGCCTTTCGCCAGCATCATTGACGAGGATCCATGAACGGTCTTGCCGCAAGCATCCTCGGTGGCATTGACAACATCGGCGAGGACTTCGTTCGCACCGTCTATATGCAGTTGGGCAATGCGATGGGCAACGTCTTCACCCTGATGCTGACCCTTTATATCGTGTGGTGGGGCTATTTGATCCTGAGCGGACGAGAGTCGATTTCGCCAATCGAAGCGGCCTATCGCCTCGGTCGCGCCGTCATCATCTATCTGCTGCTGACCGGATGGGGCACATTTTCCGCGACTATCTATCAGCTCGTGCAAAGCATTCCAGACGAGGTCGGTAAGGTGATCGTCGGCGCCGTGTCGCGGGCCACCGGCAATCAACTTAGCGACCAGGCGGCAATTCCAGCGCTGATCGACAATCTCTACCAAGGGGCCCAGGACGTCGCCAATCAGGTCTACAGCGGTTCCTTCTATGACATTTTTGGTGCGCTCTTGTCGCTGCTCGTCCTGCTGTCTGCCATCATCTTCGCAGCGCTTGCCATTGCCGCGTTCATCGCCGCCAAGGTAATGTTGTTCATCACGCTGGCCTTGGCGCCGATATGGATCATTCTTTGGCTTTACCGCTGGTCCTCGCGCATGAGCGAAGGCTTCCTTTCGCTCACCACCTTCCTGATGATCCAGCAAATCCTGATCTACGGATTTCTCGGCTTCTACTTCTCGCTCGTCAATGCGGCGCTGAACACCGCCACGTCCGGTGGAGCAACCATGGACAGCAAGATGTCGTTGGTGCTGCCACTGGTGCTGGTGACGATCATCGGGATCTACGTTCTCATGCAGATACCCTCGATTGCTTCGATCCTGAACGGCGGCGGGTATCTCAGCGCCGTGGGAGCTCGTTACTCCTATGGGACCTTCGGCAGGAATGCCGTGCGCTACTCCGGTGCACGATGGGCGGCGGGCCGCGCCGCTCGGGGCGCCCGGCAGCTCGCGACAAACAGTTTTCGATCTTCGCGAGCAGCCAGGGCGGATGCCGCAACCCGGTCCGCCATCCAGCAAGGTGCGCGCGATAACTCCAGGCCTCTGGCCTAGAACACTCACCGATCACCGATCGCGGCCCTGGATCAGGATGCGTCGCGCAACGAGGCAGGAGTAAAGTGTCAACTCCATTGGAAGAAGTCACTGAAAGCGGCGAGCTCGTCGACAAGCGCTATTACAAAGCGGGCGCGACCTGGGAAGACGACACGCACAGGTCAATGCGCCGATCGCGTACATTGGCCTGGATCGTCAGCGGCATTTCGGGACTGGTTGCGGTGCTGTCGCTGCTGGCGCTCGTGCTGATACTGCCGCTCCGGCAGTTCGAACCATATGTTGTCGAGGTCGACAAATCGACGGGCTACCTCGAGATCATGCGCGCGCTGAAGCCTGGAGATTTGTCGCAGAACGAGGCCGTCACGGCGGCCAATCTGGTGCGATACATCAGAGCCCGCGAAACTTACGATTCGCGTGAGCTGAAACAGAATTACGACCTGGCGCAGCTCTACTCCACCGACGCGGCGTCCAAGCATTTGACGTGGCTTTATACGCCTGCAAATCCACAATCGCTGGACAAGATTTTTGGCCGCAATGTCACTGTCTCGGTCGAGATCAAGTCCGTTTCACTGCTCAATCGCAACACAGCCTCGGTGCGCTTTGCCACGACGACGCGGCGGGACAATTCGTCCACCGCCGACAATTGGGTGGCGGTGATAAAGTTCCGCTACACCTCAACGCCGCTCAAGAACGAATGGCGTTTCGACAACCCGTTGGGATTTCAGGTTACGGACTACCGCCGCGACCAGGAATCCGCGCCGGCCGCGGGGAGCCTGCAATGAGACGGCGCGCGGGCCTCGTCCTTTCGGCCGCCCTTCTGCTCGGTGCGATCCACGGCGCGGCCGCACGCGACAGCCGCATCCGATATGTCACCTTCAACAACGACGACGTGACGTCGGTGCGCGCCGCTCTTGGGATTTCCACGATGGTCGAACTCAGTCCGACAGAAGTCATCGAAACCGTTTCCGCTGGCGACACGAAAGGCTGGTCGATCATCCCCAAACGCGGATCGCGATTTCTGTTCGTCAAGCCGCTGGAGCGCGATGCGTGGACCAACGTCAACGTGGTTACCAACCGGCGCGTCTATTCCTTGCTGCTGCAGGCAACCGACAATAGCCGTGACCGGGCATCCTTCCAGGTCCGGTTCAAATACCCGGACGAGGATATCAACGCGCGCCTGCTCTCACAGGCCAAAGAGAGCGCCGCCGATCCGGATTTGAAGGACCTGAACTATGCCGACCTCAACTACGACTATGCCTACAAGGGCGACGACAGCCTGAAGCCGCGCACCGTATTCGACGACGGGACCAAGGTGTTTCTGGAGTTCAAGGGTGACATTCCGGCGATTTTCGTTGTCGACGACAAGCGCCATGAGTCGCTGGTCAACGTTCGCACGCAGGGCAAATACACCGTCATCGACAAGGTCGCGCGGCAATTCACCTTGCGCGCCGATGGCAAGACGCTTTGCCTCTACAACCGGACGCGACCCAACGAAATCGATCCGGTCGAGCGGGTCTACGGTCCAACGAAACTGACAGGCGGTTCCACCCTGTTCGGATCCAGCGGAGGCGATGATGACCCAGATCGACTATAACCAGTTGGACGGCAGCCCGACGGTCGCGCGCCGCGGTGCGGGCGTCGGTACCAGGATCGCCCTGGTGGGCCTCGGCGTGGTGCTGGTTGGCGCGCTGATATGGCTGAACTGGCCTCAAGAGCCGGTATCGCGCGATGTTCGCAGCAATGGCGAGGAAAACTTCAACCCGCCCGAGTTCCGCCCGCCGGCGTTGAACGAACCGCCGCAACCTGCCGACGGCACGATCGACCAGATCGTGGTGCCGCCACCGGCCGCCGACCAGAACGGCACGCAACAAGCCGATAATGTTGATCAGACCGTGCAGGAGGGCGCGGATCTCGATGCGCAGCGGCGCGCGCTGGAGGCGCAAATGGCGGCCGAGGAAGCTCGCCGCAAGGCCGAGGCGGAAGAAGCCCGCCGCAAGGCAGCGGCTGAGGACCAGGCTCGCCGTAAGGCAGAGGCCGCCGAGCATGAAAAAGCGGTGTGGGAACGCCTGCGGTCGAATCAGATGGTGACGAATGATCAAACCGGCTCGACAGATGCCGGCGCCCAGGCGACGCAAGTCGAAATCGCGCCGGACGGTCAGATCGTACCGGTGCCCGGCGCGGACAGCGATCCCAACAAGGCATTTCTGGCGCAGTCTGACGCAAGCTCTTCCGGCATCGTCAAAGCCAGGGCCTTCCGACGAACCGACGCGTTGATCCCTGAAGGAACGATCATTGGCGGCTATTTGGAAACCGCGATCAACACGGACCTTCCCGGCGCCGTGCGCGCGGTCGTGCGTGAGGATGTCTTCTCGCTCGACGGCAGGCGGATCCTCATTCCGAAGGGCTCGCGCCTGGCCGGAGAATACCGCTCGGGGCTTGCGCGCGGTCAAAAGCGTGTTTTGATCGTCTGGAGCAGGGTCATCCGCCCGGACGGCATTTCCGTCGATATCAAATCGCCCGGCGCCGACGCGCTCGGCCGCGGCGGCATGGGCGGCCGTGTCGATACGCACTGGGTTGAACGCTACGGCAACGCCATCATGCTTTCGGTCGTCGGCGGCGTCTCTGAATATCTGTCCTCGCTTGGCGATAGCGGGCAAGATGGCCAACAGCGCCAGGTGTCGACGATCGATCCCGTGACCGGTGAGACCACGACCGTGACCTATGGCGGCAATGGCTCGCAGCGCGACGCCCGCGGCATCGCCTTCGACAAGTCATCGACCGCCCTGCAGCAACTCGCGCAAGAGGCGTTTCGCGACACGCAGAACATTGGCCCGACAGTCTACGTCGACCAGGGTACATCCATTGTCGTGCTGGTGCGGCGAGATCTCGATTTCTCGGATTTGTACGCCGATCCCATTCAGGAGGAAGTAGTGCGCCTAAAGGCCGGTGGGCCGCCGAAGACGGCGATCGATCCGACGCCTCTCTACGCGACGCCAAAGGATCATTTTTATCGCGGCTATGGGAGCCCGGTGAAATGAATGCCGTCCATCCCCTCCCCGACCCTTGGGCGAGAGCCCCGGTCCTGCGGGCTCATCTGGAGCCAATATGGTCCTATTTGAACGAAGATTCCGTTTCCGAGATTGCAATCAACAGGCCGGGTGAATTGTTCATCGAACGCCTCGGCGCAAAAGCAATGGAGCACGTCGTCAAGCGCGAGGTCACGCCCGGCTGGATTAGGCATATCTCGACCGGCGTCGCCTCGGCGACAAATCAGGTCATCAACGAAGAGAAGCCGGTCCTGTCGGCTGCTCTACCCTCGGGTGAGCGCATCCAATGCGTCTTGCCGCCCGCGGCTCCCGAGGGCGGGGCGATTTCGATCCGCAAGCAGGTCATCATGGATATGAGCCTTGATGCCTACAAGGATCTCGGCGCATTCGAGAACACGGCGATGGGCAGTGGACTGGCGCTGTCAACCGAGGAAAAGCGACTTGTCGAAATGCTGCACGACACATCGCCGATGGAGTTCCTGCAGTATGCAGTGCGCAACCGCGTCTCGATCGTCGTTTCAGGCGGTACGTCGACCGGCAAGACGACGTTCTTGAATGCACTCTTGAAGGAGATCCCGGCTCATGAACGGATCATCACCATCGAAGACACCCGCGAACTGAGGCTGCCGGCTCCCAACAACATCACCCTGATAGCCTCGAAGGGCGACCAGGGCCTTGCCAAGGTTTCCGCGCAACAGCTGCTCGAGGCTTCGCTTCGAATGCGACCCGACCGTCTGCTGTTGGGCGAGTTACGCGGCTCTGAAACCTTCGCGTTTCTCCAGGCGATCAACACCGGCCATCCTGGTTCGCTCACCACCGTTCATGCCAATTCCGCCCGGTCCGCCTATGAGCGGCTGGCGCTGATGGTCATGCAGGGCAGCTCGGGCCTCTCACGAAGCGAAATCCTCGACTACCTGCGGGAGGTCATTCCGGTGGTCGTCCAGATGGTCCGCACCGAAGGCGGACGACGCGGCATCAGTGAGATCAAATTCACCAAGGCGGAGACAATCTAGCGGGGGCCCATCCATGCAGAAAGTCGCAACTGCAATTTTCATGGTGCTCATGGCGATGGCCCTGGGCGCCCTGGTCTTCACCGTCGTCTATGCCGCGACAGATTGGTTCAGGACTGGCTCCCGGGTCCTGTTCGACCAGTTGAACGCCAATCCCTTGCCCGTCGTTCGTCTGGCCTGGGCAGATACGATAGCGGGGAATGTTAGCCGGGTACAATACGCCGTCGCCGCAGGGGCATTAGGGTTTCTTGCGCCGCTGGTCGGCCTGTTTCTCATGCGCCCGAAAAAGCGCAACGACTCTCGCTTCATGACGATGAGCGACGTATCAAAAACCGGCCTGACGAAAGTTGGCGGCGTCTTCGTCGGTCGAGCCGGCGGCAGGCTGGCCGAAATTCTGTCGCCCGGCCGCGATCAGCGCTCCGGCAAGATCCGCTTGACCCAGCGCAAGCTGATCGGCGGCAAGAAATTGTGGATTGATGGCGATGATGTCGGCGGTTTCGTCATAGGACCGCCGCGCTCCGGTAAAGGCACGTCTCTCATCATCCCGAACGCCTTGACCTGGCCGCATTCGCTCGTGGTTCTCGACCTGCGGGGCGAGACCTATGCGGCGACTGCCGGTTACCGTTCAACCATCAGCCGCGTGGTGCGTTTTGCGCCGGCTGATCAGGACGGCAATACCGCATGCTACAATCCGATGGACTTCATCTCGCTGGATTCGGCGCAGCGCGACATCGACCTTCGCAACATCGCTGCGGCGCTGTTTCCGCGACCGCCCTCAAATGCCGACCCTTATTGGGTGAACGACGCCCGTCTCCTTTTTACCGGCATAGCATCCTTCGTCATGGAATCGCCGACGATCCCAAACCAGAAAAAGACCTTTGCCACAATCCTCGAGATCATGAACGGTGCCGAGCAGCCGCTCCTGGAATTCATCGGCTCGCTGCGCGAGGAACGCCGCCGCGAATGTTCGCATTTCACATTGCAAACCCTGCTGCCCTATTTCGAGATGTCCGAGCGGCAGTTCTCCGGAATCTACGCCGGCGTGCGCACCGGCATGGCCCCCTTCCTCAACGAGCGCCTGATGCGAGCCACCTCGCGCAGCACGTTCGATATTCGCAGGCTCAAGCGGGACCGGATTTCCCTTTATCTGGACGTGCGGCGCGAGCAGATCACTTCGCTTGGACCGTTGTTCAACGTCCTGATCACGCAGATGATGAACTTCATGTCGGAAAGCCTGCCGCAGCCGGGCGAGCATCCGGTACTTGTGCTGCTCGACGAGTTCCAGAACCTCGGCAAGCTGGAGAACGTCACCGAAATGGCGAGCGTGCTCGGCGGCAACGGTGTTTCGATGTGGTTTTTCGTGCAGTCGCTGAAGGCTGTAGACGAGATTTATCGCCAGGAAGGGCGCAAGACGCTTATCAACGCGGCTCGCGTGCAGATCTTTTTCGGCGCGCAGGACGCTGACGATCTTCGCTACGTTTCCGAGCAGCTCGGCGAAACGTCGGACGTGCAAAAGGACGTCACGCGCACCAAGGCGACGTTGTTCGACACTTATTACACGCGCTCGGTCCACCGCAAGGAAGTGCGGCGGCCCCTCATGCGGCCGGATGAAATCCGCACGCTCGACAAGAACAAGGTCATCATATTGCCGCGCGGCGAACTGCCGATTCTCGGCACGCGCAATTTCTATTTCGCCGACGGCCAGCTAGTCAAACGCGCGTTCATGCCCCCTGCCCGCCTCGACCGACGTTTCGCGCGCGAAAAACTCTGCATTGGACTCTTCTGCGGCGGTGCCATCTCCTGCGCTCCCGACGATTGTGCCGACAGCACCCGCGTACCGCTCAGGCCTCTTGCAGACCCGCCTGCGGCGCGGCGCGACATTTGCCGCAAAAGCAGGCCGAATAACTCCGCCGCCGGGCCGACGCGCAAGCGTAAGAGAACGGCTGAAAGCAACCGATGCTGCAGCCATACCAGCTTATGCCGTTATAGATTTTTCCGCTTTGGCCGCCAAAGCCGTGACAACACGCATAGCGCCCGACAAAGAAGCGGCGGTTGCGGCGATCCTGAACAAGGTGCGGTCCCTGCGCGCCAACGCATCCGACACCGAGACTTTCGATCGAAATCTGAGCATCGTCGAAGATGCTTTGCCTGATCTAGTCGATTAGCCGAGCCGATCTACGGCGATCGCTAACAACAAGCCTCCAGCCCAACCGCGACAGCCGCATTTTTGATGCGCCAGCCGCCACGTAAAGCGGTGCCAGAGATACCTCCGCCCCCGGGACTTGACCCCTCGCTCCCGCTCCTCGTCGCGAGGCAGTTGTTCAGGAGATTCTTTCAGGTTCGCCAAAGCAGGAGCCGCAGCCCTGCAAAACCAAAGGCGGCGGCTAAAACAACTTCAATGCCTCGCCGCGCCCGACGGTACATCCTGACCATGGGCTGCGTGGAAAACACGACGGCATACCCCGCAAAATATTGTAACGCTGAGCACCGCACATCCTGCAAGGATGACGATGACATCCGTAGGCGAGGCGTCCGGCCCAAGGCCTAGCGTCACCAGTGCAATCCAGGCGAGAATCGATTTCGGATTGCTGAGGTGCATCAGCAAACCGCGCCTGTAGAGACCGAGCCCTGAGATCGGCCGGCGTGCTGTACTAGGCGTGGCATCATGCTGGTCCGGTGTCAGAGCACCCCTTCCTGCCTTGAAAGCTAAATAGAGCAGATAACAGCCTCCGAGAATCTTTAGAATGACGAGCGCCTGGGCGTAGCTTGCCAAAAGCGCGGAGATGCCTGTCGCCGCCATGATGCCCCAAAAAATCGATCCGGTGACGACGCCGGCTGACAAAGCAAGGGCTGCTTGGCGCCCTTGCTGCATTGCCGTTCCCATGATCCGCATTGTGCTGGGACCCGGGCTCCCCGCTGCAACGACGTAGGCCATATAGACAATTAGCAGGTGATTCAGATGGTTGAGCATCTTGGATCTTTCGCCGGTCTCTCACGCCTGATTCATTTTGGGGACTACGCCCCCAGACGTCGCACTGAGAGCCTGCATCAGGTCGTCAATGATGTCCTGAGGGTGCTCGAGCCCCACGGACATTCGCAGCAATCCGCCTGGCGCTTTGGACTTCGCACCCTCGACGGATGCGCGATGCTCGATCAGGGAGTGCGTCCCTCCAAGGCTTGTCGCACGGACAACAAGGTTGAGGCGGGCAGCCACCGCCATCGCGGCATTGGTTCCACCTTCGACGACAAAGGAAAGCATCGCTCCGTAACCGCTCATCTGCCGCGTAGCCAGCTCGTGTCCCGGATCATCTTGCAGGCCTGGAAAGAGCACTTTCTCGACGCGGGGATGGGACGCCAGGGCCTCCACAACCTTCTCGGCGCCTTCGCAATGAGCGCGCATGCGGATCGGCAAGGTCTGCAGCCCTCGCAGTGCCAACCAACAGTCGAAGGGTGCCGCGACGCTGCCCTTGTGTTTCTGGACCATCCGTAGCGGCCGTCCGAGAGGCGATGAATGCGGCACGACAACGACGCCCGCCATCAGATCCGAGTGGCCGCC
The DNA here is from genome assembly GCF_040320455.1 of Mesorhizobium sp. M0698. NCBI lineage: Bacteria > Pseudomonadati > Pseudomonadota > Alphaproteobacteria > Hyphomicrobiales > Phyllobacteriaceae > Mesorhizobium > Mesorhizobium sp. M0698. The sequence continues at coordinate 7,744 of NZ_JAMYPQ010000026.1, read as the reverse complement.
AATGTACTTTGTTGCCGAGTGCATGACCGCGTCCGCCCCAAGTTCAAGCGGGCGCTGAAGCACGGGCGTGGCCCACGTGTTGTCCACCACCGCCAAGGCACCTGCCTCGTGCGCGATTTTGCAGATGGCCGAAATGTCGACAACGCGGATCATCGGGTTAGACGGCGTCTCGACCCAAACGAGGCCAGTCCGCTTTGAGGTGACCGCATCGCGCACCGCATCCAGATCCCGCATATCGACCGCGGCGAAGTCGAAGCGAGGGCCGATATCGGTTTCGTCCATCAGCGAGCGGATGCCAAAATACATATCATCAGGAAGCACGATCCGTCCCGTCGAGGGATGGCTCTCAAAGACCGCAGCGATTGCAGCCATACCCGACGCAAAGGCGATGCCTTCGTATCCTCCCTCGAGCGCGGCCATCGCCGACTCGAATGCATTACGTGTCGGGTTTGCATCACGCGTATACTCGAACCCAAACGGAAACGAACCGTCGGCACCGCGCTCGAAGGTCGTGCTGGTATGAAGCGGTATTGAAACCGCGCCCGTGGATGGATCGACAGCTCGACCGCTGTGGATTGCCTTCGTTTCAAAGCGCACTGGCCAATTCCTGTTTAAGGCGCGGTTGCAATTTTGCGCCGGTCATTATAGTGACCGTAGCCGATGCGAGAGGCCAAGTCAATATAATGACCGACATCCCGGGACCTTTAGAGACCGAGCAGGAGCTTGGCCAGGCGATTGCGATCCGGATCCGGGATCTTAGGCGCGACCAAAACCTGACCCTTGATCGACTGGCCAAACTGACTGGCCTGTCCAAAGGGACGGTTGTCGCACTTGAGCAGGGTAAGGCAAACCCGAGTATCGGCATCCTTTGCCGTTTGGCGGCAGCGTTTTCACTATCTGTCGCCGATTTGCTAAACGAGGCGCCTTCCACGGCCCCCGACCACCCGATCGAACGGAGCGTGTCTAGGACGCTTTGGACGAGCGCCAAAGGCAGCCGGGCACAGCTTCACACATCGACCTCGGGACGCACGATGTTCGAACTTTGGAGCTGGGTCCTCATGCCGGGTGATGTGTTTGCCGCGGATGCGCACAGTCCCGATACGCGCGAACTGGTCTCGGTTACCCAGGGCTCGCTCAAGGTCACGGTGGGCAGCCACGAGATCATTCTAAATGCAGGCGAGAGCGCGCGCCTCGTTACAGATCAACCTCACTCCTATGCCGCGGCATCTGACGTGCCCGCCCACTTCTCGATGGCGGTTCTTGAACGCGGCGGACAGCGGGCCCCCGCACCCTCTTCGCCGGCAGCGAAGTCGCCCCTGGCTGTCTCGCAAGACCTCGCTGACCACTGACAACAGCCCTAAAGCAGGAGATCCCCCTTTGTACGTTCCTCCGCATTTCGCCGTGCCCGATCAGAACGCCCTCTTTGATCTTATCGAAAAACACCCGTTTGGTATCCTGATCAACCACAGCAACGGCTCCCTCGACGCCAATCATATCCCCTTCGAGCTCGACCGCTCAAAGGGCGACAAGGGCGTCCTCAATTGCCATGTCGCCCGTAAAAACCCGGTCTGGACGGAGGTTGCCAATGGTGATGAAGTCCTCGTCGTCTTCCGAGCGGCCGACGCTTACATCTCGCCGAACTGGTATCCCAGCAAACACGAATTCCATAAGCAGGTGCCGACCTGGAACTATCTCGTTGCCCACGCCCATGGTCGCATTACTGTTCGGGACGACGAGCGCTATGTGCGCCGCAACGTCGCGAAGCTCACTCACATGCACGAGGCCAACCAGCCGGCCCCGTGGAAGATGGGCGACGCGCCGAAGGATTTCATTGACACGATGGCCAAGGCGATCGTCGCCCTGGAGATCGAGATCACCAGCCTGGTTGGAAAATTCAAGCTCAGTCAGAACAAAGAGCTGCGCGATATCCAGAACGCCGGGGAGACACTGACTGCTCAAGGCGCTGTTGAAGTGGGACAGGCGATGCTCGCGGCTGCGGCGGCCAAACCCCAATAGCAACTATCTTGTCCCGACAAAGCACAGGTGCTGGATTCCCAACGGGTGACCTTGAGCCGGAAACGGGACCAAGATCTGACACCCGCGATGGGGCAGGTAGCAGATTTCGATATCATGCCCGCAAACCGAGGCACGCACGAGTCTCGGCGACATTGTCCCTGCACTCTCCCGCGCCTTAACGGCCGGCAAGCGATCTGTGCTCAGCGCTCGTAATCGTTATCATTTGAGCGCTGGGTCTTGCGGTCCTGTTCTTCAGCCTGCTGAGCCTTCTGCTTGTTGGCGTCCTTCTGCTTGGCTCTCACCTTCTCCTGCCCGGTGCCTGTGCGCGGCTGCTCCGGCTCGCGGGGATTGTCCCGAGTTGGAAGGTCTCGTGCTCGCGCCTCGCGCTCGTGGATCGGCTCGCCACCCCCACCACCACGACGCTGCTGTTGCCGCTCGAATTGCAGCCGCGCCAGACGGTCGTGCATCTTGTCGTTCACCTCTTCACGATATTGTTCGAACTGTCCTTGATGCGCCGGCGGCAGCATCTCGCGCATGTTGTCGAGAGCCTGATTGACGCGGGCCATCTGACGCCGCATTTCCAAGGGGGTTTGCGCCATGTTCAAATCTCCTATCAGTGCATTCAATTCTCTCATACCGGGATGGGACAGGAAAGACTTCTGCCCCGATTGATCCGCTCCGCGACCCGCGGCAGGACCAGGCTCCCCTGTCCGATCGCGACGGAACCGCAGAAAATTGTTGCCGATCGACTCCGCTGCCGTGAGAGCCTGACCGACCACGCCCGCGGTCCGCATCGTCGTCACAGTCTTTTGCCATGCGGCAGCGATTGCATCGCCGTTCACGACAAGGGATTGTCCATCCAAACGGCGTTGCCGCTTGGCCTCCACCCGCTCGATCGTCCTGGCGCTGACCTGATAGCGCGGATCGCTCTGGGCGCGGCTATAAGCCCCGGCATGCTCCTTCGTGAACGGACGCGTCATCGCATGGTCCATGCGCCGCGTCGCCACCATCGCAATGCCGTTCTCGCGTGCTTTTTCCGCAAAGGTCTCGCGCCAGGCTGCGAGATCCGGCTTGTAGAATTTCAGGCGCTCGCCGTCGGCTGAACGTGCCTGCACCATTGCATGGATATGGACGTGCTTGGTGTCGTTGTGATGCGCCAGGACGAACTTGTATCCTGGCGCTCGCTCCTCGAGCACGCCGCGCGCCGCGGCCATGACGGCGTTGGCATCGGTGCCGGCTCTTGCCGAGAAAAGCAGGTGATAGGCATTGCGGCGTTCACGCCCCGAAAACTGCGGGCGCCATTGTTCGTACACCGCAGCCGCAGCCTTGGTGGAACTCTTCACCCCAGGCACGGGCTCGCCATTTGCGTGGCGGACGTGGCTGTTGGTGCGGATGAACTTCTGCAGGAAATATTTCGCTTTAGGTTCACGGCTCACGGCCGCCGTTACCTCTGCCTTGGCTACCAGCCCCGCCGCGCCCATTGCTTCGGACAAGCGCGCCTCGATCTTGTCGGGCGCCTTGCTGCGCGAATTTTCCCGACCGCCGGCCAGGACTTTCGCAAGCGGTGCTGCCCGCTCGTCGGTGTGTGCGTAGACCTGCACCGTCTGTCCGTCCTGCGCATAGATGAACGGTTTTGCACCAAAGGCCTTGTTCAGCGCCTCGCTCAAGGCGGCATCGGTGACCTCGCCGGCGAGGTCGAAACGAGCTTCGATAAAATTGGTATTTTCCAAGGGCGGTTCGAACGTTTCGCAAAACGTCTCCAGGAACGCCTTTCGTGCGGCACCTGTCGCAAGCACCTGCCCATCCTCGTCGAAAATCTCGATGTCGTGTTTCTCGCCTTTTTCGTCGTCGCGCTTACCGATGTAATTGAGCAGCCGGGCGGCGGCTTCCCTGGTCGACGGAGGATTGGGCATGACCTTAAACACGGCAGGCTGCGCACCCGCCGCATAGCCTGCCCGTGCCGCCACGGCGCGCGCCTGATAGCCCGCCCGCGCCGCTCGTCCTGTACCGCCAGAGCGACCAGCACCACGGCCGCCGCCGCCGCCGCGCCGCTTCCAGTCTTCCTCCTCCTCTTCCGGCCGGAAACCGGCGAGCGTGACGCCATAGACCATGATCGGCGCGCTAGTAGCCTTGGGCGAGCTCATAGCCGCGGCGGACTTCGGTGCCCTGCTGGACATGGAACTCCCCGCCGCCCCCAATCCTCCCGGCGAAGAACGAGGGGCGTTCCTGCCGCCACCTGCCGACGAGCCGGCTTGTCCTTGCCCGAGGCGTCCGCCGCCACCGGTCCGCTCATAACTCGTCATCGCCTGGAATTCACCGGCCTCGCGTCGGGCGCCCGTCAGAGATTTGTCCTCGTCCAGGTCCTCATGCTTCCCGCCGGACTCGCCCCGCAGATAGCGATCGATTTCGGCCGCGTAGCCAGCAAGACGACCGCTCATGGCCTGGCCTCCCTCGCCTTGCGGGGCCCGACGGTCATCGCCTTAAGTTCCTCGCGGAACTGCCGCACGAGGTTACCCACGGCGATCAGCGCCTGCTCAAGATCCTCATCATGGGCAACACGGCCGTCATTCATGGCGCGCACGGCCTGATTGAAATTGACGCCGACGCGCCGCAGCTGATCAGTCATCTCCACGATCGCCGGCCGCAACGCCTCTGACGCGATAGGCAGATGCCCGGCCTCTGCCCGCACAAGACGCCGCACGACTTCGCTGACGGCCACGCCGTCCCGCTCCGCAATGGCTTTGAGGCTGGCCAGCTCGTCAGCCGAAAACCGGATGTGCGTCACCTCGCCATAGCGTCGTGACGCACTCTTCACCGCGGCTTTCTGGGCGTCTGCATCCATCTCTCAAGCCCGCTTGCGGGCGCTAAGGCCCGCCAGGGCCGCGCCGCCTATTTTGTGTGTATCACAAAATAGGCTATCCTGCCAATAAGAAGCAGAAGCAGAAATGTTTGGGGGCGCGTCTTCTCACCAGCGCAGTTGTCGACGGCATAGCCCGACTGCAGCGTCGCAATGTCTCCATCGTGATTTGTTGTGATGTGGCGTTGAAGACTTGTTTCCATGTTAACATGGAAACATCAGGGCGGTCCGCACTCCGGTCAGCCCGGCAGCATGAAGATGGCAACCGCCGCGTTAGTGACTGCACCCTGAGCGAGCCCTTATCGATGCGCGCCTGGGTTGCCAAACCGGTCTGCCCCGTTGACTATGCCACCCATGTTTGGACTGTAATATTGGTGCATGTGTCCATGATGACTTGTTTCCATGTTTACATGGCCACAAGGAGCCCACGCCGGAAGGAGGCGCCCCATGATCATCTCCGCTGCGATCTCCAAGGGCGGCACTGGCAAATCAACGATGCTGCGCGCCCTCGCATCCGTCGCGCTGCATCGGGGCTATTCGGTCACTCTTGTCGACGGCGACCGGCGGCAGAACATGAACCGCTGGTTCCAGATGCTGGGTGAGGCTGGCAATCGTCCTGACAGGCTGCAACTGGTGAGCGCGATGACTCCGCAGGAAATCCTTGACGCCGCAGCCACTCACAACGGTGAGCGCTCCGTCGTCTTGATCGATACGGAAGGCACCACAAATGACAACCTCATGGCCGGGCTCTTCGCGGCCGATATTGTTGTCGTGCCGATCTATTTTGCCCTCGACGATGTCACCGCCGCCATCCAGATCACCGACCACTACATCCCGCTGGCGGTCGAGAGCCGGGGTAAACCGCTGCCTGCGATATTCGTGCTGACCAAGCAGACCATCATCGATGGCAGGGCGCGAGCCCTGACCGAACTGCGCGCCATCATCCAGACCAACGGCACGCCGATTGCAGAACACGTCCTGCACAATCGTGTTGCCTACCGCGATCTTCAGACCGGGCAGACCCTTTACAGCCATGGGGTGCCTGATGCGAAGGCGATTGCGGAGAGCGAAGGGGTCTTCGACGACCTTCTGCAAACCTTCATCGAAGCCACAAGGAACGCGGCATGAGTGAAGAAACCGCACCGAAACCCGGTCACGACAAGAAAGCCCGCATGATGAAGGCGATTTCCACGCAGCCGCCGGCACTGCCGAGCATGTTCATTTCATCGCCGAAGATCGAGGCGCAGAAGCTGGAGCCGAATGTCGGATCGGCGATGTCGCAGACGCCCGAGCCGGCATCGGGTGCAAGCCCTGACTTTCGCAAGCTGCTGCGGCAGGGTCAGAAAAAGGATCCGATAGCCGGCAAGAAGATTCGCGAGGAGGAGATGATCCGCTGCGGGTATTACCTGACGGCTGCGGAGCAGCGCCATTTCAAGCTGCTGGCGATCAGCAACGGCCACAGCATGACCGAACTGCTGCGAAAGGCTGTGCAGGATTATATCCGCATTCATAAGCACAAACTGCCGAAGGAATGACCGACGGTATGGAGCCGCTATCGCCTGTTGCGACAGGTGATGTTCGTGGCTCTTTGCTATGTGCGAAAAAAAGGGCCCGCGACGATACTTCGTCGCGGGCCCTGAGATGTTTGCCTACTTGGATTGGTTGAGGTATTTCAGCAGTTGACCAAGGAAGTCGTCCCGGTCCGGAAGCGCACTGGCTGCCGCTTTGTCGCCGACCAGCTTTGCCGCCAGTTTGGGCGACAACGGCATGAAGTCGTAGCCGTGTGAGATGGCTGCATGGCGAAGATCGTCAAGCGCTTCGAACGCGCGATCGTGGGTGCCAAGCCAGAGCGCGGGCTCGTCGGTTTCTTCGTGGGGGAACGCTTGCAGGAAGTAGGTCCGAAGCGGTGGGTCGTAGCCGATGACAGCGTCTGGATCCGAGCGGACCTGTCCGGGGACGGTGCCAGTGACAGCGATGGTGTAGCGGCTCATTGCAACCTCCTTTTGCCGGTGGGGAGCCGGCCCCTTGCGGGGCCGGCCACCGATGCCTCACTGGGGGTTGTTCCAGAGGATGACCTTCTTGTTTTCCTCGCCACCCGGGGCGGGAGCGAGATTGCCGAAGATGACGCCGATCTCGGGGGCTTCCAGCTTGACCGAGAGGTACTCCTCTCCCGAACGCTGGGAGATGCGGTGCCAGCCGGCTCCGATCTCGAAGCCCGTGCGCTTGTTGACGATCCGGTAGTCGGGGGCGTCCTCGCGCGACTTGTTGGTGTTCGGGATCAGGGTGATCGGGGCATTGACCCGGAGCGTGGCAAAGACGCCTTCCATCGAGCCGTCGGACTTGGTGGTGAGGTTTGCGATCGTGGTGGCCATGGTAGTTCTCCTTCGGTTGCATCGGGGCCATTCCCGATGGCGCCAAAGGAGAGGGCCGTCCTGCTGCGGTCATCTCGGCGAAAATTCTGGAAAATTCTATTTGCCGAAAACAGCGGGCAGGCCCTTCGCCTGTCCGCGGACAAAAACAGAAATCGAATTTTCCTGAATATTCGCCGAGTGTACCCCCAACGGGGGTTGACCGCACAAAGCGGGCGGTCGTCTACAAAGGCGACATGAAACGGGAATGGCCCCGATGCAACCGAAGGAGAACTACCATGGCCACCATCGCTAGATCGCCGGCGCAACGCTGCCGGATCGCAGGAACATGCTGCAGCCTCTCGGGTCATGTCGTCGGCATCGCCAACACATCGACCAGCAGCCCGGCGCGTGACCGCCTTGCATGTTCGGTATGGCTGCGGATTCCGACGTGAAGCCGGCCGCCATTCCGATCAAACACCGGCCACCATTCCGGTATGAAGCCGGCCACCATTCCAACCAA
>NZ_JAMYPQ010000025.1:0-64623 GCF_040320455.1 Mesorhizobium sp. M0698 | reverse complement strand
CGGCGGCCCACAGTGGGGCCATCTGCGCCACCGTCTGCGAGGCGATAACGGAGGAGCCTGCGGCATGCAGTTCGTAGAACTTGCGGCGGCAACGACACACGCGCGGCAGTACTCGACGCGGTGCTGCGCGAGTTGCCGAACAAGCAGGCATCTCTGTCGATGCCGGAACTTCTTGACGTGCTTCAGGCGACGGGCCGCCGAGAGCAAGTCGGCAGTGCCACGGCGTTCAATCACTCGATTAAGGAATCTCTCGGGACAGCATCGCCGTCGGTGGCCTTGTTTGATATGGCCAGATCGCTTGGCGCCAGCTACTTGACGCGGGCGGGCGATGCTACACGGCGTGCGGCATGGCACGGCAACTTGAAGACGTTGGCGGACATGTTCACCGGCCCGAGCTCAGTGGAGATGATCCGCGCCGCCACGCAGCGGAGCCCGCAGATCAGCGTGTCGGAAGCGTTGCTGCGATCTGCGCTCGAGAGCGGTGGGACTATTTTCGATCCAGCCGGGCAGAGGCACTGAGATTGCGGCGCATCCGCTTCACTCGCCAGTGATCACGGATGCTCTCAGCCAGCGGCCCGAACACGAAGTACAGCACGTTTCCGACGATGCAGATCAGGATGAGCGTTATGAGAATCCCCATCGCGCGAACGTAGCAGACAGTATTTTGTATGTCGAATGACCTCTAGTGCGTCGCGCAGTGGGTCTATTATGCGCAACACTGCTGAACTCGAAAACGCCATCGGCAGCGCGACGGAATTCAATCGGTCGATAAATGCCGACCAGGGCGGCGATGCGTCGCCGACTGGCGCGCACCGGCGCCGAAACTGGCGGGACTCTTGATACGCGAAGCGGAGGGGAGTAGTACCGATCCGGCTAAGGCCGCGAGGCGAGCAACTCCAAGCCAAAAGCAGCCGGAATATCAAGCGTTGTATAGTCCCACCTAGGCAATCTCGATTCCGGAAGATCAGTGATAAACCGCTCCAACTCTCCCTTGCTTTGGACGCCAAGTAGCATCTTCGCCCTGTCGAAATAGGCGCTCGATTCGCTGCGGGCGAACACCTCAAAGGCTCCATCATAATCGTGCCGGTAGAGTAGAGTTGTCGGCCACCACATTCGACGCCCGCCATCGTTCTTTGCCCGTGCGCGATCTATCTGGTCGCGGAGATAAAGGATGAAATCGGCCTGCATCATCTGCTCAAAAGAGAACGGTTTCCCGACGCACCTTTCTTTCAACAGATCGGCATGCACAGACACTCGTCGTAACTCCAATCGCTTATTTCGGCCTCCGTTGAGCGAAGGCATACCCGCCCAGAAATGAGCAAAGGAAGCGCTTTTGGGCCCGCCGTGACGGCTTGGGTGATAGTATCGATTCGACAGAAGGTGAGCCGCAAACTCGAAATTCTCGCGTCTCACCAAGAACGCCACAAAGGACAGAAACAATTCGTGGCTGAAGAACTTAAAATTATCGAAATGCCATTCCGTGTAATCGCGGGCACTCTCCGGCGCTTCGTTGAACGCTAGCAGCGCCTCAAAAAATCGATCTGTCATATGGAACGCGTCTTCATCTGATCGGTAGCTCGAAAGCGTCGTCAGAAGGGCGAGAATTTGATTTTCGCAAGGGGTCAAACTTTCAATCGACTGAAAAATGACTTCGTCCAACAATTCGTGCTGCCCTTGAATTCGAAAGGCTGCCAAGCCTTCGAGCACGCTGGCGAGGTAATCTTCGGCTGCACCCTTAAAATTCGGACGGCCCGCTTTCAGACCATCCATCGCAGAGTGGTAAGCGGCTGCGTTTCCAAACAGCTTCGGTTTGTTTTCATCGAAGAATTCGGGCGGCTTTCCGATCGCGGGTTTCACATAAACAGGCTTGTCGAAAATCCACCGAACGAGCTGTTCGAAGTTCTGCCGGTAGAGGTCGTCGGCGCTCAAATCTATGTAAATTCGCGAACCATAGTAGGCGGGTAAGAGCGCCCTCCCATCCGCATCACGTTCCCGGACCACCGCTACAAATTTGGTCTGCTTGGCGCTCGCATAGACCTTTGGCGAGATAATTTGAGACTCTATTCCAACGCCACCGCTTCGCTCATTTGCCCGTTCCACGTACTTAGCGTCACAAACCAAAAGCACCTTGGTGATCGTGTCGTCAGTGATCATCGCCTCCATGAAAACGTGCGGATCTTGCCCCTCGCGAAGATCCCACTTGTCGAGAACGACGTCGATGCCGCTTTGACGAAGCTCGGTCCCCAGTTGAAGAACCCATTCCTCGTGATCAGGGTTCGTCCAACTGTAGGAGATAAAGCATCTCGGTGGTTGTGCTGAAGCCTCTGCCAAGTGCTATCTCCTGCTCGAACTGCCTTTTGCGGTGCCATGTCTATGTCGACGGCGAATCGCAGTTTCGCCTAGACTAGCCTAGTTTTCCGAGCCCAAATCGGGTAGAGTTATCGCGCCGGAACAATCGCAGACTCGGGCAACTGCACCAACCGCTTCGGATCCCACCGGGGCTAACGTCAACGGCTTCCAACAAGCATCTGAAATCTGAGTGCGGAGCGCTGCTCCTGCGCCGTGATGCTATCTGGAAGACGACGTTCTGGTGCATCAAATGGCTGCTCCCGAAAAGCCCGTCATCGAATTCAGCTACCAGTACTACCTGCCTTACGGCACGCAGCTTGACAATGTTCTTGCCGAACTCGTCACCAGCATTGACGAGACGATCGACGCTTTGGCCGACGTACGCCGCAGTGACGGCGCGCTGCCGAACGAAAAGGTCACGGTCGACAGCCTTTCCCCTTCCGTCCTGGCGCTACTGCGCGGCGACGGCCCAACCGGACCCACAGGGCCGACCGGCCCGACTGGTGTCGGGGCCACCGGCCCTACAGGGCCGACTGGCATCACCGGTGCTACCGGCCCCACGGGCGTTGTCGGAGCGACCGGCGTTGGCGCGACAGGTCCGACCGGCGTCACCGGAGCAACTGGTCCGACAGGTCCAACCGGCGTCGTCGGCGCAACCGGTCCTGCTGGCGGCCCGACCGGCGCGACGGTGTCGCAGGCCCGACTGGAATTACGGGTGCAACAGGTCCAACTGGCGTTACCGGAGCAACGGGCGTGACCGGCCCCACTGGCCTCATCGGCCGCGATGCCGGACTGCGCTTTCTGTGGGACACTGGCACGACAGCGGCCGATCCGACGACCGGCAAGCTGCGCATCAATAACGCCACCCTGACATCGGCAACGGCGCTCTACATTTCCGAGAACGACAACGACGGCAACGCCATTGCGACGTCGATCGCGCTTTGGGGTGACAGCACGACCACGGCGCGCGTGGCCTGGTGACGATCCGCAAGATCGGCACGCCTGCGACTTTCCTCCAGGTTCAGATCACGGCCGCGCTGACAGACAAGCGGCACTTGGGATCAATTCACAGTGGCCCATGTAGCGTCGGGCGGCACGTTTTCGAACAGCGATCCCGCCGCCGTGTCGTTCGAGCGCACCGGGAACGTCGGGGCCACCGGTCCGACCGGCGTCACGGGACCGACAGGCATCACCGGACCGACAGGCATCACCGGTGCAACCGGCGTGACTGGTGCGACGGGGCCAAGCGGCAGCCCTCTGCCTCGGATTGCCAGTACCGCCAGTTCGGCGACGCCTACGCCGGATTCGACCAACACCGATGAATATATTTTGACCGCGCGGGCGGCCGCTGCGGCTTTCGGTGCGCCGACCGGCACGCCAGCTAACGGCCAGAAACTGATCATTCGCGTCAAGGACAACGGCACCGCCCGCGCCTTGACGTGGGATTCCATTTATCGCGCGGGCACCGATGTCGCACTCCCCGCAACGACCGTCCTCAGCAAGACCATGTATCTCGGCTTTATCTACAACACGACTGACACGAAGTGGGACTTGGTCGCCAAGGTGAATAATATCTGATGCCGTACTCCCAGACGATCGCACTCACTTCTGGCACATCCTGGGTTGTCCCTGGGGACTGGAACAGCGCGGATAACCAGATCGTGGTTATCGGTGGCGGTGGCGGTGGCGGTGCGTTCGGCGGCGGGGGCGGCGGCGGTGGCGGTGGCGCCTGCTGCTTCAAGACTCATTATGCCCTGAGCGGGGCCGGCCCCATCTCTTACGCGCTTGGTGACGCCGGTGCGGCGGGTTCGGCGGGTGGAGACACCACGTTTGATGCCAGTGCCTTCATCGCCAAAGGCGGCACGGCTGGCGCCAGCGCGACGACAGCGGCAGGCACCGGCGGCACCGCGGCAGCGTCGACGGTTCCCGCCGGCGGTTCGAAATTCAATGGCGGTAACGGCGGTACGGGTGAGTCCGCCGGGTCTAAGCGTGGCGCGGGCGGTGGCGGTGCCGGGGGCACGAATGGAGCCGGTAACACTGGCGTCACCCCGGCTTCAGGCGGCACCGGTGGATCGGCGATGCGGGATCAGGTGGCGCAGGCGGCACATTTACTAACCCAGGGGGCGCTGGTGGTGCCGGTAGCGAATTCTCCATTACCGCAGGCGGCTCGGCTGGCTCTGGCGGTGGCGGCGGTGGTGCGTCAGGCAATTCAGGTGGCGGCGCTGGCGGGAACTATGGCGCTGGCGGCGGCGGGCGAGGAAATGGTCTAGGCACCAGCGGCGCGGGCACCGGCGGCCTTATCATCATTCAATATAATCCGGCGGTTTCGACCGACACGTCTGGCATGTTTCTGGTGTTTTAACCGATCGCCACCATTGGCCGTGACGACGGCAACGGTCAGTTCCGTGGGAGCTTGTGAATCTCCAGTCTGACCGGACCGCCTCTGTCGCAGCTTGTGCAGAACAGACCCCGCTCGACCGTGCTGAACAGCGCATCCTTGCCATAACGCCGGATCAGACCGGCCGGCTTCACCTCGGCATGATGCGAACAGTTTTTGCACCAGGCACGCAGCTTGTGCCATTCGCGCAGATCGCCAAGAGACACATCGAGCCCGGCATGCACGCTGCCTTCCACTATCACTTGCGGTGACACCATGGGCTCGCCTGGCGTGATAATCTTTTCATCACATGCCGGCTGTTGTAGTGGATCAGCAGCATCCCCGGCCGGCGCCGAATGGCGGCTTGCCATGCGGCTTGGCTGACGCTTGAATCCGGCGATCGACAGATGGTTTCGACAAGGGCCTTTTCCTCCCGATCCCAAACCTCGATCCGGAAATTGTCCTCCGCAGTTTTTGCCATAGCTTCGCCGGCCAGCGTCCATTTTGGCGCTTCGCCATCGCTCCTTCCCGCCTCAGGTTGAACCAGAAATAAGGAACATTTTCCTCTCTGGTCAAGGCGCTCTTGACAATTTTGTTCTCATTCTGTTCACTGTCTCTAAAGATCGCAAAAAGAAGCCCTGCGTGCCGCACTGAAACCCGTCCCGATGAGCGATGAACCTATCCGCCTGCCGGATGCAATAGAGCCCGTCACGCGGCCTGGCGTTCAGCATCACAGGTGCGAGCGTCCCGACTGTGGCAAAGATGCAGGATGGGGATTCGCCAAGTCGCGGCAGCCATCGCACTGGTTCTGCTTTGAACACCGTTCTGATGGCGAAGTATATCTCTAGGAGCGTGGCAAAGGATGGTCAGCGCCGAAACGACAGAATGAGTATGTCGACCGGGAGATCGACTGCCAGGAGGCGATGGAACCGGGCTTTCAGGTGATCGTCGATTGCATGCTCGAGGCGGGATGGACGCGCGGGGAGATCACGCGGTCGTTGAAGCGGCTCATCGCGCCGACAACATGACCCAGAAGGAAAATGCCAAAGTCGAGGCACAGCTCGCCATCGCTCGCGCCATGATGCGTGCCGGCCGGCTTTGACGATCGCAGGACGGGCGCCAGTATCCTGGCGATGGATGAGAACTACATCTACGGGGAAAGAACTGGCCTGCAGCTCGTTCGCATGGCGATCGAACTCACCTGTCCAGCCGGCGTTCTGCCGAGCGAGGAGGCAGTGAACCTGCTCTATGGACCGCTGCCGGTGCATGAGGGCGAGGCGCTGGCAAAGGCGATTATTGACACCGTCGAGCGACTGACCCGCTGCCCGAACTGAAGTTGCCCAGCCCCGATGATAGGCACCTTAGTCTGAACTGTCTGCGCAATGGTCCGTTGCACAGGCGGCGTCAGGAACCGCGGCGCTCATTCACAGTTGGTAGCGTCATCTCCGGGAGGAGAGTTCGGCGCAAGACAAGGATTGCGCTGATAGGGCCCGCCAGCCATTCCTGGACTTGGCAGGCGGGCCCTTATTTTCCCGGACGCTCCGGATCGTCGCCGAAGCCAAGCAGCGAAGCGTGGCGTATATACTTGTGCTCGCCACGAAGATACTTGATCCGTAGCTTTACGCCTGGCTCAACCCACTGCGTCGCCGGTCGCTTCTTGATGCCGCCCGGAGGTGGGCCGGCATGTTCCATGACCCGCTTCCACAGCCGCTCCTTCATGTCGCGCCCCAACGAGATGAAAGCTGAACCGACATACTTTCCAGTGTCGGGATGCGCCAGCAAGGCGAACGCCGCCTTGCCCGGCTCTCGCTCGACGCCGAGCAGTTCGAATTCTTCGACCGTCCAGCTCTTGGTCTTCAGCCAGTTCGACGTCGGGCCACTCCGATATGGGCTGTCGGCGCGCTTGGAGACGATCCCTTCAAGCCCAGCCTGGTCAGCGAGGTAGAAAATCGACTTGGCATCACCGGGTAGAGCCTCGCTGAACTGAATGCGGCTGTTCGGCTTGATGATGCCAAATAGAATTTCCCGGCGCGCCTTGCATCCGATGTCGCGCAGATCGTGGCCGTCAAGATGCATGATATCGAAGGCGCCGAGGATCGTGGCGTAGGGATCGCTGTGGACGGCTTTCTGTAGTGCGTCGAAATCGGGCAGGCCATTCACGCCCGTGACGACCGCCTCGCCCTCAAAGATCGCGCTCTTGACGTCGAGATCCCGCGCGGCCTCGATGATGCCGGTGTATTTCCGCGTCCAATCCGCTCCGCTGCTGCTGAAGGCGCGAATATCGTCAGGGCTGCTTATGATGATCTGGGTTCGGTAGCCATCGAGCTTGATCTCGTGAATCCAGTGTTCACCCTCGGGTGGCTTTGCGACCAGCTTGGGCTCCATCGCACGGATAAACGCCAGCCTCGCCCCGTTCATACAAACTCCACGCCACACCAACCCGATTCAATAAACTTTGAACGTTTCGGTTCCGCGAAGCTCAAAGCCCGCGTCTCTGGGGGGAGGAGATGCGGGCAGATCGGATGCCATTACCGATCGTGCAGCAATATCGTGTGAGGGGAAGGATTTGCTGCGTGCACCGAACCTTCCCCCGCGCGCCGGTGTTCCAACTGACCGCAAAAAATCCCGCCGCACTGCCAGAACGGCGGGACCGATCAAGCGCTTTGCACCAGGCGGGGTGGGCGTGGGTCGGGCTTTGCCAAGTGCGCGCGGACCGAAAGTGACCTTAGGGCAACAGCGGCAAAGCGTCTACCAACCGCCGGTTGGCGCGGCGAAGGACGGAATTCGGCCGCCGACAGACCAGGCGTCCCGGGCAGCTAATCGCTCCCAACCAGACGGAAGCGAAAGTTGTTGCGGATGTGGTCGTTGAAGTAGCGACCCTTCGCGAAGGCGGCTCGGAATTCGGCGTAAGTGTCCGGTGGCACGTCCTCGAATTCGTACCGTTTGCCGCTGGCGACGAACCACACCGAGAGGATTTTGCTGTCCGGGTCGTATTCCGTTTTGCGTATGGAGGTGGACGGCATGACGGCGGCTCGATCAAAAGCAGTCAACGATCGGAGAGGCCGGCGCGTTCCTGGGTCAGTGCGGTGCGCCGCGGGCCAAGAGGCCCGACCGCCGTCGGCTCTGGACTTGGCCCTCAATTAGAAGCACTCTGCCCCTCAAGAGGAGACAGGGGTTGGGCAAGTCTCGCTATAATGGTCGAACCGACCAGTGGCGTAAGCCGGGGCGCGTGCGCCAACTGGCTGGCGTTCCGAAGCGGCTCGTGTTCGTGGCCTTGGCCGCGATGGCAGCCTACGGGACGCAGTTCGTCGTGCAACATAGCGATCCTGTGCCCGAGCTCAACGTATCAAACTGGATCGGATCAAAGCCGGCGCCGATCGCCGGTGTCGCGTCTGTCATCGATGGCGATACGATCGAGATCCACGGCCAGCGCATCCGCTTTAACGGCATCGATGCGCCCGAGAGCCGGCAGTACTGCAACGACGCGAAGGGTTCTGAGTATCCGTGCGGACGCCGGGCCGCTAACGCGCTGGACACGTTCCTGGCCGCGTCGAAGCCGGTGCGATGCAGTTTCGTCACTTGGGATCGCTACGGCCGCTTTGTCGGCGACTGCCGGCGGGTGGACGGCTCCGGTGTCGCCTCATGGATGGTGGAACACGGCCAGGCGCTGGATTGGCCGCGCTATAGCCACGGCGCGTACGCGGAGCAGCAAGCAAAGACAGAGGCGGCGAAGGTCGGTCTGTGGGTCGGAATGTTTCAGGCGCCCTGGGAATGGCGCGCGGCGCACGCGGATGGCGCGGCGCCGTCGGGCCAGCCGCTCGGCATCATCGGCAGCCGGCAAGTGGCGCGGAGCTATTCGTGCGAGCCGCGGAGGACGTGCTCGCAGATCAGCACGTGCGATGAAGCCCAATGGTATGTTGGCAACTGTTCGTGGGGCCGCAAGCTGGACCGAGATGCCGATGGAGTAGCGTGCGAAACGCTGTGTTAGTGAAAGACAATCCGCCGAAGGGGTTTGGCGGAACTGAGTGATTGGATGGGAGGGTGAAATGGGGCTCGGTCGACGAGCCGCAGTTTCGGCTGCGGTAGTCTTGGCGCTTGCAAGCGCCTCGTGCACGACATCGCAACAGTCGCTCAAGAAGAATCCGAGCGCAGTCAGCACTTCAGCGCTCTGCAGGACGCTGGCGTCTACCAAGGACGCGACGTTCCAGCAGGATCTTTTCGCTGAACTAACGCGCCGATCGGTGACGCTAGATCAGTGCGCCAACATGATCAGGAAGCAGAACCAGGCGATCGCAGCCGGCGTCGCAATCGCTGCGGTGGGCGCGGCCGTTGTGGTATGCTCGAATAACAACTGCGGCGGTGGGGGCTATGTCAGGCCGAACTATTACCAGGGTGCTGACTGGGACGAATTCTACAGCCAGTACAGCCAACTTGTTTGGGCTTGTCGAGACATCGCGACCGGTCAATTTGTCGACTACAGCAACTGCATGGGCAAAGCGCAGACAGATTGGCGCTGGCCTGCAAAATACGTCTTCTGAAACGAACGCCAGCAAGACGCTTGGCAAGCTGGGGTGAGAATTGAATTACTATATCTACGAGAATTGGGCCCACGATCGGGGGCGAATCCATAGAGCCGACTGTGGCTTCTGCAACGGAGGTCAAGGCACGCAGGCCGGAGCGGGCGACAGGAACGGCCGCTGGCTCGGCCCATTTGACCGAGAATCCGCATTCGCAAAAGCTACCCAGCTCAATGGCGCTGACATGCGCGGCTGCTCAATATGTAATCCCTAAACGACTGTCGGGCGAGGAGGGAGATTTCAGTGCCGCGCGCCGCCGGCCAGGAGGTATCTGTAGCCATTCGTCGTCATCCACCGTGCGCGGGCAAGATGTGTCTCCCATGCCCGGAATGCACGATCCTTCTCCGGATCGATGTGCAGCACGATCCTGGCGACCTCGCGCCAGTCCGCATCTTCATATAGGTAAGCATGCATTCTTCGTCGTAGCCGGTCAGGACCGATGAATTGGGCGCCTCGTCGGCGACGTCGGGGTCAAACAAGGGTTTGCGCATGGCCAAGTTCTAGTGACCGTTAGCCGTGTTGCAAATCGCGGATGCGAAATTCTGAGCCGCTTGGAAAAGCGTTAGCCCCTCCTTGACTCTGCCGAGCGTTTAATTTCAACAGTCCAGCGGGGGTGACGAAAAGTGAAGAAACCTGACGAGGTCTGGAAGAATTGGCATGCATTGAGAGCAGCCAATGAACGTCGCCGCAAAGCAGCAACGTCAGGGGGAAGCCGTATTCCGACAGTCTTACCTGCGGAGACTGCCAATCCGAGATTGCCAAGACCGGCAACCGACATCGTTGCACCTATAATGGAAGTAAGAAGGGGCAGTCGGCGCAAACCCTACCTGTATATTCAACCTCCTGCTGATTTCTCGCTTCGATCGAACTATGAACAGGTCGCGTCGTTCTTCGCGTATCTTCGTTTCCAAATTTATCGTGACAAAATACCATCTGAGCTCCCTAGGGGTGTTGCTTTCGAGGCTTTTCAACGTGCCTCGCCAGGGGCGGCCCTCGTATTGGCGGCAGAGTTATTCCGTTGGCAGCAATTTATCGGGAGAAAGCTCGCCATCCTGAGACACAGCCTCTGGAATCCAGAAATTGATTATCTTTTCCAGAACCTGGGTCTGTTCGATTTTCTTGAGACCCCCAACAAACCAAAGATCCGGCGCCGGCCCGCAGCGCCCCTGGTTGAAATCCTCAAATATCGCAGTGACACTGATGTGGTGGGCGCCAAATGCGACGATTTGTTGGAACATTTGGCGGAAATTTCCGGACCAATACATGCGGCCAATTTCATCTATGACGGGCTCATTGAGGCTCTTAAGAACTCTAAGCAACACGCCTATTTGGAACCCGATGAGTGGTTCGGCGTTCCTGCGGGTACGTGGTTTATGTCCGGTTCGTATAACCGAACTTCGCAGTCCCTCACAGCAGCAGTTTATGACATGGGAGTTGGAATTCCCCGCACCTTGCCCCGGGCTACGATTTGGGAAGGGGTGCGCGGTGTTTTGACTGCATTGGGTGGAACGACCGATGATGCGCAGATGATCAAAGCCGCTATGGAATACGGGCGCACCCGTACCATGGTCCAGGGGCGTGGCAACGGCCTTCCCACGATGATGAGGATCCTCGACCACCACCGTGGATACCTGCGAATTATCAGCGGGACGGGTGAGGCTGTTTATGATAGCGTAGATAGTGTGATAACCACGACCAACCACAGGGTGGCCTTGGGCGGCACACTGATTGAGTGGAGCATTTCAAAATGACGATGGCTCTGAAGAATCGGGTGGCGACGATCAACATACTCAAGCAGTTTTCGAAGACCCCCGGCGGCCGATACTACACTGATGGCCCCGCATCGGGGCAGAAATTTCGTGAGGAATTTCTGCTTCCCGCATTGGCCGCGAACGACCGCGTCGTCGTTGAGATGGATGGGACTAGAGGTTACCCGTCTTCGTTTTTGGAAGAGGCCTTCGGCGGTTTGACCCGCGAACTGAAATGGTCGCCTGAAGAGTTCCGCCAGCGCATTGAACTTCATGCATCGCCGGACTTCGCTGTGTATATTTCAGATATTGAATTTCATGTCAGAAAAGCGAGCGATGGCGGACGGCGCTGAAACCTTCTTCATCTCCGTGCTCGGCGGCGTAGCTTCTGGTTTGGTCGGTTTAACTGGATTGGCCATTCAGCAGCGTTTCACATCGAACACGCAGATGATTGACGCCACCCTTGCGGAACTTGAGCAAATGACCGCGGAATGCGCAGCCAAAGCTTCGGCCGTTTGGATGCTGCCGGGCGACCCCTTGTCGCCAGACGTGGAAAATACAATCGTCAGCCTACACGACATCAATGTTTTCGCGAATTTCGTCACTACGCGCGTCAAGAACTCGCACACTAGAGTCAATTCCGCCTTCCTGAATTTTAGGCAAGCCACTAGCGGCGATGATTTTGATGTGAAGGGACGCCAGCCCGACCCTACCAGGGTGCTTGAGATTCGTTCCACGGCCTCAAAGCTCAAGATTGCGTTTCGAGAGGTGAACTACGAGCGAAAGGCGTTCCACTTTCCGTACCTGGATATCTGAGGCCCGGTTCGTCCGTCCGATCGGGCTATCAGATATCAGGCGCTAGCCGCCTGATCGTGTCGGCCACGTAGGAAGGCGCCAAGTGTGCATAGTGCTTCTCGGCCATTCGAGTATCGCTATGGCCGAGCGCTTCGGCGATGACGATCAGGGGCGCCCCGTTGCGGACCATCGTGCTGGCATAGGTGTGCCGGATCTCGTGCAGCGTCACGTCTGACAGTTTGGCCCGAGCGAGCAGCGCCTTCCACGGCCTATTGTATGTGGACGGCGCCCAAGCCGCGCCGCTTTCCTGCCGCAGCAGCGCGTCGGTGCCGGGACGGTCGCGAGAAAGCCTTTCGAATAGCTCGGCGCCGCCGGCAGGCAATGGGATGTGCCGCGGCTTGCCGCTCTTGCTCTCGGCAATGAAGACAGACTTGTTGGCTGCGTCGTAGTCCGACACACGCAGCCGGGCGAGCTCGCCGAAACGGGCGCCAGTCACCAGGGCGGCCGACACGAGATCGCGAATTGCGCCGTTACTGGCGGCGATCAACGCCTTCTGCTCAGCCGGCGAAAGGAAGCGGACCCGCGCGGCAGTCGTGCCGCGGTACGGCTTCACAAGGCGCCACGCAGCGTCATCAGTAACTAGCCGATTGTTGAACGCCCAATTGAGCGCGGCTTTCAACGTCGTCAGCGTTCGGTTGGCTGAGTCCCGGCGGCGGCGGATAGTTTCCGGGTCCGACAGATCGACGGTAACGA
Source organism: Mesorhizobium sp. M0698 (assembly GCF_040320455.1). Taxonomy (NCBI): domain Bacteria; kingdom Pseudomonadati; phylum Pseudomonadota; class Alphaproteobacteria; order Hyphomicrobiales; family Phyllobacteriaceae; genus Mesorhizobium; species Mesorhizobium sp. M0698. The sequence goes on along the minus strand of NZ_JAMYPQ010000025.1, from coordinate 52,024 downwards.
CATTTGCCTTTTTGGCGAATTTGCCGGTGCGCAACCGCTTCTGCGCCGAAACCATGCCGTCGCGCCAGGCACGAATCTTTTCTATCGAGAGATCCGCGACCTTCGACGATCCGAGCTTTGGTCGAATGTGGAACGCTGCCCTTGTCTTCGGATCGACTTCATGCCCTCGGCGGCGCGTGCTTCGAAATACCGATCGAGCACGTCATTTAGAATCAGCGCCACAGGGGCATCGTTGCCAGCCTTTAGCGATTTGAGCCACCCGCGAGCCGCGTCCTTTGCCTGCTCATGCGAAAGGATGGTTGAACCACGGCGGGGATGAGATCGTCGGCGCGGCCCAGCTTGATCTTGACGCGAGTGCCGTCGCTCGAGCAGCGATGCTGCCAGCCAAGAACCACCACGGCCATAGCTCCCGCGGCCGCGCCCGTAGCCCAACCGCAAATGGGATTGATGATCTCCCATTCGGGAGCATCCGAGTAAGAAAGAGCCGCCCGACTAGTTCGGCTGGATAATACGCTGCGGCGCTGCGCCATATTCGCTCCGAAGATTTTCGTTGCCAATTTCGTTGCAACAAACCCGCCCAATCGCAGATGGTCGCGTCTACACAATAGCGCACATTGACCTTTTAAATCAAACGTGTATGGCTGATCAAAGTTGTTCATGAATGTTCAAGATGCCGCCCTCTCACGGCGGGAACAGCGGTTCGATTCCCCTTGGCTTACGAAAATCAATGACTTACTTTTGGATGCGTCATTCGGTCGAATATCCGCCGAATAAACGTCCGCGTAGACCAGCGATTGAGGCGGCGTGTCCGCGCCAGTGTGAGTTCCCATCCGCGTTCCGCGTGGCCCCGATCGCAGCTCCCGCTACGGCGCACGCTTTCTTGCCAGCGTCGAGCTCGATAGCCCGGCAATGGCCAGTTTTGTTGTCGGGCAGCTGTGGGTGGTCGCTCACTACGAGGACATGCTGGAGCGCGGCAGTGAGCTCGCCAAGCGGTGAACGGCGCAGCCGACACGATCCTTAACCGCATCATGGATTCCTCTTTGCGTACCTGGCTACTGATAGTGAGGCTAGAGATCGAGCCGTAGTGCTGTGCGCGCACCAGCATGTCGAACATCGACTTGTCGTTGCTGAACTCTGTAGGTGCCTCAAGCATTAGTTCGCTGAAGATGCGGTTCTCCGCATCAGAGCGCACTCCCCGCATAATAGAGGGCTTCAGTTGCCACTTGGCATCAGACTCGCCACGGTAGCAGCGAGCGCCACCTGTCATCTCAGGGAGCTCGAACACCCGTTGCAGGTATGCCGTCACGCTTTCGACTAGCAGCGGCTTCTTCGTGCCCCGGTTCGCTTCATAGTGGAGGTCGCAATCTTGGCCGCCCCAGCCGACTTGGGACGAGGAACCATCCTACGTATATGTGAGGTCATCCGCCGTTCGCTCCATGCCCCTCATGTGCATAAGATAAACAAAGGCAGAAAATCTACAAGTTCATCCTCGTCTAAATTGAGCTTACTTCTTCCAAGAGCTTAATCAGTCGACCATTGAGTCTTTTCGTTTTGTTCACGAGGTCGATCGAAGATTTCCGTAAACCGCCTTTATAAATGATAGGATTGCAAATAGCATCATCATTACCATTGCAAGTGTGAATGCCATGGTCACATAGTCCCAGGTGGGTTGCAGCTTCCCTATGGTTTCGCGGGTCAGAGGGAAATTTAGCCAAATCCTTATGGCATTGCAGAAGCAAAAGAGGACCACAACGGCAGCGGCGAAGCCTATAGCGATCGCTTTAAGGCGTGCCGCAGTTGTGGAAACAGTAATCAATACGAAGAAAATGGCGAACAGAGTGGAAATGGCCAACGCTGTGGAAATGACCTGATCGTTGGCATCTGAACGCATTATGTACGTGTTTTTGAAGAGCGTAGCCCAGCTAGAAACCCAGCCCTGAAGAAGCTCTGGCGTGACCTTTCGAATAAAGTCAAAAATCTCTTCTAAACTCATCCGCCTGAGCTCTGGAAGAGCGGCATTGGTATGGCTCCCAACACTCGGCCATGCTTGTCGCGAAACTCGTAGAACGCCGGCGCAGGCCCCCAGGCGTTAGAAAAGGGGGTGAGCACGTCAAAGCTGATCGATCCGTCGCGCGAAAGCCCTGTCGCCTCTTTGTTTTCTTTGAAGAAGGCCGCAGCGAAGAAGTCGGATTTTATCGGGAAAACAGGCGTGACCGTAACGTCCTCAACCTTGCCAAGCTTTCTTCCCTCATACTGTTTCGCGGAGTAAGCGAAGAAGCTTTGGAAGCCACCCCCCGTCACGCCTCCTGGGATCGGTGCGATGCCAATTTTTCCGGTAACTTCGAGCATTGTGTCGTGCGGATCATCTGGGTCGCTTGGGAAGAATACTCTCACATCATCCTGCCACCCATCGGGAGGTAAGTCCGTACCCTGAGGTTCGTTCCCAACTTGGGTGGCGGGAGCGCAATTTCCTTCTTTGCCATTTCGTTCTTCGTCGTCGGCCGTCCCCATGAACTCGGCAGGCGTCCTTTCTCCGAGGTTCCCATGTTGGATGCAGCCACGCACTGGCCTGGGGCTGATGTCGTCACGCAATCGAGGCGTGGGTAGTTCGACTGTCGCGGGAACATAGGTCTGAAATGGCCCAGCGATAAACCAGGTGACTAGGAGATCGCTGTTGGGATCGAGGTTTTTAACACAAGAAATGTAACGTCGCAGCTTGCCTTTCTTCTCGACCCAGGAGCTGGTTACGAAGTTGAAGTTGCCGACGTGATGTTCCTGACGGGTATCGCCCTCACCGCAGGTTTTCGCTTCGGCCGATACAACCCCGACTACCAACGACGCGGCGAGCATTGGAAGCATTCTGGATCGCGATTTCATAGTGACCACCCGACTTGGCGGCACAATGCTGCCCAAAAATCGAGAAACTGCAATCATGCCAGCTTAAAAATGCAACAAATATCCTCACGAATTGTCAGTGCGATCACTGTCACTCTCCCGTTTTCCGCTTTAGCTCACTTTGAGGCTCTCTTTTTGCGGCAACGAGAAAGACGCTCGCAAGCAGGTCAAATCGCTTGCGCCTGCCGTAAGAGCTCCACCGGCGGCGCGCCATGACGACGGCCCGCCGAAGCGAGCACCGCGAGCAATCGGACAGCAGGCACAGCATTCAATCCCCGAAGGCGTCAGTCGACATTCGACAAGAGACATATGGCGCGGCGCGAGCGCTGGGGCTTACGACTGACGGAAGCGGCTCTCAATCCGAGGCGATGCCGTTCTTGATCCGTGTGAGGTGGCTTTCGCCTTCCTCCGGGCCGAAGCAGCTTTCGAAATCATTGCATTCCCGGCAACTGGGCGCGCTGCACAGCGAAAAACCTTCGGCCTCGCAGAGCTTGCGGTAAAAGTATCTCTTCCATTTCATGTTTTGGGTGTTGCCGGCCGCCAGCGTCGGAAAATGCGAGGCGAGCAGGCGGCCGAGGTCGGTTCGATTAAAAAGGCCAAGGTCCTGCCAGAGATGGTCATTGCGCATGGCACGCCGGGCGATGATCTTGGCGAAGCGGGCGCTCGCCGGGTCGCCGGGCCGGGCATGCGCCAGCAGCAGTCCGCGCAGAAGTTCTTCCTCCAGATCCGGCTCGGGCTCGCTCACCTCTTCCAAGGCAAACGCGTTGATAGGAATAGCAGGGAAACAGCGGGCCAGGACATCGCGCAGCTCGGCGCGCGAAAGGCCGGTTGCCTCCGTCGCCGTCGCCTCGCCGGCCTCGATCTCCTCGAGCGCACGTGAAAGCACACAGGCAAGCACATGCTGGTCGAACCTCCTCTCCAGCTCGATCTGCGGCCATTGGCCGGTGCTGAGCCGGGCATAATGTTGGGCAAATATGGTGCGTTCTCCTGGTTTGTCCTATCAAATCATGCAGAGACCCGGCCTGCCGCAACATGGGTCGGGCAGTTCTTCGGGTATACGCAGTCGCGGATCGCCTCGCGGTCGAGTAGTTCGGCAATTTTCGTCTGGTCCATCGGCTCTGTCGCAAATTCTGTGATTGGAAGAGGCGTTTCGCGAGCCCCCGCCCTGCCGTTTGCGCCTCATGGGGAACACTGGCGCCGGAAATGCCCCCGCAGAGTTGGAGGTGGACCGTGCAGGACAAACGTCGCGTGCTGAGTGCGGCCACATGGTCGGCCCCATTCAAGCCCGCCAGACTCTCGGTTGAATGAGTCCTCAAAGCGGGCAGCGGGTGAGTTCCAGCGCACGTTCAGGACAGGATCGCGCGCCCCGCGATGCAGGCAGTTCCTCCCCTTTCGCAACTTCAATGTCACCAGGCAGGATGTAGCCCTCGTCATCAAGCTTGAAGATGTCCGGCGCTTGCGCCGCGCATCGCGCGTGACCCTGGCATTTGGCCTTTTGGACGATGATGCGCATGGCGCTGCCTCCATTGTCTGTGCCCCGGCTCGGGGCGGGCCTAAGACCAGTCCAGGATCAAATTTTCGATCCCGAACACATGGCCGCCAGAGGTTATCGGTGCCGTACCCTGCTTGATCCTGAAAGCCGGGATGCGCGCCAGCCACTCCTCCAGGCCAATGACAATCTCCCGCCGGGCAAGGTGTGAGCCAAGGCAACGGTGGGGACCATAGCCAAACGCTGCGTGGCGGTTGTCCTCCCGCTCCAAATCGATCGTGTTGGGGCATTCGAATTCCGCCGGGTCACGATTGGCAATCATCGTGGCGCAGGAAACATAGTCCCCCTTCCGGATCGGCGCGCCTTCGAAGTCGATATCTTTCGTAGCCACGCGGATCAACTGAATGGGCGGATAGGCCCGCAGCAATTCTTCGGTTGCGAGCGGGATGCGGTCCGGTTCGCTCCGCAGCAATTGCTGATCTTTGAGGTTGCGCGCGAGGTACGCCAAGTCAAAGCCTATAGCTGCTGCGACCGTGTCGAGCCCAGCGACGAAGACAAGCACGCCGATGCCGCGGACTTGGGTGTCCGTCAGCCGGCGGCCCTCGACCTGTGCCTGCACGATAAAGGTCATGAAATCGTCAACCGCCTCCTGGCGGCGCATGGCTGCAAGTTCGTCGATGAATGCCACGATCGTCCGGGCAGCCACAGGTCGTTCCTTATCGTCGCCGTGGAGCAGATCTTTCCCCCAGCCGACGAATGTATCGAGTCGGTCATCGGGCAACCCCAGAAAGCGAAGAAAGGTGCTCACCGCGAAAGGAAAGGCAAAATCCTTCATCGCGTCGCAGCTTGTGCCCGATGCGACAATTCTATCGATCAGCATGATTACTTGCTCGCGGACAGCCGGCTCCAACACCCTCACCCGCTTTGGCGAAAGCAGCGGACTGAGCAGTGAGCGAAAGACGCCATGGGCCGGTGGATCGAGCTCAAGCGGGATCGTCGGCCAGTTTTCACCCAGTATGGAGGAGAAGATGCTGCGATGGCTGGAAAAAGTCTCTGCGTCCTGCAGCACCTTCCGCTGGTCCGCGGCACGGGTGATGACCCAGGTACCCCGGCCATCTTGCGTGTTGTAGCGGGAGTAAAAGATCGGAGGCCCGTCATGTACGCAAGCGACAGCTGCGTGTGGATCCCCGTTGGGTGTTGGTGGCATGCCTGGCGATGTAAACAGACTGAAGTCCCTCACCATTTCGGGCGGGACATGATCTGGAACGGGGTTGGTCGCCATTTTGTGTTCTCTACATTGGCGTTCATGGCTCGATTGAGATTGCACGGCTGTTCATAAAGTCGATTTCCAGCATGGGCACGTCTCTTGTCGGGCGCCTTCTAGATTCTGTCGCCTGATACAGCCCACCTGCACCAGCGCGGATGAGATCGGTTGCGAAGTCGATCAGAAGGGGCATCTCCGCCGCGCTGCGGTCATGAAGCAAAGCCGCCGCTTAATCCCGTTAGGGTTGAGAGGCTGGTCAATCACCTCTGAGCACCGTGACGCACTGCTGATGCCCTGCTGATCAAATTGTCGAAGCAAGTCGCGTGCCGGATAGGCGTACCCATGGCGCTGCACCAATCGATGCCAGCCTGCACTGGGCCCGCCGCTGATGATCACCTGTCCATCATTCTTAGGACAACGTCCGACAACCGACATCCGTGGTCGGTTTTGTCGAGTCCGGGACATCGGGCTGTTTCGGCTTGGCTGCTGCTGCACAGCCTTCCGGTCGACGAGCGAGGAGATCGCTCGCACGGCCCGGATTGAGCAACGACGCGATCCAGCGCAACGATCGGGTGCGGTCCGACAAGAACCGACGGCGCTTGCGCGCGATGATCGGAAATATCAACAAGGTCGAGCCGCGCTTCGGTTCGGCGCTGATGGCGTATGCGTTTTATCGCTCGCAGGCGCTGCAAGGATTTTCGGTCAGACGGCGATGCACTCGTGCGCAGCAGTCCGGCCGGCGACGAACTGGACCGTATCGATGCGGTCAATTCCGGCGTGCACACCTAACCGTCCGTATGCGCTACTACCTCGCAGCCGCTGTCGCAACGTGGTGCCGAGTCCTATGGCGGCCGGTTCAATCCGAGGGCCTGTCGGCACTCTACACGTCACCGTGGGTCGGACCATGAACACGTGGCAGACTCTCGGCCAGAAACCGCCAGTCGCTGCGCTCGCGTTCGCCTTCCTTGCGCGTGCCGAAGAACTGGATGATCATCTTGCCGTCGGCGCCATAGGCTTCAATGGACGTGACGTGACCGTCCCTCGTCGGCTTGCGCACGGCCCAGACCTCGCGGATGTGATGGGTCCTAAGATGCAGATGGAAGGTCTCGTCGAGCACATTGATCCGCGGCCCGATCTGCTTGACCGACTTGATCGGGCCGGAATGGATCTGGATGCAACCATGATTGCCGACAAAGCACATGATCGGCATCTCGTCTTCGGCCGCCTGTTGGAAGAGGGCGCCAACGGCATCATTGTCGAGCAGCCAGGCGTAATCCTCGTCGGCCATACGCATCGCCTGGCAGCGGCTGAGCTTCAGTGCCTTCAACATATGGTAGAACTGATGCACGTCGCTCAGCCGGCTCCAGTGCTCGCGTAGGTCGTCGACCGTGGCGGCTTGGTCTGGACTCACTGCGTTATCGCGCACCCCGCTCGCCTCGACCGATATGATCGGCTCCTGGTCGGAGGATGCGAGCTCTGCCGCCAGATTCTGATAGGCCTGCAGGTTCGAGGCGGGCCTGAGATGTACTTTGTGCATCGCCTCGCCGGTGGCATCAAAGAATTGCAGGCTGCGGCGGATCTCGGCTCCCTCGCGCTTCTCGACGGCGAAGCCATACGCCCACGCTTTCGGGAAGATGCGCAGGTCGATCTCGTCGCCGAGCACCATGGCATGCGGGTTGCCGGTGACCACTTTGTCGTAGACGCCGATCTTTTGGTGCACGGCACTTTGGTTGCGGGTGACCGCCATCACCTCGCCGACCGCTTCGAGGCCGGTCAGCAGATCATCGACGCGCGGCTCGATGCGCACCGCGCCGTGACCACAATGCGCCGCGACCAATTCGGCTTCCGAAATGCCCAATCGAGCGGCGAGATCATGCTCCCGGATTTTCGGATTGTCTTCGCACGCCCGCCGGATTTCGTCCGGCGACGGTTTCTCGCGCTGGTCCATGTCTTACCCCTGCTTCCACCTACGTGTGAGGATCAGCTGCCCTGCCGGTGAATCTTCAGCCGATAGGGCGCGCCGTAATGCTCGACCCTGATCTGCTGCTGGCCCGTGAACAAAGTGTCGCTGGACAGCGTGCGCACGTCGTCGCACCCGCGCGAAAACCGGGGGTGCTATCGGAGCGGCGAGACCCGAGTGACACGAGCAGGCACATGCCGATGGAATCACATCGAGCCGGTCGGTGGCCACCGGGCGGTGGTGAGCGATTGTGGGTGTTGTCGCAATCGGCCAATCGGTCATTCGGATGCCACGGGCGGCGCTGCTTCGCCAAACAAAGCGTGTCTGACCCAGTCCTGACATGTTGCTCCCTTGCTTCGCCCCATCGATCGCGAGGGCACCCACGACATGATTGTGGATCGGCAGTCTCTTGCCGCCTCGCCAAATGGAGCTTCAAAAACCGTGCCAATTGCGCCGAAGCAAGCTCAGAAGAAGTCTTCTGTAATCGTCATTGGTTTAACGTGAGTTCAGCCAAGAACTCAGGCCCAACATCCCCCGTGGCGGACCCGACAAACCCGACAGTACGTGTCGGTTGGCCGACACCTTCGCAGCAATGGACTCACAAGAACCACCGCAGGGTCAGAGATGCCGCGCTGTGTTGAAACGGTTTTCGCTTTGGCACGGTGCATGCAGCGTGATGCGCAAGCAGGTCCCGGACTGAGGAGAATGGAGCCATGATTACGCTCACCGACAACGCTGTTGCCGCCATCAAGACTGCTCTTTCCCGCGCCAGCGAGCCGGCGGAAGGCTTTCGCATCATGGTCCAGGCCGGCGGCTGCGCCGGCTTCAAATACTTAATGGGCCTGGAGAGCGTGTCGCGCGAGGGCGACGCGATCACCGAGACAGATGGGATCAAGCTGTTCGTGGACGCGGGCTCCCAACCGCATGTCGCCGGCATGACCGTCGACTTCCTCACCGGGCTCGAATCTTCCGGCTTTGTCTTCGATAACCCCAACGCGCGCGAGAAGTGCGGCTGCGGCAAGTCCTTCAGTTGATCCCCCGAAGCGCCTGTGCGGGTCCATGAAGCGATTGCCGCCAACGGACTCTTTTGCGGAAGAGGAGGCTTACATGGCCGGCACAACAGATGTCCCCGTCCTCAACAACAAGGCAAGGTCAAAGCCGATCTCGGGACCGGCAATCGCTTCCGGTAGGATGCAAAGAACGTCGCCTGCCGAAACAGTTCGGTTCCTGGTGGCACCCGAGCTGCTGGCGGCCAAATCGCGCCGCTGCGCCAAATTCGGCTTATCGATAACGATGTCGTGTTCGGGCGTCCTTACCTGCGGGCTGACGGCGGCCACTGCGGACTTGGCCATGTCGACGCCGATCCGGTCTACGTCAAACTCTCGGGCGTCCGCGCCGGCTGCCAGTTCGGGCCCATCATCATCAACGGCATACGCCAGAGGCTCAATGAGGCGGTCGCGCGCTCGCGTCATTCCGGTCAACTGAGGATCGCACATGAAACCTGTCTACCTCGACAACAACGCAACCACACGGGTCGATCCTGAGGTCGTGCAAGCGATGTTGCCGTTCTTTAGGGATCAATTCGGCAACCCTTCGTCGGCGCATGCTCTCGGCGCCTCAGTCAGTGCGGCGGTGAGAAAGGCGCGGAGGCAGTTGCAAGCTCTGATCGGCGCGGAGTTCGACGATGAGATCACCTTCACCTCGGGTGGGACAGAAAGCGACAATGCAGCGCTTCTTTCGGCGCTCGAGGCGGCGCCCAACCGAACCGAGATCGTGACGTCCGCGGTCGAGCATCCCGCCGTGCTGACGCTCTGCGCGCATCTTGAGAAGACCCGCCGCGTCAAGGTGCACAGGATCCCGGTGGATTGCCGTGGCCGGCTCGACCTCGACGCCTATATGGCCGCCCTCACCCCACAGGTGGCAATCGTCTCGATAATGTGGGCGAACAATGAGACTGGTGTGATCTTCCCCGTGGCCAGGCTTGCCGAGTTGGCCAAGGAAGTGGGCGCCCTTTTCCATACCGATGCTGTGCAGGCGGTCGGCAAGCTTCCGATGGACCTGAAGTCGACCGCAATCGACATGCTGTCGCTCTCCGGCCACAAGCTGCACGGGCCGAAAGGGATCGGCGCGCTTTTCGTAAAACGTGGCGTCAATTTCCACTCGCTGATCAAGGGGGGCCACCAAGAACACAACCGGCGTGCTGGCACCGAGAATACGCCCGGCATAGTCGGGCTCGGCATGGCGGCCGAACTCGCCTTGAAATTCATGGACGACGAGACCACACGGGTAAAGTCGCTCCGCGACCGTTTAGAGGACGGGATTCTCCAGCGCATCCCAAGCACCTGTGTCACCGGTGATCCCCTGGAACGGTTGCCCAACACCGCAAACATCTCCTTCGAAGATGTCGAAAGTGATGGAATTCCACTCCTCCTCAGCCGCGTGGGCATCGCGTGTTCCTCCGGCTCTGCCTGCACCTCCGGCTCTCTGGAACCGAGCCATGTCCTGAGCGCGATGAAAACGCCACACGCGGCAGTCCGCTTCTCCTTGGCGCGGGACAACGGCGAAGCGGACGTCGACCGGGTGCTCGAGGTCATGCCGGCAATCGTGGAGAAGCTGCGTGGCTTTCCCAGTTCTGGGCCGGGTAACCGAAGCTCCGAAGACGGTCAATCCGGTCTATGCCTGAGCGGCAGCAGAACCGGCTACCGTTCATGACCCGTCATGTCTTTCTCAACGATACGACCTTGCGCGATGGCGAGCAGGCGCCCGGCGTCGCCTTTACCACGACGGAAAAGCTGGAGATCGCCGAGTCTCTTGCGGCGGCCGGCGTCACAGAGATCGAGATCGGCACGCCGGTCATGGGCGCCGACGAGATCGAAACAATTCGCGCCGTGGTCGCGCGGTGTCTCCCGGTTCGGCTCATGGCCTGGTGCCGGATGACGTCGCTGGATCTCGATGCAGCGATCGAGAGCGGCGTCCACGCCATCAATCTATCGCTGCCTGCGTCGGACATCCAACTTGCCGCCAAGCTCGGCCTCGATAAGGCGGGAGCGCTCCAGGTCATCGAACGTATGGTCAGGCGCGCAGCCGCCGCCGGCTTCTTCGTCGCGGTGGGCTGCGAGGACGCCTCGCGGGCCAATCGGGATCATCTCGCCCGCGTCATCGAGACGGCTGCACGCGCCGGCGCAAGCCGCGTCAGGCTAGCCGACACAGTCGGCGTTCTCGACCCGTTTTCGACCTTCGAACTTGTCGCCCAGCTCGTGCCGCAGTCTCCAATCGAGCTTGAATTTCATGCGCACAACGATCTCGGACTTGCTGCCGCCAACACGCTGGCCGCGATCCGCGCAGGCGCGCGCCATGCGTCCGTCACCGTCCTGGGGCTCGGCGAGCGTGCGGGCAATGCCGCGCTGGAAGAGGTGGCCGCCGCGATGGCGGTCCTCGACGGCGCGGATACCGGCATCGAGCTGACCGCATTGCCCGACCTCGCCGCCCAGGTGGCTTGGGCCGCCCGCCGGCAGACCGCGGCCATTAAACCGGTCGTCGGCGCCGATGTTTTCACGCACGAATCCGGCATTCACGTCGCAGGGCTGCTGAAGGACTCGCGTACTTATCAGGGGCTCGATCCGGCTCTCGTGGGCCGCTGCCGGCGTATCGTCATCGGCAAGCATTCCGGCGCCACTGCGATTGCCCATGTGCTGAGCGAAAGCGGCCGCGATCTCGACCCGGATCTGGCAGCCGCGATGGTGGCCCGCGCCCGGCGCGAGGCGACCGAGACCAAATCGACCGTCACTGCAACTCAACTGGTCGAGCTCTACGATGGAATGTGCAGCGAGGCATCCCTCGCGGAGCTGTGCGGGTCCAGGTCAGCCGTGCGCGAGCGCACCGACACCACAGTTTTCCGACCAGGGAGAATGCAATGAATTGTTCCGCTGACAGCCGCCCTATCGATGTCACCGACATCCTCGCACGACTGAAGCGCCTGTCGGCTGCGGAGGAGTTCTTCGCAGTCCTTGGCGTCTCCTATGATCCGAAGGTGCTGAATGTCTCGCGGCTCCATATCATGAAGCGCGTGGGCCAATACCTTGCCGAAGAAGATTTCTCCGGTCTGCCCGACCAGGTGATTGCCGCGCGGGTGCGCGCGACGCTCGAACGCGCTTACGAGGACTTCGCGGTTTCCTCGCCGCTCACCCATCGGGTCTTCAAGGTGCTCAAAGACCACGATCCGAACAGACCTGCCACGCCGGGCCGCACCTTTGTCCCGTTCGACTCCGTACTGAAGCGGTTCGGACAGGAATGACCGCGACACGGGTTGTGACGCGACAATGTCGAGAAGCCGACAAATCCGGTCATCACCACGGCGCCCTCAGAAGCAACCAAGCGAAGTTCTAGGAATAGTGGGCAGCGCAAACAGTTGGCACGAATGATGCGCACCAAAGAGATAACCGCCAAGCCCGCATCCGGACAGGAGCCTAGAGAAACCGCCAATGCACATCGTAATCTGCATCAAGCAGGTGCCGGACTCGGCACAGATAAGGGTCCATCCGGTGACGAACACGATCATGCGCCAGGGTGTTCCGACTATCATCAACCCTTACGACCTGTTCGCCCTCGAAGAAGCTCTCAGACTGCGCGACGCCTATGGTGGCGAAGTCACCGTGCTCACTATGGGTCCGCCCATGGCAGAGGACGCGCTGCGCAAGGCGCTCGGTTACGGCGCCGACCGAGCGGTGCTCTTGACCGACCGCTATTTTGCCGGCTCCGACACGCTGGCGACCTCGTTCGCCCTTTCCCAGGCAATCGCAAAAGTTGGCGAGACGTTCGGCACGCCAGACCTCGTCTTCACCGGCAAGCAGACGATCGATGGCGACACCGCCCAGGTCGGGCCCGGCATCGCCAAGCGCCTCGGACTCCTGCAACTGACCTATGTCGCGAAGATCGCCTCTATTGACCTTGCTGCACGCGAGATCAAGGTCGAGCGCCGCTCCGAAGGCGGCACACAGATGCTGAAGAGCAGGCTCCCTTGCCTCATCACTATGCTGGAAGGCACAAACGAGATCCGCCGGGGCTCGATCCAGGACGCCCTGTGCGCCGCGCGCAGCCAGGTCTTGAAATGGAGTGCGGCCGATGCCGGCATTGAGGATCTCACCAAATGCGGCCTGCGCGGTTCACCGACGGTCGTCAAGCGCGTTTTCGCGCCTCCTGCGCGGGCGGAAAAGGCGGCAAAAATCGACACCGCCGATATGGCCTTGCGCGATGTCGCTGACGAACTCATCACGGCAATCTTCACCCGCCAGCCGGCATTGGAACATGAGCTCGCCTTCAACGGCGGCGCGTGAGAGGGCAAGGAGCAGACGATGTCGACCGCGAACCGAGAAACCCCTCGCCCTGCAGCCGGCCGTGCCGGCATAAAGAAGGAGCTGCCCGCGCATTTCAAAGACTACCGGCACGTTTGGGTTTTCATCGAGCTCGAACGCGGCCAGGTCCATCCCGTATCATTCGAACTGCTCGGCGAAGGCCGCAAGTTAGCAGACAAGCTTCAGGTCCAGCTTGCGGGCGTCGTGCTTGGACCGCCGGGAGAGGCCATCGGGAATGCCGTTGCCGAAGCGTTCGCTTATGGCGCCGACCTTGTCTACATCGTCGAGGCGCCGCTGCTCGCCGACTATCGGAACGAGCCATTCACCAAGGCGATGACGGATCTGGTCGATGCCCACAAACCCGAGATCCTTCTTCTCGGCGCCACCACACTCGGCAGGGATCTTGCCGGCTCCGTGGCGACGACCTTGCAGACAGGGCTCACGGCCGACTGCACCGAACTTGATGTGGATACCGACGGATCGCTCGCCGCCACCCGTCCGACTTTCGGCGGTTCCTTGTTGTGCACGATCTATACGCTCAATTTCCGCCCCCAGATGGCGACAGTGCGACCGAGGGTAATGCCCATGCCGCAGCGGGCGGACAAACCGGTCGGGCGTGTCATCCGGCACAAGCTCTCGGTAGCCGAGGACGAGATCGTTACCAAAATCCTCGGCTTCCTGCCGGATAGTCAGTCGGCAAAGGCAAATCTTGCCTATGCCGACGTCGTGGTTGCGGGAGGCCTCGGTCTAGGCGCGGCGGAGAACCTGCAGCTTGTGAAGAATCTCGCGCGGGCAATCGGCGCCGAGCATGGCTGTTCGCGCCCGTTGGTCCAGAAGAGCTGGATGCCAGCTGATCGGCAGATCGGCCAAACTGGCAAGACCATCCGGCCGAAGCTTTACATAGCGGCCGGGATTTCCGGCGCCGTCCAGCATCGGGTTGGCGTGGAGGGGGCGGATCTCATCGTGGCCATCAACACCGACCCGAACGCGCCGATTTTCGATTTCGCTCACCTCGGGATCGTCACCGACGCGATCCGCTTCCTGCCCGCACTGACGGAAGCCTTCACCCGGCGGCTGTCGCCCCACAGTCGCGATAAGCTTGCGAGCTAAGGGATGGACATGATTGAGGAACAATTCGACGCCATTGTTATTGGGGCCGGCATGTCCGGAAACGCAGCTGCTTACACCATGGCCAGCCACGGCCTGAAGGTGCTGCAGTTGGAGCGGGGTGAATATCCGGGCTCCAAGAATGTCCAGGGTGCCATCATGTACGCGAACATGCTGGAGAAGATCATCCCGGATTTCCGGGACGATGCGCCTCTCGAGCGGCATTTGGTTGAACAGCGGCTTTGGGTGATGGACGACACATCCCATACCGGGATTCACTATCGGTCGGACGACTTCAATGAGGCGAAGCCCAACCGCTACACGATCATCCGTGCCCAGTTCGATAAATGGTTTTCGCGTAAGGTGCGCGAGGCCGGCGCGACGGTTCTGTGCGAGACGACCGTGACGGAACTCATCCGTGACGCCAAGGACAGGGTGATCGGCGTCCGCACAGACCGGGCCGGCGGAGCCATCTACGCGGACGTGGTCGTCCTCGCAGAAGGTGTCTGCGGACTGCTTGGCACGCGGGCCGGCCTGCGTGAGATGCCGAAGCCGCAAACCGTGGCGCTCGCCGTCAAGGAAATGCATTTCCTGCCCGAAGAGGTCATTGAGGAGCGGTTCGGCCTCAAGGGCGATGAAGGCTGCGTGATCGAGGCGGTGGGCACGACCTCCCGCAGCATGGCCGGGCTCGGCTTCCTCTACACCAACAAGGAGTCGATCTCACTGGGCATTGGCTGCCTCGTCTCCGATTTCGCCGCGATGGTCGAGAGCCCTTACGTCCTCCTCGACGCCTTAAAAAAACATCCTTCGATCCGGCCGCTGATCGCCGGCTCGGAAGTGAAAGAATATTCCGCGCATCTCATTCCCGAAGGCGGCTACAAGGCTATTCCGCAGCTCTTTGGCGACGGTTGGGTCGTGGTCGGCGATGCCGCGCAATTGAACAACGCCATTCACCGCGAGGGTTCGAACCTCGCCATGACCTCTGGCCGCATCGCGGCTGAGGCAATCGTCGAGGTCAAGAGCCGCAACGGTCCTATGACCAAACGGAATCTCGCCCTTTACAAAGCCATGCTGGACAAGTCCTTCGTGGTCAAGGACCTAAGGAAATACAAAGACATGCCGGCCTTGCTCCACACCAATTCCTGCAATTACTTCACGACTTATCCGCGGTTGATGTCGCAAGCCGCGCAGAACTTCATGCGTGTCGACGGCACGCCCAAGATCGAGAAGGAAAAGGCGACCACGGCGGCCTTCATCAAGGCGCGCTCGCGCTGGGGGCTGGTCAGCGACGCGGTCCGCCTTGCATTGGCGTGGCGCTGAGGGGAGACGAAATGACGATCGCAGTGACGAAGTCACGTGTCGAGGACAAGCTTTACCAGAACCGCTACTTGGTGGATTCCGGCCGTCCGCATATCAAAGTGCTACCGCACGAGAGGCCAAGCGCGAACTTGCTTGCGCTGACCCACGTCTGCCCGGCGAAATGTTATGAGTTGAACGACAAAGGTCAAGTGGAGATCACCGCCGACGGCTGCATGGAGTGCGGCACCTGCCGGATTTTGTGCGAGACCAGTGGCGAGATCGAGTGGAACTATCCACGCGGCGGCTTCGGAGTGCTCTTCAAATTCGGATGACCGACGCACGCACCGTATCAACAGGGTCAATCTTGGTACACCTGAGGAACAGGGTCAATCTTGGTACACCTGAGGTCGGGCTGCTAGAATGGCCTCGCAACGAAGAGAAGCTCGTGAATACTGTGCTTTCAGAATTGAGATACAAAAGGAGGAGCACTCTGGACGACAACCCCTGAGGTGTTTCCATGGCTCACGTACCGCAAGATCGGGTCGACGAGGTAGCACCTCGGGATACCCGCCCTGAACCGCCCATCAAAAGCATGCCCCAAGCAGATATCGCGCTCAGGGGACTCTACGAGATATCGAAGGTGCTGACCGCCCCCAGCGAGCTGGAGATTACGCTCGCCAATGTCGTGAACATCCTGCCTTCGTTTCTGCAGATGCGTCACGGAGCAATCGTCGTCCTGGACGCTGAAGGAGAGCCGGAGATTGCCGCAACTGCCGGCAATACCCACGCACCTCAATCAGGCACTCGCCGCGTCATACCACAGGCCGTAACAGATCAAATCGTCGCTACGGGGACGCCGCTCTTCATCCCGGACGTCCGCAAGTCCCAACTATTTCAGGCTGACCTTCAAACGTCTTCGAGCAGCGGCACCATCCCAATTGCCTTTATCGGTATCCCGCTAAAGGCTGATCATAAGATCCTTGGGACATTGTCGATCGACCGCGCCGGAGACGGCGCCACCGACTTTCGCGACGACGAGGACACATACTTCCTGACGATGGTCGCCAACCTTGTCGGCCGGACCATCCGTCTCCATCGCATCCTGAGTACAGATCGTCAGCGGTCTGTCCATGAGCAATGGAGACCGGAGAAATCGCCCAACGAGGGTAGGACCTACGACCCTGCCCGGCATGCGGATGTCAAAATCGACGGGATCATCGGGGAAAGCCCCGCACTCAAGCAGGTGCTCGAAACCGTCTCGGTCGTAGCAGGGACCAATTCCACCGTGCTACTGCGGGGTGAAAGCGGCACCGGCAAGGAATTCTTTGCGCAAGCCATCCATAAGCTCTCACGTCGGAGGAAGAAGTCTTTCGTCAAATTGAACTGCGCCGCACTGTCTGAAAGCGTTCTGGAGTCAGAACTGTTTGGGCATGAAAAGGGCGCTTTCACGGGTGCTATCTCCCAGCGCGCCGGTCGTTTTGAATTGGCAAATGAGGGAACGCTGCTACTTGATGAAATCGGCGAGATTTCGCCGGCCTTTCAAGCCAAGCTGTTGCGTGTCTTGCAGGAAGGCGAGTTGGAGCGAGTCGGCGGCACCAAAACGCTACAGGTCGACGTGCGCCTCATATGCGCCACCAACAAGGACCTCGAGACGGCCGTCATAAAAGGGGAGTTCAGGGCCGACCTTTATTACCGCATCAATGTGGTGCCAATTATCCTGCCTCCGCTCAGAGAGCGACCCGGCGATATTCCACGCCTTGCGAACGCGTTCCTCAACCGATTCAACAAGGAGAACGATCGCGCACTTGCCTTCGCGCCGTCGGCGCTTGACCTGATCTCGCAATGCTACTTCCCTGGTAACGTCCGCGAGCTGGAGAACTGCGTCGAAAGGACGGCCACACTTGCGCGTTCAAGGACGATCACGCCATCCGATTTCGCCTGTAAGAAGAGCCAGTGCCTTTCCTGGCTCCTCTGGAAGCGAGCCGACCGCTCGAATGGCGGCAATGCCATCGACGATCTCGCACGGTTCAACGAAGTGCCGGTCGGATTGCGGCTGCCGGCCAGTCGCATCGGTGCCTCCGCAGGCAAGGTATCTCCCCTTGCGGCGGGCGATCCGAACGATCCCGCTTGTCCCCCGCGTCTGACGGAACGCGACCGGCTGATCGACGCGATGGACAAGGCCGGTTGGGTTCAGGCCAGGGCGGCTCGTATCCTCGGCCTCACGCCGCGGCAAATCGGCTACGCGCTGCGCCGGCATGGTATCGAGGTGAAGAAATTCTAGACGTTGTGATGACGTCAAACGTAAGCCCGGAGTAGTCTCCCTCACACTCTGCGCGCCCAAGGCTGGTAGCCTTCGCGACCCGATTTGCTTGTCCACTGTCGGAAGCCCGACAAAGGTGTGTCGGAGCAATCCACGGAATCCGACACGAAAGCCAATTCGTGAACCAAAACCGCTCTTTGAGCTGGCATAGCTCTTGCGGTTTGAACTGCGACTTCACCCAGCAACGGAGCCGTTCGATGTCCGCACCGGCAATTTCGCTTGAGAGCCTCAGCACGACATTCGATGACCAGTTGCTTGCCACCGTGAAAGCCGGTGGCTGCGCGACTTCGTCCTGCGGCTCGTCGATAAAGCCGGACGACACGGATCCGGCTGTCTGGGACAAGATCAAGGATCACCCCTGCTTTTCAGAAGAGGCGCATCACTATTTCGCGCGCATGCACGTCGCGGTCGCGCCCGGCTGCAATATCCAGTGCAACTACTGCAATCGCAAATATGACTGCGCCAACGAAAGCCGGCCTGGGGTGGTCTCCGAAAAGCTGACGCCCGACCAGGCGCTACGCAAGGTGGTCGCGGTCGCCAACGAGGTGCCGCAGCTTTCCGTGCTCGGCATCGCCGGACCGGGCGATGCCTGTTACGACTGGAAGAAGACGAAGGCAACGTTCGAACGAGTCGCCAGGGAAATCCCAGACATCAAGTTTTGCATCTCCACGAATGGGCTCGCGCTGCCGGACCATGTCGAGGAGCTTGCCGACATGAATGTCGATCACGTGACGATCACCATCAACATGGTCGACCCTGAGGTCGGTGCAAAGATCTATCCTTGGATCTTTTACGACCATCGCCGCTACGTCGGCATCGAAGCCGCCCGGATCCTGCACGAGCGGCAGATGTTGGGCCTGGAGATGCTGACCGCGCGCGGCATCCTCACCAAAATCAATTCGGTGATGATCCCCGGCGTGAACGATGAGCATCTGATCGAGGTGAATAGATGGGTCAAGGAGCGAGGCGCGTTCCTGCACAACCTCATGCCGCTGATTTCGGACCCGGCGCACGGCACGCACTACGGACTGAGCGGGCAACGCGGCCCAAACGCAATGGAGATGAAGGCTCTTCAGGATCGTGTCGAAGGCGGCGCCCAGTTGATGCGCCACTGCCGGCAGTGCCGGGCAGATGCCGTCGGCCTGCTCGGTGAGGATCGTGGCCAGGAATTCACACTCGACCGGATTCCCGGCGAGGTCACCTACGATGCCAGCAATCGCAAGGCCTATCGGGAGCTGGTCGCGGAGGAGCGCCGTGATCACGTGGCGGCTAGGAGAGAAGCGATCGGATTGGTCAAGGCAGCGAGCCCCGGCAAGTCCCTTCTCTTCGCAGTGGCGACCAAGGGCGGCGGCCGCGTCAATGAACATTTCGGCCATGCGAAGGAATTCCAGGTTTACGAAGCCTCGCCGAGAGGGATCAGCTTTGTCGGGCATCGCAAGGTCGAGCAGTATTGTCTCGGCGGCTGGGGCGGAGAAGCCGCCCTGGATGGCGTCATCGCTGCGCTTGAGGGCATAGATGTCGTGCTGTGCGCCAAGATCGGAAATTGCCCGCAGGATCAGCTCGCCGACGCTGGAATCCAAGCCACCGACGCATATGCCCACGACTATATCGAGACCGCAATCAGCGCGATTTACGCGGCCGCGTCTGGGACCCCCGCACTCGCGGCGACGGCCTGAGCGCGTCTCATCCATTCGGACCAGGAGTTAAAATGGCTTTCAAGATCATCGCATCCCAATGCACCCAATGCGGCGCCTGCGAATTCGAGTGTCCCTCCGGCGCGATCAAGTTCAAAGGCGAGAGCTATGTGATCGAGCCGCAAAAGTGCACCGAGTGCGAGGGGGTCTTCGATGCGCAGCAATGTGCCTCGGTATGCCCGGTGCCGAAGACCTGCGTTCCTGCGTGACGAACATTGGGCTGCCGACATGGTCGGGGATGCCTTCGCAGGACGCCTGGAACGCCTTGTTCACAATCTGCAGCCTCAAGAGAAATCAGGGAACGGACATGTCGCTCGGACGCGAAGAGGAGGTCGAAATCCGCAGGCCTCCACGATTCATACCGGGAGAGCGGGTACGTGCCACTCGCCACATAAAAAATGACGGCACCTATCCTGGCAGGGAGATCGGCGAAAATCTCGTGCGGAAGGGCGACGAGGGATATGTGCGCGACATTGGCACCTTTCTCCAGCAGTTCTTCATCTATGCGGTCGAATGGATCGACCGTGGCACCGTCGTCGGCATGCGAGCGCGTGAACTGATGAGCCTCGACAAAGCCGAGGCGCCCTGCAGTGCTGAAAACAATACCAATGAAGGGACGGCCAGATGAAAGTCATGATCCGCAGGACCGATGCTGGCTTGTCGGCGTATGTCCCCAAAAAGGACCTCGAAGAGCCGATCATCAAGCTTGAGAAGGAAGAGTTGTGGGGCGGAACTGTGACGCTCAGGAACGGGTGGCGGCTCCTCCTACCCGATCTTCCACGGGATACGCGTCTGCCGATCACCGTCGAGGCAAGGAAGGTTTCCGAAGAGGACTGATGCTGCCCGTTCATAAGGTGCGTCGCGAGGAAACGAGCATGAACACGATCCTGACATCGGGCCACCTGGTCATCGTGCGGGACAGTTTTGCCGAAAAGCTGCTTGACCTGGCGAAGGAAGCGCTCGCCGCCGATCAGGTGATCCCCTATCTCGGTCCGGGTCTTCTTGGGTTCAACTGTGCGGAACCGCCTGTGCCGCATACGCCCGAGGTCGTTGCCGCGGCACTCAATGCACGGGCGCCAGCCCCTTCCAGGATCCGCACCAATATGTGGTCGGTTGCGCAGTTCATCGAACAGCGCCGGCATCGCCGGACGCTTCAAGCTTGGATGACCGACATATTCGCAGCGCCGGTGGCGCCGACCCTCCTCCACGCCTGGCTCGCAAGGCTGCCGCTCTCCCTCATCGTCGACAGCTGGTACGACGGCGCGATGCGCACGGCTCTCGTAGAGACCGGCCGAACGGACGTCGTTGAGATACAAGGCGTCACGCGGGCGAACGAAATCCGGGACATTTGGACGAAAACCTACGATCTGTCCGGGAGGGAACTCGACCCCCGATCGGGGGCAAAGACGGTTCTCTATACACCTCACGGGAGTATTAGGCCGGCGCAAAACTTTCTCGTCGCAGATTCCGACTATGTCGAAGTCCTGACCGAAATCGATATCCAGACACCGATCCCAGACGTGGTGAAGGAAGGGCGCATCACCCGTGGATTTTTCTTCGTTGGCTGCCGCTTCAACGATCAGATGCTGCGCACCTACGCCAGGCAGATCATGAAGCGCTCCCGAGGTCCACATTGCGCGGTAATGGACGCGGAAACGCTGACCAGAAACGAAGCGCGTTTCCTTGCGGCAAGCGGAATCACGGTGATCGACATGCCAGTAAGTGAAGCCGCGGCTCGGCTTATAGGAACGGGCACTGCTGCAGGTGGTGGACAGGATTAACAATGGCGGGCCCCTTTGATGATTGGTCCTTCGGCTTGCCTCGAAGGCGCAAAATGCAGTCGGGAATACACCCGTGAGCAGTGATGCTATCGGCAGCGCAACGAACGCTCTGAATTCGTTGACCCATATGGAAGCGGCGCGCTGGGGCAGGGATTTGAGTACGCTGTTGCGCATCACGCGTATGAATTTGCGGCATCCCTGGCAGGTCGCCTTCGCTATGGGCTCGACGATCATGGCGGCAATCCTCCAGTTGCTCATTCCCCAGCTTCTCGGCCGGGCCGTCGACCAGACCCAGACAGCCATCGGGGGCGGTGTCGCGGGGACCGCGGCAGGACAAGCGCTCTGGACCCCGGCTCTCCTGCTGCTCGCCGTCAGCGCGCTACGCGGCCTTTTCACGATGGCGCAGAACTATTTTGCCGAAGCCGTCGGGCATCATGTCGCGTACGAACTGCGGCTCGCCTACTACGACAAGATCCAGCGTCTCAGCTTTTCCTTTCACGACCGGGTCCATTCAGGCGATCTGATCACCATCGGAATGCTCGATCTCCAAGGCGTGCGGATGTATTTTTCCACCGCGCTCGTTCGCGTGCTCCTGCTCACCATGCTGATCGGGATCGGCGCCTACATGATGATCTCGACCGATCCCATGCTCGGCCTGGTCGCGCTGAGCTTCGTGCCTTTTGTCGCCTGGCGCTCATCGGCCACACAGCTTAGGCTGCGCGCCACCTGGCTCGACCTGCATGAGCGGCTTTCGGTACTAAGCCGCGTGATGGAGGAAAATCTCGCAGGCATCCGCGTGGTCCGCGCTTTTGCGGCTCAAGCCTACGAGATGCTGAAGTTCGACGGCGCTTCCAAGAACGCGCTCGACCTCGCCCACGACCGCGTTGACATCTACGTGCCCAGCACGTCGGCGATGACCTTGTCCTTCTTTTTCGCAATGGGATTGGTGCTCTGGATCGGTGGCAGCAAGCTCGTCGCTGGCGAGATCAGCGTCGGAACGGTGGCGACCTTCCTGACCTTCATGACAATCCTGCAAATGCCAGTCCGCCAGATCGGCCTCATGGTCAATGCCTTTGCCCGCGCTTCTAGCTGCGGTTCGCGGCTTTTCGGTCTCCTCGACCAGGAGATCACAATCAGGGATGCTCTCGAGGCCAGACCGCTCGAGATAAGCGACGGCACTCTGCGCTTCCACAATGTCTCGTTTGCGTACCCCAGCGCCGAAAACCGCGCCATTTTGAAGAACCTCAGCTTTGAGGCCCGTAGAGGCGAGACGATCGCGATCGTCGGTCCGCCGGGTTCGGGCAAATCGACGATGGCTCATCTGGTCCCCCGCTTTTACGACGTGACCGGTGGCGCCATCACGCTGGACGGCCAGGACGTACGCAATGTCACCCTCGCGACGCTTCGCAAGGCGGTCGCCGTCGTACAGCAGGATGCATTCCTATTCACCACTACGATCGAGAACAACATCGCTTATGGCGATCCATGGGCGAAGAGACAGCGAATAGAACGCGCTGGCGAATTCGCCCAGCTCCACAACTACATCCTCGGGCTCCCAGCAGGCTACGAGACGGTCGTGGGCGAACGCGGCGTCTCTCTCTCTGGCGGCCAGCGCCAGCGTCTCACGATTGCTCGCACCATGATGCTGCGCCCCTCCGTCGTCGTTTTCGACGACTCAACGGCGGCGATCGATGCCGGCACCGAGCAGCGCATCCGCGCGGCGATGCGGCGCTTCGCCAAGGATCGGGTGACGATCATCATCGCGCACCGGCTGAGTGCGCTTATGCACGCCGATCAGATCCTTTTTGTCGATAACGGCGAAATCGTAGAACGCGGCACGCATCAAGAGCTTTTGGCGAAGCGGGGACGCTACAAGGCCCTTTACGATCTCCAGACGCGCCCGGGTGATGACAATATGACCCAGTATGGGGGCGCCCGCTGATGGCGCAGGGCCGCGCCGGCGAAGTCGAAGCCGAACGTGACGACGGCAGACGCCCTCCGCGCGCGGTTGTCGGCTCGCACCGCATCGAGGAGGAGATGTTCGGCCGGGCTTTCGACAAGAGCATCCTCCGGCGCATCTGGGCTTTCGTCCGTCCCTATCGGGCCAGGGTAGTCATCACGATTGCAGCAATGCTGATCTTCACCGGGACGCAGCTTCTCATCCCGTTGATCATCCGCTACGCGCTCGACCAGGGCATGAACCCGGCAAGGACCGATCGCTCAGCCCAGCTCGCGGCCGTCGGCGCGTTCGTTTTGGCGATTTTGGTCAATTTCGCTGCCGGCTACATGCAGGAAACCGTGGTTGGGAAAGTGGCCGAAACTGTCCTGTTCGACATCCGCCGCGCCATGTTTGGCCATCTGCAGAAGGTTTCGCTCTCCTTCATGGACAAGACCGAGGTCGGACGCCTCATGTCGCGCCTGCAAGGCGACGTCAACTCCATACAGGAATTCCTCGAAACCTCGGTATATTCCGTAGGCGATGTTGCGCTTCTCTTCGGCATCGTTTTCGTAATGCTGTGGCTCGACTTCCGCCTCGGCCTCCTGACGCTCTCGGTTCTGCCGGTCCTGGTGATCGTCCGCATTGTCTGGCTGCCGCGTGCCCGCGACGCCTTCATGGCCGCACACGAGACTAATTCCGTCGTCAACGGCGCGCTGGCCGAAGCCATTCACGGCGTGCGCACCGTCCAGTCAATGGACCGCCAGCAGGTGAATTTCATCCTTTTTGACGACAAGGCCCATGCCAACCTCAGGACCCACCTGATCGCTGCCAAATATGCACTGGTCATGGTGCCTATCGTCGATGGCCTCACCGGCCTCGCCATGGCCGCCGTTATTGTGGTCGGCGGCTCGATGGTCATGAATGGCCGCATAGATGTGGGCGTATTGGTTGCCTACCTATTTTACATCCAGCGCTTCTTTGACCCGATCCGCTCACTCACCCTGCAATATTCGGTCATGCAGCGCGCCATGGCCTCAGGCAAGCGCCTGACCGATGTGCTCGACGTCAAGATCGATGTTCAGGACAAACCCAATGGCGAGGTGCTTTCGCCCGAAATGGACGGCTCGGTCGAGTTCAGGGACGTCACCTTCGGCTACAATCCGAACCGTTCGGTGCTGAAAAATGTCTCCTTCCGGGTCAATCCCGGCGAGACGGTCGCACTGGTCGGGCCGAGCGGTTCTGGCAAATCGAGTGCGATGGCCCTGGTCCACCGCTTCTATGATGTTCAGCAGGGCCAAGTGCTGGTCGGCGGATATGATGTGCGCGATCTCACCCAGGAATCGCTCGGCCGCCAGGTCGCCATGGTGCTGCAGGAGCCATTCCTGTTCACCGGGACGGTCTTCGAGAACATTCGATACCACAAGACAGAGGCCACGCGAGACAAGGTGATCGAGGCCGCCAAGGCGGTCGGCGCCCACGACTTCATCATGAGCCTCGCCGACGGGTATGAGACCCAACTTGGCGAACGCGGCGACAACTTATCTCTCGGCCAGCGCCAGCTTATCAGTTTCGCCCGCGCCCTAGTCGCCGACGCCAAGATCCTCGTGCTCGACGAAGCTACCGCCAACATCGACAGCTACACGGAAATGCAGATTCAGAAGGCTCTGATAAAGCTGCTTGAAGGGCGCACTGGCCTCGTCATCGCCCACCGTCTTGCCACGATCCGGGGTGCCGACCGCATCATCGTGCTTCAGAATGGCCAAGTTATTGCGACTGGCAACCACGATCAGCTAATAGCCATGGGGGGCCTGTATTCCAAACTCTACAATCTCAACTACGCCTCCTTCGACGATATTCCCGAACACGATACGACCGTACAAGCCGGCTCCCAGACCTGACGTCTTGGCGGCCTTGTGGTACTGGCATTGACTTCGGGCGTGCCGGCGGACACAAGGCCGCCGCAGACGAGGAAGCAGGCAGCATTCATGCAAAGCACTCGCGCAGATCGTGAAGACCGGCTGCGAACGATTTCCTCCAGCATCGTTATCCGACCGCGGTGCACCCCGCGACATCGGGCGAACTCGCTCCAGGTGGTGTCGCTCGGCGTAGCAAAGCCGCTCGCGAGCGCGCCCTCAACAGCGCCGTAGCGAGTGACGGCTTTGCTACCGCCGAGCCGCTGATGAAGCTGGATCTGGGCGCCGCACCGGCGCCGCCCCGGGCGAGAAGAGCCTCTGCGGCGGGCTATGTGCAACGACTAGCGCGAGCCCGACGAGCAGACGCGCCCGCATCGTGACGCGCTCGGCTCCTTAGGATCGCGCAGGCTCACACGGCCCAGACGCCAGCCAACGCACAACCTGGTAATCTGTGCCGCCGGCTCGTGGTCAGTTTGGCCTCCCTCCCGATTGCCCGTCCCCACCACGTGCACGCTCGAGCACGTGGATGAGGGAGCGCTGTTACAACAATTTAACCTTCAGATCAGACCGCCAATTTCACGGTCAGACAAGTCGAGCCATGATTTCGGATTGAATGGTCGTCGCGGTGTACAGGGAAGCATCTAGCGGCAGATTTCCAAATGCCAGTTGACAAAGCAGGTAGTTGGCACCTGCCTCTTCCAACTGATCTAACAGAACTTTTCGCACAGATTCTGCTGATCCTACCACACACAATTCACGCTCTATTGCCGCATCGAAGGTCAGCGGCAGGTTTGGTGGAGTCGGGATGGCATTAAGCTCGTAAAGGAATTGGAAGCTCTTGAGCCATCGTTCGTAAGCAGGTGCCGCCAGCGAATAGGCATGTGTGTCACAACGCCCAACCACGACCATGCGGAGCAATCCAATAAATGGCGCTTGATCGCCCGCGCCAGCGTTGTCCTCTCGATAGGCGCGGAACGCATCAGTAGTTTTGCGAACAGAAGAGGAAGGTCCTACACACGCGATATTTGCTCCATTCGCAGCGGCCCAGGCTGCGGACTCGGGTCGATTGGCGGCGACCCATGTCGGCGGATGTGGACGCTGATGAGGTCTTAGCGTCAAAGGAACGTCATTGAGCTCAAAATGGCGGCCTTGATAGCACAGCGTGCCAACCTTCATGGCATTAACAAGTATTTCAACAAGAATTTCGCTGGCTTCCGCATAGCGGCCCGGCACCGCGTCCGCACCAATCCCGAAGTAACCCAATTCGATCGGGAGAGCACCGCGCCCTATGCCCAGTTCGAGCCTGCCACCGCTCAACTGGTCCAGCATACAGATCTCTTCGAACGCACGCAGCGGATGATAAAGCGCAAGCAGCATCACCAAGGGTCCGAGACGCAGGCGCCGGGTGCGCTGGGCGACGCTCGATAAGAACAGATTCGGCGATGGACCTCTCCCATGGGGGGTACAGTGGTGCTCTGCGAGATGATAGGCATAGAACCCTAGCTGATCGCACGCCTCTGCTAATATCAGGCGATCTTCGTACTGCCGGGCGATATCGAGGCCGTCCTCGTCCAGATGATCGAAGATGCCGAAGGCTAGGTTTGAAGGAAAGACGTTTGTCACTCGATATTGTCCCCGATTTTAAAGAAAAATGTTGTCGTGCTTGGGTGACCAAGCAAGTCTAAAGATAGCAATGTGTGATATCGGATTAGCGTCAGCGTACCGAACGAGCAGAGCCTGACGCTCCCCTGCCCGTGGTGCTTGGTATGTTTAAGCTTCCAACTATATCGCGAGCGGCAGCAAGAAATGCATCCAATTGCTCTTTTGTGCCGATGCTGACGCGGATGCAATGTTCCAAACCATTGTCCGGAAAGTAGGCAACGAGTATCTTTTGCCTTTCCAAGGCTGCTTGCCACCATGAGCCGTCCTGTCCCGCTGGCACACGGGCTAGCAAGAAATTTGCGTGGGAGGGCGTTACGGAAAATCCAAGTTGCGACAGTGCGGCTGTCACTCGCTGTCGTTCATGTCTGATGTGCTTGTGGTTCTCTGCGTAGGCGCCGCGATGCGCAAGCACGCTGATACCAACCGCATGCCCGATCACGTTCATGTTGAAGACGTTCTGGATGTTGCGCAGCCTGCCAATAATCTCAGGGTGACCGAAACCGAAACCGACGCGAATGCCGGCGGCGGCATAGCTCTTCGAAAATGTTCTCAAGATCAGAAGGTTCGAATAACGGTTGATGAGGCGCAGCCCGTGATCGGGTGCAAAGTCGACGTAGGCCTCATCAAGGACGACCAGGCGATCCGATTGTGCCACGAGGCGTTCGATATTGCTTATCGAGAGGAATGTTCCGGTCGGATTGTTTGGATTGGCCACCAGAATGAACTTGGCGTCTTTTGCCGGACCGGAAAGCAATTGCTCCATTGGCAGCGAATGAGTTTGACATCCGATCTCGAGAAACTCAGCACCATGCAACATGGCAAGTTTGCGGTTGAACGAAAACCCTGGCGATATCATCGCCACCTTGTCGCCAGGGGCGAGGAAAGCTCTGTAGATGAGTCCGAGCAGTTCAGACGACCCGTTGCCTGCGATGACCTGATCCGTGGATACGCCATAGGTATTGGACGCTGCTTCCCTCAAGCTGATGTTATCGTCGTCAGGATACAGATACTGGCGATTGAGGGCCGCCACTGCACTTTGCATTATGATTGGCGGCAACGGAAACGGGTTCTCATTCGTATTCAGCTTGACAAAACTTCTGTCCGGCGCTGGTCCGTTGGACGGCAGAGCATCTAACTGTCGCGTCCCTTGCGGAAGAGACGAAAGCACAGCTTGCAGTTTTGCATCGGACATATTTTATCTCCGTTTCAGTCGCACAGGGCATCCGTATGAGCTCGCAACGAGAGCAACATGGCGGACGGATTGACGATGGCAGCGTCGCCTTTCACAAGATGGTCGCAACGCCGGCTGCCACGGGAATTCGGCCAGGCTGTCCTCGGTCGGATCGACTTGACGCGGACGCGGATCTGCATCCCTGCGCGGGCCAAGCCGCTAAGCGGTCTCAGCTAATCCGCCTGAGTCATGCTTTCACAGACGCTTGATCTCGATGCCGTATTTCCTCAGCACGTAGCCAATCTGGCGCGGGGTCAGTCCAAGCAGGCGCGCCGCCTTTGCCTGCACCCAGCCACAACTTTCCATGGCAGCAATGACGCGCTCGGCGTCGGTGGTCCTCGCGCCCAATGAGTGGGTTGCGCCGGCAGGCGGGACTGTGGTGGCGGCCGAACGAGCGGCCGCATCCGGCGGCGTGGCCGGATTCACTGCCTCTGGCAGGATTGGCGCTGGTTGCAGCGCGGCCTTGCCCGATCTGCTCTTCCGCAGCGCCTCGGCAAAGCATTGGTCGTGGGAGCACGCAAAGTCGTTTCTCCCGATTGATAGTCCCTCCGCCAGGATCGCGGTCCGGTGCACGCAATTTTCAAGCTCGCGAATGTTGCCGGGAAATTCACATTTCATCAGTACTTCAATCGCACGCGGGTCGAAGGTCAGCGTACGGCCGTTCTCATCGTTGAAATTCTTGAGAAACTCAGCTGCGAGGAGCGGAATATCGCTGCGCCTTTGGCGTAACGCCGGCACCAGCAAGGGAACCACGTTGATGCGATAATATAGGTCGGCGCGGAACTCATTCCTTGCAACCGCCTCTTCAAGGTTCCTGTTCGTGGCGGCAATCACGCGAACGTCGACCTTGATGGTCTGGTTGCTGCCGACGCGCTCAAACTCCTGCTCCTGCAGCACGCGCAGTAGCTTTGCCTGGAAGGAGGCCGAGATCTCGCCGATCTCATCCAGAAACAACGTCCCCTTGTCGGCGAGCTCAAAGCGACCCTTGCGGGAATTGAACGCGCTTGTGAAGGCACCCTTCTCATGACCGAACAATTCGGATTCCAGGACTGTCTCTGGCAGCGCTGCACAATTGAGTTTGATGAAGGGCCGCTTGGCGCGCGGCGACAACTCGTGAATTGCCTTGGCGACCAGCTCCTTCCCGGTACCGGATTCGCCTCGCAACAGAACCGTGGTCTTTGCCTTAGCTACAACTGCGATCTTCTCGAGCAGCGCGCTTAGCGCCGGACTATCGCCAATCATTCCCTTGACGTGAACCTTCTTGCGCTGCGGTGCAGGGTGCTTGACATCAGAGAATTGCGTTTGCAGCCCATCTTCCACCTCCGTCGGTCGCTCGCGGTCGCCCGCGGAGAAGCGGTGCAACTTGACTGTCTGTCCCACCATGTTGGCTATCATGGTGAGCAGCCGGACATCATAATCGAGCCGATACGTTGACCTGCTGTCCAAGGCGCGGTCGATAGTCAGCGTGCCTACGGCGTTCCCATCAACACGAATGGGAACGCCGATGAAGGACACGGTGTCGGAGGCCCCAAGCACCTCTATGTCAGCGGCAGTGAAGGCCGAATGCACCGCTATGTTCTCGGCGACGAGCGGCGTGTCCGTCGTCACAATCAGATCGATTGCCTTGCGCGGCAGGCGCATCCGGGAGCGCTCATCGCTGTTCTCGTCGCAGCCGGTGACTACGGTGATGTCCAGTACGCCCTCAGCGTCGAAGAGAGCGATGATGCCGTGCCGCATCTGCACAAACGAGGGCAGGAGATCGACGACCTTGGCCAACGTGACTTCGAGCCGGGCGGGGTCGGTGAGTATTTTCGATATTTCGAAGATGCCGGTAAGCGCGTGCTCGTGCGATGGCACAAAAGGGACCGCGGTGTTCATCTCGGACTTTGGGTAAGCCCTTTTCGCATCCGGAAGCGAAATGCGGCACTCGCTGGCATTTTGTTCTGATTTGGGAATGTTGTGGTGCATATGATCCTCGATCTCGCGCCATGAAATGCATGCCGGCGGCATGTGCGCCCGCGACGTCGCGGGCAAGCGCGAAAATGCTCTGACGTGAACTCGTGCCACCGCCGTGTGGTCGAGTGCAAAGCGGGTCGACCCCTGACGCATCGCTTGGCTCTCCCTCCACGAAGCTTGGCCACGTTCTCGGCTTGCACGGGGGCAACCACACGTTGATTTTCAAAAGACTGGAGCGAGGCGGGATAGTCAATCGAGCTTTCTTTCATTCGTGAAAGGAAACCTCGCGGCCTATGATAGAATTCATCAGTTCTAATTTTTGTCGGCGATGTTGAACGACAGAAATACGGCGCCGGCGATGCGGTGCCCGAGCGGCTGACCGCGCCGAGTTGCCGGGCCGTGCCAGTCACCAGCGCCTGCGAACCAGGGGCGGGAGCGATAATCACTGCCGACGACACTGGTCGGTCGCGGCAACCGCCATTTCCTCGATATTGATGACGCAGAAAAGGCGGCGGCGTCGCGTGTGAAGGCGCGAAGGTGGCGGTCGAGCGCGGCTTTCTCGGCGGTGCTCGGAACTTCTGAACCGCATCGTCGCGGTCAGCACCAGCGGCGTCAATCCCTACGTCTCGACGTCGCTTTCAAGCTGTCGCTGCAGCGGGAGCGCGGCAAAGAACACGGCAATTCTGCGCCCTGGTGCCAGCGATGCGGCCCTTCCCAAAGTCGGCAAACCGAGGAGCCCGCCACGATGTGCAGCAAAACCGCAAGCCAGAGAGATCGACCGGCAATCTGCCGGAGAACATCAAGCGCGTGCTGGACGGCGGCCTTGTCATTCCCGTCTTGTGCCACCGCATTCATCCCATCATTGGCGAGCCCAACGTCAGTTCAGGTCATGCGGATCCATTTGGCATGGGTATTGCGGCGGCGTTGGTGCAGCGTTCGACCGGAGCGCCGCGATAGGGAGAAGCCCGGGAGAAGTCACGCCACCTCGATCCGGTCAGGGAGAGAGAAACAGTGTCAGCTGCACAAGTCCGCGGCGCGAGTCCCGCGCCCCGCAAACCCTTCTATGCCAAGCTTTACGCGCAGGTGCTTGCCGCCATCGCTCTAGGCGTCGCAATTGGCTATTTCTATCCGGGGACCGGCGAGAGCCTGAAGCCGCTGGGTGATGCCTTCATCAAGCTGGTCAAGATGATCATCGCGCCTGTCATCTTCCTGACAATTGCGACCGGCATTGCCGGCATGAACGATCTTCACAAGGTCGGCCGGGTCGCCGGCAAGGCAATGGTCTATTTCCTCACCTTCTCGACGCTGGCGCTGATCGTCGGCCTCATCGTCGCCAATGTCGTCCAGCCTGGCGCCGGCCTCAACATCGATCCGGCCTCGCTCGATGTCCAGGCCGTGAATACCTATGCCGCAAAGGCCCACGAGCAGTCGGTCACCGGCTTCCTGATGAACATCATCCCGCCAACGATTGTCGGTGCCTTCGCGGAAGGCGACATCCTGCAGGTGCTGTTCTTCTCGGTTCTGTTCGGCATGGCGCTCGCGATGGCCGGAGAGACGGGCAAGCCTGTCGTTTCCTTCCTTCAGGCGCTCATCGCGCCTGTCTTCAAGCTCGTCGGCATTCTGATGAAAGCCGCGCCGATCGGCGCTTTCGGCGCAATGGCCTTCACCATCGGTAGATATGGCATCGGTTCGGTCGTCAACCTCGCGATGCTGGTCGCGACGTTTTATTTCACCGCCTTCCTCTTCGTGTTCGGGGTTCTCGGCGCGGTCTGCCGCTACAACGGCTTTTCGATCTGTTCTCTTATTCGCTACATCAAGGAAGAGCTGCTGCTTGTCCTCGCAACGTCCTCCTCGGAGGCCGCGCTCCCCTCGCTCATGCAGAAGATGGAGAAGGCGGGCGCCAGGCGTTCGGTTGTGGGTCTCGTCATCCCGGCCGGATATTCGTTCAATCTGGACGGCACGAATATCTACATGACCCTGGCGGCCCTCTTCATCGCGCAGGCGACGAACACGGATCTGTCAATCGGCGATCAGGTGCTGCTGCTGCTCGTTGCGATGCTTTCCTCCAAGGGCGCTGCAGGTGTGACAGGTGCGGGCTTCATCACCCTGGCTGCTACGCTCGCCGTAGTTCCGAGTGTTCCCGTTGCTGGGATGGCACTGATACTCGGCATCGACCGCTTCATGTCCGAATGCCGGGCGCTGACGAATTGCGTCGGCAACGCAGTGGCATCCCTCGTCGTTGCCCGCTGGGAAGGAGAATTGGACCGAGCGCAGATGAAAGCCGCCTTCTGCGGTCATCAGCTTGCCGAGGCATCAAACCGGCTATCCTCCGCCGAGTAAGGTCGACGCACCGCGACCGGTTTCGCCAAGCTGGTCACATGACCTGAACGATCGACTCGCAGGCTCTAAACGGCGCCTCACGGACCATGTATCAGAAGCGCAATATGTGTGAGTGCAAATCATCGCCGCCCTAAGCGAATGAACCTTCCGTTATACCCGGCCGGTCTACATCTGGAGTAGTCCAATACGCCGTCGATCATTCAGTATGCGGGCGTCTCCACTTTGCCCACCCGAAACCATTGTCGAATCGCGCTAGGTGACAGAGAGCCAGCCTGCGTCAAAAACCAATCAGAATAGGACCCATGACCAAGCGCCCCACAATTGCCGATCTCGCCCGCGAAGCCCGAGTCAGCGTAGCAACGGTCGATCGGGTTCTGAACGCCCGCCATCCGGTGCGCGAGGAGACCGCGCGGCGGGTCCACGACGCCGCCCACGCGATCGGCTATCATGCTGCCGGGCTCATCAAGCAGCGCTTGCGGCGAGACCTACCGTGCTACCGTCTGGGCTTCATCTTGAGAAAACCGGCCCAGCATTTCTACCAAGACTTTGCGCGCGAGGTCGAAGCGTCGGTCAATTTGGCCCAGTCCTTCCACGGCATTCCGCTCATCCAATTCGCCCCGTCACATATGCCGAGCGACCTAATCGCACCGCTCAAGGATTTGGGCGCACGCTGCCATGCGATCGCGATGGTGGCACCGGACCACCCGAAAATTACAGCAGCGGTTGAGGACCTCAAGGCCAAAGGCATTCCGGTTTTCTCGCTGCTTTCCGACTTCGCCGCCGGCGTGCGACAGGGCTATATCGGCCTCAACAACCGCAAGGTGGGGCGCACGGCCGCTTGGATGGTGTCCAAGGTCGCAAAACGGCCCGGCAAGGTGGCGGTGTTTGTCGGCAGCCATCGTTTCCAGGGGCACGAGCTCCGTGACGTCGGCTTTCGCTCCTATTGCCGTGAGAACGCGCCGACGTTCGAGGTGCTCGATCCGCTTGTGAACCTGGAGAAACGGCAGGTCACCTACGAGGCAACGCTTGATCTCATGCAGCGGGAACCCGAGCTCGTCGGCTTCTATGTCGCCGGCGGCGGCATGGAGGGCGCCATCTCCGCGGTCCGGGAAGAGGGTAAAAGCCGCGATCTCGTCGCGATCGTGAATGAAATCACGCCGGAATCTCGGGCGGCACTCGCAGATAACATCATCACCATGGCGGTCGCCACGCCAATGCGCCGGCTTTCCCAGGAGCTGATAACGCTGATGACGCGGGCTATCGAGACCGGCACTGCTGAAACACCAGGACAGACCTTTCTGCCGTTCGACATCCATCTGCCGGAAAATATATGAAGCTGATGGATTCTATCGTAAGCGGGGAGTTTCCTTTCATAAATGAGAGAAAGTTGATTGATGATCCGATCCACGCGGGGTAGCCGCACCCCACAGGCCTCAGCCGCGGCCCAGGATGAAAGCGCCGATTGAGTGAACGGATCGGCCGCGCGTTCAGGCGGAAGCGCGAGGTAAATTCCCTACATCCGCAGCGTCGACCTCGACCGGCTTCATTGCCAACATCTCGACGTTGTCGGTGCAGGGCGGTGTCGTCAAGGATGCCTCACGCCAGTAGCCGAGCGAGGCCGGCACAGTCCATTGGGATCGACCTCGTCGACCGCCATCTCCTCGCCTGGCCGCGCGTGAAAAGCCGCGGCAAGGCCGGCAAAGTTGGCATTTGAGTGGGGCTAAACATCTTCTGGGACTTCGCACGCGAAATCGGAGGCGGCAGTCAACTCAGCACCAACCGGGCATGTGTTCTGCTCGTTCCTGGCCCTCGTACTCAGCAAGGAACTGCGCCGCTCTGCCCCGAATGGCAACCGCTCCTCCGCGACCGCCTCCAGGAGCCACCATCGAAAAGGATGGTCGCGTCGTCACCACCACGTCACGGCAAAAGTGGGCAACGTCTTGAAGGCAGCTGGCATCGCTCTGCGACACACCTCGACAAACAACTCGCCTGAGATCACCCCCAAAAAGGTAGTGGTAACACGCGCCGGCGCGCGCCTAACATGCTGATTAATGACATTTTCTTACAGCCGGTGTTTAAGTGAGGCTAAATCTCTTCTGGGACTTCGCACGCGAAATCGGAGGCGGCAGTCAATTCGGTACCAACAACGGCAAGGTCGGATCCGGCGTGCCCGAGACGCTCAATAATTTCAAGCAAAGGCGCCAGGCGAGATGCCTCCTGCAACATCATTTCCCGCATCCACAGGCTTGCCGGATCAGTATTGTGAAGCGCAGGCCATTGGACGGCCTCCGTGAATGCGGGATGAGGAAGTGGCGGCGGAAGTTCGACAATCCGCAGGGGTGTTGTTTTTGCGAAATGCTGCGCCAGCCGTAAGGGCATGGTCCCGATGCGGTTGGTGCCTGATACAACGGGCGGGATCATGCTAAAGCCCTGTACGACGACCTCGATACGTCTCTCGAAACCGTGCTCGAGCAAATACCATTCCTCCATGGTGGGCTGCCGGGTGTGCCTGAATCTGAGCACAACATGCCCCATGGACAAGTATCGCTCGAATGTAAGTGGCTCTGACAGCTGCTTGTTCGTGCCGCAGCCTACGCATACGAGCATATCTTCGAACAGGGCTGCGCGAGGATGTTTCGACATGAACACTTCCGGCATAATCAGAAAATGAACGTCGCCGCGCCGGAGAAGCTCCTCGGGGTCGTCGGAAATAGGCAGACATTCGAAGCGGACGGCGGGAGCTTCCCGCGCAGCACGCTCTACGATCTTCTTAAAAAATACGAGCGTGAGGTAATCGGAAAGCATGATTCGGAAGAGACGATCCGATTGGGCTGGGTTAAAGGCGTCCCAGGAAATAATCGATAGCTGGATGTGCAGCAATGCGTCCCGGACTGCTGGGGCGAGCCCCTCCGCGCGCGGTGTCAAAATGAGCTCGCGGCCGTTCATCGCAAATAGCTCATCGCTGAAATAGGCGCGTAACCGAGCGACGGCGGCGCTCATGGCCGGCTGGCTCAGGTTAATACTCCGGGCCGCCGCGGTGACTTTACGTTCCCTGATCAGAGCGTCCAGCACAACGAGGAGATTTAGATCCAGCCCCTTAAAACGCATGTCCTGATCTATCCAGCGTGTGGATGGGTATCATCTAAACAATCAATTTTACGAATTTACGAACCATGCATTAGAGGAACGTAAATGACCGACGTCAAGCTCAAATCGACGGCGCCGCGACACGGGCGGGAACATCGAGAGAGCTCATTTGCGAGCCCGACCGGCTGGCTCACCTTCGCTAACGACAACGGTTGAGTGCAGTCAAACAACGCCGCCGCTTTGGCCGGTAATGCGGCCCGCAAGAAACTAATAAGAAAGAGAGATCCTGAATGCGCTCGCAGGTGCAGTGGAAGTTGTGCTGGGAAAATGAGTTGCAGCTCTCCGACCATGTCGAGCTCGCCAAGTTCTTTCGAAATACCTATGGGCCGACTGGGGCGTGCAACGCAGAACCGTTCGAAGGTAGTCGAAGCTGGGCCGGAGCCAGGCCTGAACTCCGCGTAATCGCCTATGATTCGAGCGGTGTAGCGGCCCATATGGGCATACTGCGCCGTTTCGTCAAGGTTGACGCGGTCGATCTATTGGTGGCTGAGCTGGGCCTGTACGGGGTACGTCCGGATCTTGAGGGCCTCGGAATCGCCCATTCGATCCATGTCATGCTTCCAACACTGCAGGAGCTTGGCGTTCCATTCGCTTTCGGAACCGTCCGGGACGCGCTGCGGAATCATGTTGAGAGGTTCGGGCGGCGATACAGCCCTTTGGCTGTTTTGTCGGGAATTCGCGTGCGCTCCACCCGACCAGAGGCGCGCCTCGACCTGCCGCCCACACGCATCGATGACGCACTCGTCATTGTTCTGCCAGTTGGACGACCGATCAGCGAATGGCCCACCGGCGCAATGATCGATCGGAACGGACCAGAGCTATGAGCCGTCCCGATTGCTACGAAGTGCGCCGTGAGTGCTCCGACGGCACCAGCCGTCGCAGCGTTTATCTGACGTTCGACGACGGTCCCAATCCACTTTTCACACCGGAGATTCTGGATGTGTTGGCAGAGCAGCGGGTGCCGGCGACTTTCTTCGTCATCGGCGCCTACGCCTTAGAGCACCCGGATCTAATCCAACGAATGTTTGCAGAAGGGCACGAGCTAGGCAACCACACGATGACTCATCCGGATCTGTACAAATGCGGCTTCGGCGAAGTGCAACGTGAGATCTATGAAGCGAACGGCGCCATCATGAGGGCGTGCCCTCAGGCCTCGGTGCGCTACATTCGCGCGCCCTACGGCGCCTGGAGCGAAGAAGTCTTCACAGCGTCACAGATCGCCGGGCTGACGGCCCTCCATTGGTCCGTCGACCCTCGAGATTGGTCTCGCCCTGGGGTCGACGCGATTATCGATACCGTGCTCGCCTCTGTCCGGCCGGGCGCAATCGTACTCTTACACGACGGATGCCCTCCCGGCGAGTTGAGCCAGGGCGCTCACGCCGGTCTGCGCGACCAGACGGTCACGGCGCTGTCCCGGCTGATTCCAGCACTTCATGAGCGCGGATTTGTAATCCGCTCACTTCCTCAACATCACTGAACAAACGAGATCCCATGACTCTTCTTGGTACAACCAGCACTGTGGCCATTTCGCTATATGCACTGCTCTCGACTGCTTATAAGAGCATGCAGGGGATTTATGCTCTGCCGACAAACGACTCATCGGCGTTGGAGGATCTCGTCGGCTCCGATCAACTGCCCAGCGTGGATGTCATCGTCCCCTGCTTCAACGAGGATCCGCGCACGCTTTCAGAGTGCCTGGCTTCCATTGCAGACCAAGAATACGCCGGAAGACTTCGGGTCTATGTGGTTGATGACGGTTCTGGAAATCGCGAAGCCGTAGGAACTGTCCACGAAACCTACGCGCGCGACCCTAGGTTCGACATCATTTTGCTTCCCGAGAATGTTGGAAAGCGCAAGGCACAGATCGCCGCGATACGCCGCTCATCCGGGGATTTGGTGCTTAACGTTGATTCAGACACGATACTCGCGTCCGACGTCATTACCAAGCTTGTACCGAAGATGCGAGATCCAGCGGTCGGCGCAGTCATGGGTCAGTTGACGGCCAGTAACCGGAGCGAGAGCTGGCTGACCAGGCTGATAGACATGGAGTACTGGCTGGCTTGCAACGAGGAGCGCGCGGCACAGGCTCGCTTCGGTGCCGTTATGTGCTGTTGCGGCCCATGTGCCATGTACCGCCGGTCTGCGCTCCTTTTGTTACTGGACCAGTACGAGTCGCAATTTTTTCGGGGCAAGCCAAGCGACTTCGGTGAGGATCGCCATCTCACTATCCTCATGCTGAAAGCAGGCTTTCGAACCGAGTACGTTCCGAGCGCCATCGCGGCCACAGTCGTTCCGAACAGACTCGGACCGTATCTGCGCCAACAACTCCGTTGGGCACGAAGCACATTCCGGGACACGCTGCTTGGGCTGCGCTTGCTGCCCGGCCTCAATAGCTATCTCACGTTGGACGTGGTCGGACAGAATCTCGGGGCGCTACTCCTCGCCCTATCGGTACTAACGGGCCTCGCACATTTCGCACTGACAGGCACTGTGCCTTGGTGGACAGGACTGATGATTGTGTCCATGACCATGGTCCGATGCAGCGTGGTAGCAGTTCGTGCTCGACAGTTTCGATTTCTGGGCTTTTCCCTGCACACGTTCATCAACATCTTTCTCTTACTTCCCTTGAAGGCCTACGCGCTGTGTACATTGAGCAATAGCGATTGGCTGTCGCGAAGCTCTGCTGTCGCTACATCGAACACTGGGGGAAAACAGGCCCCCACCCAAACTCCGATCACTGGATCAAGCAGGGCAGAATTCTCACCGCATTCAGCTCCGCTTCGCAGGCTCAATCTTGGGCGGGATTCTTCGGGATTAGCGCTTTCGGGCAACATTTGCGGCGACGAGTGATCGCTAATTACCTAGGTGGACGAGAGGTGGACGAGTTTGACCCAGAACATGAATCATCAGTTGCTCGATCGGGAATTGGCCGCAGACGATCCGTGGCGCCTCGACGGCAATCCGTTCGAGCGGGAGCGCCACACGCAAATGCTCCAGCTGGCGCTTGCCCAAGGCTCCATTACAAATGCCCTCGAAGTCGGGTGCGCTGCCGGCGCATTCACGGAAAAACTAGCCCCCTACTGCCAAGGGCTCACCGTCATCGATGTCGTGGCGCAAGCGATTGCTCGAGCACGTCAACGGATAAAGGAGCCGTCGCGCATCAACTGGATAGTCTCCGATGTTCAACAGTTTTCGACCGACGAGTTGTTTGACCTGATCGTTGTGGCGGAGGTCCTATACTACCTCGAAGACATAGCCGAGATGCGCGCGGCCGTCAAAAACCTGGTGCGGGTGCTTGCGCCAGGCGGGCATCTGATCTTCGGATCGGCAAGGGATGCTAATTGCCGTCGCTGGGGTCACGCCGCTGGTGCTGAGCCGGTCATCGCCATGCTGAACGAAACGTTGATCGAGGTAGAGCGTCTTGAGTGTCGGGGCGAGTCGGTCAACGAAGACTGCTTGCTCGTCCGTTTCCGGAACCCGCTTTCCGCTTCCTGATGAATCGAATCTATCGCCGTTAACGTGGAGACACTATGCGCATCTGTGGTACCAAGCTGACCCATGATGGGGCGATCGCCCTTGTCGAGGATGGACGGCTCGTCTTCCGCGTAGAGCAGGAAAAGCGGCACAACAATCCGCGTTACCAAACCATCGATAATCTCGACGCAATTGTCGCCGCTTTGGCGGAACAGGGGCTAAATCCTTGTGATGTCGATCAGTTCGTTATCGACGGCTGGGATGGCGAAGACGAGTCACAGTTTCAGGTCCGGCAGGCAACAGCAACCGCCAGTCGTGGCGACGCTCTCGGTAAAATGAACCCATGTCCACGGTAACGATCGATCTTACTGACGTAAGCAAAACTTATGACAAGCTCGTTGTCGACAGACTGTCGTTCCGCGTTACGGCGGGGGAATGCTTCGGGCTCTTGGGACCGAACGGTGCGGGTAAAAGCACGATTGCGCGTATGGTCCTCGGCATGACATCGCCTGATGCGGGGAAGATTACTGTGCTCGGCGCTCCAGTGCCGGCGCGCGCGCGTTTGGCACGTATGCGCATCGGCGTGGTCCCGCAGTTCGACAATCTTGATACCGCGTTCACTGTACGCGAGAACCTGTTGGTGTTCGGGCGCTACTTCCGGATGAGCAGACGCCAGATCGAAGCGGTCATACCGTCGCTGCTTGAGTTCGCCCGCCTCGAGAACAAAGCGGATGCGCGCGTCGCCGAACTGTCCGGCGGCATGAAGCGGCGCCTGACGCTCGCGCGTGCGCTGATCAATGACCCGCACTTGCTGGTGATGGACGAGCCGACCACCGGCCTCGATCCGCAGGCCCGCCACCTGATCTGGGAACGGCTGCGATCGCTGCTGGCGCGGGGCAAGACTATTCTTTTGACTACCCATTTCATGGAAGAGGCCGAGCGGCTGTGCGATCGGCTGTGCGTTATGGAGGAGGGGCGCAAGATCGCCGAAGGCCGCCCGTCCGCACTCATTGACGAGCAGATCGGCTGTGACGTGGTCGAGGTCTACGGCGGCAATCCGCATGAACTGGGTGCGCTGATCCGGCCGTACGCACAGCGCATCGAGGTGAGCGGTGAGACGCTTTTTTGCTATGCACCCGATCCGGAGCAGGTGCTGGGGCAGCTACGCGGGCGCGCGGGTCTGCGCCTTCTGCAGCGTCCCCCCAATCTCGAGGATGTGTTCTTGCGGCTAACCGGGCGCGAGATGGAGGACTGAACAATGGGCGAACGTTATGCGGCGGGCATGCCCGCCAATGCGTGGAATTGGGTCGCGGTTTGGCGCCGCAACTATCTTGGATGGAAGAAAATCGGGCTTGCATCGGTTCTCGGCAACCTCGCCGATCCGATGATCTATCTGTTCGGTCTCGGCTTTGGCATCGGAACAATGATAGGTCCTGTTGAGGGCACTTCGTACATTGCGTTTCTCGCGGCTGGCATGGTTGCCACAAGCGCGATGGCATCGGCGACCGCTGAAACGGTTTACGGGAGTTTCGGACGCATGGACAACCAGCGCACCTGGGAAGGAATGCTATGCACTCAGCTGACGCTCGGCGATATCGTACTCGGCGAATTGGCGTGGGCAGCCACCAAGGCCCTGATGGCGGGCACAGCAATCACCATTGTTGCCACCACGCTCGGCTACACATCGTGGCCATCCATCCTCTGCTTGCTGCCAGTCATCGCTCTCAGTGGCCTCGCCTTCGCGAGTCTAGCGATGGTCGTCACGGCGCTTGCGCCCAGTTATGAATATTTCATATTTTATAATACGCTTGTTATAACACCCATGCTGTTCCTTTGCGGCGCGATGTTTCCGGTCAACCAATTGCCCGGCGCTTTTCAGGACGTCGCCTCCTTGTTGCCGCTCGCACATGCAATTGACCTCATTCGTCCGGCGATGCTTGGCCGTCCGGCCGGCAGCATGGGCCTGCATATCGGCGCGCTTTGCATATACACGGTTTTGCCGTTCTTCCTATCGGTTGCTCTATTTCGTCGTCGGCTGATGCGTTGACGCTACTCACCATTCGTAAAATTGTTTCTTTGGGCGATACCCATCCACGCGTCGGATAGGTCAATACATGCGTTTTAAGGGACTCGATCTAAATCTCCTGGTTGTGCTGGATGCTTTGATCAGGGAGCGTAAAGTCACCGCCGCGGCCCGCAGTATTAACCTGAGTCAGCCGGCCATGAGCGCCGCCGTCGGTCGGTTACGCGCCTATTTCAGCGATGAGCTATTTACGATGAACGGCCGCGAACTCATTTTGACACCGCGCGCGGAGGGGCTCGCCACAGCAGTCCGGGAGGCATTGCTGCACATCCAGCTGTCGATTATTTCCTGGGACGCCTTTAACCCGGCCCGATCGGATCGTCGCTTCCGCATCATCCTTTCCGATTACCTCACGCTCGTATTTTTTAAGAAGATCGTAAAGCGTGCTGCGCGGGAAGCTCCCGCCGTCCGCTTCGAATGTCTGCTTATTTCCGACGACCCCGAGGAGCTTCTCCGGCGCGGCGACGTTGATTTTCTGATTATGCCGGAAGTGTTCATGTCGAAACATCCTCGCGCAGCCCTGTTCGAAGATATACTCGTATGCGTAGGCTGCGGCACGAACAAGCAGCTGTCAGAGCCACTTACATTCGACCGATACTTGTCGATGGGGCAGGTTGTGCTTAAATTCGGGGACACCCGGCAGCCCTCCATCGAGGAATGGTATTTGCTCGAGAACGGTTTCGAGAGACGTATCGAGGTCGTCGTACAGGGCTTTAGCATGATCCCGCCCCTTCTATCAGGCACCAACCGCATCGGGACAATGCCCTTACGGCTGGCGCAGCATTTCGCAAAATTAACACCCCTGCGGATTGTCGAACTTCCGCCGCCACTTCCTGCCGCATTCACGGAGGCCGTCCAATGGCCTGCGCTTCACAATAATGATCCGGCAAGCCTATGGATGCGGGAAATGATGTTGCAGGAGGCATCTCGTATGATTACCCCGCCTAAGAGCACCGGACGTCTCAGTTGTCGGCCGACGACCCCTCGGTTATGAGAGGAGGCATGGATGGCGATTGGGATTGGGCGATTCCTGCATTGTCGAGAACGATGCAGGGAGAGCAGATCCTTCAGCCTGAAGAGGTGCAGCGATGCTGCCGCTGCATGAGCTTGGCTGGGGAACCGACGGGCGAACGAATTCGGGTGCGCTCGCAACACGGTGCCTCGGTATCTAAGCGAGGGCGGGACTGTTCCGTTTCGCAAGCCTGTGCGGCCGACCGCGTTTGACGGACTGGACGATTGGCTGCGGGAGCGCTTCTTCCCCCATGGCTCGGGCTGGATGACGATCTCGACCCGCTCCAGATGCGCCGGGAACGCCTTGCGCGGTCGCGCAGCACGTCGCGGCTCGCCTGTCGGTCTTGCGGCCTCGAGCTCGGACTCAATCGCGCCGAGCCCGGTCTGGATTTCGAAGGCGAAGGCCTGCTGGGCACGTTCGAGCTTCTCGGAGCTGCGACCGAAGCGGCGCGCTCCAGCTGCTTGACGATCCCATGAAGGTCGGCGATCCTCTCCTGGGCACGCTCGTTGAGTGTCGCCATCCGGACGATCTCGGCCTTGAGTGTTTCGCTCCGGAGTTGTTGCAGTTCGGCCTTCTCCGCCGCCATGGCGACGAACATCGCCTTGAGCGGATCGATTTCGTGGGGACGGGCCGAAGCGCTTCTCGTCATGACGCCGACAGGAGCTTGTTTTACACGGCCTGAAGCCCGCCTTTTGCGCCTGAGTCACTTCGCCACCGCCTTCCGGCCGGACGCCGTCGCCGTTCGGCTCGAACGCGCGTCCAGTCCATGCCTTCGACGAGCGCCATCAGTTTCGGCGCGGCAAGCCGATCACGCCGTTCTCCGCCAGCGGAACTTGTCCTCGTCCAGCGCTCACGGTGCGGGTATGCCGGCGTCGAGCAAACAGAGAGAAGTTTGGGGCCCAACCAGGACGGCCCCGTTACGAAGTTCGTCCTAGTCTTAGTCTAGTCCCGGTTTGAGTGTCGAATCTTCATCGATTGCATCGGCGACCAGCGTCCCCGCCGCCTGCGAGCCCGCAACTGCTCAGCAGAAGGAAGTGAACGTGAGTGCATCCATTTCGTAAATGTGTGTCTATCCAAGCAATCGATTTCTCTAATTATCCGATGAGGAATATGAAACGCGTCAGGCAGGGTGCATCATTAGGAGTATTTTCGATGGCAAACATTATCGAGGGTGGCCCGGGTTCCGAAACACTCCTCGGCACCAAGCTTGAAGATTGGATGGAGGGTTTCGGGGGCAATGACTGGATTGACGGTCGTGGCGGCAACGACGAGATCTCGGCTGGCGCGGGCAGTGACCGAGCCCTCGGCGGCGAGGGTAACGACCGCATCTTCGGCGGAGATGGCTGGGACGATCTCTCCGGCGACAACGGCCGCTTCAACGCGCGCATCTCCGGTGAGGACAATGACAGGCTCAGCGGCGGTCCCGGCCAGGATGTCGTCTACGTGGGTGACGGCCAGGACACGTTGACCGGGGGCACCGACAGTGACACGTTCGTGTTCCAGTTCCACAATCCGGTGCCTGGGGTCGTCCCGAGTGTCGGGTCGAAGCCGGACATTTCCACTATCACCGATTTCAACCCGGCGGAGGACAAGTTCGCCTTCGATGCGGTGGGCCTCTACAACGACGGTTTTGGCGCGAACTTCGTCAACAACGCCAGCATACAGTCCGGCTACCCGGTTAGCAGCTTCTACAGTGGTGCGGCCTCGGGTGCGAACGGCGAACACGTCGTGGTGATCACTGGCGAATCTTTCAACTCTGCTTCTGAAGCCGCGAGTGCGATCTCCGGCGAGCACGCCGGCGACATCATTGTCTACCAAAGCAGCTACACCGACAGAGTCGCAACTCTGGCCTATGTCACCGCCGACAACAGCGCGCATGAGTTCGTCCACCTGGGCGGTGTGGTCACCGTGGCCGACCTAGGCCTGACCGCGTCGGACTTCACCTTCGTTTGATCCGGAAAACCCATACGGAACAGCGCCCCGCCCCCCTGGGCGGGCGCTTTCCGTTTCCGCTACTTGCGATGGGCCGGGGCGCCCGGGAGCAGTCGCAGCGTGTACAGCTTGACGAAGCCCTGCACGTCGCGCTGGTCGTACACCGAAATCTCCCTGAACGCGTGGAG
Source organism: Mesorhizobium sp. M0698 (assembly GCF_040320455.1). Lineage (NCBI taxonomy): Bacteria > Pseudomonadati > Pseudomonadota > Alphaproteobacteria > Hyphomicrobiales > Phyllobacteriaceae > Mesorhizobium > Mesorhizobium sp. M0698. The sequence continues at coordinate 7,987 of NZ_JAMYPQ010000025.1, read as the reverse complement.
GCGGAAGCCTGTTCGGGCCCTTGCGGCCGGCCACGATGACGTTGCCCTTCCAAACCTTCAGCCGGACGGTGTTGTTGTTGACCCGCTCCATTAGATGCCAAACCAAACATATTCGGCGGGAGCACTGATCCTGAATCAGCGAGTCGGTTGCCGCTCGGGGAGCAATATAGGGAGCTGGGTCGCCAGATCCTCACGGAGACCTACGTGAGTAACCATTCCTTGAAGGATTCAGCTTTGAGACCTTTCCCTCTGACTTCCGCTATTTGGGGAATTCTGTTGATCAGCGGCGTGGTCAACGTGCTTGCGCTGATCTCGCCGCTGTTCATGCTTCAGGTCTACGACCGCGTTCTGGCAAGTGGCAGCGTATCGACGCTAGTGGGGCTCGTCGTGCTTGCTGCAGGGCTTTATGCGTTCCAATGCCTGCTCGACGTTTTGCGCGCCCGCGTGCTGCTGCGGATTGGCGAGCGTTTCGATGAACAGTTTTCCGGACGCGTTCACGATGCGATCGTTCGCCTTCCGCTTTTAACGCGCATGCCGGGCGACGGCTTGCAGCCGCTTCGCGATCTCGACAATATTCGCGGATTCTTAGGTGGAAACGGTCCGACAGCGTTCTTCGATCTGCCATGGATGCTGCTTTATCTTGCCATTTGCTTCCTCTTTCATTTCTGGATCGGCATGACGGCACTTATCGGGGCGATCGGTCTCACATCTCTGACACTTCTTACCAACACTCTCTCGCAACGGCCGATACGCGAGACCATTGCCCACGACATGGTACGCAATGGCCTACTGCAAGCAGCGCGTTGCAATGCCGAGGTCGTGCAAGCTCTCGGTCTCGGAAAGCGGATCGCTGCCCGATGGCACAAGGCCAATGCCGAGTATCTGGCCGCCAACCGGAAAGCTGGGGACGTGGCAGGTGGGCTGGGTGGCATTGCAAAGTCGTTGCGCGTGCTGCTGCAATCGGCCATTCTTGCCGTCGGCGCGTACCTTGTCATCAGGCAGGAGGCTACGGCCGGGGTCATGATTGCCAGTTCGATCATGATGGGGCGTGCGCTGGCTCCGGTCGATCTGGCCATTTCAAGCTGGAAACCCTTCCTCATGGCGCGCCAGGGTTGGGCGCGGCTGGAGGACCTCCTGGGAACGGTTCCTGAAACCGCTTCTGTTATGCCAATGCCTGCACCTGAACGCGAACTCCGCCTCGAAGGCGTGACAATCGTTCCGCCCGGCGAAAGGAAGCCGACCGTGACCGGCCTTGCGTTTGCCGTTCAGGCGGGAAGCGCACTCGGGATCATCGGTGCATCGGGTTCGGGCAAGTCGACACTCTCGCGCGCCATCGTCGGCGCATGGACGCCGGTCGCCGGAAAGGTTCGCATCGACAGCGCAAGCCTCGATCAATGGGACCGGGAAGCGCTAGGCCGTCATATCGGCTATTTGCCGCAAGGTGTTGAACTGTTCGACGGCACCATTGCCGAAAACATCGCTCGTTTTGAAGATAATCCTGACCCTGAGGCTATTGTCACCGCGGCGAAAGCAGCGGGCACGCACGAACTGATCCTCCGATTTGAGCACGGCTACGAAACTCCGATTGGTGAGGCCGGATCGGCACTTTCCGCCGGGCAGCGCCAGCGTATCGGTCTTGCCCGTGCTCTTTATCGAGACCCTTTCCTTGTTGTGCTGGATGAACCCAATGCCAATCTCGATGCGGAAGGCGAGGCTGCGGTCGTCAAGGCGATCGCCTCCGTGCGCGGGCGCAAGGGCATTGCGGTTGTCGTCGCCCATCGGCCGAGCGCCATCCGCGCCGTGGATTTTGTGTTGGTCATGGAAGGTGGACGGCAGCGAGCATTCGGTGCGCGTGATGAAGCGCTTTCCAAAGTCTTGAAGAGGGCAGCGATGGCACCAGGCGCTGGCGTCAAGGCCATCGAGTCTACACAGGATAACGTGGGAGAGCGCGCTGACATGGAGGATCCCGGTGGCCGGCATTCATCAGAATAATGACGTTTCCAGCTCCATTCGCCGGCACCTGGTGGCGGGCCTTCTGGCGAGCGTGATCTTTGTTGGAGGAGCCGGAGCCTGGGCGGCCTTCACGAATCTCTCCGGTGCGGTTGTCGCGTCCGGACACTTTGTCGTCGATTCCTATGTGAAGAAGGTGCAGCACCCGACCGGCGGGGTGGTGGGAGAAATCCTGGTGAGCGAAGGTGATAAAGTAAAAGCCGGCGACATCCTCATGCGGCTCGACGCCACCCAGACGCGCGCCACTCTCGCTGTAGTCACCAAGCGGCTCGATGAGCTGGCCGCCAACCTGGCACGACTCGAAGCTGAGCGTGACGATCTGGCGGAGATCGCCTTCCCGGACTGGCTGCTCGCCCGCAGAGATGTTCCGGACGTAGCTTCGGCAGTACATGGCGAGACGCGGCTGTTCGAATTCCGCAGACAATCCCGCGACGGAAGGCAGGCGCAGCTAGCGGAACGCATCACTCAATATGAGCACGAGATCGAGGGGCTCAAGGCGCAGGAAATCGCTTGTGAGAAAAGCACCGAGATTCTCCAAAAGGAAATTGCTGCCCTGAGTGGGCTGCGCGACCAAGGCATTGTCTCGGACCAACGCTTGAACAGCCTGAAGACGCAGGTTGCCACTTTCGGCGGCGAACGCGGTGAGAAGATTGCACATCAGGCACAGACGGCAGCCCGCATAGCCGAAACGCGCCTGCAGATCCTGCAGATCGATCCGGATTTCAAGACGGAAGTCGGCCAGGAGCTCAGAGAGGTTCAGGCGCAGGTTGGGGAGTATGTTGAGCGCAAGGTGGCGGCTGAACAGGAACTGCGACGGATCGATATTGTCGCGCCGCAGTCAGGCGCCATTCAACAACTCGCAGTTCATACGGTCGGAGGAGTGATCACGCCCGCCGATCCGATTATGCTAATCGTGCCGGAAGGCGACGATCTTGCGCTTGAAGCACGAATCACCCCGAAGGACATCGACCAAATCCAGCTTGGTCACAAGGCCGTGCTGCGGATGTCAGCCTTCAATCTGAGGACCACGCCGGTATTGAACGGATATGTCAGCCGGATCGCAGCCGATCTGGCGACGGACGAAAAAAACGGCGTCTCGTATTACCTGGTGCGTCTGTCGGTTCCGCATGCGGAACTGACGAAGCTCAAGGACCTGACGCTCGTGCCCGGCATGCCGGCCGAAGCGATGATCCAGACGGGCGAGCGTACGGCGCTTTCTTATTTTGTGAAGCCGCTGTCGGACCAAATCAGTCGCGCATTCCATGAGGAATGAAAGTGATCCACAGAAATATTTTGTTGGTATTCTTGTTGGTTGTTACGCATGCATGAAAGTCATAACCGTCTGAAAACACAACCATGCGTTCCTCAGTTGGATTGCGCCTCTGACTCAGATACGTGGTTCCGCGGTCATTTTGCCCTTGCAAGTCGCCGCCCATTCAGTTCTTGGCCTCGAGCGCATTAAGATACCCATCATCGTACACAAAGGCTGGAAAAGAGTCCGGTGTCTTGAGCGATCCTAGGTCTGGAGACCTAGGGTGAGCCTGCAAGCACAGGGCCAGGACATGATTGAGCGTCTGCAATATTCGGACAGGTGCATAGAAAGACAGGCAGGCGCCAAAGACGCGCTTTCAACGCACTAAACCGATGCTGCGCACCCCGAGCGTCTTGCCGCCCTCGCTCCCGCCGGTAGGAATCAATCGCGAGCAGGCTGCGACGTTCATCGGCGTAAGCTCAACGACCTTTGATGAAATGGTCCAGGACGGCCGGATGCCGCAGCCACGAATGCCGAGCAAGGGGCGCATTGTTTGGGACGTCGAGGAACTTGTATTGGCGTTTCGAAAGCTCCCTCACCGCCAAATCGGAGGAGCACCAAAGCTTGACGAAGATTCGCCGCCACTAGACAATCCTTGGGATCGAAAACCACGAACATGACGGATGAGCCCGTGAAGGTCGCTCTTAAGGGCGTAGTGAAGGACACTGATCGCCACGGCAATGATCGGTACTATTTTCGCGCACCGGGTCGGAAGAAGGTCCGGCTCCGTGAACCGACCGGCAGCGACGAGTTCCTCGAGGAACTGCGGTGCGCGCGCGCCGAGGTCACTTATGTTCGGCCCGGCACTCTTCCCGAGATTTGCCGGCGCCTCCCCAAGCCTTCCGAGCCAGCGAAGAAAGGCACGTTGCTGTGGCTTTGCCAGGAGTATTACCGTCGGGGCGGCACGGAAATCACCCAAGACACTATGGCGCGCCGACGAGCAATTCTGGAGCGCGTATGCGAATTACCTCATCCCCTCGAAGGTGACCCGGATCCTCAGTATCCCACCAAGGGATCTCTGCCATTCGCCGGTATGAAACGGTCTCATGTTAAGGAGATCAGGGACACCAGGCTCGACGCCCTTGGCGCGGCAAACAATATCGTAAAAGCCATCAGCGCGATGTTTGAGTGGGCAAAGGACACAGAGATTCCGGGCGTCGACTCCAATCCCGCCCGCGGCATCAGACGGCTAAAGAGCGGCGACGGCTGGCACCCATGGGACGTGTCGGAGATCGTTCAATATGAGAAGCGGCATCCGCTGGGTACCGCAGCCAGACGTGCGCTCTCGATCTTCATGTTTACTGGCCTGCGGTTGTCCGACGTCGCGATCTTCGGTCGACAGCACATCACGCTCGTCTACAACGAGGAGACCGAGCAGTGGGAGAAGTGGATCAGAATTAAGCCTGGGAAGACCAGTCGTAACAAGGATGCGGTGTTGGTGGAGCTCCCGCTTCTGCCCGAACTAGAGGCGGAACTTGAGCACACGCCCTCCGACCAGATGACCTTCCTGGTCAATGAGTATGGTCGCCCGTTCTCGGAGAACGGTCTGGGCAACAAGATGCGCCAGTGGTGTGATCAAGCTGAGCTGCCGCACTGCAGTGCTCATGGAATTCGCAAGGCCGGCGCGACGATCGCCGCTGAGAACGGCGCGACGCACGAGCAGCTGAAGGCGATATATGGGTGGACTACGTACCAGCAGCCCGACCACTACATCAAGAAAGCGCGTCGCCGGAAGGTAGCGAGAGCGGCGAAATACCTGCTGGTTATCGATCGAAAAGAGAACAAAATTGTCCCACTTTCTGAGGGGGTTGAAAGAGGTGGGACAAAAATGGCCAAAAAATCCAATTAAATCAACGGCCACAAAAGCCAATGGTGGGCCCGGAGGGACTCGAACCCCCAACCAAGCGGTTATGAGCCGCCGGCTCTAACCATTGAGCTACAGGCCCCACGGCGCTGGATTAGTGTTTTTCCCTGAACCGCACAAGGCTTTCCGAGGGCTTTCCGAGCAGGCGTTCCAAGGGGGCTGGCAGAGATCGCCCAAATCAGCCCATATTGATAACCTATTGCACGTCGCCCATTGGACGCCGGCCAACACTCGGCTGTCTTGGGATCCCAGATCGAGGAGATTTCATGACCAGACGTATTTTGCCCCTGGCGATTGCCGCCGCAATCGCATTTCCGGCGATCGCGGCCGCCGCCGATTCGCCACCGCCGCCGCGTATCGTCGTCACCGGTGAAGGCGAGGCGGCGATAGCACCCGATCTGGCTCTGCTGACGCTCAGCGTCATGCGTGAAGCCAAGACGGCACGTGCAGCGCTCGATGCCAATAACGACGCGATGGCCGCAGTGATCGCTGCCATGAAATCGTCCGGCATCAAGGAGCGCGACCTGCAGACCGCGGGCATCCAGATCAATCCGCGCTATAACTACACCAACAAGCCCGACGGCAGCCAGGAGGCCGAGCTTGTCGCCTACCAGGTGACCAACACCCTTTCGGTGCGCATCCGCGACATCGACAAGACCGGCGACATTCTCGATAAGGCGGTGTCGCTCGGCGTCAACCAGGGCGGCGGCATCTCCTTCTCCAACGACGATCCGGCGGCAGCCGTCACCGAGGCGCGCAAGAAGGCCGTCGCCAATGCCATGGCCAAGGCCAAGACGCTGGCCGAAGCGGCCGGCGTCGGCATCGGCCGGGTCCTGGAAATCACCGACCAGAATTTCGCACCACCGCCGATGCCGATCAACGCCAAGGCATTCGATGCCGCCGGTGCGTCGGTCCCGGTGCAAGCCGGCGAAAATTCCTATACCGCACAGGTGACGGTGACTTTCGAATTGAAATGATCATCGCTTGCAGCATGAAAAACCCCGGAGGATCGATCCTCCAGGGTTTTTTGAGCCGCGCTTCCTGGCGGAAAGGCCCGGCTGCAAGTCAGCCGGCCGCAGGCCCGAAGACCTTAGCGATAGATGATCGGACAGCCGCGCTCGTTGGCGAATACGATCACGACGCGGTCGCCATACTGGCGGCCGGCGACCTTGACCGTGCGGCGGTTGATGTCGATGATGCGGGCGCGGTGCAGGCCCATGCGTTCGGCCTTGTCGATGGCACGCTCCGGCGAACAGGACCGGCGCCAGCCGCCATGACGGCGGTGTTCGCGATAGTAACCATCATCTTCGTCGCCGGTATAGACGCCGACGCGCGGATCCTGGTTGTTGCCGAAGCCGAGATAGATGCTGTCAGCATGAGCGGGGATGGCAGCAAGCGTGCCAAGGCCGACAAGAGCCGAAAGAGCCGCCGTCTTGATGGTGTTGAACATTGTCTTCTCTCCTTGTTGAGGGTTTCCACACGTTTTCGTCGAACCGATGGGAGGAGAATGCACCCGTCTGTCTGAATTTTTTGCGAACCGGCCGTTCATCTCCAGTTCATGAGGCAGAACCGGAATAGTCTCTCGCTTCTGGAACCGGTGTTATGGACGGCGGTGCTGCATAGGGTGGGCATGGTGGATGGACAACGTCCGTTTTGCCGTCGGTTCCGGATTCTCGATTTCGCGGTAAAATCCTAAGGCTCGTCCGCGAGCATATGGTCGAAATAGTCGTCCGGCTCGGCAAGGTCGGTCTCGCTGGCGCTGACCCGGCCGCGCATCGAGATGCCGGCCTCGTGCACGGTCTCGTCGCTTCCCGACACCAGCCTGTGCCACCAATAGAGATCGCGGCCCTCGGCCACTAGCCGGTAAGCGCAGGTCTTGGGCAGCCAGCTGATGGTGCGCACATTCTGCGGCGTCAGCCCGACGCAATCCGGAACACGCGCCAGCCGGTTGGCATAGTCGGAGCAGCGGCAGCTTCCAGCGTCGAACAGCCGGCAGCCGACGCTGGTCCAGTAGATCTCTCCGGTGTCCTCGTCTTCGAGTTTGGACAGGCAGCATTTGCCGCAGCCGTCGCAGAGTGATTCCCACTCGGCCGGGGTCATCGCCTCGAGCGTCTTGGTCTTCCAGAACGGCTTTTCCATCGTCGGCATGTGGCCCTCGGACGCTTCAAGGTCAAGCACGGCAACCGTGCACCCTCGTCCGAACGATACGCCGGGACAATACGCCGGAACATACGCCAGGACCATACGAATGACATGAAGTCGCCTTCAAAACGCCGGTCAATCGCCCTGTGCCACGGCTAGAACCTACAAACAGGAACCAAACATGGTTGCTGAAAGTTTGGGCAGGGATGGGACGCCACAAGGAGTGTTTATGATGAAACGCCAACCACGGATTCTGGCAGGCACGGCGCTTGGCCTGTTGATGGCGTCCGCGCCGCTAGGCGCGTTCCCGCTGCAAGGCAATGCCGCATTCAGCCCCGTGCAACGTACCGCAGCGCCGCTCATCCCAGTGCAATCGAGTTGCGCCGAGGGCGAGTCGGCGGAGGCCTGCGCGCAAAGCCAGCAGGCAGAGCAGCCCAGAAAGAAGAAGCGCGACCAGCAGCAGCAAACGGAATCCGCTCCGGCCGAGCAGGCGGCTCCAGCCGAGTCCGAGCAACCCCGCAAGAAGCGGCGCAATCAGCAGCAGCAAACAGAATCCGCTCCGGCCGAGCAGATCGCTCCAGCCGAGTCCGAGCAACCCCGCAAGAAGCGGCGCAATCAGCAGCAGCAAACAGAATCCGCTCCGGCCGAGCAGATCGCTC
>NZ_JAMYPQ010000024.1:0-64700 GCF_040320455.1 Mesorhizobium sp. M0698 | reverse complement strand
GGTTGGAATCACCAGCGTGTGGCTGGCTGATCTCCCCCGACCACCGCCTGAACTCAACTCGGCTGGCGAGCAAGTTCCCGCCAGCCGAGCATCAGTTCAGGAATCTTTGCGCTTGCTTGTGCTTTCAGTGGGGCACGCGTGGTTTCTTTTGCTTTCGGTCAGATAGATATCCGTCTGCTCGCGCATCTTGCCTGAAGGGAGCTGCGGTCGCGCTCAGAGGAGAGCCGCGCTGTATTGCCGATAGCGCTAGAGCGATTCGAAGCCCTACGGCAACCGGCAGTTGGACTGACACCAAGTTGGCTCCGAGAGCGTTGGGAACAGCCTTGCACGGCACGTTGCTCAGTTTGGACCTTCGCAAAGGATGCATGGAATGGCGAAAGACGTTTCTCGCGAGGAAGAGCAACGCGGCACCGGAAAGGTCCTCATCTGGGGCGCCGCGATCGCCCTCGTTCTCTTTGTTGCCCTGCTGGCCATATTCGTTCTGGAGTAGTCCTGATTGCTGCAGCAGGATCAAACTTGGGTGCACGAGGTTGTGAGCCTAGAGAGCTGCAGAGCCTACTTGGATCTTGAGCACCGTGGGGTTGAATGCAAGCTCCCGTGTGGTGCAAGTGACTGCTAGGCTTTCGTGGTTTTTGGTGTCCTCTTCGGTTTAGATGCCACGGCCGACGTCACAGCAAGTGCGGCCTTCAGGCGCTGCTCCCGAAGCCGCGGTCTTTGCGTCTCGTGCCGCACGCTCAATGTCGGTCAATCCTCGTGCAGCATCCGAGGTGCGCTCGTCTCTGGCTTGTCTTTCTTTCTCGGTAGGCAAATTCCTACACTCCGATGTGCCAGCACAGTCGGCTGTCGGCATCCAACCACGGTCGCCATATCGTATTCCAACAGAAAAAACCCGCCTCGACTGCCGCTGAGCGCGCGCATCCCCGCCTCTGGAACGCTTCAAATACTTTGCCGTTGTTAAAGGCACCTGCAGGAGCCAGGCATGAGAGTATTCCAACGAATTTTGCCGCTCGCCGTGTTCGCCTTGCAGCTTTTTGCCGTGCAGTCATTTGCTCAGACCGAGGAGCAAGATCTGCCGGGGCAAGGCGCATCATCGACAACCGAAGATGCCCAGGATGTCGGCGTCGACGTTTCGCTTGGCAGGCACGAAGTGAAACAGCAGATCGCAAGGGAGCTTGGAATCTCCGAGGTGGAAGTGCCTCTGGCAGTTCATGTGCCTATCGAGCTCGCGAAGCGGGTCTGCGAGAAAGAGGTATTCGACGCACGCGCCAATGTGAACCGAAGCTGCACCGCGACGAAATACATCCCGGAAATTGCCGAAGCAGCACGAAATCGTCCGCAAACCTCTGCCGTTCCGGAGCAATAGGCGAAGACGAATACTATGGGATACAGAAGGGGTGCTTGGCTACTCTGGTCGATCGACAAAGCGCCCCCCGAAAGTGTGGAGCGCTTGCGCGTAAGTTTTCAGGCAGCGTCGATACCGCTTGGCTTCCCCAGAGGATGAATCAGTTTGGGGCCGTATGCTTCGACAAAAGGCGCACACCAGATTGCGAAGGCAACCTTCGACCGGTAGAGGCGGACACTGCTTGTTAGCAGCATCTTGATGATCGCCAGACTGACGAGCTTCTCTGGTCAGCATAGTAGCTTTTTGAGACTCCCCGCCCTTTTAGGTATACTTTCCCCTGACTGTCGACAATTGTTAGGGCGTCGTCAGCTGTGAGCGACCATCGCCCTTCCGCCCCGATCGGGAGACAGCGCAGATGGAAACCTCGTTCAAGAACGAACTGTTGCGGCGCCTGAGCGCACCGGATCTGACGTTGCTGCAGCCTCACCTCGAAGCCCGTCACTTGGGACTGAGGACGCACCTGGAGCAGACCTCGGTCCCGATTGACACCGTCGATTTCTTCGAGAGCGGTCTCGGGTCAATGGTGGCGAAGCTTCGGGCTGAGGTCGAGGCCGAGGTTGGTCTTATTGGCTTTGACGGTATGACCGGGGCAGCCCTGGTCATGGGTGAGGACCGGTCCCCACACGATTGCTTTGTTCAATTGAAGGCTGAAGCTATTGCTATAGACGCGCGTTGGCGGATCGTTCTTATGGGCAGCCCGAGGCGGAATACATCCGACTGATCGGGACGCCCCGTTGCTCATGATGTCACCCGTGCTGCCCTCTCTCCCGTCGCTGACCACATTCGGGAGGTGGCGATTGGCACCTGTCAGGACGTTCTGGCAAGGGTTGTCCAACGGTATGAAACCGCAGTGTCGATTCAGGACAGGATCGTTGAACATTGCAAGGAGGTCGGATTAACACCGCAAGCAGATGAAGCTTTTTTGCAGGCCTTGTGGTTGTTGCTGGCGAAGGCCAGGACGGCCTTGGAGCGTGAGGTCCCCCCGGCACCGCTGCAAGCGCACCTGGCCGGCCGCTCTAGTCCTGGACAATTGCCGACCTCGTCGCTGGTCAGCATGCCAGAATGTCGATGGCGGAAGCCATGAGGACCCCGATTGAATGTTCTCATTCGTTTGTGATCGGGGGTGCAAGGCAATCCGGCTCCAGCGCATGTTGGCCTCAGGAACAAACCGGGGTCGCATCCGTTCAGCATCGCGAAGGACGACACGGCTGTCCACGGCCTTTCCGGTACTGCAAAGGAGACATGACATGCTCGGTCCGCAGAGGGGGTTTTCGAAGACCATCTGAGGCTTCGCGCCGCTGGCGACATCGAGGAGGATCTTAGGTGCAACTATGCTGTGGACGTGGTCCTCTTGACCGCGAATTCGAATTTAGAGGCCATGATGCCGTCCGCCTGTCGTCCAAACGCCTGCGCGAGCAGCTGCCTCAAGGTGAGTTCAACTACATCGCAAAACAGGTCCGCGGCCCCTATACACTGCTGATCTGGTCGGCAACTTCGTCCAGGTTCGACGCCATTGGGGGCCCGAGAAGAGATCGGGAACCTTGATCAGGTGCGGGCAAAGGTCCGTTGCGAAAAATGCGGCCGCAAGGACTCGATGACAGCGGAAACCCTTCAGGCAGACGATCCTCATTCCGGAACTTCCGCAATGGAGCGCAGCCGAGATGCTCAAGCCGCTGCTGGCGCGGCGGACTGAAATCAGCGGTCAACCCGACCGTCGCTCGCTGTTGGCTGCCGCTGTGCCGTGGCGAAGGAACAACAAGAGACTGGTCCAGTTAGAGCCATGAATGCGTCGATACGAAATGAAAGAGGAGATGACAATGGCGACGAAAAAAAGCTCTCAGGGCAGCTCCAAGGGCTTGGAAGACCTTTTCTATGATGGTCTGAAAGACATCTACTACGCCGAACGCAAGATTCTGACGGCGCTCCGGAAAATGGCAAAGGGCGCGGAGTCCGAAGAGTTGAAGGCGGCGTTCGAAAAACATCGTGACGAGACGGAAGGTCAGATCGAGCGTCTGCAGCAAGTTTTCGACGCCTTTGGCAAGAGAGCCCAAGGGAAAACGTGCCCGGCGATCGACGGCATCATCGAAGAAGGACAGGAGATTTTGGAGGAATTCGAGGAGGCTCCGGCATTGGACGCGGGTCTCGTGGCTGCAGCCCAGTCCGTCGAACATTATGAAATAGCGCGCTACGGGACTCTTGTCACATGGGCCGGGTTACTTGGCTTGAAAGACGCCGTCCCGCTACTCGAACAGACGCTCAAGGAAGAAAAAGCAACCGATGAGGCGCTCACCCGACTAGGCGAAACAGGCGTCAACGAACGGGCGATGCAACAGGCCGCATAACTTCGGATCGAATCGACGCGACCGCGGCCCCCGGCAGACGGGATTGGAGCTTGGTTGTATTCGCCAATCCAGGCACACGTGTACACCGCAGCCGCCGAGCCGTCGACGTGGTGGTGGCCGACCGGTTTCGACTAGGCCACCGGAACTGACAATGGGGGACTGCGAATGCGATTACTTGCCCACGCCTTGGGCGACAGGATGTTGGTATGAACGAGGATACCGCTCGTCGGCCCACGGCAGGCTCTTCCGGGTTCGACAGCTTTTTCATGGCTGGTTTCGAGTGTTCCTCCCACAGGCGCGCCGACGGGGCCCGTCTTGATCTGATCCGCGCGACCTCACATGACATCCATGCACATGCCGACTATCGCCGTTGTGCCGAGCTTGGGCTTCGCACGATCCGCGACGGCTTGCGCTGGCACCTGATTGAAACAGCCCCCGGAGTCTTCGACTGGTCGAGTTGGACGTCGGCGATCGAAGCAGCCCAGGCGGCCGGGGTGCAGATTATCTGGGATATCTTCCACTATGGCTCGCCAGACCATATCGACCAAGGTGGCCCGGGGTTTATCAAGGCCTACGTCCGTTTCGCCGCGGAAGCTGTTCGGGTTCATCGCTCCGCTACCGGGGTGGCTCCCCTGGTGTGCCCGATCAACGAGATTTCGTTTTTTGCATGGGCTGTGGAGGTCGGCTATTTCCCCCGCGTCGGGCCGAACAAGCGTGGATGGTTCAAACGACACCTTGTCAGGGCAGCGGTCGCCGGCGTGAGGGCCATGCGGGAGGCCGAACCCGGCTGCAGGTTCATCTGGGCTGAACCGCTGATCCATATTGCTCCTCGTGACCGTACTCACCCCGAGCGGCGGCGCGCCGAAAATGCTCGCCAGGGCCAATTCGAGGCGTATGACATGCTGATCGGGCGCGTGGAACCGGAGTTGGGCGGCAGCGAGGACGTTGTGGACGTCATCGGCCTCAACTTCTATCCGCACAACCAATGGTACTTGAATGGCCCAACGATACCGATGGGGCACCACGAATACCGTGCACTTTCGGAATTGCTGGTCGAGGTCGCCGAACGATACAAGAAGCCGATGTTCATCGCCGAGACCGGCGCCGAAGGTTCAGGGCGGCCAGCCTGGCTTCACTACGTTTGCGACGAAGTGCGCGATGCGACGAGCCTCGGTGCACCTGTTCAGGGTATATGCCTGTACCCGGTGACGGCCTACCCAGGTTGGGACAATTCGCGCCACGCCGAAGTCGGCTTGTTCTCCACCATTCATGCGGACGGCTCGCGCACTGTTCGCAAGCCACTTGCGGACGAGTTGGAGCGCCAGCGCCAATCGTTCTCGGCGTTTGAGGAACAACAAGCAAGCGCGCTATAGCCTCGCTGATACGAACAGTGCGCGCTTTTCAGCTGCATCAACAGCACAGCATATCTAGAGCTGTTCGCCGAGAAGCCGAGAAATATCGTTGGTCTCTTTGGCCGTGGGTCGCCCGACACCGGTCAGGCCGGCGCATCATTCACTCGGCCGCCTCGCGCTGCGTCGGCGTGACGAGCATCCCGTTTGCTGGCAGGCGTGTCTGAATGCGCCCGAACGTAGCCAATGCCTGGCCGACCACCTGATCCATATTGTAATAGCGATATGTTGCAAGACGTCCGACGAACCAGACCTCCGGGCACGCCGCGGCCAAAGCTTCGTATCGTTTGTACAAAGCCTCGTTTTCGGCCCGCGGCACCGGGTAATAAGGATCTCCGACGTCGGTGGGGTATTCGTAGGTGAGGCTGGTCTTCGGACTCTGCTGACCGGTCAGATGCTTGTACTCGGTGATCCGTGTGTATTTTTCCGTCTGCGGATAGTTGACGACGGCGACCGGTTGAAACTGCTCGCAATCAAGCGTCGTGTGCTCAAAGCGCAGCGAACGGTAGGGCAAGCGACCAAGCTTCCAGTCGAAATACTCGTCGATCGGACCGGTATAGATCATCTGCTGGAAGGGGATCTTGTCGCGAATTTCGCGGTAGTCGGTCTGCAGCATGATCTTGATCTTGGGACTATCCAGCATGCGCTGAAACATGCGCGTATACCCGCCTGCCGGCATGTTCTGGAAGCTGTCGCCAAAATACCGATCGTCGCGATCGGTCCGGGTCGGGACTCGCGCCGTCACTGACTTGCTCAACTGGGAAGGGTCGACACCCCACTGCTTCCTCGTGTAGCCGCGGAAGAATTTCTCGTAGAGCTCTCTGCCTACTGTGCTGACCACGACGTCCTCGGCGGTGCGGACTTCTTTGACCGTTTCGCGTCGGAAAGCGAAGAAGTCCTGCAGCTGCTCGGACGTCAATTCAAGGCCGTAGAGGCGGTTTATGGTGTCGAGATTAATCGGTATCGGCAGCAGCTTTCCATCGACAAGCGACAGCACGCGATGTTCGTAAGGCCGCCATTGCGTGAATTGCGACAGATAGTCGACGATCGATTGGGCGTTGGTGTGAAAGATGTGAGGCCCGTAACGGTGAATTAGTATTCCCGCCTCGTCGTAGCAGTCATAGGCATTGCCGCCGACGTGATTTCGTCGGTCTATGATCAGGACGCTTTCCTGCCGTTGCGATGCGATACGCTCGGCCAGCACACTGCCGGCGAAACCGGCCCCTACGATCAACCAGTCGAACACGCTCACGCCCTCCTCAGGAATGGGACGACGCTCTTCATCGCATGGGCGCGCTCGATGTGGGCAGCCATCGCGCTCCAGGTCTTCTCCCAGGACATGTCGGCGAGGTAGGCGTCGGCCTTCTTCACCAGGAAATCGCGGGGGTGGGCCAGGATCGAGCGAAGCTTGGCCTCGATGTCCTCCGCCTCGACAATCTCGACAAGGCCTTCGACGCCGTAGGTACGCACAACGTCGACGATCGCCGTGGACAACACCGGCAGTCCTGCCGCAAGAAACTCGGGAGTCTTGGTCGGGCTGATGTAGCGGGTCGCTTCGTTGAGCGCGAACGGCATCCAGCCGGCACTCCAATGCCTGAGATAGTTCGGCAGGTCTGCATAGGACTTGCCGCCCAGCCAATGCAGGTTGCCTGCCGTGGGAAGGCTCGCCCGATCGATCTTGACGACAGGGCCGAGCATGACAAAATGCACGTCTGGCATTGCCGCAGCCGCATGCGCGATAAGTTCAAGGTCGAGCCGTTCGTCGATGACCCCGAAGTACCCCACCCTCGGGTGAGGTATGTCGGCCTGATCGAACGGGTCTTCACCTGGCGCCCTAGCCTGATGGAAATGGGTAACGTCGATGCTGCTCGGGAAGGGAAAGATCGCCCGATGCAAGCTGCGCTTGGCCTCGTAGAGGCTCTGCCCGCCCGTGAAGACGACATCGGCACGTTGCAACAGCGCCTTTTCCAACTGCGTCAACTCTGCGGGAGCGTCTTTGAACGCGGAGAGTTCATCCATGCAGTCGTAGACGCAGACGTCACAGGCGAGATGATCGCTGAAGCGTAGCGCCATGGGCGTGTAATACCAGGTCGTCAATCGGTCATGCGGCGTGGAGGCGAGGATCTGATCGACGAACCTGCGCTGGATTGCGTCCGCCCTGGTCGCGGAAGTACCAACTGGGATCAGCGGCGTCACTATTCTGATCTTGGGGGTAATATTGTGCACCCGCATCGAAGGGTGGCGCCTCTCATCGAAGATCGGCTCTTCGAAGTAAATTAGCTGTTGCTGTTTTGACGCCAGGGTCAGAACGTGTTGTGGTCTCTGATATACGAAGTTCCATCGGAGGTGTGAAAAGCAAATTAAAATAGACGGTTGTACAGGGTTTTTTGGTGTTTTGGCCCGGCCCGCCGCCATTTCCATGTAGATTATCCTTCGATATAGTTACAAAATGCCTCGACTAACAAAAGTCAATCGAGGCAGCTTTGACATGAAGTTCGCAGCCTTCTATATAACTTCCATCCCGATAAGTTGTTCCATAGCTCCAAACTGTCTCGGGCGAGACCAGCCGTCCGCTCCACTTGCGACGGCTCGACAGAGAAGGGGCGAGCCGGCCGCCCCCATTCGATCCACATGATGAAGCCCCTCGCGTCAGGTCGGGCTCCCCAAATGTGGCCCTTTGCCACAGAGCGGTTCAAATCCTTCAATCGTTCAACAACCGTTCATCAGCGGAGCTATAAATACGCTTGGAATCGATTCATCTGAGTCGCGCCGGTGGTTCATTTGAATGGAGACCGAGACGAATCGAGGGATGGCTGGCGAATGAAGATCGACTTTGAAACCAACGTCTTTCCATTGTTTCACCCGCAGGTTGTGGATGATCTGAAGGACCCTTGTCCGGTGTTCGACGGCACGCTCTGGCACGTCTTCGGCTCCAGCGGCACCGTCACAACAGAGAGCTGGAAAATCCTCCACGCCACAGCGCCGGATCTTTATGGACCCTGGACAGAGCACGAGGCGATCGTTTTGCCGGTAACCGGATCTGGCATTGCGGCGCCCGGCGTCATTCATGAGTGCGGCGTCTTCCACATGTTTATCCAGACCGAATTCATGAAGTCCGGCGGACGTTGCGAGCACGCGGTGTCCAATGACGGCTTTCATTGGGTGGTGCTCAATCCGGCGATATTGTCGCTGCCCGACACCGATGAGGACGGCATCTACGATCCCCACCCCGCAATCGTCGGAGGCAAGCGCTATATCGTCTATTCAGGCATGCCCAAATTCACCAGGGTGCCCCAGCCTGATGTCTATCTGGCGCGCAGCCAATCCGATTCCTGGTTCGGGCCATGGAAACGTCTCGGCAAGATACTCGATCATCTCGACGTGCCACATCACAATGCGCGCGAGCACCCCGATTACGAATGGGGGATCGAAGGCGCGCAGCTCGTCGAGCTGCCGGACGGTCGTGTGCTTCTCAACGCCACCTGCTTCCTCCCCGAAGGTCCGCGCGGCAGCCGGCAGCGCGTCTTCTTCGCCATCGCCGATGACGTCAAGGGTCCCTACGTTTCCGTTGGCCCCGTTCTCGACCCTGGTGAGCCCGGCGAGAATGGCCATTCGACGGTGATGATCGACGGCCGGCAACTGACCTTGTTCTACCAGAGCAGGCGTGAGGCTACGAACCATCGCTGGCGGTTCGGGTTGGCTAAGTGTGACCTGGATCGGCATATACTTTCGAGAGTTGCCTAGATGGTAAGTTCCGGCATTTGCCGGAACGGAGGATGCTCTGGCTGTTGGTTGGTGGGACGGATCCCTTTGTACTGGTGATTGAGGGTAGCAGGGGATTCGCGGCCAGTGGGCAAAGCTTGCGACGAGGGATCTATACACGTCAGGCAAGCCGGTCGCCTCATATACGACGTTGCCAGCTGCAAGCCTGGCAATGACCTGTGATTGAGCGCAGCAACACGGCCAGTCGATTCAAGCGGTTTTGATCCTGAGCAGGATGTCCTGATCGTAATTTCCAAAGCCCTTGCCAAAAATGTTGATCCCGCCGGGGCGCTCGGCGTCGTCTTTGACGCCGATACGGACGCGGATTGAATGATGGCTCTTCAGATCGAGTGCGGCGAGGCCGGTTTCGGAAATCCTGAGGCCGTCGACATAGGTGCCGTCATTGGCAATTCGCCAGTTCTTCAGCTTACCGTATTGCGAGCCCTTAAGCTTCCACCAGGTGGGCGTGAAGACGCCGCGCTTGTCGCCGAAATCCCCCGGCGACGTCCAGGTGCCGACATCGACACCATTGATCGTCAGCGTGATGTCCGAGGGCCAATCGGCGCTGGTGCCCGGCACTTCCGAAGACAGCTCTATCGCCACTTCGAGTCCGGTGATCTCGGCATTCGCGAGCTTGGCATTGTTGGGGAACTGGTATTCGACAAAACCGCGCGTGAACCACAGCAAACCGGCTTTCATGCGGTCCGGATCAAGGAAAGTGTTCGGCACATCGAGCAAGCCGATGATGCCGTCCTGCGAACAAAGGCCGCAGGGCGCGGTAACCTCGAAGCCGGTGTAAAGCCCGATCGGCATCGACACTTCGATCGCATCGTTCTTGACCTTACGATACTCACCCTTGAACACGACGAGCACTTTTTCGGCGGTCGGATAGCAGATTTTCTGGTTGCCTTTCTTCGCTCTCTCGGTGCGGATCAGCCCCGCATCCTCCAGCACCTGGATGTTGGTCGAGACGGTCGACTGCGGAAGCGACAGCACGGCAGCGATTTCGTTGACATTCATCGGCCCCTTTTCATGCAGCAGTTTCAGCATCGAGATCCGCGCCGAGGAGGCAAGCCCCTTGAGCACGGCAATGCCTTCCTCAGGTTCGATCACCAGAAAATTGCGATTCATGAAATCGCCAGTCTATGCTCGTGACAGAGGTTATGGCTTCGCTCACTGCAACGGCGCTGACCGAAACGCCGAGCCGTTGATTTGGTTACATTAAGCCCTCGACCGTCAGTATGCATCGCAAGCCGTACCCGCAAGGATGGTGCGACATGTCTACATTTGTTCTCCGACCGCCAGCTCCTTGTAGTGCGGGGGTGCTTGTCAGTCCGTGGCCTCGATTTGCAGACGACTAGATGCTGGCAGCCACAAAGAGAGGCAGAAGCCGAACACGGAATTGGGGCCGTTCCCCTGGCCAAATCCCCAAGATACGGGACCTCGACGTCGACGTTAGCCGAACCGGCGCGGATGGATGCACAGGATGCGGTTCGCTGAAGTGCGTGCCGCCGTGAAGTAAATCATCGGATTCGCCACCCGATAGAGTCGGGACGGGGTTCTACCTATTGCTTTTGAGCATGATCTTTTCCGAAAATCGCGATTCCACTTCTTCGGGATCGCGCCAGTGCCGGCCTACTTCACTGCTGGCCGCGGCAGCGACCCTGTCCACCATGGCGAGAACAGCTAGCGGTGCGGTGTGGTGGACCATGTGGCCGGCCTGCGGGATGATATCGACAAAGGAACCAGGAATCTCCGATTGTAGTCTAAGAGCCTCGGCTTTCGCATCGAACAACCGGTCGCCGGCCCCGGCAATAATGCCGGCAGGCATCAACAGGGTGAAGCGGCCGCCGGCCAGCGCGTCGGCCAGCATCAATCCCGATTCGGCCGCGATCGACCGCAGCTGTGAGGCCAGCTGGCGATGTCCTTTGCCGACGAAGCAAACCCCGCAGAGACGATGCCGGGGCGAAATACTTGCCCATGGCGAGCGGCCAGGTGAGCAGCACAAGCAGCGGCAGCAAAAGTGGGGAAAAACACCACCGGCGACAGGCAAGGCCGGCAGCCCGCCAGTGCAAGGCCCAGGCGCGGCGGCAAGAACGGACCGATGAAGACTCCCGATCGAATCGTCGTCCGATCGAGCTCATCGACTCGCCCGCCTGCCATCGAACCCAAATCTCAGGCGCTGAGCGGCCGAGTAGTAGATGCGACTTCGCTGCTTCATGGCTCACACTCCATCTTTCAGAAAAGAGCGTGTGTTGCTGCGATCAGTTGAATCCGCCACCCAAACCGAACGCGGCTGCTAGGCAGGCCGAAGCTTGTGCAAGTACAGCTGTGCGTCACAAGGCAAGTGAACTAAGAAGCTGCACGAACCGCGGGTGATCGCGAATGGCGTCGAAATGACTTCGTGACGGATTCGTTCCAATACGTTCTGACTCACGCTTCCTCCGACGGCTCTTTCCAGGTACCGCACCGCTTCCTCCACTTCCCCGAGCACGGAATACATGCAAGCGGCGTTGTACTGCGTCACGAAGTCGTCCGGATCGATCGCCAGCGCTCTGGCCAGCCAGGAACGCGCCTTCTTCCGCTCACCGATATACGCGAGCGAGGGCGCCGCGATGCAGCGGTGCCGCATTTTCAGGATGGCGGCCAGTTGAGCGTTCGGCGCGCTCGAAACAGACCCTTGGTTCGCGAGCGGATGAAGGCGATCGCGCAGGAGCGTCCCCCCGTGTAGAGTTGCCACCCTGGATCTCGCCTTGGGCCGGCTGCATTCCTGGCTGTGTTCCCTAGGATACATTGTCGAGCAGGGTCGACTTATCCAAGCCATGTGTCGGCTCAGGCGGCCATTCACCATTCGGCGTCATCTCGTTGACTGTCTCGGGTAGATCCCGCGCAATCCTTCTGATTAGCTCCTCGCGCGAAAGACCCGTCTGCATCGAAATGGACGTGAGTGTACCTTCGTCCATTGCCGCTTGGACGTCCCTTGGCTCAATCGGTTGGTTTGGCCCGCTGCCAACCCACGAGTCGACCTTCGATCCTGCCCCCACCTCCCTGAACCGGTCGAGGATCTCACCAAGGTCAGCCCTCGACACGCCATTCGTTATCTGAGCCAGAATTCTGCGTTGCGGGTCGTTTGGGTTAAGATACCCCGCTCCCGGAATCAATTCACAGAGCTTGTCGCGGCTTTGGTATGCCAGAACGCCAAGCATCGCGATCGCCAATCTTCCCAGATTTGCCATTTGGTCTCCTCCACGGTTTTGGCCGATGAGCGAATCAAAGCCAAGTCTTGGCGGATGCCGACGCGTGTGGACTCGAACAACTTCTTGCCGGTCGGCTCGCGGGCGGACAGGACGCGTCCTTCGGGTACTCGTTTTCCATCTGACGTCTCTCCTGACGCAGAACTTCGGGGCGCTTCGCCGCAGTCGCCCTGCGCCGATCGAACGCCCTAACCCGGCGCCTCCCGGGTTTGTTCCGCTTGTCAGAGTTTGTCGGCGACGATGGGGCGCGCGACCCGACGGGTAACTCTACCGGCTCGAGAGACAGAGTCTGCCCAACTTGACCATACTTCAGAACGACGACGGCTCGGTTAGCCTCAGCTACCTTGGACTGCCGCCGGCTCGCGCACGAATTTCAATTTCGGCGGGACGGCGAACACCCTGAACCGCTCAGCCAGGCTGTCAAGAGCTTGACGCATGCCCACTCCCGCAGCAGCCGCACCGTGTCCACTGATGACCATCCGCGGGTTCAGGGCAGCCAGGTGCTTCACGGATCTTTCCGCCGCATCCCAGTCCGGCGTGAAGTAGCGCGGCGGACCGTGCATCTCAAGATCCTGAACGGCGACCTCATAGACTGACTCCTGACCGGTGGTGATGAAAGCGTCCCCTACGATCAGCGAGCGGTCCTCCTCGCGCCAGAGCGAGATATGCCCAGGAGCGTGCCCGGGTGTGTGTAGCCATCGCCATCCGGGCATTCCGGGGATCGATCCGTCGGCAGGTAGGAGTTCCAAACGGTTGCCAAGATCAATTGGCCCCCGTGGAAAAAGCGGCGAAAGCAGCGCCATCAGTCCACCCCCGACCCACGGATCCGGTGGCAGATAGGACGCGGTTCCGTCCAGATAGGGGCGCTCGAGTGGATGCGCGAAGACAGGCACGTCCCACCTATTCGCGAGGTCTAGAACCGTTCCCACATGGTCGAAATGGCCGTGGGTCAGGATGATCGCGGCCGGCCGTGCGTTCGTGCCAAACCGCTTTTCCGCGACCGCAAGAATGCTGCCGCGGGACGTCGGCAACCCGGTATCGATCAGCATCCAGTTCCGATCTCCGCTGCCCGGTGCGCCGAAGAACACGACATTGACGATTGCTAGGCGCAAATAGCCCAAGTCCGGTGCGATGCTCCAAGCGCCGTCGCCACGATCCTCGCGCCTGGCGTGGTCGATCTCGGAAAGTCGAATCTGAACGGTCATGTGATCCCGTGCCTCTCTTGTTGCTGAGCAGCCGCTCGAGTCGATCGGCGGCGGTGGTATATCGCCCCGAACTTGGCACGGCCCTCCTTGTTCCTCCTTCGCCACCCAGCTCCGGACAGTCCACCACAGGAACAAAGGCTCGACCAAATCGGTTCGGCATTACCCGGTCGCGCCAGGACGAGCTGGACTGAGCAACGAAGATGGCGCGCGCCCCATTGGATGCGGTATTTCGCCAACGCGGTTCCCGGTCCTAACAAGGCGGCCGAGTTCGAAGCCGACTGCTGAAAGAAGACTTCGAATGAGCGAAGTGGGGCGTATGGACGAACACCAGGTGGAGGCTCCGGTTCCGCAAGCTTCGCCTATGACTGGTCAAGTTGGGCGCCAATGGTCGAGGCGGCCCGATCGGCAGGTGTCCAGGTTATCTGGGACATCTTCCATTACGGATCTCCAGACCATGTCGATCAGCGATCGCTGCATTTCATCGATGCCTATGCCTCGTTCGCGGCAGAAGCCGTGAGCGTACAGCGTTCGATCGCCGGAACACCGCCTCTGTTGTGTCCCATCAACTAGATCTCCTTTTTCGCATGGGCTGTTGAGGTCGGCTATTTCCCGCGTGGGGCCGAACAAACGTGGATGGTTCAAGCGGCATCTCGTGAAGGCTGCCATCGCGGGTGTTCGTGCAATGCGGGAGATCGACCCCGCCTGCAGATTTGTCTGGGCCGAGCCCCTTATCCAAATCGCTCCTCGTGACCGGACCCGCAGCGAACGGGGTCGGGCCGAAAACGCCCGTCAGGGGCAGTTCGAAGCTTACGACATGTTGCTGGGCCGCGTCGAACCTGAGTTGGGCGGGAGCGAAGATGTTGTCGATGTCGTGGGCCTGAATTTCTAGGCGCACAATCAATGGTAAATAAACGGGCCGACGATATCGATGGGACACCATGAGTACCGCGCTTTGTCGGAAATGTTGCTCGAGGTTGCTCATCGGTACGGTAAGCCGATGTTCATTGCCGAGACCGGCTCAGAGGGATCCGGCGGGCCGGCTTGGCTCCACTATGTATGCCGCGACGAGGTGCGTGCCGCTATGGGTGTCGGAGCATCGATTCGAGGGTATTTGCCTGTACCCGATAACGGCCTACCCGGGCTGGGACAATTCGCGTCATGCAGAGGTGGGGTTATTTTCGGCCATCCACCCGAATGGCACACGCCGCCTCCGTCAGCCCGTCGCGGACGAACTGGTGCATCAGCAAGATCTGTTCACGGCAAACCGGACGCGCTGATTGTGTTGCGACACACCGCAAGGGCGAGCACCGAAGACCAGGGCAAATTACGGTGTATTCCTCAGCCAAAATCGGCGCCACGCGATCCCAAGTGGCATGGGTGCGAGGATGACCGTGCAGCATCAGGAAGCGGTGGCCCCTTCCACCAACCCGCACTCTGAGCGTCGCTTCCGGAAGTTTGATCTGCTCCAGCGAGAAACCTTCAAACATGCAACTCCCTCCATTCGCAACATTTGCCAAACGTGTAAACGGAGAGGCAGTTCAATGTCGGCTTCCGCGGGATCTGAACTTGCCTTGTATTCCGCGAAGAGGTCGTGAGCCGAACGGCGGCTTTAACTGGTCCCTCGGCAATAACCGGACGGACAGCAAACGGCCCCCAAAAAGCCGCCAGGCGGCGACGCGCCTGATATCGCACTTCGAGATCAACTCTGCCGTTTCCTGTTAGCCGAAGTTGCAAACGGCCCCGCTCACAATCGTGGTTGCGCCTTTGGGCATCGTGGTTCAGACCGCTGGCGGATTAGAACTCATGTTGGCTTTGCGATCGGCTCATCGCTGCCGACTATCGGGGACCTATATAAAGGGGCATGTCCACGCGCCGAAAAATCAATGCAACAGCGAAGCTGATTGGAGAGTGGCCTTTAACCCCGGCTGCAACGTTTGGATCGTCGGTCAGAGCGAGGGGTATTTTTCTCGAAATACGCGCCCGCCTTCCAACGGAGTTCAGGAAATTGCTCAATATCGAGTCCCGCGTGCTTACCCTGCGCCTGTCTGAGGGCGCCGAGAATGATGGGCAGGTGGTATTCGGGATCATATCCAAAGCACTGCAGAATATCGAAGACCTGCCCGTAATCCCCCGTGAAATCGAGGACATTCTGACGATCTCGACGGCCGAACGGCACCGCTGGTTGAAAGATGGTCGCTTGCAGAGCGCCGGGACGAAAACGGTGAAACTCCGCGGGCGGGCAAGGAACATCACCTTTCACGTGTTCGACCCGCAGCACGTGGAGGATGTGCTTGACTGCGACCTGGTTAGGGTCTGGCGCGAACAGGACGCAGCGACAGCTGCAGAGAATAGGCGGCGAGCCGCGGGGAAGGCCGCTATGAAACGTGCTCAAAGAAGCGGTCGCGGAACTGCAGCTTCAGCTGACCATGGCCCCGATGAGAACTCGCACTTCAGTTTGCGCGGCTGGGAAGATTTTGAGAATGACGGACTCCTGCGCTGATAGGCCGGGCGCACAAGCAGGTTAGGACGTTTGCCTGCGCCGTGCGAGATGCGCAAGGAGGGCCGTCAAACACATCGCGTTCAGGACCCGCTTCGCAGGGACACCGCCCTTGCGCGCCATCTCGACACCCCAATGCATGTGGTCGAGCTCGCGGATCGAATGAGCGTCCGGATTGATGCTGAAGATGCAGCCCTGATCGAGTGCCTTTTGATGCCAGCGCCAGTCGAGGTCGAGTCGCCAAGGATGTGCGTTGATTTCGACAGCGACGCCGTGTTTCGCACACGCTTTGAGGACTTTGTCGACGTCGAGATCATAACCGGGCCGGCGCAACAGCTGGCGACCGGTCATGTGCCCGATGATTGTCGTCCGAGGATTTCCGATCGCCTCAATGATACGCTCCGTCTGTTCCTTCTTGGGCAACTTGAAGCGGCTGTGCACGCTCGCGACGACGAAATCGAACGTCTCCAAGATATCATTCGGGTAATCGAGCGAGCCATCCGCCAGGATGTCCGCCTCGATGCCCTTCAGTATGCGAAATTTTCCATTGTATGCCTTGTTCAGCCGGTCAGCTTCGCGGTGCTGTTCAGCAATCTCCTGCAACGAAAGGCCGCCTGCGTAGTGAGCGGACTGCGAATGATCGGCGACACCATAGTATTCGAAACCGCGCCTACGCGTGGCTTCAGCCATTGCCTCAAGCGTTTCGGTGCCATCGGATGCGGTCGTGTGAGAATGCAGGATGCCATGCAGATCTTCATCCCGAATGAGGGCGGGTAGCTTCTGCTTTGCCGCTCGCTCAATCTCATCCCTGCCTTCGCGCAATTCAGGCTCGATAAACTGCAAGTCTAGAGCTTGGTAGATTTCTTCTTCTGTCGCTGACGCGATCAGCTTTCTCCCGCGATGAAGCCCGTCGGCGTTTAGGGTGAATCCCTTGTCGGCCGCGAACGTCTTCAGTTGCTCAAGGTGGTCTGCCGAACCGGTTGCTTCGAGCAGGCTTGCGCCAAAGTGCTTCCTGTCCGTGACAACAAGCCTGAGGGTCATATCCTCGATTCCAGTCGACTTTCTGGCCTGCGCTACCAGGGCGAAGTCGGAAACGAGCTCGCAACCGCGTCGGAAGTCACCTGCAATTTCCACGCGCGAAAACTCTGGATGCTCTTCCTTTACCGATATGACCGCATGGTGGAGAAGAGCGGCGGCCTTGTGCAGGTGAAGTTGCGTTTCGCCGCTTCGCACGATGGCTAGATTCTGCAGCAGCTTTGTCTGAAGCGCGGCGCCGAGGCCTTTGACTGGGCGGATGCGGTCTTCTCTCGCTGCGGCCTCGAGCTCCGCCAGCGAGTTCACGCCGAGCGCCTGATGAAGCTTCAGTATCTTATCGGGACGAAGCCCGGGTATGGCAAACAGCTCCATCACGCCCGCTGGAACATCCTCGCGCAGCTTCTCAAGGCTTGGGTGCGTGCCGGTTTGGTAAAGCTTGGTCACGATGTCTGCGATCGCGTCACCGATCCCCGGGATCTTGGTGAGGGCGCCGGCGGCGATGATCCGATCAAGCGGCTGCGACAGCGCCATCAGACTGTCTGCCGCGCGCAAGTATGCCTTTGTGCGATAGGGATTGTCGCCGCGCATAGACGCCCGTTGCGCGTATTCCCTCAAAAGACTGGCGACGGTCCTAGGATCGATTTTTGCCATGGCTTCAGCCAAACGAGACCGATCTCCGCAGGTTCCAATGAGGCAAGGCCGTGAGCGCCGCGTTGCCCTTTGAATCCCGGCTTTACTGCCTCTTCCCGCGTCGGACGCTACAGATTGGGCAAGGATTGGTCAGCGCGACCCCATCCAGCCAGAGTTTTGGAGGCTGCGCGTTTCTTTAATTCAGGAGCATCGCCCACGTGGAAATGAGAGGGCGCGTCTATTGTCTTCATCTCCGCCCACGTGATCGGTGCCGCGACAGGAGCGCCCGGACGTGATCTCGCGCTGTAAGGCATGATCGCGGTCGCCCCGCGCTGATTGCGTAGATAGTCCACAAAGATGCGACCCTTGCGGCGCGCCTTTGACAACACGGCCGTGAAATGGGCCGGATCGCTCCGGGCGACCGCCTGCGCCAGGCGAGACGCGAAGTCCTTAACCTGTGGCCACTCGGCGCCAGGGGTGAGCGGCGCGATGACGTGCACTCCTTTGCCTCCCGTCAGCATCGGGAAAGTCGTAAGTCCCAGCGATTTAAGGATAGCGCGGAACTGAAAGGCAGCGGCGCGGACGGCCTCAAAATCGAGGCCTTCATCGGGGTCGAGGTCGAACACGAGGCGGTCGGCCTTTTCGACATCCTCGATCCGAGCCCCCCATCCGTGCAGCTCGATCGTTCCCATCTGGACGCAAGTCATCAGTCCGTCGGCATCGTCGACATAGAGATATGGTTCCTCGTGCCCGTCTTTCTCTGTGATGCCGACGTGGTGGACTTTGTCGCCAAAGCTGCCGGCGTCGTGTTTTTGGAAGAAGCACTTCTTCGCGCGGCCCTGTGGGCATCGAACCAGACTGATCGGCCGGCTGCCAACCCAAGGAAGCATGATCGCCGCGACCGCTGCGTAATGGTCGGCGAGCTGTCCCTTGGTGATGTTAGACTCCGGATAGATGACGCGGTCACGGTTACTTATCGCCATGGTGGTTGTCGCAGACGCGGCGAGATCGGCTGCATGACGTTCCGTCTCGAGCACGACCGCCTCCGGCTTCTTGTCTTCGCGGAGACCAAGATAGCTCGGATGTCGTAATGTCCCTTCATTTGTCATTTCGGTGAAGGCAATCTCAGCGACCAGTTTCGGACGGAGCCAGTGTGCGCCGCGCACTTCGGCGCGTGGTGCGTCGACGGTGGCGGCCTTCTGCTCGAGCGGCGCCATGATCTTCAAGAGACGAAGAAGTTCAGCGGTATCGAAGCCGGTGCCGACTTTCCCGGCGTAACGCAGCTTGCCGCCGTCATGAACGCCAAGGATCAAGGACCGAAACGCGCGGACCTTGTCGGACGGCGTCCAGCCGACAATCACAAATTCTTGCCGCCTGATGCATTTGATCTTCAGCCAGCTTGCGCCGCGGGCCGCCACATAACTCGAATCCGCGAGCTTTGAGATGACGCCCTCAAGGCCGGCTGCGCAGAAGCGATCGAGCAGCTCTTCTCCGCGGCCGAGGATATGGTCGGAGTAACGAAGGACCGGATTTTTCGCAGGCAAGATCGCCTCCAGCTTCGCCTTGCGCTCAACAAGAGGAAGCCTTGTCAGATCTTCGCCGTCGAGCTGCAGCAGATCGAACGCATAAAAGTCGATAGTCACCGGGGCACCCTTCAATGCATTCTGAAGCGCCTGGAAGTTAGATCTTCCTTCCACATCGACAACCACGGCCTCGCCGTCAATCAGGGCTGAGCGCACCTTGAGCTTGCGAGCCTCGGAGAGGATCGAGGGAAAACGCCTAGACCAGTCCAGACCAGATCGTGTGTAGGCTCGCGCCTCGCCACCGCCGACGGCAACGAGAATACGATAGCCGTCGTATTTCATCTCATGGATCCAACGATCGCCAGCAGGGACCGTGTCCACGAGCGTTGCGAGTTGGACCGGCCGGAAAGCGGGCGGCGCCAAAGTGACCTCGTCACGAGCGGGCGACTTCGCTTGACAAGCGTTCGACCCATTGATTGCCTTCCGCGACGTTGGCTTGACCACTCTGACCTAAACCATACTGAGAGGCGAAATAAGCGTTGTTCGCGTCCAACGCGCGACTCCTTCTTTAGTTTCGCTGCAGGCCGTATTGAGCTTTTCGCGATTATTGCCGACCCGCTTGATTAGCGCCTCGGCCTGAGACCGTGCTTCCTGCCTCCGGCCCTTCCATTCCCGATTTTCGCGCACAGCTCACAGGCAATAATCAAGAGCAGGAACGGGCCCTCAAATGCCGCCACAGCGTATCCGGTTTCTGCCATCGGCTTTAGAAGCCTGACATTCCGGTTCCGGTCCCCTGTGCGTAGGGTTTTGATCTTCTCGTCGAAACCCATGTTTCGATGGATGATTACTCGACGTGCCCCATTGACGCCAAGTACCTCGCCCAGAGCAGCTCCGATGCCAGTTTCAAGAAGTGCAAAATGGCCCATAAATGCGCCGACCAGAGTGAATGCTCTCGTATCCGGGTCTATTTCGAGCAGCGCGGACTTGGTCAGCATTCAGACAGCGGGTCCTTCCCAACGCAGCCATGGGCACCGGCCTGCTACTCACGGAGCACCCCCTCCTCCTTGGCAGCAGCCTCGAAAGCCTGACGGACCTCTTCCGGAGTCACACGGTCCTGAAAGGCGTCGGCGCACAGTTGCACAGCCTTCCTCCACTTAGGTCCCATCTTGGTCCACTTCATGAGTTCCTCGGCGGCACCCTCGACGTTGTTGCACCCGTAGGTGACCCCAGGTCGGTCGGTCTTGACGTACACCGGAGGGGAGAACCAATGGGTTGCCACGACAACTCCTACTCAGGGGAGAGATACACGTTGGCCTCCTTAGCGGCAGCCTCAAAGGCCTTTCGTATTATGTGGGGGTCAATCGAATCGCCCTCCAAGGCTGACAGGCAGAGGGTCACCGCCTTATGCCAGCGAGGCCCTCGCCGGGTCCACGTCTTGAGCTGCTCAAGGGCTTCCTTCGCATTGTTGCAGCCATGCCTGACACCGGTTTCAGTCTTCACGAACACCGGAGGGACGAACCAGATGGGCGCCATGATACCTCCTACTCAGGGGAGAGATACACGTTGGCCTCCTTGGCAGCCGCCTCAAAGGCTTCACGGACCTCTTGGGGGGAGGCGCTGCCCTGGAACGCGTCGACGCAGGATTGGACCGCCTTCGTCCACCTCGGGCCCTTTGTGTCCCATGCCAGGAGTTCCTCGGCGGCTCCCTCGACGTGGCTGACCCCATTGCGAATGCCCGGACGTTTCGTCTTCACGTAGACCGGGGGAGCGAACCAGAGGGGACCCATAAGAGGGAACTTAGAGCGGGAAGAGCCCGCCGACCAACCCCGCTTTAGCTGCAGCTAAGGGAACGATGTAGGCCCTCGCGGGTTTAGAGGCGGCAGCGGGATTACTTCGTGGATGTGCAGCCGCTGTGGGGGGGTCCGTCGCCTCTCATCTCCATGCTTGGCGGCGGGCTCCTTTCGCGAAGGCGGTGTTGGTAAGAGACACCTAGAACCTTATACCGCATCCAATTTAGCTAGTCGTCATTGGGGGGAGTAATGTCCCCTCCTCTTTTGCAGCAGCCAGGAATGCCTTGCGGGCCTCCTCAGGTTCCATCTCGTCGAAAATCACGGCCATGCAAACGCGCACCGCGAGGTCCCAGCAAGGGCCACGCTTGGTCCACTTCATCAGCTCCTCGCCGGCTTTCTCGGCGTTGTTGACGTTGCGGATGATCCCGGGACGCTCGGTCTTGACCGGGACCGGAGGGTTGAACCAGTGGAGAGCCATGCGGTCACTCTTTGTCGGCCCGATCAAGTTCCTCCAGCAAATACTTTTGCTCAGCCCAGTTCCCGTTCTACAGGCAGAGTGAGCAGGTTGCGAAGGTAATTACGGATTACCTCTGACTATTGAAATGGCGCAGGACGGCGCGCTTCCGTTGCGATGCCACAGCGGCTGAAGTTGGCTGACAGCTACTCGCCACAGTCGCAGAGGCCCATGGCAGTTGCTGCCTCGACGATCGCCTCGGTTAGTTCTTCGTTGGAGGCCACCAAATAAGGCGCAGTCTCCCGAGCTTCGCGTAGTGCCGCTTTGATCGAGACCGTGTCGCCACGGTCCGCCCTGTTGAGGAGGCGGTTATTCGCGAAGATCGAACCCGACGAACAGCCCAAAGGCTGGGGCAACATTGACAATAAGCTCCACCAGCTCGCAGTCAGTTTCCGCCAGATGTGGCCCGTCTCGGCGCACCGCTGCGATAGTCTCTTTGACGGAGATGATTTGGCCGCGACGGACTTGTAGGATCAGCTCGTGAACAAGGTGTTCGGCAGTCACTTTGTCGGGTCGGCAGTTCGTCCAAACGTTCATACAAGGCCTCCCACCTCAGCGAGAACCCAAGGGAACATTCATGACCCTCTGTCGAGAAAAATCAAGAAGAATGTTTGATAACTTCTGAGTGGGAATCAGGGGGACAAGCCACGAAGCGAGCCTCTATACTCTTTGACCTGACGCTCAGCCAGCCCGCTAAGGGACTTCTTCCGTCGGCCCCTGTTTGGCCCGATCAATAGCCGCAAGTAATGACTGTAGGGTTAGCGGCAGTTCTGGTTCGACCTCCAGATTTAAGAACGTTTGTACGTGATGACGATAGCCTTCGGAACGGATCAGTTTCCGAAACGCTCCGGAGACAGACTGATGGTCTGCTTTGTTGCTGGTTGCCATGTTCGGGGAGTCCCTTCCCAATGAGCCGCAACTCGCCCGAACGAAAGGGTTCCATCAGGACGTCGGAATATTTAGTATAATTTCTGAGCGGGAGATCGCATAACCGGCTCGCGCGAAGACCCCCCGTGCCCCCTTCGATCCGCCGAGCATTAATCCCCGCTGTTTGAACAGAAGATCGTGTCGATCTAGCGTCGGTGTTGCACATAGCGACCGTTGAAATGCTTCTGTCCAATGTTTGCTCACGCTGTGATGCCAACAGGGCAGGCGCTTGCGGCAGGGTGCCGCAAGGCCGCGACGAACGAAACGCCGGCCCAGTTCAACCCACGCGACGTCGTTCAAAGCTGGGGGGATCGATCTCCATCAAGCGGTCTGCGGCCTCGACCGCAGTTCGTATCCTGCTGCACAGCGCGAGATTTTCGGCCAGCATTTCTTCAGTGCGTTGACGCGCGAGCTCGGTCCGGTGGATGCGCTGCCTGGCATTGGCAACTTCCGATGTCAAAATATCGACCGCCATCCCGTGGCCGTGGGGTTCCATAGTGTCCATGGGTTTCTAATACATGGGGGGCGATATCGTTCCGTGATGTCGGGCGAAACGGCGGGCCGCAGAATAGCGCTATGGGCCGAATGACCAATGCACTCCCTGTCAAAACAGCGCCAGAAACAGGCGAACGGCTTCGGCCGCTCTACCTGCCACGGGCAGAGGCGATCACGGTCCAGAGGGTCATTGATCTGTTCAGGCACGACTACAGCGCAAGCGACGACACACTCAGGCGGCTGGTGATCCGTCTTCACAACCAGACAATGCCCGGTGCTCCGTGGAGAATAAGCGCTCCCGGTTTGGCTATGGCGCTCGCCGGCGATGATGACGCGCTTGCGCGGTTGAGGCGGGACGATCGCGAGCATCCGGACGTAACTCGGTATTTCAAGCGGCTCGGCATCCCGCGACCCTGACCTGTTATCAAAAGTTATGGTCGCGGCGACTGTCTAAAATAGACATTAAGTAGATGTCGCGGCCCGACAGGGCTCCACTCAAGAGCGAACCGTTGCTGCCTTGCGCATCGCCCTCTAGGCCGCCGGCGTCGAGTTCATCCCGGAGAACGGCAGCCGCGCCGGCGTGAGGCTCCGCAAACCTTAGGCCGTAGACTCGTTACTGCGCAGCCACACACCTGCTTTTCGCCATCGGACGAAGCGGTTGCAACAGGTGGTGCGCGGGCCATAGCGCTGAGGCAGGTCGCGCCATGGAGCACCGGAGCGCAGCACCCAGAAGATGCCGTTCAGCACGCGCCGATCATCAACACGTGGCACACCTCTTGGCTTGTTGGGTAGACGCTTTATTCCATTGCTGACCATTGTCCAAAAGCGCTGTTAACCAAATTTTCTCACCCGCCAATGCTTATTCGCGCGACTGAAGGGGTGAGGTGATTGATGTGTGATTCAAACATAAGCGCGTTTCCGCTGCATCGGCGGCGGAAGTTGGTCGAAGGGATCGCCCGGGTCCTGGAATCCAAGAACGGGAAGGACGCGAACGCCTTCTGGCGCAACACCGCCAAGGCAATTCTCGTTCAACTGTCCGAATCAGGAATTGCACCCGGGGTCGCCGAACAGGAAGTTGGAACGCTTCTTCATGCTGTCTTGGGCGATATCGCCACCCGCAGTGCTGCGAAACTTGCACAATAGCATCGGCTCACGATGAAGGATTGCCGCATAGAGACGCCCCGGGGCTCCACAAGCGTAGCACCACTGCATCCGTCAAAGGCAGGTTTCTCACTGCGGATGAAAAGATAGGCGCGTTCGTCGAAATCATGCGCGCGAATGTGCTCTCGGGCGAGATACGGCTCCGCCTCGCCTGTCCGGCGGTCATCGACCAAATCGAGGTAGGCGATGCGGAAACCCGCATTCACGGAAGGCCGACGGAGCTTTTCCACGAGCTGAACCCGCAAAAACCAATGAGCCGCCGTTGAGTTCCACACTGCCATTTATGCGACTTTCGAAGCACAAATGGCGAACAAGCGAGAGCAAGATGTCAGCCTTCCTTCGCGTTCAACAGGGTTTCCGGCCGTTGGACGATTCGAATCACCAAATCGAAATTCGGGAAGGATCCGAAAATCATGGCGATCATGGAATCATAGTCTCGTCGCAAAGCGTCAATCAATTCATTGTGTGGCAGCGTTGCGGTCGGATTTCATTGCGCAGGAATCCCGTGTCAGGAGCCCTCAATCGAGATTAAGGACCTCGAGACGCACACTCTTGATTTTTTCACACTTGGGCATCCACCTGATCGTGCATGAGTAGATCCATTCACTGTTTCAACCGAGCGACTCCGACCAGGAGATAGGGCGTGCGACACCCAGTCTCTAAACGCGGCAAAGACTTCCGCTGCTGGCAGTTGGACGAGCTGAGCCGGGCAAACCCTCCAGCACATTGGACCGCCTCTGCGGTCTTGAGGCAGTTGACGTGGGCTAAGCCAGAGGCGTACCGGCATTCTGGAGGCCGAATAGGTCTTAGCGGAAACTCTGCCACGGTTCACTAATATGGAGCGTTTGGCAGAGCATCGGGAAGGAAGACGCCAGTGATATCGTTCAAAGGCGCGATCAATGTTCTTCTCAGGATGCTCGGACTGTCGAAGTCCGAACCAATGGAACCTTGGCGCGGGTGGCGGCCGGTCATAGGATTAGAGTGTTGGAAGAATGCTGGGCAGGCGCCCCCTCTTATGTGGAAGGCATGTAACGCGCGGACGCGCGCCACCTTCAAAGCAGAGCTCACCTGTTCGAACGGTCATGGAGTGTCACTGCGCAGACACTCGATTGATGCGGATGGAAGGGTGTTGCCGAGTGTCGTGTGCCTGGCTCCTGGTTGCAGCTTCCACGATTTCGTACGGCTCAAAGGCTGGTCGGCAGGCGCTCTGTGACGATTGCTTAGGCCGCGGCGAGAACGTCGTCTTCGCCTGCCAGCGCCGACGCCTCAATACGAACTCCCTCCTTATCGAAGGCATAAAGAATCGAGATGCGCTTTCCGTCCCACACGTAGCGAAAGTGCACCGTCTGCTGAGATCGCTCCAAGACGTCTCCCGTCACTATGGCGAGGCAAATGCCGGCCGGCCGTTCGACGGGACGGAAGAGAATACCCTGGGCGCCTTCCGGCATCTTGGCCCCGATCTCGCGGCGCCGCTTCTCGTCCAGCCCCGCAGGCAACCCTTCAATATCGCGAAGATCCCAGAAGGTGCCGTTAACCGGGGTGCACAGCATCCGCATGTCGAGCCCGATTGAGGTCTCCTCAGTCGCCTTCAGGAAAGACTCCCGCTTTGCAACGGATACCGCCAAGGCCGTTTGCCGCTCAAATGCGACCTCAAGGCACGGCCGGCCCTCCCCAAAGAACGTAGTGCCATCGGGGTTACCGTATGCGAACGGCGCGAGGTTCCAATTCTGGAGCCTCGGGTCCGCACTGGCGTCCCCCTGTGTCGTCTGCTGCAGGCGGCCGAGGGAGCGGAGTCTGGGGTTGGTAAGGTTTTCAAGAGCAATAATCTCATCCTGCCGACCACTGTTGATCAACCCCTCATAGACGTTGACTGGAGGAAAGCGGGACGGGATGAGCCGGAAGGCGTCTCTGGACCACTTCACCAAGGGAGCGTTCTCAAGCGCCGCGCTGGGCATCGAGGTATCTCCTTACGCGAATGATGCCCGACATGCCCTCCAGCATGACGTCGAGCGCGCTAGCGCCGTCAAAGTACCGGTTCTTTGCACGCACCCAAGCTTCACCACGCTCGTCCTGCGTGAAAAGTATGCGCAAAGATTTCCAAATCCCGAGCATGTGGGAGACCCGCTCCCGGGTGTCGGTGGGCGGCGTTCCGCCCTCCTTCTTCCACTTGAAGAACGTCGATCTCCCCGGCGACCCGAGTAAAACGATCTGTTCATCGGTCGAAAGGTGCCACTTCTCTGCGACGGCGAAGAACGCCTCTAACTCGACCGGAATCGTTGGTTGCCCGGCGCCCTGCCTGGCGTCGGGTGCTTCAACATGCATCAAACTCCTCCTATCTAAAAATGGACTTGACTGGCATACCGGTCCCGATATAGACCGGTCCACATCGGGACTCGAATCAAAGAATAGTCCAAACAGGTCTTACGTCAAGAGTCTGGCTGCAAGAGCCGGGCAATATGGAGAACAGCGATGAATGAAGTAGTGGAAATGGAGGGCCGCACTCGCGGCGTTAGCTACCCGGTCAATGGGATCGACGTGGAGTTCTCGGACAACGTCATTACCGGTCGCGAAGCACTGACGCGTTCGGGCAACGTGCCCGCGAGCGAGCACCAACTCATCTTGGTCCGCGATCGCCGAACCCATCTGATCGGCACCGACGACGACATCGACCTTAAGAAGGAAAAGGGCGGCATCCTGCGCGCCTTCCTATCGGACCGCAACTTTGGCTTCACGGTCGACGAAGTTGGTCAGGTATGGGGCACCGACGATATGGAGGTTGACGAATTCCTGTCGATCTGGCCCCCTCGCAACGGGCACCATTGGGTTCTCGAGCGCGAGGAAGAGCCGGACACGGTGCTTCGCCCCGGCGGGTTGCTGTCGTTCGGTGAAAATGGGGTCGAGGATATCGTCTCGCGCGAAGACGTGCATCCCGACAAAGTGCTCGTGACGGTAGTCACCACCGCGGGCACCTTCCCCGCCGAGGGAGCCAAGCGCTACCCGGCCTCAACCCCGATCACCCAGGTGCTCGCCGACGCGGCGCGCAAACTTCATCTCACGGGCACTGAGGGTTGGATCGTCACAGTCGCCGGTCGCGACGTAAGCCCGACGCAGACCCTCGCGGAGGCTGGTTTGGTCGGACAGGTCGCGCTTGAATGGGGTGCGCGCGAGGGAGGCGGCGGTGCTTGAAGCGCTTTCCCGTGCGGCGTTCGACCGCGACATAGGGCGCATCGATCCACGATCCGCCCAAATGTACCGCTGGTCGATTCTTGAGTCGAGCTTCCCAATCCTGGACGTTCTTTTTGACCACACCACGGCCGCGCCGCTGAGGCTCCGCCTGAACTGCACCGAATGGGACGAGCTTCCCCCCGCAATCGAGCTTCTCGACAGCACGGGAAGGCACTTGGATACGGCACCGCCGAATGGTGGTGGCGTGTTCAACGGAGGCCCACATCCCAATACCGGGCGGCCGTTTGTCTGCATGCGGGGTGCGCGCGAGTATCACGTGCACTCCAGTCACACGACCGACCTCTGGGACAACTACCGCGGTGTGTCCGGAATGGACCTCGGCGGCATCGTGCTCCAGCTCTGGCGGGCATGGAAGAGGAGCGTCGGATGAGCGCCGTAATATGCACGCGCGAAATGTTGCGTACGACCATCGCCATTCTCAGGCGCGGCGGAGAACGCCGCCATGAGCGAGTTGTACTGTGGCTATCGACCGCTGCCGTGCGCACGCCGGCTTCGATCGTTGAGGTATATGAACCCGAGCAGATTACCGAGATCGACTACTTCAAACTGCCGCCGGCCTCTATGCAGGCCCTCATGGATCATCTCAGGTCTACTCGGCGACGGATCGTAGCGCAGATTCACACCCATCCAGGTCGCGCCTACCATTCCGAAGTCGACGCCGAGTGGGCGATCATCCGGCACGTGGGTGCGCTTTCGCTCGTGCTCCCCCACTTTGCCGCGACGACCACCCCGGAGAACTTCCTGACAGAGGTCATGACGTACGAGTACTCGCCGGCCGGAAATTGGGACCACTGCTCGAACTCGGGCCTCGATGCTCGTCTGACTGTAACGACATGAGCACCGCCGCTCAGCAGAACGCACTGATGCTGGCCGCCCAGATAGGAGTCAACGAGGCCGAAGCCAGCGAGCGCCTGAAGCGTACTGTACTCGTAACCGCCGAACCTGGGTGGAAGTCGGCTTGGGCTTTCGAGGTAGGTCAGCTTCTTGGGCGCACGGTCGAGGCCAAGTTCGATCTCGATGACACGGCGCCGGATTTGGAGTTTGTCATAGGCTCTAGCGCCCCTCGCACGAAGGCCAGGCGCATGTACGCGGACCTTGGCGCAATCGATGCATCCATCTCCCTTGCGCACACGGGGCGGCATTTCGATAAGCCACATGGTCTCCATGCCGCGGCGGCTGCCTGCGCCGCTGCTGCGGCTGCGGTGTATGTCGTTATCGATGATACCGCGCTACCCGCAGTTCGGCTGCCCATGCGCCTCGACTACGCGCAACTCGGGATCCCCCAGGGGGCGTTGTTTCGGGCGATCGAACTGAGCGACGCTGTGATGGCCGGTGCTGGTGCCGTAGCGCACGGTTTCCTTCGCGCCGCGCGGCACCTGAATGTCCGTGGCGAGTTGGCGATAGTCGATCCCAAAGTCGTTCAGGGCGGCATTTTGAACCG
This sequence comes from Mesorhizobium sp. M0698, assembly GCF_040320455.1. Lineage (NCBI taxonomy): Bacteria > Pseudomonadati > Pseudomonadota > Alphaproteobacteria > Hyphomicrobiales > Phyllobacteriaceae > Mesorhizobium > Mesorhizobium sp. M0698. The sequence goes on along the minus strand of NZ_JAMYPQ010000024.1, from coordinate 36,067 downwards.
CTGCATGTACCTTCGGGACGAGGACGTAGGGAGGGACAAGGCCGTGGCGCTGGCTGAGCGTGCCCAGTCCGACTTCCCCAACTTGGCACTTCGCCCGCACGTGACCGACTTCAAGGCCCTTGTCCGCGATCGTGGTCGTTCCCCGCAAACCGCCTTCGTAACTGTCGACAGTCGGCTCGTGCGTCGGTCAATCCAACTCGAGGTGCCTCACCGCATCATCGACGCCTCTACCACCGATGTGCGTGGTGTGGTGGTCCACTCGAACGTCCTGCCGACAGATTATGCATGCCTGGCCTGCATCTACCGGCATGTCCCAGAGGAGCTTGCGCGCGAACGGTCAATCGCGGAGGGTCTTGGGGTCGACATCGCGGATGTACGTGTCGGTCTGATTACCGAGGAGATCGCGCATCGGATAGTGAGAACGCATCCCTCATTCACCGCGACGGAGCTAATCGGCATCGCGTTCGACAGCTTGTTTCGCCAGATCTGTGCCGAGCAGGCGCTGGCGACACCCGAAGGCCGGCAGGTGCTGGCACCGTTTGCTTTCGTCTCCGCCTGGGCCGGCGTACTGATGGCAGTTGAGATGCTCAGGTCGTTTGCAGGCTTAGCCACTACAAACTATTGGTCGATCGATCCATGGAACTTGCCAATCGCACGGGGACGAACGCTGCGCCCGCGGCACCCCGACTGCCAATTCTGTTCGAGGCCGGAGTACGAGCCGGTTATTCGGAAGCTTTGGGGTGAACGGGCTGAAGCGCGCTAGGTCGTTTTGCCATTGTGGCTACCTGCGCGTTGCACAGCCCAGGTACCAATGAGCGAGATTGGTGGCAAAAGAGAATTTCCCCTGGAGCCCTGCCTGACCGGCTCCGATCACGACGATGTCGACCTTGAGCGCCCCCCTCGCGCGTCTGGCGCCGGCTTCGACCTGCCGGCCGGTCGAGGATGGTCTTGGGTCATGCCGATTCGATGTCTTAGAACCCAGCCACCCTGACGGGGCTTCGAAGCTCCGCCAGGGTAGGTCCTCGACCGTCGCGCCCCTCGGTGGTTATGGTGGAACGCCTGGGAGTTGCTTCGTTGGAGGCTTACTCCATACGACATTCATAGCGCGAGCAATTGCTCCTGAAAATAGCGTAGCCTGATGACGACATTGATCGCCTGGACTTCTCATGATCAGGAGCGTTTTGCTGCCCTCCACGTGGCAAGCGACAGCAGGATTTCCTGGGGTTCGTCTATCCATCGATGGGACGCAGGACGGAAGATCTTTGCTACCAGGTCGACGCCAGACATCTGGGCCTATAGTGGCGATGTCCTTTTCCCGGCGCTCGTTCTCAGTCAGCTCATGAGCGCCTCGGATGCCGGCTTGTTGTTTGATGAGCACAGCACCGCACAGGACCGGCACGATATCACTATGGATGCGTTGAGATCCTCGTTTCAACGTCGGCACAACGCTCCTGATCGAACCTTCACGATCATGCATGCTTCTCGAGATGGAGAAAAAGCCGGAGCCCGGCCGAGACTTTGGCAAACGTCGTTCGACCATCGAACGTCACGCTGGAAGGACGAGGAAACCGAAATCGGCGACCAACCACACTTGGTCGCGGTCCACGGGTCGGGCTCGACATCATTGAAGAAGGAAGCGCGACGATGGGAACAATCGAATATCGGCGGCACCAGCAGATCGATCTATAGTGCCTTCTGTGCGGCCATTTCGAGCGGCGCCGATCCCCTGTCCGGCGGCGCACCACAACTGGCGTCAATCTATCCGCAGGGTTCTGCCGTAACCGCCGGCGCGGTTTACGATGACAGGCTTTATCTGCACGGTCTTCCAATAAATGCGATGGCCGACTCTGGGCGCATAGAATGGTTCGACGCCCTCTTTCAACGCATCGACCCACAGACGCTGAAGGTCCGGGCCGGCGCGGCGCGTCACGCCAAGCCGAAACTGAGCTGATGTCGCAAACCGCAGACTATTCCAGCTCCTCGAACGCCTCATGGAATGAGCGACAGCGTCTTGGCAGCGACGAAGCAAGCTCATCGGTGTCGACCGTGTATTTCTTCAGGCGGAATGTTCCGTGCAATTCACGCATTTCGTAAAACCTGACCGGCCTGCCCCTATCCTCTAGCGCCTTGACGATGGCGTATTTCACCAAGGATTCGCATCGCATTCCAAAGATGACATCCTCGAGCTCGAGCGGGGAATCCTGTAGTCCGCGTTGACCGATGAGGCGCCATTCACGCTCGTAGCGCCAGTCGAGCGCCTTTCTGAGCATGACAGCGCCATCGACACGCCGCCGAGCCATTTCGTCGCCATCGAGCATCGCCGCGACGTCGCTGGCGTTGACCAGTCTGCTGCCGCCATATTCGATCTTGAAGAGACCGGCCGCGGCGTCAACCGGAACGGAATAACTAGCGCAGACGCCTTTATGCTGGTTGGCATAATGGCTCCACATCAATGGACAGGTCACGCGCTCGGCGAGCGAAACGATACCCTTGTCATACTGCCGAAGGAGCTCCTCCTCGACGTATTGGCCCAGGAGAAATTGCAGTGGATCATCGACCTCATAAGCCGGATTTGTCGCGTTATAGGCGATGTCGGCGAGGAGCTGCTCAGCCTGTCGCCGACTGTGGCGTGCGATGTGATCGATGGTCTTGGGGCCACGATACCTTATGGCGTTGGCGGCCGCAGTCATCTCGGCCCTGACGCGCCGTTCGACGAATGTGCTGAGCATGCTCTCCAGAGTCGCCGCTTCGACGTCGGTCTTCAGAGACGGTCGGGTATCGAGTGGGTCGTTGAAAGTGCTCGGATCGGCGTAAAAGAGATTGTCGGCAACGAGCATATCGAGGGTCAGATTGCTGAATGCCCGGTATTTGTAGAGCCTGGCCGGTATCTTTCTATTCTCTTCCAAGAACCTTCCCCCCATCGGCTCGTGTTGGCCCGCCGGATGATGACCGCTTTGGATCGTCGGCCGCGCTTCCCGCCGCTAATCCGATCGTCCGACTGTCAAACGCAGTTGTTCCGTCTTCGGTTTTTCGCGCTCGTGTTCAAACGTCCAGGTCTGAATCTCGGACGCACGCTGGAGGACCGGTACCGACAGTTCATCGGCAACCTTGACCTCCTCCTGCTGTTTGAAGTGGCCCTGCTGTGGATTCCAATTCAATACGGTGACCGGCGCGTCAGCCTTGTCTTTGCCGAGCACGGCAAAGCCGTCCGGATACAAAGCTCCCCCGGCTTCTCTGGCTCGAGCAATCAGCGCATCATCCATCCTGCCCAATTCGGCCAACGGGTCGAATTCGTCGTCCGCGGATGCGAGGGAGCTGAATAAGGCTCGGGCGACACCGAGCTCGAGCGCGAAGTCGTTCGAGAGACGCACGTGATCCCAGTCGATTCCAGCGCTGGTCTCGTTCTGTGATGCTGCGACCCAAAGGGCTGGCCGCGGCAATTCCGACAACCCGATGAGCCAGTCCCTGTCGAGCCAATGGACGGCAAGGAATTCTGTTTCAGAGGGAACCCATGTACCGGCCCGGGCAGCGGCAGCGATTGCAGGCCCGAACATCAGAGACAGGACCGTCAGATAGTTGCCGCGCCTGACCAGTTTGGGGTTGCCTGGCGGGCCGTCTGAACCGGCTGGCGCCGGAACTGTGGTGTGGTCGATGAGCAGTTCGGCGCGCGTGGGTGACGTCATCCAGGATCCAATGGAGAACCCATGCGAAGCGATGGCTCCGCCAATTTCGAAACCGAGATAGGGCTCCACCTGTTTTAGATAGCCAGACTCCACGGTGCGCTTGAACTGTTTGCGGGAGCTGCCGTGAGTGGCTTTGGACTCCGTTACAGCGACGTCAATCTCGCCCGGCCTGCTGAACACAAAGTCCGGGGTTCGCTTCGTACGCGGCTTGCGCCTCATATGAAGGTTTTCGAAATGATCGCACCAGACATAGCCATCGCGGATCATCTGGAGATAAGCGATTCCTGCACCGGCCACCCCGACCATGTGGGTCCGAGAAAAATCTTTCAGCCGCTTGGCTGATGGCAGGATCGAGAAATCGTTCGGCCGTTCATCCACATGCTTCGCAATCAGATGGCGACAACCCTCGCTTTCGAAAGTGACCGCAGCGGCGTCGATCGGGTGCAAATGCGAGCACCTTGCCATCGCCCCGAACAGCTCCTGTGGCGTGAATTGAATTTCGGACACGCCAGGTGCACGCCCCCTGATTCCAGGATCCGGGTCGTGGTCGTGCGGCGTTACGGATTCGACCTCAATTCGCTTATTCTTCGACGTCCAGGCCACATCCCACCCAAAGTATTTTCTCGAGCCCAGAGCAATTTATATTTTGCCGAGCAATGTCGCTATCGGTTTTACGCTGTCGTGGACGCAGTTCACCGGAAATTCCGCGCCTTCACCTTGATCTGATTGATATGGCCATAGGGGTCGTGGATGTTGCGCGGCTTGAGGCCCCGCGGCGGCAGCTCGCGCGGGTCGGGTCCCGAAGAGCTGCCGTCGCGAATCTGGTCGCCGCGACCATGCGGCAACGGGAAGGCGCTCTCGCGATCACCGACGCTGGCGAGATCGGCGGAAAGATCGGACAGCTGACGGGCAACCAGGTGCACCACCTCGCCCTCGCGCTGGATTTTGCCTTTCACGCCCAGCTGCCCAGGCAGCTTTACCCACCGATTGGCATGTCATCACCGGATACTGACCAAAGTTTGAATATAAATTTTGGTCAGTAATAGCTTGTGAATTGCTACTGACCAATTTTTATATATAATCTTCGGACACAATGGTGGTTCGATGCCAGATCCTACGTCCGACACCCTCGACCGCATCCACGAGCGGATTGCCAAGGCCGCGCCCGCCGGCGTGTGGTCGCGCGCCGACTTTCTCGACATCGGAACACCATACGCTGTCGAGAAAGCGCTGCAGAGACTGACCCGCCGACAGGACATTCGCCGACCTTGTCGCGGACTCTACGACAAGCCGGGCATCAGCAAGCTGACCGGGAAAATGGCGTTCCCCCCGCGCGCATCGTTCATCGACGCGATTGCCCGGCGCGACAAGCTGCGGGTGCTGGTCGACGGCATGACGGCGGCAAACGACCTCGGCTTGACCACGGCCGTCCCGGCCCGGTCGACGATCCATGCCGACACCTATCCCCGGACGATCGAGATCGAGGCGAACGCCGGGGATCCGAACGCTACGCGGCCGGTCATCTACAAGCTCGACTTCAAGCGCATATCAGCCAAGACGGCGTTTTGGGCGGGGCGTCCGGCCATGCGCGTGATCCAGGCGCTGACGTGGTTTCGTGATGAGCGATCGAGCCTCGACGCGGCAGTGAACGGCATCGTCCGGCAGATGTCGCGGGATCCGAACCGGGAAAAGATCGTGCAAGACCTGCGCGACAACATTCACGCCGTCGCCGCATGGATGTACCCGCTGGTCGAGACGATCGCCCGCAATCTCGCGGAAAGCGAGCCAAACCTCGAACCTGCGAGGGAGGACCATGCAACAGACGTTCATTGAGATCCTTCGCTCGAGCGTCGATGACCGCCGGGCGCTCTTTTCGACGGTCGCCGCCCATCTGGAGACACGGGCGGAGAACATCGAGAAGGACCTCTATGTCTGCTGGGTGCTCGACTTCCTGTTCAACCGGCGCCCGAACGATCCTGTCGGCCTTTATTTCAAGGGCGGCACCAGCCTCAGCAAGGCATATGGCCTCATCCGTCGGTTCTCCGAGGACATCGACATCGGAATCTACAAGGCCGATCTGCACGTACCCCTGGAGGCCGACATCGCCGCCCTCCCCTCGGTGAACCAGCAGCAGCGCGCGTTGGCGGAGCAGGTGGACGAGGCCGCACGGCAATACATCTCCAGCCCGCTCAGGGACCTGCTGGCCAATGAGATCGCAGCCATCGAAGAAGCGGCCGGGCAAGCTGGACATTTTTCGCTCGCATTCGGCTTCGACGCTTATCGAAACAGGGATGCGCTCGATATTCTCGTGGTCGGCTACAAGAGCGTGTTCGATTCCGGCGACGGATACGTTCAGGCGGCGGTCCGCATCGAAGGCGGCGCGCGTCCCGACCCCGAGCCGGCCGAAGCCCGCGAGATTGTGCCCTACATCGCTGCGGAAATGCCTGCGGGATTGGACCTAACGGTCCGCGGCGTGATGACGGTGAGGCCGGAACGGACATTTTGGGAGAAGGTGCTGATCCTGCACGCAATGACCGAAATGACCGAGAAGCGAAGCGCGGAAGCGAAGCCTGATCGCCCGGTGCCGGATCTCAACCGATATTCGCGCCACTATTACGACGTCCATCAGATCTGGACGCACCCCGACTACGGAGCGGCCACGGCGTCAATGCTTGATCTCGCCGAAGCCTGCCGGCGGCACAAGCAGCTGATGTTTCGCGCGCCGGATCACCGATACGATCGGGCAGTTCCCGGCAGCTATCGCCTGGTCTCGACTGCCGACATGCGCGCCAGGCTCGCGGCCGACTACCAACGCATGTCGGCGATGATCTTCGGCACGCCACCGGCCTTTGCCGACGTCATGGCGAGCATCGACGCACTCGAGCGCCATCTCAATTCGGCGCCGGCCAACGCGCAAAGTGTCGGCGGCGACGCGCCGGAGAGCGAAGAACGATCGACACCGCGATGAAGCAACGCGATCCGCCGCTCGTCGGATGCAACCCACCGTCGGGCGTAGGCCCTATCTAGATCTCCGGCTTCTTCGACTTCCCGCGGTGGCTATGCAGGTGAGGCCGAAAAATGGCGGCACGTCTCCTCATCTCATAGAAAAGCTTTTGATGCGCATCAGCGGGCCTTAAGGTTCTTGGATGAGATCGATTCTCGGAAGAAGCAATGAGTCTTTCCCCAACGTCGCAAAAAAGAGAGCATCACTTCTACGTATCGATAGCCAAGTTCCTTTTTTATCATCCTGAGCATGGCATTGTGTCCGTGAGTGACCCGATAGGGCGCATGCATGCAGAACGGCATGGGCTTAGTCCCCTGATACTCTACGGACTCACCGTCGCTGGACTGCCTATTCGATGGATGACTTTCGCCCCGGTTGTCCAGCCCAAGGCGTTGCGTGAGGTGTTGCTCGACGCCTGGACAAAGGCCGAGGGTTTGCGCGGCCTGCCGGACGTGCTCCGGGTCAGCCGACATCTTGCAAAGGCCAGCGCGACGCTATCAGCGGACATGGCAGGAATCGGCGTTCGACTCGAGATCGCTTCGGCCAAAGAGAAATCTCTTCCGGCCTCATTGCGCTCAGCGCAGGAAGCCGGCAAGTGGCTGCCGAGAAAGCACGAGCTCGATGATGCATCACTTGTCCAAGCCGTGCGGACCCTCTGCCACGATGCGCAAGACGACCACAACTACAATGCCAGAGGTGGTGCTCACGGGCTAAGCAACCGACGGCTTGAAGGTCAAATTCAGCAGTGGTCGGCGTTGCCGACGCAACAGCCGGGAACAATCCCGACTGAGGGACTGGATTGGGAGCCCGGTCCATGGTTGTCGTCCTGGGAAGCCGCACTGCCACCGGACCAGCCTCGTTACTTCAACCAAAGCAGTTTTGACGGCCGGACCTGGCTTCTCGCAGGAAAAGAGGAGTCCGAAATCCTCATCGAGGATGATTTCTCAACTGGGTTTGACGACGACAGCTCAGCAGAAATAGCCAAGGATCTCTTGGCGTGCTGGCCCAATCCACCGGCGGAAATAGCCAAGTCCGCGGGGATCTCCTTGCGCAATCTCCAATGGTTTGTCTCCGGGAAAGTTGCCCTGGATCGCACCGCGCGCATCAGATTGGAAAACGTGTTGGGCATTGAGGATGACGAAAGTGTAGGCTGCTGCACCGCGGCCGGACCCTACGTGCTGATCGCGCGGAAACCCCAGGCAATCGAGAATATCTACGAGGAAATTTCAGGAGGAGGAGACGCATGTCCATGTGAAATCGTCCCATCGCAGGGGCATGCCGACCCGAGCTGGAGATACGTGCTGATCAACGCGTGCGGAAAGCCGCCGACTTTTATCATGACGCCTCGGGGAGAAAAGATCGCGGAGCGCCTTCCGGACTTGGTGATCAACTACGAGGGGACCAGAGCCGTCTCTCAGGCTCTTTTTCGGGATGTGGTGTCCACATGCGCCCGCGCCTGCCGGGAGCCTGCCGCAAATGTCCGGGAGATGAGAGATTTTGCAAAACGCCATGAAGAGCAGTGGATTGATAGCATGTGGCAGCCGGAATGAAACTCATTCAGTCGCAGGCGGACAGCACTGACTCGCAACGAATAATACGACGCCCCGCCGCACCGGTCGGGAGTTACCTTCTGGCCGCTTAATTTCGGTGATGGAAGCATGACGAAACCTCGGCTCGGACAGCTTTTCGACTGCACAGAACAGGGGGCGGCCTTTGTCGCGGAAGCGGCCGACGGAACACTCGTCCATGTTGATGACGTACCCTCTGGCCTCGCGTGTGCATGCAACTGTCCCGGCTGCGAAAGGCGGATGGTCGCCAGGAAAGGCGCCGTCAAGGTCCATCATTTCGCGCACCACTCGGAGCGGGACGGCAGCACATGCACATCACCGGGAGAAACCGCCCTTCATAAATTCGCGAAGAATATCCTCGACGAGCGGCTCGAAATCGCGCTCCCGGAGATGGTGGTTGAAAACAGCGACGACCGCGAAGTGGTGGTTCAGCCGACCAAAATAGCATTCGAAGCGGCTGTTCTTGAAGCGAGGGTTGAAACCGTCGTTCCGGATGTCGTCCTGGAATTACGGGACCGTAAGTTCATCGTCGAGTTCAAGGTCACCCACGCATGTGACGAGGTGAAGATCGCGCGCATTCGATCGATGAATGTCGGCGCGATCGAGATCGATCTTTCCGCGTACCGGGAGCGGCCACTGGATGAGCTCGCGGAGGAAATCCTCTACAACGCTCCAAGGATCTGGCTCCACAATCCACGGGAGACGGATGCCCGGGCGCGGCTGGCCGAAAGGGCGCGCAAGCGCGCTGAAGCCCGGCAAGAAGAAATCGGGAAATACTCAGCGAAGTATCGTCATCGTCGGCCGGTGAGCGGTGAAGGAGGTGGCGTTTGCGAGAGCGCGGTGCGTCGCGATGGTCTTGGTGCGCTTATCAATCTCGACATCGACGGCGCCGGCTGCTTCACCGTTCCAGTAGCCGAGTGGCAGGCCGCGACAATCCTGGAGCTGCTTGCTCACGGTCATACGCCTTTCAGAACGCGAAACGGTCTCTCCGGTTTGAAGAGGCGCGGATGGATCCATCGGGAATTCAGAGCTGTTCCCGATGACATCGCCATTGGACTCAAGGAGGCGGGAATACCATTCGCCTCACCCCTCGGTGCGGTGGAAGCCTATCTCAGACAGCTTGTGCATCTAGGCTTCCTGCATCCAGCGCGGTCGGAGATATGGCGGCCGACATACTCGATGCTGCAGAAGGTCGAGCAGGCAAAGGATTTGCGCGCACGACCGACGAGACGCCTTGCAGAGATTCGGGAGATCGTCACCAAACAACTGGATGGTCTGCCGGATGAGGAGACTTCCTCATTCGTTTTCGAAACATGGGTAGATACCGTGTTGACTGGCCGGACCCTGTCGATCGCCGAATTGCTTCAAAACGACGAAGCCGAGTGGATATCGCTGTGTGATGACATCGCAAACGTTCGGACAAACATCAGATTCTCACCGCGAGCAGATATCGACCTACTCGGCCTGCCCTGTGCAGGCGAACTTGCGCGAGCGATCGAAAGCAAGCGCCTGGAGGCCAAGAAGCGAGTCCGTCGAGAGCGCGAAGCCGAGCAAGAGGCCGCCGCGTCTCGGATCAAGCAATTGCGCGATCGTGTGTCGCGTGACATCGGCGATCACGCCCCGACGTGGCTATCCACTCCGATCGCCGCATCGGGCGGGTTGTTGCCATTGGATGCCGCCGCGACCGCCGAGGGTTTCACCGCTGCGATCCGCGCCCTCGATCAGCGAGTTCGGGAATTGGAGTTGGAGGAACGAGGACGACGCCACAAAGAGAAAGCGGTGGGCGATCTGGAGGCTCTGGCGCGATCACGATACTACAATCCCGATCATGCAACCTTGTGGATGCGGAGTTCTCGCCGTGAGCTTGGTGGAAAGTCTCCTGCCGAGTTCACGATCAATGACGCAACACGGGACCAGTGCGAAGCCCTCCTTCCGCCGAAGCGCTCGCTTCGATAGAACTCCGTTTAGAGAGGCCGTTTGGCGCTCGCGCCACCGACAATGTGAAGGATTTTCGTGGAAATGGACTTTATCAATCCGATGCGCAGGAAATGACAACGCGCATGCTGTTCAGCCAACGCTATGTGCGGGCCATCGAGGGCAATGCGCTCACCGTCGATATTCCCGAGCCGGCGCGCCGCAAATTATGGGCCCAGTTGTCTGCATTCAACATGCCGATGCGGATCCAGCGTGATCCCTACGACAATTGGGTTTCCAGCACATCCGTCTTGGAGGAAACCGAGAGCGACCTTCTCACCGAGCATGGTTGGCAACGGCTACCGGTGACACCCTATCCCGCCGACACGCAATACCACGAAGCGCTGCGGCTGCTCGTGCTTCGTGGTGACGGTCCGTATGTATTCGACACCATCGAAGTTGCGTCCAGCTACATGGACCCCACCGAGAAGGACACGTTACGCAGGAAGATTAACCAGATCTTCGAACTCCATGATTGCCCCTGGCGTATATCAGACGGGGAGTTCTTCAAACTCGATGCCGATTTCGTCGGTGCCAAGCTCGCGGCGGGCGCCCACGATTCTCTCGCAGCAAACCAGTTCGCCGGCGCAGCCAACGAATTTGCAAAGGCACGCCAATATCTCGGAATGGGAGACGTGCGCGAGGCGATCTTCTTTGCCGGCCACAGCTTCGAGAGTGTCATGAACGTTCTGACGAAACTGGAAAACGCCAATGGCGACCGGCTGATCAAGGAATTGGGCGCTCAAGGCTATTTCGACGACCTGCCGCAAACTATGCGCGCCGGTTTTATGGATCAGGTCCTCCGAACGCTGCCATTTTTGCGCAACAAGCTGGGTGGTCACGGACAGGGCAAGGACGTTGTCGCCATTCCGGGCGCGTATGGCGATCTCGCGATCCAGATTGCTGCCGCCTTCCATAACTTCCTCATCACCAAACATCTCGAACGTGCGCCACCGTCGGAGCCCGTGCCGGCAAAGCAGACGGAGCGTTCTGCCGATGACGACATTCCGTTCTGACGATTCTCCTTCCGCATTGCCGGACAAGCGCATGATGATCGTCCGGGAGACCGGCGAAGACGGGCGAGCCGGACGCGAGGTGCGGCTCACCGACCTCGAATTCGAGCCGTTGGGCTATGAGCATCTGGTGAATTGCAAGCTCGATCAGCCGATGATCATCCCGCTTGCTGGCCGCGGGACGATTGTCGGGGGCGATGTCTCTGACGCCGAAATTGGGCACACGGGTCGCTTTCGGACGGAGCTACAAAGTCGGTTTGCCTCGAAATCCATTGGCCTTGTCAAAGGAGGCTGGCTGCCTTCAGCCCTAGCGATCCAGGACAACTCTGTCGTGCTGCCGGATCGTTGCGTCGTTGCCGAACTCGATCGCCGGTTAAAGGATGGCATGACCAAGCACACCGGGCGCAGCGATTTCATCGACCTGTTCGCCGACCATGCAATCCGCATCAACCCCGGGCTATTCGCTCTCGAGGGCGGCGAGAGGCAACACCCGACCGCGAGTTCGGGGCGGCACAGCCTCGATGAGGCGGTGAGAAAGCTCCGTTCGGCGCTTCCAAAAGCGATCCTGGTTGCGGACGATGCCAATGGTCTCAAGGGCGTCCTCGGGTTGATCGAGGACACCCGAAGCGGCATGGATCGCAAGCAGGATTTCCTCATCCGCCTCAATCCCAGGCTTCAATCTCCGGTCGCCCTACACAGAGTACAATCCGTCGGCAATGAGGTCGTCTCGACCGCGAAGGCCTGCGGCCTTCAGGTGCGCTCGCTGGTCGTCCTTGCAGCCCTCAGTTCAGTCGTTGTCGCAAACGGGAAAAGTCCGGCCAAGGGCCTCCTTAAGTTCAAAGCGCGTTACGGAAGAGAGGAAGCCTACAATGCTCTGGCTGATCTGCGCTCGCTCGAACTGCTGATGCATATCTTTGCCATCTGGCCAGATCAACGCGTGATGCTGTGCACCGCCGACAAGGACCTGGCGTTGTTCTGGAGCGGGATTCGCGCGTCCAACTTCGTGCGACATGGAGGCCACATCAGCTTCGACATCGACCCTGGGGCCCTCTTTCCCGGCGTTACCCAAGAACAATGGATGACGTGGCTCATAGACTGATTCGAGCACCCTGGCGCGGGCTGCAACCTTATCACGCTCGGAAAGCCCAGGCCGGCAAAAAAAGCTGTCGTCCGCGCGGCCTCAGTCTCGTTGCCGTCTGAACGTCCAGCGCTGCGGCGCTGCTCGCCTGAAGCCATTGACGCATTTTCGTGGAAAGACGAGCGACTTCGATTGATAACCTCAAGGCCTGGATCCAGGCGGACGTGTACTCAGCGTTCCTTTTGGTGCACGGTCAATTCTGCTGACTTCGCTGATAGAGCTCGAAGATCCACGGCGAATGGTGGTGCTCCTGATAGACCAGGCTGAGGTGTTTTTTCGGGCGTGTCACGCCGACGTAGAACAAGCGCCTGGCCTCGCGAAGACTTGTGGGGGTCTGCCGATCGCGCGCGCTCGGCATATCGGAAGCGTTCACTCCGTACATGATGACGGCGTCGAACTCCCGCCCCTTGGCGCTGTGCAGGGTGCTGAGGTTGACACGTCCGGATCCCTCCGTCCGTCCGGCGAAATGCGCCAATGGCATGTCCAGATCGCGGGCCGGATCGGTGTTGGAAATCATCTCGTCGCAAACGTCCCACTCCTGTTCGGAATTGCGAGCGACCATGCGCCATGGCGTGATGAGTTCTCGTGCCACCCGTTGCAGCCAGACGTGGGTGGTTTCGCTGCTTCCGAGTGAGGTGCTGAGAAACCCCATGAGTTGGGCGGATAGTTCCTGTTCCTCACGCTCACTGGCGTGGCGCCCGTAGACGAGCGTCATTGCTTGCGACAGGAGCCGCGCATAGGGCGGCTCGGCATCGCGCCAACCGCCCGTGATCCAGCCGGCACATCCCTCAATGAAGCGTGCAAGGCGAGAACTTCTTTTGACCAGCGCGTTCGTGTCGGTTCGGAAAAAAGGGATTCCCGCTTCTTTCAAAGAGGCCGCCACTTTGTCGCCGAGCCAGGCGGCCCGGTAGAGAACCGCGATTTGCCCCAGTTGGAGCCCTTGTTCGAGAAGCTTCGGGATGATCGTATTGGCGACCGCCTCAGCTTGATTGTCGTGTCCGTACGGAACTGGCCAGAAGCTGAGATCGCCGTCGGGAGCGCCATCGATGCCGTGATAGTCACGCTCCTCGCCAAGCGCACCGAGCGAGGCTCGAATGATCTTCGCGCCGGAACGGTAGTTGAAGCGGAGCCTGATCGTGCGCACATCGGGGCGGCGGGTTAGGCTTTCCAGCAGCTCAGGATTGGCGCCGGCGAAGCCGTAGATCGACTGGTCGGTGTCGCCGACAGCGAACAGACGAATGCCGCCCTCGAAGCAAAGCAGGAGGACGAGTTCGTGCAGCGCATGACCGAGATCCTGGTATTCGTCGACGAACAACACGGGGTAACGAGCTCGCACCGCATCGCGAATCCAGCCGTTCTCCTTGATCATGCGATACGCGAGCAGCGGCATGTCGTCGAAATCGATGAGCGCTTGCCGGCGCAGCTCCGCCTCGTAGGCTTCAACGAAATCAGCCAGCTCCGGATTCCGGCCGCGCCATTCAGACCGTGTGCGATCGACATCGCGGACGCGCTTTTCCGACGCGAACTTCCATCTGTCGTGAGGGTTGCCCGAGCCGGAGATCGATTTGCTGTATGCCGCTTCCACAGCGGCCCGCATCTGCGATTTGCTTGCGACCTTGAAGTCCGCGGGAAGCCCAATGGGCACGCAGCGCGCGTATGGGCCGATGACCTGGCTGAGCGCGAAGCTATGCACGGTGCCGATGAAAGCGCGGTCTCCAGGTACGATCCCAAGGCGGGCGAGGCGTGTTTCCAGTTCGATCGCGCAGTCGTTGTTGTAGGTGATGCAGGCTACGCCGCGAGGATCGGGTACGTCCTGGATCAGGGCGCGTGCCATGGCGATCGTCAGCGTCTTGGTCTTGCCGCTGCCCGGGCCGGCGAGCACCACGCAGTGACCCTTTTCCACGACGGCGGCGGCCTGCTCCGGATTGGCCTTGGGGTCTGCCAACGCTTGAACAAGGGGCCGGTCGCTAAGCATTGGAGACCCGCGCGACCAGAGTGGTGATGGCGTTTTCGAGGTAGGTGGGCGGTGGAAGACCAACCGCCTTCTTCGCCAGACGCGCGCCTAGCCGGCCTTTGCCAACGCTCGCGACCATTGCCAGCAGCTGTTCGGCATCGACCGGCGTGCCTGCACGCCAGGCGGCAATGCGCTTGGTTCGCACCGACCCGAAGTCTTGTCCGCTCAGAATATCGAGCAGCGGGCTCAGCAGAACAGGCGTGTTGGCAACCGAAACTTCAAAAGTCTGTTCATTGAGGAAGATGCCGGATTTTGCCGCGTCAGCACTGAATGCGGCATAGTCTGACGCTTCCCATCTTGCCAGATCTGCCGCCGTCAGAAGAGGCTTGCCACGAACCGTAAGCATGTCCTGCCAGAGGTCAAAGGTTCGCTTTTTGCCGAGTGGAGGTCTGGAACCGTCGAGAGGATCCCAGTCGGTGATGACGCAATAAGGCAGTGTCAGCGCCTCTGCGAGCTTGACATAGGGACGGAAGTTCGTGCCTGCCACATTGCAGACCGTGATCCCGAGATCGTCGAGCGAATGGCCGAGCGACGAGGCGAAGACGGGCAAGAGCGCGTCCTCCGCGTCGCCTTCGACGAAGATGGCGCCACGCGCAAACAGCAGCTCGGCGCGGGTGGCGTCGAGATAGTTCTCGAGATCGTCAAGCTCGTCGGGTGTCACCGGCAGATCGGCCAGGGAGAATGCCTGCGTCGCACCTCCGCTCCTCTTCAGCTGGACGATCGATCGCAGTGGCGCCACCGCGGCCAGGGTAGGCGAATGGCTGGTGACGATCATGGCCTGGGAAGCGTCCACATTGCCGAGCAGCTTCGTGAACACCGAACGCTGGAGATGGGGATGGAGATGCGCTTCGGGCTCCTCGATGCAAAGCAGCGAGAAGTTGCGCTCGTTCTTTTTCCGGCGCCAGGCGAATTCCGCGAGCTTCAGCGCCAGCAAGGCAACGTTCGCCGATCCGAGGCCGGCCTCGGCGATGCCGCGCTTACCGTCATCGATGAACATCGCGATCGCCCGGAACAGGCGAAGCGGGTCGGCAGGCGCAAATCTCAGGCGCGCATCGATGTCATGCGCCTTTCCCGACAAATAGGCGATGCCAGTGCGCAGTTCATCTTCCAGCGTCTTGATGGTCGGAAAAGCCTCAAGCGTCTTGCTCGCCTTGTCGAGCTCAGTCGCGACAGTGTCGAGATCCGGGCGGCTTATCCCTGAGACGGCTTCCTCGAGCAGATGGCGCAGCGGCGAGGCCCGCCAGCTGCCGAGCTGACCTTCCGCGTCGCGCAAGGCATCGAGCAGATCGATCGCAATGCGGCGACGAACCTTGCTCGGCAGCGAGCGCGTTTCATCACCACCGCCAAAGACCAGAAACTCGCAATCCGCGCCCGACTGCGGGGCGCCAGTGACGTCCGACTTCTTGCGGAAGACATAGCTGAGCCGGGCGATCGTCGGATCATGGGGTGCTCGAAAATCGGTCAGAAGCGCGGTGAGCGCCATGTCCGTGGCGAAATCTGAAATCTCCAGATGCACCTCAATAGGCGCGCTGTAGTCGGCGGGTCCGCCATCCCAGAAATCTGTGAGCTTCAGCTGCCTTGCCGAATCGGGCAATGTCTGGTCGAGGATGAGCTGGACCGCAAAGAGCAGGTTACTCTTTCCGACCCTGTTTTCCCCGAGCAGCACGACATTGCCGGCCAAGGCGACGTCGATCGATTGAAAATTCCTGAAATTCCTGATGCTCAACTTGCTGAGATACATTTTCCGCCCCAACGTCTAGGCTTTTTCTTTGCCTGATCTTCAATAGCCGGTGATTCTGGGCGATCACAGTGCCATTCTGGATCAACAAAACGAAAACCCGATGCTCATTCGCTCCACCCACGTTGTCGATGGCATGCTGGCGCTTCGCAGCGCCCGCGCTGCCGCTGCGCGCGAGGGAGCAATCGGACGCGATATCATGACCCTGCCCCTGCTCGCGGCGCGCCTGGTCGGCGGCTTCGCAACACCGGCCGGCACCGACGTGCTTTATCCGGCAATCCAGGCCGCGCTGGCTTCCGAGAGCTTTGGCGACATCGGAACCGTAGCCGGCTTGCCTGGGATGCCGCGCGCGGTCCTTGACGCGCTCGATTGCGCCTGGCGAGCCGACCTTGACCTGTCGACCCTGGGCGCGACGTCGAGGTTTCACGACCTGCATGTCATCGAGACCTACATACGTGACCACATACCCTCGGCGCACATGCTGCCGCGCGACCTTCGCGACGCCGCCCTCCGGCGGGTCGATCTTGCGCGCAGCCTGCTGGGCCCGGTGACGCTTTCGGGATTGGTGGAAGTCGATCCGCTTTGGCGGCCGCTTCTCAATGAGGTCGCTCGCGTCGCCGACCTCACCTGGGAGCTGCCGGAGCCGGTTGAGCAACCATGGTTCATAGGGTCGATCCGGAAAAAGGCAGCGACTACTTCGGTCCACACGTCGACGGAGGCGAGCGCGGACCCGAAGTCGGAGGTCGTCGAGGCGTTGCGTTGGACCCGGCAGTTGCTGGCCACCGGCAAGGTTCAGGCACAGCACATCGCCATCGTGGCGACTGCGACACAGGACTGGGACGATCATTTTTTGGCCTATGCGAGAAACGCCGGGTTACCGTTGCATTTCTCGCACGGCGTGCCCGCCTTGAGCACGCCGGAAGGCCAGGCCTGTGCAGCACTGGCGGATATTCTTGCAAACGGTCTCAATCAGGAACGTATCTGGCGCTTGATCCGCCGCCTGCCGGCGCGTCCATTTGCAGGCTTGCTTCCTGCGGACTGGTTCGCCGCGATTCCACGAAGCGCCGGATTGCGCAGCCTCGACCAATGGCGAGAAGTGATGGCGGCGGCACGGTCGCAGCGCGCCAACGGCGATTTGGCCGAGCAGATCCTGCTTCCCATTCTTGAACTTCTCGCGCGCGGAGCGGAAGCGGCGGGAGAGGCCGGTACACGGCTGCTGAGCGGCGCCAGTCTGGCGATGTGGGAGGAGGCACTGCGAAGCGCACCGCCGCAAGCCATCGGCCTGTCGTTGCAAGCGCTGCGTGTCGCCGATCAGCTTGACCCCGCCAACTGCGTCGTCTGGTGTCCGGCGTCGCAACTGGCGGCATGCCCGCGGCCCTACACCCGCCTGCTTGGCCTCACGAGCCGGTCCTGGCCGCGCTCGGAAAACGACGACCCGCTCCTGCCGCACCATTTGCTCGACCGCCGCAGGCTCCACCCTGTGGGTATTGCTGAACGCGACCGGCGCCATTTCGCGGTCATCAAGTCGCATACCAGGGAGCAACTCGTCCTGTCGCGCTCGCTGCGCAACGCCAAGGGCAGCATCCTTTCACCCAGTTCGCTGTGGCCTTCGGACGAGATCGTGCACAAGCGCGATCGCATTCCGGAGCATGCGTTCAGCGAAGCGGACAGGCTGCTGGCGCGGCCCCGCGATGCCGGCCAACGCGCGCATGTTCGCCAGAGCCAGCTTTGTTGGCGCAACTGGCAACGGCCTTCGATGTTGACCCCGCATGACGGCCTCTCAGGCGCCGATCATCCGGCGATAGAAAGAGCCTTATCGAGGGTCCAGTCGACGACGTCACTGCAGCGGCTGCTGCGCGACCCGCTCGGATTCGTCTGGCGCTATGCTTTGGGATGGCACTCGGTCCGATTCCAGTCCGATCCGCTGCAGCTCGATGCAGCTTCGTTCGGCGAGTTGGTGCATGAGCTGATCAGCGGCGCGATCGCGGCGCTCGAGCCAACGCCGGGCTTTGCGCGCGCCAGCGCCGTCGAGATCGAAGCGGCGATCAGTCATGCTTCGGCAGCGATCCTGAACGCCTGGCCGCTGCAGCGCTCAGTGCCGCCGCCGATTCTGTGGCGCCATACGGTGAATGAGGCTGCGCGCCGCACGGCCAGAGGCCTTGCCGCGGACGATCAGGTCAGATCTGATACGCGCAGCTGGACGGAGGTGACATTCGGCCAGAGCAAAGCGGCGGATGACGCGCCGTGGGACACGACGGTCCCGGTGCCGATCCAGGAAACTGGTCTGGTCTTCGGCGGCCGCATGGATCGGCTCGATATCCGCGCCACAGGCGATGGCGCGCGCATCACCGACTACAAGAGTGCCAAGCCGCCTCCGAAACATCAGCGCATCGCGTTGGGTCAGGGACGTGAGCTGCAACGCGTGCTTTACGCGATCGCGGTCCGCTCGCTGCTGCCCGAAGTCAGGACGGTCGTGACGCGCCTGATCTATCTCGTCGATGATCCCGCGACGTTCGAACTCAAGGGCGACGAACTCGATGGTGTGGTAAGCGAAGCGACAGGCTATCTGTTGGCAGCCATGGCGATCCTGCGCAGCGGCCGCATTGCGCCGCGTTGGGAACAGGACACGCTTTATGACGATATGCGCCTGGCGCTTCCGGCCGACCGGGAAACCTATCTGCGCCGCAAGGCCTCCGAGTTCCGAGCGGCCAACCAGCAGCTCAACAGGCTTTGGAGCGCCTCGACATGACGCTTGTCGACCAGGATGCCCGTTGCCGGGCCATGACCGATTTTGCCGCGGTCCTGCTGGTGGAAGCGGCCGCGGGAACCGGCAAGACCTCGCTAATGGCCGGTCGCGTGGCGATGATGCTCGCATCCGGCCATCATCCTGGTGACATCGCGGCCATCACATTTACGGAACTTGCCGCGAGCCAGCTCGCGCGCCGGATCAAGGAGACGATCGACACGCTCCTCGCCGGTGAGGTTCCTGCTTTTCTTCGAGCCGTTCTTCCGCTTGGTCTTTCCGAACAGCAGCGCAATGCGCTTGTCGCCTCTTCTCCCCGGCTCGATGAGCTGACGACGACGACCATCCACGGATTTTGCCAGGCGATCATCCGCAGCCATGGCGTTCAGGCTGGCCTCGACCCCGGCGCCCGCGTGGTCGATGCGACCGTCGCCGACAATCTGTTCACGGCCGAGCTCTCGGCCTGGTTCTCGCAGAGGCTTTCGGCCGGTGCGGCGGAAGGCGACCCGATCGTCGTGCTGGCGGAAGAGATGCCGCTTCAAGTGGTGGATCTTATCCGGGAGCTCGCGAGCCTTCGGCGCAAGCATCCCGATGCCCAGCCGATCCCTCCGGCTCCCGACGAACGGGCAGACATTGATTTCGTCCAGGCAGTCGACGATTTCGCACGGTGGCAGGCAAGCGCCGACCCCGACAAATGGCTTTCCGAGATCGCGTCGGAATTGAGCCGGCTTGCGGAGCGCTATCGCGATTGTCTAGCCCAAGGCGAGGATTTCGGAGTCTTGTGGCGGCTTTGCGATCCGGGCACCGGTCGGCTTTTCGAACGCAAGGGCCTGCAGCTCAAGACCTACGAAGCTGCGGCGCGGGGCTTCGGCGCTCATCGCAACGATGCCGGCCCGGGTGACGGCCGGACGCTCTACGATACTGTAGTCATCGGCTGGAATGAGCTCGTTGGTCATATCGCAAGCACGCTCGTCTGCTCTTTGTCGGCGTCGCTCGACGATCTGCTGGAAAGCTACCAGGCACGCAAGCGTGCAGCCGCGGTCCTGGATTTCGATGATCTGCTGATCCACGTTCGTTCGCTGATCCGCGACCATGAAGAGGTGCGTCAGGCCATCGGCCAGCGCTATCGCTATATCCTTGTCGATGAGTTTCAGGACACGGACGGCATCCAGAACGAGATTCTGTTCTCGATCGCCGCGACCGAAACGCGACCAGGACAATGGGAGAAGTCACAGCTGCGGCCCGGGTCGCTCTTCCTCGTCGGCGATCCGAAACAGGCGATTTACCGCTTTCGCGGCGCCGATATCGAAGCCTACGAACTCTGCCGCCAGCTGATCGACGGCCAGGATCATGGTGCGGTGCTCGAGATCACAGCCAATTTCCGATCCCTGAGCCCGATCATCGATCATGTGAATGCCTGCTTCGATCCAGTCTTTGCCAAGGCTTCGCAGCCCCGTTATGTCGCGCTCGCGCCCACGCTGTTCGAGGCGTCGCACCTGCTTCCCTGCGTGGCGCGCTTCACCATCGAAGTCGCGACCGAGGGGCGCATCTACGCGGAAATGTTTCGGGAAGCCGAGGCCGAGCGGGTTGCCGACATTTGCGCCGCCTTGATCGGCAACGTCTCGATTCAACGCGCCGACAAAACATGCACGCCGCTCCAGGCCGGCGACATCGCGCTGCTCTCACCGGGACACACCGAGCTGTGGCGCTATGAACGGGCACTCGAGCAGCGCGGCCTCTCGGTATCCTCGCAGGCCGGCCAGACGTTGATGCGACGACAGGAAACACAGGACATCCTGGCGTTGCTGCGGGCCCTGGCGGACTCCTCCGACACCCTAGCCTTTGGCGCGCTCATGCGAGGACCACTGGTCGGCCTCAGCGAACAGGAGCTGCTCGATATCACGGCGACCCTTGCCGCGAGGGAAGAGGGGCAAAACTCTTTTACGGTGCGAACGGACCCTGAACTCGTGCAGCATGCGGTAGCCAGGGACATTCTCGTTGAACTGCAGCGGCTTCGCCGACGAGCGTCGATCGTGGCCCCGAGCCTTATTTTGGCCGAAGCCATCGAACGTCTGAACATTCGCGTCATCATGGCGGCCCGGCATGGCAACCGGAATGCACGGGCGCTCGCCAATCTCGATGCCCTGATCGAGCGAGCGCGCGGCTACTCGGTCTCTGGCCTGCGCGCCTTCATTCGGGATCTCCAAGATGATTGGGAGCACAAAGCACGGGCGCAGGAAGGACGCATCGATGCCGCCAAGGATGCCGTCGAGATCGTCACCATTCACAGCGCCAAGGGGTTGGAGTGGCCGGTCGTTATTCCGGTCAATTCCACGACCGAACTCTATCGCCCGGATCAGTTCGTGCATCGGCAATCCGACAATAGCCTGCACTGGATGCTTGGCGGCGTCGCACCGCCCAAGCTGGCGGCTGCGCGTGCCGCGGAAAGCTTGGAGGATGCCAATCAACGCGAGCGTATCTGGTATGTCGCCTGCACCCGGGCGCGGGATATTCTGATTGTCCCACACATCCCTCAGGCGTCAAAAGATTCCTGGTTCAGCTCTATAGATCTGCGTCAGTACGACATTCCCGAACTGGATCTTTCGTCCTTTGTGCGTCTGGAAACGCAGCCGCCGGCCTCCCGGCCGAACGAACAGTCTTCCGACGTGTTTGCCGCCGAACAGCGGTCCATTGAGAAAAGTGCCCCACTGGTCGCTTGGCGCCGGCCCAGCGAGCACGACCCCGATCGGCTGGGCGACCTTCTCGATGGGGTCGTGACGTTGGAGAGCCACGTTGAGCATCTGGAGGTCATCGGAGCCGGAGCGCGCCGCGGAGTCATTCTTCACAAGCTGATGGAAGAGCTTCTCACCGGCGAGCTTGCGGAAGAACTCGGCCCAAGCGTGTCCCGCGCCCGCGAACTGCTCGACCAACTGATCTCCGATGTCGATGACGACGAACCTCGTCCCGATCCCAGCGAGATGGGAGCTGCCGCGCTGCGTGGGCTCGCCTTGCCACGGATTGCCGAACTACGAGTCCACCTCGTCCCCGAAATCGCAATATGGGGTCATGACGAGCTTGGCCTCATAGCCGGCCGCGCTGACGCCTTGGCTATCACGGAAGACCGCGTTGACGCTGCGATTGATTGGAAATCCGACGTTAGTCCCACACCTGCGGTGCGCGAGGCCCATGTGCAGCAGTTGCATGACTATCTGTCCGCGACAGGCGCCGCACGCGGCGCAATTGTCTATCTGACGAGCGGCGAGATCACTTGGATCCATCGGGCGGACGCAGCAAGCGCTGTATGAGCGGGATGGCGTGGAACGGCCTTCGGCAACTGACCGCCGGCGGATGGACTGCGAGCACGACAACGCTTTGAGGCGAACAGGATGCAAATTGCCGAGGGAGCGGCTAGTTCGTATCGCATCACGCACAAACCAGCGCGTCAGCAACCATCGACGCTGGTCGCAGTCGATTTCCCAGACTTCTATCGCGGCGACTCTGGCGCTTTTCGCCTTGTTCCGTTAGTGTTTTGTTCGCCTTTACCCCATTTTAGGCGGCGGCAGTCATGTTGAGTCCAGCCCAATCGAAGAAAGGAGGCGAGTATGTCGACCAAACACCTTCTCGCGCTCCTGAATTCCCATATCGAGGGGGACGAGGACCAGTTCCTCTCTATCGTACTTCAGGTCGCGGCCCAGGAAGCCCGGCAGGGGAATGCCGAACAGGCCGATAAGCTGAAACGCCTCGTGCAGAAGGCTCGCGATCAGCAGCGATCCGGCAGACCCGCCGGAGGCCAGACACCGATTCCGTTGGCGCGGCCGCGGGGCGAGCTTCAGGGACTCGTCGAGAGTACTTATCCGAAGATTACGCTGGCGAGCATGGTACTTGCCGACGATGTTCGTGCGCGCCTGGGACGCATCGTTCGGCAGCACCAGGAACGCGCGACGCTTCGCGAACATGGGCAAACGCCGACGACGCACGTGCTGCTCGTCGGTCCACCGGGAACGGGCAAGACGATGACGGCTTCAGCGCTCGCCGGCGAGCTGCGGCTTCCCCTGTTCACGGTGCGGCTGGAGGCGCTGTTCAGCCGCTTTTTCGGCGAGACGGCTGGCAAGATGCGGCTGCTGTTTGACCAGATCGCTCAGACGCGCGGCGTCTATCTGCTCGATGAGTTCGACGCTATCGGCGCCCGGCGTGGCGAGCCAAACGATGTCGGCGAGATCCGGCGAGTGCTCAATTCTGTGTTGGCTTTCATGGAGGAGCCGAACTCGACGGACAGCCTCGTCTTGGCGGCGACGAATCATGTCGAGATCCTCGACGAGGCGCTGGCGCGACGGTTTGATGAGGTGATCGAATACGCGTTGCCCGATATAAGGGCAGCACGTGCAATCGTCGAACGCCGCCTCGGAAGGTTCAAGATTGGCCCCAAGTCCTGGTCGGAGCTTGCGCCCGCGCTCAACGGGTTGAGTCAGGGCGAGCTTGTGCGCGCGGCTGACGCGGTCGTGAAGGACGCCATTCTCGAAGGCGCAACGAAAGTGTCGGCTGAGGCCCTGCGCGACGCCCTGCACAACCGCCAGACACTCAAGGGGAAGTTCCGCCAGCCGACCGGCCGATAGGAGCTCCTGCTGATCGGACGGAACGCAGCCTCTCACATTCAGGTAGGGTTATATGGCGGAGCCTGACGACTACGGTGGGCGGAACCGCACGCACATCTCTATTAATGCCTTCAAGGAGACGGCAGCCTACACCTTCCCGTCGCGCAAGCAGGAGCGCAAGCCGCTGCGGGACGACTACGCTACCCACGCCGCCACACTGCTGGACCAACTGGCCGTGGCGCTCGGTGCGTTGCCGGCGCCGGGTGCGGATACGCGCCTGCCCATCCAGGGGCTCAAACGCGGCGCGATCGTCGAGGTCACGACGGTTGCGCCAGCGCAAGTATCGCGCGTCAAGGCCGTCAAGGTGCCGGCGACGCTGGAGTTCCCGACCCAGGATGTTGTCGTGCTCCGCTCTGAGCGAAACGACGATCGCACCGAAAGCGCGCTGTTGTTCGTACCGGACGATGCGCGCGCCTTTCTGCGCGGCCGGATCGAGGGCTATGGGCGCGATCCCGGCAACCAGAGACGTTCGGACGTCGAAAAGTTCGAGCCGGTCGAGGCCGTGCGCACCACGGAGAGCCTTTCGCTCTTCATTGGCGACGTTGATCTTGCCGCCCCCGAGACTGTGTGGTGGGAACTTTGGGTCCGCCAGCCCTCGGCAATCGCTGACCGCCTCGCAGAATTGGCGCGCGGTGCCAATCTCGACGTGTATGCCGACCGGTTGGTCTTTCCCGACACGACAGTTCTGTTCGTCCATGCCGCAGCCGCAGCGCTCACCGCCTTCGCAGCGAGAGTGCCTGGCGCGCTCACCGAAATCAGGAAGGCGACCGGCACGATCGAGCCGTTCCTCGAACGCGGCGAGACCGGGTTGGGACAGCATGACTGGGTGGCCGAGCTTGCCGGCCGCGTGACGCCGCCTGCGGGCGACGCGCCTGCCGTATGCGTTCTCGATACTGGCGTTAGCGCTGCTCATCCGCTGATCGCGCCGGGTCTTGCCGGCGCTTGGGCCTATGACGACGCTTGGGGAACGGACGATCATCATCCAGACGGCGGGCATGGAACGCCGCTGGCGGGTCTCGTCCTCTATGGCGATCTGGAGTCGTTGATGAACGGCAACCAGCCTGTCGCGCTCACCCATATTGCCGAGTCAATGAAACTTCTCCCGCCGCACGGCTTTCCGCCAACGAAGCCGCCAAGCTACGGCGTTGTGACGCAAGGAGCCGTCGCCCTTGTCGAAGCCGGGCGTCCCAATGTCCCCCGCAGCTTCTGTCTCGCCGCCACCGCGACCGATTTCCCGCCGGGCCGCCCCTCGACATGGAGCGGAGCGCTTGATCAGGTTGCTGCCGGTTCAATGCCCGGTGACGCGGCCGACGACATGCCGGCATCGAAAAGCCCGAAGCGGCTCGTGCTTGTAGCAACGGGCAATGTGTCGGGCGGGATGATGGTCAATGTGGTGCCGCTGCGCCCGCTCGAAGACCCGGCCCAGAGCTGGAACGCGCTCACGATAGGCGGCTTCACTCGCAAGGAGCAGTCACCTGTGCCGCCGCCGGTGCTCGAGGCCGTCGTTCCGGCAAACCATCGCAGCCCGTTTAGCCGCGGATCACAATCACTTCCCGATGATCTGATGCCGATCAAGCCGGAGGTGCTGTTCGAGGCAGGCAATATGCTCTCCGACGTCTCCGGATTCTGCGCATGGGGGCCGTCTGTCTCGCTGCTCGCGCCCGGATCGGACGTGATCGGGAACCCGCTTGTTCCGTTCTGGGCGACGAGTGCGGCTGTCGGGATGGCCGGCAACTTCATGGGTACCCTGCACGCAGCTCTGCCTGACCGCTGGCCGGAGACGCACCGCGCGCTGGCGGTCGACTCGGCGCAATGGCCACTGCCGATCCGCAAGCGATTCATCGGGCGCGGGGCGCATTGGAAGGGCGGGGCGAAGGCCGAAAAGCAGCAGCTCTTGCGCGAGTTCGGCTACGGCGTGCCCGATGTCGGGCGTGCGATCCTCTCGGCAAGCAATGACGTCACTCTCGTCGCCGAATCCGAGATCCAGCCTTTCGCACTCAGTGCCGACAGGCGGAGCGGTGTCTTCAACGAGATGCACTTCTACGATCTTCCCTGGCCGAAAGCGGCACTGGAGCAGATCGAAAACGAGATCGTTGTCATGAAGGTGACGCTCTCCTATTTCATCGAGCCGAATCTCACCGGCAAGGCCGCGACCCGGCCGGACACCTACCGCTCCTTCGGGCTCCGCTTCGACATGAAGAAACGCACCGAGACGAATGCGCGGTTCAAAAGCCGCATCTCCGCCAGCCAAGAAAAAGACGGGTCCGAAACGGGCGCGGAAGCAAGCTGCTGGCTGCTCGGCCCAAAGGCCATCCAGGCGGGATCGCTACACTGCGATCTGTGGCGTGGCCGTGCGATCGAGCTTGCCAGTCATGACGCCATTGCCGTCTACCCCGTTGGAGGCTGGTGGAAGTCGCATACCGGTCAGAAACGGGTAAAGGACAAGGCGCGCTATTCGCTGGCCATTTCGATCTCTGCATCGGGCCAGGCGGTCGACCTCTATTCGGAGGTTGCAGCTCTCGTGGAGGTGAAGGAACTCGAAATCTCCATCGGGTGACCTTCAAAATCGCGCCGAGACGCCAACCGAGTTTTGCGCTACGTGGACACATGCAATGTTCCGGTGCCGGGACGCTCTCACCCTTGCCTCGATCGTATAGTTTCAGCCATGTCGCAGAATTTTTCAGACCGCTACGGCTTCAAGCCGGTCGAACCGGAGATCACCATCCGGGAAGACGCGCCCGATGACCTGCGCTTTGCCATCGCGCAGATCGCCGTTAACGCAGGAATGGGGCCGAGCCGCATTCGAGATGTGGTTTGCACGGTGCTATTTGTAGCGCCCGACCGCAACAACTGGTCCGAATACCCGAACATCTGGGATGAGGTTCGGGGGCTGCTCGAGGATTGCGAATGGTTCAAGGTTTATGACATCGCCGAACGCCTTCATCGCAGCCTCCACTATCAGCAAGCGGATCAGTTTCGCGACGAGCTGAACAGATTTTTCCGCGAGAAGGGGATCGGCTGGGAGTTGAAGGACGACGAGGGCATCGTGTTTCGCGGCAGCGCCCCCTTTACCGCCACGACCGTCAACGCCGTCGAGGCGCTAACAGCGACCGGACGCACTAATGCCGCCACCGAAATCCGCGAGGCTTTGCGCGACATCTCCCGCCGGCCAAAGCCCGACAGGACAGGCGCTATCCAGCATTCCATTGCGGCGCTGGAAAGCGTTGCACGCGACATCGCCAATGAACCGGGGTTGACGCTCGGCCGCTTGGTGCCACGCCTCGCCCTTCCTCGTCCGCTCGACGAGGCCGTCGAAAAGCTCTGGGGCTTTGCCTCGGACAGGGCAAGACATATTCGGGAGGGACAGCAACTCGGCGATGACGAGGCAGAGCTGGTCGTCAGCGTCGCGTGCGCTGTTTCGATCTTCCTGGTCCATCGAACGCAGCAGGTTCGCTGAACGCTCGCCAAATCCTATTCCCAGCAGCGGAAACAGCGACATAGCCTATCGATTTCGACGTCTGGTCGAGACACACCGCCGACCTAAACGATCCCCAAGGCACGATAACGCGCCCTGCCCGCCACTTCCTGTAAGGGGAACGCCGCAGTTCGGTCCCGCCATCGCGGACGAGCGAAGTCGCTACATGGTGTCGGCAGTGAATGGGACGCTGATATACGCTCTGCCATCCGGTTGAGCTATTGCATGCACGCCACAGACTCGGATGAGGGCGAACGCAGTCCGGCCGAGCACCAACATATCGTCATGGGTTTCCCACGCGTCGCGTCGGTTCCACAGCAGGCGCATTTGGGATACGAGTCCCCCGATCGCGGCTACGAAGATAGGATCGGCGGCCTGCAATTCGGCGGCAACGTCACATTCTTCGTCGGAAATGCCATCGAGATGGCCGAACAGGTATGACGCCATGCGTAGCGGCTCCAGAGCCGCTCCGCCCACTTCCTGCAAAACGCGCTCGACATCTCCATGGGTCCGGTATGAGTGGATGGCTTCACGGGCATGCGTACGCGCATCGTTCAGGCGGGAAGTCAGGTTCTCTCGGAAGCGCTTTTCTTCGTTCCGCGCGAGAAGCGCCGAGATGCGACAAACGGAGTATTCACACCAGAAGGCTTCGGCGAATTGGCGCTCGAGGAGGCGGACGTACCCCGCAGGCGTCTGGTCGAGCAGGATGCCAGGAAATTGTCGTTCTCGGGCGGCATTCTCTTCCACATGCGCGCATTCATGCGCGACGATGGCGAGGGCTACCCGGAAGTCCTCCATATTGCGCTCGTCCTCGGCGAGAGCCAGAACACAGACGGGATCGGCCAATAACACGATATGGGTTTTGATCTCTCCTCCACGCTTGACCACGACCGCTTTGCCAACGCCGATCAACCCCTCATCATTGGTGCGTTCCTCCGGGCGCAAACCTTCGATGCCGCGATCGAGCTCACGCAACGCGCTATCGTAGTCGACGGCGATCGTGATGCCGTCGAGCGTACTGATGTCAATAGAGCGCCCGATCTCGCGGACAAGCGCGATCATTCCCTGACCGAGGCACTCAGCGCCGTAGTGATTTTGGATCCCGTGGACACTCACAGAAATAGCTGGGAGCGTTGATGGAATTTCGCCCTCGTTGGCATCATCGCTCGTGTCTATGGTGTCCCCCTGTTCATGATCTGCCCCGTCATTTAGTCACCGAATGGCTGTAAGTTAAGAGGACGGCGACAGGACGCCAGTCCGGCCCGATCCACGTCCGAGGCCGGTTACTGTGAAGCCTACGAGTTCGGCTGGGGTCGATGGAACCAGCTCATCGCGTTTGCGCAATCCATTGCAAAACGCCGAGCGCAGTCCGAAAGGTACTTTCATTCCGGCAATAGATCAGCGGCGGGCGCCCATCGAGCTTGCCATCCACCGTTTGCCTCACGACACGTGCGGCGCCATCTCCAAAGAGTTTCCTGGCCTCGTCCTCCAGCTTCGATCGCCACTCTGCGGCGACGCGTTCCAAACGTCGCGTCTGCGCAAACCTCCTCAAGGCCTCTTCAGCCAGCCCGAGGCCGGTATAGTTTGTCTCGGCGAGGTCGAGCGGAAGAATCCCACTCTGATCGGCAAGCGGTGTACGAAAGAAATCGGCGCGATCCTGGTCATCCAAGGCCTGTTCACCGAGCCTGATCAGCGATTGCCAGCGACCATCCGCGTCGTCTGCCGCACGTTTTGCTTTGGCCTTCGCCTCGTTCGCGGCCCTTAAGGATGTCGCCTCCCTCACGGCGCGTTCAGCAGGTAGTCCGTGCAGATTGCGCGGCGATGCGCTGCTTCGCAGGTCCAAGACTTCGAGGAGCCTTTCCAGATCGCTATCAATCGTGGTGTCGGTTTCGATTGTCTCCCTGCGCGGCCTTCCGCTTTCCGTTTCGGTCATCTGCCACCAGGAATCGACCGTCATCAATGCGCGATCTTCGTCTGGAATTAGGTCCAGGATGCGGGACACAAGGTTCGAGATGCTATTCTGTCGCTCGTTTTTCCTCTGCTCGGTTACTTCCCAATCGCGCCACCGTTCAGCCAGGCCGGTCTTCAGCGCGAAAGAGAGCTGCTGTTGTTCAGCCAGGCCTGCCGTGGTCAAAGCCTGGAGATATCGATGCACGGCCTCCCAGGGTGTGAGGAACTCACGGTCAAGCTTGCGCATCGTATCGGCAAGGTCTTTTGTCAGCTGGACGAAGTCGCTGTGGACGTATCCCTCTTCGAGAAGGCGGGAGACAATATGGTCTGTAGCGAGGAAGCGATGCTGATAGAGCCTTGGCCGCAGAATTGTCGCGAGGACAATCGATCGCCAGGTCTCGGACCGGACCGTGAAGCAACCACTTCCTCCGATCCGGATTCCGAGATGTTCGCGCAATCCCAGAGCACGCAGCGCGGCGAGGTCCTTGATTCGCAGCTTTTGCTCGTTGGCGTCCTGGCGAACACGGCCATAAGCCTCGATCTTGCGCCTGGCACTTGATGCCAGCCGCTTGGCCGCGGCATCGACGTCTCGTCGTTCGCGCAGCCGCATGTCCTCGAGCGCACTCTCGATTTTCGCGTTGAATAGCCAGTCGCGTGGCGCGATCGAGACGACGGCCATCCGCACATCGTCGCGTGGCGCATTTCGGGGCACGGAGGACATATCGATCTCGACGGCGGCCGTTCCCAGTCGCTTCAGGCGAGCAATCTTCTCCTCTCCGCAAGGGTGGGTCACGGCGATCTCGACGAAGAGATCCAGATCGTCAACCTGGAGACTGAGGTCTGGTATCACCTCGACATGATCGCGGAATTCGAGCGTTACATGTTCGAAGACGATTTCGCGCGCTTCGCTGATCAGCCGTTCGTAGCTGCCGTGTGCAGCGAACTCCCGGGGAATGGTGAGTCGCAACTCATCCCGGATGATTTCCTTGCAAAGGATATGCAGCGCAGTTTCCGGACCGCCTCCGCATGCAGGCCCATGATGGGCGAAGTGCGCCGCCTTCAGGTCGTCCTTGGGTGGGCGACCAGGACCCCCTTGCAGTGCGGGCAGATCAAGCCGCAGGCAAGGCCCCGACGTGCCTCTGCGATGTGGAAAAGCTTTTCCTTTTCAGAATCCCAGCCGTAAACGAGGCGCGCACTGTCATCGCCATACTGGCGACGGATTTCCGGGTCGTCATGGCCCTGATGAATCGACATTGCCGGATAGTACCCGCCATCATGTAATGGCTGCTAGCTCGAAACAGGCAGGCACACGGTGGGCCGGCGCGGCCTGTAGCATAGCTTTCAGCACCGCTTTAGTCGCCTCCGTCGAACAAGCGGTCGCGAAAGCACGAGGTCGCTCTGGGCGGACAGCTTCGAACTGGCGGGCGCACCCGTGGTGAACCGCGCCGATATGGCCCACTACGCGGTTGATCACTCGGATTGCAATCCGGCGCTGAAATCTAACCTTAATCTGGCAGCCTATCTGAAGCAGGCCATTAGCCGAAAGCAGATAGCGGCGAAAATGGAGAATGGATGCGCAAAGTTCCGCAATGGGAGTTTGACTTTTACGCCTTGTCGCTCCCGCGCGGCCACGACTTCGGTGCCGAACCGCCGGTCGCGGCCTGGGACGGTTCGGACGGTCGCAGCTGCGGTATCGTCACACACGACGCTACCGCCGACGCGTTCAATACCATTCTCATGCGACGGCGGGTGGACTCGGTCTGGACCGTCACTCGACAGGAAAGCGGCTTCGCAAATATCGACGCCGCGCGTGACGCTTTGGAGCCCTTTCTCGTTGAAGGTCAGCCGCCTGAGCCAATGCCGGCTGGAGCCATCCGCCGTCCGCCGCTATTCGATCTGGCCGGACGGCAGCCAAGCGAGGTGTTTCGATTGCTTGCCACAACGGCGCGACGGCCTGCCGGGTGGGCGTTGAACCAGCTTTATCTCGCCATGCCGAAGCCTGACCGCAACTGGGCTAGTGACTGCCAGACTACCAATTTTCACACGCGCCTATGGGAAGCGCACCTTCTCGCGTCATTTCGCGAGCAAGGCCTGCTTGTCGAACAGCCGTTTGAATCCCCGGATTTCCATATTGCGAATCGCCTTGGCAACGAGGCCTGGGTCGAGGCCGTCACCGCTAATCCACAGGTGCCATACAATCACGTCAACGCGCCCTTCGCGGATGTGCCCACTGAACGCGAAGAGATATTCTTCGGCACGGCCGCACTACGATTCGCCAAAACGATCGGAAATAAGCTTGAACGACGATACGATCAGCTTCCTCATGTCATTGGAAAACCGTTCATGCTGGCAGTCGCAGATTTTCATGCATCCGGTTCAATGATGTGGAGCCGCGAAGGCTTGATTGGCTATCTGCAAGGATCGGGCGCAACTGTGGCCGAGGTAGACGGTCGACAACAAGCTGTGCCAATGCCGGCTGAGTACCTGCTCGGGCCGACACAATTCCCGGCGGGCCTGTTCGCCAACGATCGCCACACCGAACTGTCGGCTGTCATCTTCTCCAATGCCTGCTCGATCTCGAAGCTCAATCGGGTCGCGATCTCCAGTGGCGGCGCGCCTGAGGGTTATCGGTACACAAGGCTGGGACATTTCTTTGACCGTACGCCCGGCGCCCTGCGGGGCATACCGTTCTGCCTCGACATCACCGGCGATGAGTATCGAGGGCACTGGCCGCACGGCTATGAGCCGTGGACGGCCGAGATCGAAGTTTTTCATAACCCCTTCGCGCGCCATCCAGTCTCCTTCGATTTACTACCTGAAGCGCAACACTGGTTCGAGGAAAACGGTGAATGGTTATGCAGATCGGTCTATGAGACGTCGATCTTATGGTCGCAAACTCTAATCACGAACGCGAATAGGCCGGCACCAGCGCTGCAAGATCTAATAGCCGAGGATCGTGTCCATTTCGAAGTCGACTAGACACCGGGTGACGACATCGATCTTGCCATCAGTGTGATTTTTGCTCCCCGAGAAAACCTGAGGTTTCATGGGTAAGTTCCTTCTCCCGCCTAGCGAATACAACCGGATCTATCAGGTGACCCATGGCGTGCTTCAGGGCGTACCAGACGCGACCGCCGGGAGAGCATGTCTCTTCTTTGCAGCCGTCGGCGGCTATGTTCTCAACCAGTGCTATAAAATCAGAGCGCAGATTGTGGGCGGTGCGTTCTGCTTTTGCTTGGGTGACGCCGGCGGCGAGGTTGCCACCTTCGGGAAATTGGAGGATGGGCAGCTGGTGTCCGGGCACGATGCATTCCACGTGTGGCTTCAGACCGACACTCATATTATCGACTTCATGGCACCGATCTATCGAGAGGCGTTTGCTGACCACCCGAAATCAGCCGACCTGCCTCGCAAGATGATGCAACGGCGCCTGGATGAAGAAGCTCCCGACCTCAATGCCTTGGTGCACACCGGCGATTTCCGTTATTATCCGGATTTGGCTCTGACGGACAACTTGCTCGACGGTTTTCTCGCCAAGAGGTTCAACGAGGATCTGATCAAAGTTGCGATGGCCTGGTACGGAAAACGGCGCGCGAAACAGATGCCGACCTTTGCGATGCGAGACGAGAAAGGCCGTGTAACCCGGCTGTCACTTGCCCCGACGATCGCCACCAGCTCTTGGTAATCGGCGCGGTGTCGGATCGAAGGGATCCCCCCGCTTGTCCACTGTCCCGGGACTGCGGACAAGGCTCGGGGACCGCAGTTGCGAACATGTGCCGCTAACATGCGCAACGGCCAGCGGCTGCTGCGCGACTGCGGCAGCTAGTCCTCGAACTCGAGGTCGGTGGTTCGATGATTGGAGGAAAGCTCGGGCAGTATATCGCCAGCCAGCAACTTCTCCTTCGACAGCAATCCAGCATCCTCAAGCGCCTCGAAATCCGGCAGCTGGCGCAGCATGTCGAGCCCGAACTGCGACAAGAAAGTTTTCGTCGTCACATAAGTATAGGGCGCGCCAGGTTGCGGCGAGCGCGGACCCGAAGCGATAAGATCCTGCGCGCGCAGCATGCCGATCAGGTCGCGCGACACCTCCTTGCCGAAAAAGCTGGAGAGCTCGCCACGGGTGATCGGCTGGAAGTAGGCAATGCACATCAAGACAAGCGCCTCCGCCTGCGGCAGTTCTTTTGCCCGCTCGCCCGCTGCCGTGCCGAAGGCTGCGTGAATGGCATCGCCAAAAACCTTTCTGGTCCGGTGCTGCCAGCCGCCGGCGACCGAGACCAGCTCATAGGGGCGGCCGGCGAGCTCGGCGCGGATGTCGTCGATGATCAGCTCAAGATTGCAGTTCTTGCCGACGACCCGCGCCAGCACCTCGCGCGGCACTGGTTCACTGGCCGCAAAGACAACCGCTTCGACGCGGCCCATCCACTCGCGCCAGCGCAGTTCCGGCGGCAGATGTTCGAGCTCGGTGTCGACCAGCATTCGCTGGACATCCCTCTTGTCTCGCGGGCGTTCGGCTCTCGCGGTCTCAGCCATCACTACAGCCCAAAAATCCGGAACGAAGCGCGGCCGGTGAGCTCGCGCACGGCCTCGAGCTGTTGCAGCCGCTCGAACAGGCGCCGCGCCGCAAACCGCGACAGGCTTTTGGTCGTCAGCGATCCGGAGAGGGCGTCGTCGTCGAGCAGTCTTTGGATCACATCGCCCGCCCCCTTTGCCCTGAGCTTCGGTGCGACGGCGATGAGCCGCTCCGCGCGCCGCGACAGCTCGGCGGCCAACCGGCAGGCGTCCGCCGCGGCTTGCGCCAGCGCCAGGCACACTGCCCGCTCAAACCCTTTTGCGCCTGGCCGGATCCGCTTGCCGCCGCCAGGCTTGGACCGAAACGCCGGGCCAAAAGCGTGTGCCATCAGCAGCGGCAGCGGGCGCGGCCAGCGCAGGTTTTGCGCTAGCACCAGGTCGGCGAGCCACCAGGCAAAAAGCTCGGAGTCGGACTGCATGGCGACGACGCGAGCGGCGATTGCCGCCGCGGCGAACGGCGCCGGCCGCCCCGAGCGCGCCAGGTTGTCGATGTGTTCACAAACCGCGGCCAGCGCCTCGACGTCCCAATGGAGACCCAGCTGGTCGACGATCTTTTCGAGCTGATCGGCGCTGGCGGCGGGCGGCTGCCGGGCCAACTGCCGCCAGGCGCCAAAGGTGGCGCCGGCGGGGCCCGGATCGGCTCCGGCCTCGCGCAGATGCCAGGCGTCGCGCAAGGCGGCCTCGTCCTCCGAGCGCCCGGCGAGCCGCATGCTGGCGGCAGCGCATTTCAGCGCCAGCCGCTGGCGCCAGGCGCCGGCCCAGCCGGCTTGCGTGCGCGCGAGCGTCTCGAGCGCGCTCAAGGCGGCGCCGGCACAGAAGGCGGCGCCGGCGTCGGTGACGACAGCGCCGTTGGCCAGCGCCCAGGCCGGGACGACCGGCTCGAGAACGGGAATGGCGGCGGCGGGGTCGAGGCGAATCATGATTGTGGAGGGTAAAGCAGCCGTGCGCTTTTTGCGACAAACTTTGCACCAAAACGCACAGGCTGTCGTGCGCACATAACGAACGATAAGGCAACATTATCGTTCCTAATTGACAGAAATCAAAAGATTAGGTAGAAATTGCCAAAAAGGTAGAAATTCGGAGCCTCTCGTGTCCCTGAATATCAAAAACCCGGCCACCGTCGCTCTCGCCGACGAACTCGCGCACCGCCAGGGCATCAGCAAGACGGCAGCCATTCATCAGGCCCTGAGCGAGCGCTTGCATCGAATGGGTTACGGTGACGTGGCCCAGGAGCGCCTGCTCGGCGAGTTGCGGGCGATCCGGGAAAGAGTGGCGCGATTGCCGGAACTCGATCATCGCAGTGACGAAGAGATCGTCGGCTATGACGAGCACGGCATTCCGAACTGATGGTGATCGACACCTCCGCCATCGTCGCGATCCTGCGCAACGAACCAGAAGCCTTGAGGCTTGAGAAGGCGCTCGTCACCAACCAAATCCGCCTGGTCCCTGCAACCTGTGTGCTCGAGGCGCGCATGGTGCTGGTCAGCCGGCGCGGTGAGCATGCGTTGGCCGAGATCGATCTTTGGTTGCGCAAGATCGAGGCCGACATCATCGCCGTGGATGCCGATCTCGTCGATGTGGCAACGCAGGCTTGGCTCACCTACGGCAAAGGCCGCCACCCGGCCGCCCTGAATTTTGCCGATTGCCTTTCCTACGCGTTGGCCAAACGGGCGGATGAGCCCTTGCTCTTTATCGGCAATGACTTTTCCCAGACGGATATCGAGGCAGCATAACGATGGCTGGCGACGGTGCGGGATCAACTGCAGCGCCCCGAGGGGACGATCTTCCCGACATCATCGATGTCGTGATGGAAATGGGACAGCATCCACAGGAGGGCGAAAAATCCCCCTCCCCTCCCCTGCCGCCTATGCACTCACGGGGACATGGTAGCCTTCCCGGCCATCTGGAAGAGCTTGCCGGCCACGCCCGCGACTATGTCAAGGCGGCCAGCTCGGCCAATACACGGCGCGCCTACGCCGCCGACTGGAAGCATTTTTGCGCCTGGGCGCGCCGGCAGGGTCTGGAAGTGCTCCCACCTGATCCGCAGACCGTCGGGCTCTACATCACCGCCTGCGCGTCCGGAAAGGTAACAGGGGAGAAAAAACCAAACTCTGTGGCGACGATCGAGCGTCGCCTTTCGTCACTGTCCTGGAACTTTTCGCAGCGAGGCGAACCGCTGGACCGCAAGGACCGCCACATCGCAACGGTCATGGCCGGCATCCGCAACACCCACGCCTCCCCTCCCCGGCAGAAGGAAGCGATCCTGCCCGAGGATCTGATCGCCATGCTCGAGACCCTCGACCGCGGCACGCTGCGTGGTCTGCGCGACCGCGCCATGCTGCTTCTGGGTTTTGCCGGCGGCCTTCGCCGATCCGAAATCGTCGGGCTCGACATTGGTCGCGACCAGACCGAGGATTCTTCGGGCTGGATTGAGTTTTTTCCTGACAAGGGCGTGCTGGTGACTGCGTATTCCGATGAAGCCGGCCATCGATTCCGATTTGAAGCCGGCCAGTCATTCCGATTTCATTCCGGCCGGTGTTCCGATT
>NZ_JAMYPQ010000023.1:0-68342 GCF_040320455.1 Mesorhizobium sp. M0698 | reverse complement strand
TGACCACCGCCAAGATGAACCAGGTCGATCCGCACGCCTGGCTCACCCAGACCCTCGAGCGCATCGCCAATGGCTGGCCAAACAGGGTATCGAGGCGCTCATGCCTTGGAACTACCATCGCTGAACGGCATCAGCTACCCGCTTACGGTAGACGCAGCCGCCTATGAGCATAGGTTCTACGATCACGTGCACCGGGCACACCACCCCGCCCACACCCCCGTGCCTGGTGAACGACTGATCGCCCGCCGTGCCGAAAGGTGCGGCGGGCGGTTCCCGATCGCCGGGTTTTGTCGGCGCTCAGACCAGAGGCACGTCGCAGCGCGAGCGCAGTTTCTACCTAATGGAAGTCAATCTTTTTTGACGACTGCGAGGTGTGTCTTTGGAGACTGATGAGCGCAGGCGTGTCGATCTTCGACGCTATGCGCCTAGCGAGTTCCCGCAATTCGAAAAAGCCGTCAATACTCATTAGGCTCAACGGTTGGCCTGACGAAGTGTCCCACCGCAAAGGTGCTTTGTCTTGCCTGTACGAAGATCCGTTCATCTCGCAAATGGCATCGTAAATCGCCTGTGCGATCGACATTTCGGCGAGGATAC
Source organism: Mesorhizobium sp. M0698 (assembly GCF_040320455.1). Taxonomy (NCBI): domain Bacteria; kingdom Pseudomonadati; phylum Pseudomonadota; class Alphaproteobacteria; order Hyphomicrobiales; family Phyllobacteriaceae; genus Mesorhizobium; species Mesorhizobium sp. M0698. The sequence continues at coordinate 67,748 of NZ_JAMYPQ010000023.1, read as the reverse complement.
GCTCTGCATCTTTTTGGCTATTCACGAAAAGTTCCCCCAAATCCGCGCTCCCCTTAGCCGGTTTCATTAGAAGCCGCTAGATTACCCGGATGTGACACCTCGGATAAAATCGATTGATATGGCGGAGGGAGCACGCCGGGCTTTTTGTCTGGCCGTATGTACGCGATGAAAAATCGACGTTTTTGTTGCTGCAGCCCGGCGCCCGCCGGCTCGAGTTCATCCGCCGATGGAGCCAAAGCTGGTCGCCAAGCCGCCCGGTGGCGAGTGACCTTGCCCCCAGTTTTCTATCCAGTTTTGAGTTCGTTTCCGGCGTGGGTTGTGCCCTGCTGGGCGGGTGAAGCGGCGGGCGCTGGCGCGGAGCCTTTGGCATAGCGCAGCGCGAGCGACCGTCGCAGATTGAAGGTGGTGGCGAACTCGGCCGGTGTCTGCCAGGCGATTTGGGAATGCGGCCGCGCGGTGGTGTACAACACGACGACAGTACACCCACGGGACGGAGGTTCGCGAGCTTTTATATCCGTGGCATCCTTGGTGCGGTCAGCTCGTGCATGTCCATGCCCAGGTGCTCGACTATGTCGGGCGCTATACGTCGATCCGTCGCTGGCGGCTTGCTGGCCTGCCAACCTTCCTGCCACCACAGAAGGTTCAGTTGGTTCTCGATGCCTGCCATCGGACCACGGCAATGGGGCTTCGCGACTATGCGGTTCTGATGGCGCTGGCCAAGCTGGGCTTGCGCGCCAGCGAGGTTGCGGCGCTCAGTCTTGACGATATCGATTGGCAGTCGGGCAGTGTCCTCGTCCATGGCAAGGGACGGCGGCAAGCGATGATGCCACTACGCCACGACGTCGGTGCAGCTGTCGTCGCCTACATCCGGCATGGGCGACCGGCTTCAGCGTGTCGCCGATTATTTCTGCGAATGCTTGCTCCGCACGTCGGCTTTGCCTCAGGCTGCGCCATCACGATGATCGCGAAGGAGGCCCTCGAGCGGGCAGGTATTCACGGCTATGCGCACCACGGCGCGCACCTCTTCCGCCACAGCCTTGCGACCGACCTGCTGCGGTCGGGGGCCAGCTTTGCTGAGATCGGCCAGTTGCTTCGTCACCGGAGCATCGACAGCACGAGGATCTATGCCAAGCTCGACATCGAGAAGCTGCGCGAACTAGCCTGCCCTGGCCGGGAGGTGTCCAATGAGCCGTCTTCGAACAGCGCTCGAGCGCTATGTGGGCATGCGCCAAGGATTGGGATACAAGTATCATGGCCCCGCTCGACGGTTCTCGGATTTCGTCACCTTCATGGAGGCTCGCGGCGCCGAGACCATCACCACGGCGCTGGCAATGAAGTGGGTGACGTTGATCGGCCGACAAGCGAGTTGGTCCATCCGCCTGACCGATGTGCGCTGCTTCGCTCAGCACCTCGCTCATTTCGACCCGATGACGGAAGTGCCACCTCAAGGCGCTGTGCCGCCGGCGCGGCGGGCCAAGCCCTCATCTATACCGATGAGATCACGGCGCTTTTGGCGGCGGCACTGTCGCTGCCGCCGGCCAACGCCCTGCGTCGCTGGACATATCATTGTCTGTTCGGATTGATAGCGGTCGCCGGGCTACGCCATTCCGAAGCGCTCGACCTGCGCCGGGACGACGTCGATCTGGACCAAGGTATCCTCACCATTCGGGAGACGAAGTTCGGCAAGTCGCGGCTGGTCCCGCTCCATGCCACGACGGTCGCCGTGCTGTCGGACTACGCCGCGCGACGCGACGCGCATCTCGTCGCGCCTCGTAGCCCCTATTTCTTTGTCGCCGAGCAGGGCGGCAGATTGCTGCACCAATACGTGCACCGGGTGTTCTGGCAGCTGTCGCGACAGATCGGTCTGCGGCAGCGGGGACAGCGCAATGGTCCGCGGGTTCACGATCTTCGTCACCGTTTCGCCGTCCAGGCCCTGACCAACTGGTATCGTGCGGGCGAAGATGTCGAGCGGGAACTGCCGGTCCTCTCGACCTTTCTCGGCCACGCCAATGTTCGCGACACCTACTGGTATCTATCCGCCGCGCCGGAGCTAATGACCCATGCTGCGCGACTGCTGGATGAGCGGTGGGAGGTTCGCGCATGAGCGCCTCGAACGATTTAGCCGTGCTGATCGAGCGGTGGTTCACCGATCGGCTCATGCGACATCGAGGTGTAAGCTCCAACACCATCGCCTCCTATCGCGACACCTTCCGGCTCCTGTTTGCATTCGCGCAGACACGCCTTGGCAGGTCTCCGACGCAGTTGACACTGCGGGATTTGGGCGCGCCTTTCATCGGCGCATTTCTGGAGGACCTCGAGACACTGCGGTCCGCCTCAGTGAGGACCCGGACCTCCGCCTCACAGCCATTCGGTCTTTCTTCAGATATGCGTCGTTCGAGGAGCCGGCCCATAGCGCTCAGATTCAACGCGTGCTCGCGATCCCGAGCAAGCGATGCGACAAGCGACAGCTTCAGTTTCTCACCAGGCCCGAGATTGAAGCGATCCTGGCCTGTCCGGATCGCAGCACATGGCTGGGACGGCGTGATCACACTCTGCTGTTGCTGGCCGCGCAAACAGGCTTGTGGGTCTCGGGGATCATCGATCTCAACCGGGACTGGGTCATGCTGGGGCACGGTGCCCACGTGCGATGCGTTGGCAAGGGCCGCAAGGAGCGAAGTACGCCGCTCACCAAGGTTGCACAGCAAGCCCTTCGGGGCTGGCTCAACGAGCCCAGGAACGGGGCGCAACGGCTCTCTTTCCGAACATGCACCGCGGCAGGCTGAGCGCCGACGGCGTGCAGGCGCTGCTGAACAAACATGTCGCCAAGGCTCGCGAACACTGCGTCATCCTCCGCTCGAAGCGGGTGTCGCCTCATATTTTGAGGCACAGCGCTGCCATGGAGCTGCTGCAGGCGGGCGTCGATTGTTCGGTCATCGCCCTATGGCTGGGCCATGAGGCGATGGAAACGACGCTGACCTATCTTCACGCACATCTTGAGCAGAAGGAATCCGCACTTGGCAAGTTGAAGCCATACGAACGCGCAAAGGCCGAACGATTTCGGCCAAACGACCGACTTCTTGAATTCCTGAACGCCCTTTGAGCATGAGAACTATGCCGAGTGTCAACGACCGGTTCTCGGTCGAAATGGCGGGCAAAGCGCTTCATACCGCCATGGATCGGAAGAGGCGCTCGGCATAGTTTGGCGGTCGGCATAAACGGCGAAGCTCAACGACGTCGATCCGCAGGCCTGGCTGGCCGACGTCCTCACCCGCGTCGCCGATACGCCGCAGAACCGGCTTCATGAACTGCTTCCGTGGAATTGGCAGCCCCGCCAGATGCTTATGGCCTCGGCCGCGTGAACACGCGCGCGGAACAGTTCCTCCGACCGCTGACCTTCGTCCGTCAGGACCAAGGACTTGGCCTTGTTCGCAGGGTCTGTAATCAGCCCCTTCCGATGCAGCCGATCCGTCACATCCCAATCAAAGCTCTTCCAGGCGCATCGTCCAGGCGGTCTAGGTTTCGCGCTTCGGGCCGAGCAGGAACACTGTCAGGGCGGCGAGGAACGTGGCAACAGCACTGTAGGCAATGGCACTGGCAATCCCAATATTGTCCACCAATAGTCCGCCGAAAATCGCGCCCGCTGCGATTGCCACTTGGAACGCTACGACCATCAGCACACCGGCGCTTTCGGCCTGCTCGGGAGCGGCGCGCCGCACCATCCACGTCTGCAATCCCACTGGCACTGCGCCGAAGGCAAAGCCCCAGGCGGCAATCGCAATCGCCGAGGCCGAGGCCGATGCTCCCGCCGTCAGCAGCGAAACAGCGGCTATCGCTATGAGCAGCGGGGCAAGGGCCGCGACTGCCTTGAGACTGTACTCGGCCAGAAGCCCGCCGGCCAAATTGCCGAAGAATCCGCCGATGCCAAAAGCAAGCAACACAAGCGGGATCATGTCGACATCCAGCGCGGGAATCTTCTCGAGGAAGGCGCGGATATAGGTGATTCCGGCGAAGTGGCCGGAAGCGACCAGCAGGACGACCAAAAGCGCGACCTTGACCATCGGAATCTTGGCCACATCCAGCAGGCTGCGGAAGCTAGCCACTCCGACCGGAGGCAGCCTCGGAATGGTTATGAGTTGCACCAGCAGTGTAGCGGCGCCGAAGACTGCGGCGAGCATGAAAGCGCTTCGCCACCCCCAAATATCGCCGACATAAGCGCCGATTGGAGCTGCGCAAACGGTAGCGACGGAAACGCCGGTGAGGATGATCGACATGGCGCGCGGCAGGAGGTGGCTTGGAACGAGCCGCATCGCCAGTGATGCCGACATCGACCAGAAGCCGCCGAGCGCTATGCCGAGCACGACCCGTGCAGTCAGGAGAACCGCGAGCGACCACGCGCCGGCCGCCAGAACGTCCGACAGGATCAGCAGCAGCGTCATCGCCCACATGACTATCCTGCGGTCCAGGCGCTTTGTGGTGATGGCCACCGTCGGCGCCGAGATCGCCCCGACGATAGCGGTCGCCGTCATCGCCTGTCCAGCCGCACCCTCGGTGATACCGAGATCATGCGCAAGCGGCGTGAGCAGGCTGACAGGCAGAAACTCTGCCGTCACCAGCCCGAAGGTGCCCAAGGAAAGCGAAATAACCGCACCCCATGCGGGACCAGACGGTTGGTCGGGCTTTTCTGGGTCGTGCAGAACAGCGTCCATGTCCTCTGCCGCGGATCGGGTCATGAACGAAGTCTCCACTTTGGAGGCACTGCAACATGGGGTTGGCTGCCTTGACCCACATTAAAGACACAAGCGCATTTCCCGGCGGCGTTGCACGGAGGAGGGGATGTTCATTGCTTCGCGATATTTTGTGACGGTGCGGCGCGCAACATCCATGCCGGTTTCCTTCAGCCGGACAGCGATGTCATCGTCGGAAAGCACGTCGCCGGGAGATTCTGCGGCAATTATCGCTTTGATCCGATGGCGGACAGCTTCGGCGGAGTGCGCATCGCCGCCTTGGCAGGACGCGATCGCGACGGTGAAAAAATACTTGAGTTCGAAGACTCCGCGCGGGGTAAGCATGTACTTGTTCGAGGTCACCCGGCTTACTGTCGACTCGTGCACGCCGATCGCGTCAGCGACGGTTCTGAGATTGAGAGGCCGCAGGTGGGCGACGCCATGTTCCAAAAAGGCATCCTGCTGGCGCACGATTTCAGCCGCAACCTTAACAATCGTCTTGGCGCGCTGATCGAGGCTGCGGATTAGCCAGTTCGCGTTTTGCAAGCATTCGTTGAGAAATGCTTGATCTTTCGAATTTTGGACAGTTTGACGCGACACTTCGGCATAGTAGGTTTGGTTGATCAGCAGCTTGGGCAGTGTGGCCGGATCAAGTTCGATCTGCCACCCGCCTTCCGGCGAGGGCGTGACCCAGACGTCGGGTATGATTGATTCAGACGCACCGGATTGGAATCGGTTTCCAGGCTTGGGATCGAGCGCCCGAATCTCATGCATCATGTCGAGAAGGTCGTCTTCATCGACGCCGCAATGCTGCTTCAGTGCCTGAAAATCGCGTCGCGCAAGCATTTCAAGATTGGCAACCAAAGCTGCCATTGCCGGGTCGAACCGGTCTCGCTGGCGTAACTGGATTTCGAGGCATTCTCCGAGAGTTCGCGCAAAAATTCCCGGTGGATCAAAGTGCTGCAAGGTTCCGAGAACCCGTTCCACATCAGCCTCCCGGACATTCAGGCTCTCGGCCAGCTCCAAAAGGTTTGCCCGAAGATAGCCAGTGTCTTCCAGATCGGCGGCAAGCTGGCCAGCGATCAGCCGCTCCTGTGGTGTGAACGCAGTGAGGGCGATCTGACGAGCGACATGGTCGTGCAATGTCTCGGCGAGGCTGGCAAACTCGTCGAGGGAAGGGCCATTACCCGGCGGGTTGTTGGTCGTGTTGCGAAGTGATTTCCATTGCCCGAGCCGTTCAGGCGAGCCGGCCCCGGTCGGTCCGTCAACGGCGTTTGCGCGTGGACCGACACGCTGATCCGCTCCCGAAATCGAAACATCGCCAAAAGGCCCGCCATCGTTTGACGCAGATTCCAAGAGCGGGTTCTTCTCGATTTCCCGCTCCACGAACTGATGCAGTTCAGTATGCGCCAGTTGCAGCAAGCGAATCGACTCAATGAGTTGAGGCGATGCGACCATGGATTGCTTCTGGCGCTGAAGCAGGCTTGCTGAGGATTGCATGGTGAGCGCGATAGTCCTGTCGAGGAGCCTCTTGGGGCGGGCAATGGCATCAGTGAGACGTTTTCTAGGTCATGCGGCGGCTTTCAGCGTTTCGAGAACGTTTTGCGGGGATGAGACGCCATAGGGGTCGGCCTCGCAGTTGTCGGAGAAACCTTCCTCCTCGAACCACTGCTCAACCACGCCATTGTTGATCAGGGCGGCGTAGCGCCAGGAGCGCATCCCGAAGCCGAGATTGTCCTTGGCGACCAGCATGCCCATCTTGCGTGTGAACTCGCCTGAGCCATCGGGGATGAGCTCGACCTTCTGCAGGCCCAAGGACTTCCCCCACGCATTCATGACGAAGGCATCGTTGACGGAGACGCAGTAAATCGCGTCAATTCCCTCCTTCTCAAACTCATCATAGAGCTCTTCGAACTTGGGCAGTTGGTAGGTCGAGCAAGTCGGGGTGAAGGCGCCAGGCAGCGAGAACAGGATGACGCGCTTGCCGGCAAAGTAGTCCTCAGATGTCTTTTCTTCCCAGCGATATGGATTTGGCCCCTGGACTGACTCATCGCGAACACGCGTGAGAAAGGTGACGAAGGGAACTTTCTTTTGAACGGTCATCAAGTTGCTCCTAAAGAAAAAAACTGGCGCGCTGGATTCTGGCAGAGGCTGGCGCAATACCGAGCAAAGGCTCGTATGCCGGGCATGGAATGAGGACCTCGCGGCTCGCAACCTCCTTTTTCCATCCCGATGTATGGGAACGTCTTGGCTGCTTGTCTTCGCCACCCGAACGCAATCGATCTGAGCGAGCTGGACACCGTCGAGCCGCTTGGGCAACTTTCCACGGCTATGGCGCCGCAAGCGGGATCGATCACTCGCGCTCGTGCCCGGGGAAAAGTGATAGCGGCCGGAAGTAGCCAATATCGCAAGCATGTGGAGGCCTCAAATGTGACTTCACGCAACAGACCCGCGTCACTGAACTGGTTCAGCGTGTTGCCGATGTGTGGCAGCGACCCGCCGACCTTGGCTTGGGTGACCCTTTGATGGGGCTCTTGGGCACTCACACGCTGAACAGAACCGGTAGACGGCAATTGCGTGAGCGCCACGTGTTGGCGTGCCGGCATCGGACCAGCCATGCGCAAAGCGGCTGCCGAGCACGGACCTCCGGAGGAGACGATGTCCCGATGTTCAGCGGGAACGGGCACCGTCTCCTCAGGCCACGGTCTAGAGCTTCGCGTGTCGGGCATGGTGCAAGTTGCTTTCATCGTGATTTGATGGGCTCTAACCAGGAGCAGCAAGCGGCGTGCCATTTCAAATAGGAGATGCTTTTGGACCGCCCCCTTTCTCTCGGAGGCCGTGTCTTCGCCGAGATCGGGCGCGCGCTATAACTGCCTCGTCACCACACTTGACGACGGTGCTGTATGGTGCGGAGATTCGGCGCTTCCGCACCGGCTGGGCAAAAACGAACCGGAAGCCGAGCCGATGCACTACTCACACCGGCGGGGACTGCAGCGATTGCGTAGCGTCTGCCCGCTAGCGTGTTCTTGGGTGCGCAGGCTCGACTTTCGCGAACACGCGCCTGTCGCAGCAACCATGAGCGTGCGGTCTTGGGCAAGCGCCCTGGTTCCGAGAGGGTCGCATTCCCCAAGCGTGTCTATTTGCAACCCTCTATGTTCGAAACTGGACCAGAATGTCGCAAGCCCGACCGAAAGGTCCCCAGGCGCGTACTATCCGATACTGTTCTGTCGCCTTTGTTGGTCCGCGACACCGGCCTATTTCGCCGAGCTCTTGTCCGGCCTCAGGCTAACCCACTGAAAAGCAATCATAATTCTTTTTCTTCTGCTGGTTCGGCCAAATTGGCACGAGTTTTGATGCTCCTTCGTTGCGGGCCGGGAGCTGCCGACCGACCTTCATTTCGTGGATGACACCGCGATCGATGGAACGAAGAAAGAAAAGCAAATTGTCAAATCCGCATCAGATAGCCTTCTATGGGAAGGGGTCCCTCGGCGAAACCGCCCCTACCAAACAGCTTGCCGCCCTTGTCGACCCTTGCGCAGGAAATGTTGATGGCCGGCTGCGACTCAAAGGCCCACCACACCCACCTTATCCTGAACTCGAAGGCGCTGGATAAAGTTCTGCATCTCGCCGCGCGGTATGCCTAGACAGTTACACGTTGGCCGATCTTGATAATCGGGTCGGCCTTCGGAGGACGTCGTCTACATGCCGTCTTGGTCATTCGCTGCCCGCAGCGCCCGCCGGTCACTTTTCGCCCTTCCACCGCTAGAGAGTGAAGTGCCACCATGTCCGAACAACCCTTGCCGACGCTGCCGATGTGGCGCGTCGATCACATCGAGCCCTCGCCCGAGATGTTGGCGCTACGCGCCAACGGTCCGATCCACCGCGTGCGCTTCCCGTCCGGGCACAAAGGCTGGTGGGTGACAGGCTACGACGAGGCCAAGGCGGTGTTGTCCGACGCGGCGTTCCGGCCCTCCGGAATGCCGCCGGCGGCATTCACCCCGGATTCGGTGATTCTCGGTTCGCCGGGGTGGCTGGTCTCGCACGAGGGGAGCGAGCATGCGCGGTTACGTGCGATCGTGGCGCCGGCCTTCAGCAACGGCAGGGTGAAGCTGCTCGCGCAACAGGTCGAGGCGATCGCCGCGCAGTTGTTCGAGACGCTGGCGGCCCAGCCCCAGCCCGCCGACCTGCGGCGCCACCTCTCCTTTCCGCTTCCGGCCATGGTCATCAGCGCGCTGATGGGCGTGCTCTACGAGGATCACGCCTTTTTCGCCGGGCTGTCCGACGAGGTGATGACGCACCAGCATGAAAGCGGCCCGCGCAGCGCGTCGCGCCTGGCCTGGGAAGAACTGCGTGCCTACATTCGCGGCAAGATGCGGGACAAGCGCCAGGATCCTGGCGACAACCTGCTGACGGATCTGCTCGCGGCGGTCGACCAGGGCAAGGCGACCGAGGAAGAGGCGATCGGCTTGGCGGCGGGAATGCTGGTGGCGGGGCACGAGAGCACCGTCGCGCAGATCGAATTCGGCCTGCTGGCCATGTTCCGCCATCCGCAACAGCGCGAACGCCTGGTCGGCGATCCATCCCTGGTGGACAAGGCGGTGGAGGAAATCCTGCGCATGTACCCGCCGGGCGCGGGCTGGGACGGCATCATGCGCTATCCGAGGACCGACGTGACTATCGCGGGCGTGCATGTTCCCGCGGAGAGCAAGGTGCTGGTCGGCCTGCCGGCGACGTCGTTCGATCCGCGCCATTTCAACGACCCGGAAATCTTCGACATTGGACGTGACGAAAACCCGCACCTGGCGTTCTCCCATGGGCCGCACTACTGCATCGGCGCGGCGCTGGCCAGGCTGGAACTCAAGGTGGTGTTCGGTTCGATCTTCCAGCGCTTTCCCGCGCTGCGCCTGGCCGTGGCGCCCGAAGAACTGAAGTTGCGCAAGGAGATCATCACTGGCGGGTTCGAGGAGTTCCCGGTGCTCTGGTGATGCGCGGACGCCGCCGGGAATCGCGATCTTCTCCGCAATTTGCCGGCGCGCCTGGCGCGCGCCGGTCAGATCAGCCAGCCAACAGGTAACCAAGATGGACGTGCAAGAAACCACGGCAGCATGCCGGGACGCCTTCGCCGAACTGGCGTCGCCAGCGTGCATCCACGACCCGTATCCGTTCATGCGGTGGTTGCGCGAGCACGATCCGGTGCATCGCGCGGCGTCGGGCCTCTTTCTGTTGAGCCGCCACGCCGACATCTACTGGGCGCTCAAGGCCACGGGCGATGCTTTTCGGGGACCGGCGCCGGGCGAACTGGCGCGCTATTTCCCGCGTGCGGCGACCAGCCTGTCACTCAATCTGCTGGCGTCCACGCTAGCGATGAAGGAACCACCGACGCATACGCGTCTGCGCCGGCTGATCTCGCGCGATTTCACCATGGGCCAGATCGACAACCTGAGGCCGACCATCGCTCGCATCGTCGCAGCGCGCCTGGACGGCATGGCGCCCGCGCTGGAGCGCGGGGAGGCGGTGGACCTGCATCGGGAATTCGCGCTGGCCTTGCCCATGCTGGTTTTCGGCGAACTGTTCGGCATGCCCCAGGAAGACATGTTGGGGCTCGTCGCCGGCATCAGCGCCATTCTGGAAGGCCTGAGCCCGCACGCCAGCGATCCCCAGCTCGCCGCGGCGGACGCGGCCAGCGCCAGGGTGCAGGCCTACTTCGGCGACCTCATACAGCGCAAGCGCATCGATTCCCGCCACGACATCGTGTCAATGCTGGTCGGCGCACACGACGACGATGCCGACATGCTGTCGGATGCGGAGTTGATCAGCATGCTGTGGGGCATGCTGCTGGGCGGCTTCGCCACCACTGCTGCGGCCATAGACCATGCGGTCCTGGCGATGCTGGCGTATCCCGAACAGCGGCACTGGCTGCAGGGAGATGCCGTGGGGGTGAAGGCGTTCGTCGAAGAAGTCCTGCGCTGCGACGCGCCCGCCATGTTCAGCTCCATTCCGCGTATCGCCCAGCGCGACATCGAACTGGGCGGCGTGGTGATCCCGAAGAACGCGGACGTGCGCGTGCTGATCGCGGCCGGCAATCGCGACCCGGACGCCTTCGCCGATCCCGACCGCTTCGACCCCGTGCGGTTCTACGGCACCAGTCCTGGCATGTCGATCGACGGGAAGATCATGCTGACCTTCGGCCACGGCATCCACTTCTGCCTTGGTGCGCAACTGGCCCGGGTGCAGTTGGCCGAGAGCCTGCCGCGGATCCAGGCGCGCTTCCCCACGCTGGCATTGGCCAAGCAGCCGACCCGGGAGCCCTCCGCGTTCCTTAGGACGTTCCGCGCGCTGCCGGTGCGGCTGCATGGGCAGGGGGGCTGAGATGCGCGTCCTAGTCGATCAGGATCTGTGCGGTACTACCGGGCAGTGCGTGCTGACGCTGCCGGGCACCTTTCGCCAGCGCGAACCGGACGGCGTGGCAGAAGTGTGCGTGGCGACGGTCCCGCAGGCGCTGCACGCCGCCGTGCGGCTTGCGGCCAGCCAGTGCCCGGTCGCCGCCATTCGGATCATCGAAAGCGACGCTGGCGATGACGAGCGCGCCAGCGCCGACCCTGCGCCTTCTCCGGCGGAGGCCGAGCGGCATGCCGCGAAAGACCAATGCAATCCAGGAGACACGATGGGACGGTTTGAAGGCAAGGTGGCTGTGGTGACCGGCGCCGGCGCCGGCATCGGCAAGGCATGCGCTCTCGCCATCGCGCGCGGGGGCGGCAGAGTGGTGGTGGCCGACATTGATGGCTCGGCGGCCATCGCCTGCACCGCGCAGATCGCGGCCGAAGCAGGCCACGCGCTGCCCCTAGCCATGGATATCGCCGATGCGCAGGCGGTGGCAGCGCTGTTCGAGACGGCGGAGCGGCACTTCGGTGGGGTCGACCTCCTAGTGAACAATGCGAGCGCCATGCATCTGACCTCACGCGACCGCGCGATCCTCGACCTGGACCTGGCGGTCTGGGATCAGACCATGGCGACCAATCTGCGCGGCACGCTGCTCTGCTGCCGGCAGGCCATCCCACGGATGATCGCCCGCGGCGGTGGCGCGATCGTCAACATGTCGTCGTGCCAGGGACTCAGCGGTGACACGGCGCAGACGTCCTACGCCGCGTCGAAGGCGGCGATGAACATGCTGTCGGCCTCGCTCGCCACCCAGTATGGTCATGCGCAGATCCGCTGCAACGCCGTTGCGCCGGGTCTCGTCATGACCGAGCGTCTCCTCGCCAAGCTGGACGAGTGCATGCAACGGCATCTGCGCCGGCACCAGCTCCTGCAGCGCGTCGGCCGGCCCGAGGACGTGGCCGCGCTCGTGGCGTTCCTGCTCTCCGACGATGCTGCGTTCATCACTGGCCAGGTCGTGTGCATCGACGGCGGCATGCTGGCGCATGTGCCGACTTACGCCGACGGTGGCAACAGCTGCGCCGCGCGGCCTGCCGGCGACAGCGCCGAAGCGGCCGCGGCGGCGCGCTGCTGATGGACATGCTGCTCAACCCGCTCAACCGTCGGCACCGGCTGCGATACGACATCCCGGTCATGCCCGGCGCTTTCCCCCTGGTCGGGCATCTTCCCGCCATCGTCTGCGACCTGCCGCGCCTGCTGCGGCGCGCGGAACGGACGCTGGGCAGCCACTTCTGGCTGGATTTCGGCCCTGCCGGACACCTGATGACCTGCGTGCATCCGGATGCGTTCGCACTGCTCCGGCACAAGGACGTGTCCTCGGCGCTGATCGAAGAGATCGCGCCCGAATTGCTCGGCGGAACGTTGGTTGCCCAGGACGGCCGCGCGCACCGGCAAGCGCGCGATGCGATTAAGGCGGCGTTCCTGCCCAAGGGGCTGACCCAGGCCGGCATCGGCGACCTGTTTGCGCCCGTCATCTGCGCGCGGGTGCAGGCGTGGCGCGAGCGCGGCGACGTAACCATCCTGCGCGAAACCGGCGACCTGATGCTCAAGCTCATCTTCAGCCTCATGGGAATCCCCGCGCAGGACCTGCCGGGATGGCATCGCAAATACCGGCAACTGCTGCAGTTGATCGTCGCGCCCCCGTTCGACCTGCCCGGACTGCCCTTGCGGCGAGGCCGCGCCGCCCGCGACTGGATCGACGCGCAGTTGCGCCAGTTCGTCCGCGACGCGCGCGCGCATGCCGCGCGCACCGGGTTGATCAACGACATGGTGAGCGCCTTCGACCGTAGCGACGATGCGCTTTCCGATGACGTCCTGGTCGCCAATATCCGCTTGCTGCTGCTTGCCGGTCACGACACCACTGCCTCGACGATGGCCTGGATGGTGATCGAGCTGGCGCGGCAGCCTGTGATGTGGGACGCCCTGGTCGAGGAGGCGCAACGCGTGGGCGCGGTGCCGACCCGGCACGCGGACCTGGCGGAGTGTCCGGTCGCCGAGTCACTGTTCCGCGAGACACTGCGCCTGCATCCGGCGACCACGCTCCTGCCGCGTCGCGCGCTGCAGGAATTGCAACTCGGCCAACGGCGCATTCCGGCGGGCACCCATCTGTGCATCCCGCTGCTGCATTTCTCGACCTCGGCGCTGCTGCACGAGGCGCCTGATCAGTTCCGCCTGGCGCGGTGGCTGCAACGCGCGGAGCCGATCCGGCCGGTGGACATGCTGCAGTTCGGTACCGGCCCACACGTCTGCATCGGCTACCACCTGGTATGGCTGGAAATGGTGCAGTTCTGCATCGCCTTGGCGCTGACCATGCACCAGGCCGGGGTGCGGCCGCGGTTGCTGAGCGGCGTCGAAAAAGGCCGGCGCTATTACCCGACCGCACATCCGTCCATGAAAATCCGAATCGGATTCTCATGAGCTGGCATCGTATGCCCCGTGTGGCGAGGCAGCGGCGCCGGCGAGGCGCGGCATTGCTGCACTCGGCGCGCGCGCTCGGTGCGACGCCGGCAACACCGCGGCGGCTTGGCGCTCGCCGTGGCCATCTCGTGTCAGGTACAAGGACATGAACAACATGCAGACCGGTTCCACGCTACACGACGACCGAACTGGCGTTCCCGCGCTCGGCGGATTGGGCGCGCAGGCGCGCGCCGCATCCGGCAGGCTGCTGCCGGAGATCTGGATGCAGGACGGCGCAAAGCGGGTCGAACAGGCGCTGGCGCGTCTTCTCTGCGCCGAAGACGACGGTGAGACCGAGCTGATGGCGGCGATGCGCTACGCCACCTTGCATGGCGGGAAGCGCACCCGCGCCTTGCTCTGTCTGGCGGCCGGCGCACTGGCCGACACGCCGGCGCACATGCTCGACGACGTCGGCGCCGCCATCGAGATGATGCACGCCTGTACCCTGGTCCACGACGACCTGCCCGCGATGGACGACGACGTGCTTCGCCGCGGCCTTCCGACCGTGCACGTAAAGTTCGGCGAAGCCACTGCGATCCTGGTCGGCGATGCGCTGCAGGCGCACGCCTTCCTGACCCTGGCGAGCCTGGATGCGCCGGGCGACAACCGAATCGCGCTCGTGCGCGAAATGGCGCAGGCGGTTTCCGCCGAGGGTGCCGCAGGCGGGCAGGCCATGGATCTGTCGCTGGTCGGAAAGCACGCCGAGCTGGACAGGATCGTGGCGATGCACCGGAAGAAGAGCGGAGCGCTAGTGCGCGCGTCCGTTCGCATGGGCGCGCTATACTCCATCGCGGACGATGCCGCGCACGCTGCGCTGTACTGTGCGCTCGATCGCTATACCGCCTGTTTCGGCCTGGCGTTGCAGGTGGTCGACGACATTCTCGACGCGACAGCGGATACCGCGACGCTGGGCAAGACCCCCGGCAAGGACGCGGCGGCGCAGAAGCCGACCTGCGCGTCGATTATGGGGCTGCAGGCAGCGCGCCAGTTCGCGCTGGATTTGTTGCGCGACGCCGGGGAGGCCATCGTCCCGCTGGGGCCGCGTGCGGAACGGTTGGCGCAGATGCTGCAGCGGGCCAACGTGTATCTGTCCGCGCCATACGCATGAGCGCGTCCGTCCGCATGGACTCGCCCCTGTGCTGCTACGATCGGCCGGCGGGCGGTGCATGCTGCACTGTCCGAACCGGCGGCGACGTGCGCGGCGTCTGCCCGATCCTGGTTGTCGTCGACCGTCTGCAGAAGGAACATCCCGCGTGAACGCGCTGCCCGAACAGATCCTTTCCGAATTGCGCCACCTGCTGAGCGAGATGAGCGACGGCGGCAGCGTCGGTCCGTCCGTCTACGACACGGCGCGAGCTCTGCAGTTCCACGGCAACGTCTCCGGTCGGCAGGACGCATACGCGTGGCTCATCGCGCAGCAACAGGCCGATGGCGGATGGGGAAGCGCGGACTTCCCGCTGTTCCGCCATGCGCCTACGTGGGCGGCGTTGCTGGCATTGCAGCGTGCCGATCCTGTTCCGGGCGCTGCCGACGCAGTCCAGGCTGCAACCCGGTTCCTCGAGCGCCAGCCCGATCCTTACGTGCATGCGGTGCCGGAAGACGCGCCGATCGGCGCGGAGCTGATCCTGCCGCAGTTATGCGGCGAGGCCGCATCCTTGCTGGGCGGCGTGGCGTTTCCGCGCCACCCGGCGCTGTTGCCGTTGCGGCAAGCGCGCCTGGTCAAGCTGGGGGCGGTGGCGACGTTGCCGAGCGGCCATCCGTTGCTGCACTCCTGGGAAGCCTGGGGGACGTCGCCGACCACCGCACGCCCGGATGAAGACGGCAGCATCGGCATCAGTCCGGCGGCCACCGCCGCGTGGCGTGCGCACGCCGTGACACAGGGGAGCACGCCGCAGGTCGGGCGCGCCGACGCGTATCTGCAGGCGGCATCGCGGGCGACGCGCAGCGGCATCGAAGGTGTCGTTCCCAACGTCTGGCCGATCAATGTGTTCGAGCCATGCTGGTCGCTGTACACCCTGCATTTGGCGGGGCTGTTCGCGCATCCCGCGCTCGCCGAGGCGGTGCGCGTGATCGTCGCGCAGCTCGACGCCCGCCTGGGCGTGCGCGGGATGGGCCCGGCCTTGCACTTCGCGGCCGATGCGGACGACACCGCCGTTGCGTTGTGCGTCCTGCGCCTTGCAGGCCGCGACCCGGCGGTCGATGCGTTGCGCCATTTCGAAATCGGCGAGCTGTTCGTCACCTTCCCCGGCGAGCGCAATGCCTCGGTGTCGACCAACATCCATGCCCTGCATGCGTTGCGACTGTTGGGAAAGCCCGCCGCCGGCACCAGCGCCTACGTCGAGGCCAATCGCAACCCGCACGGTCTATGGGACAACGAAAAATGGCACGTTTCGTGGCTGTATCCGACCGCGCATGCGGTCGCTGCGCTGGGGCAAGGCAAGCCCCAGTGGCGCGACGAGCGCGCGCTGGCGGCGCTCATGCAGGCGCAGCGCGACGACGGCGGCTGGGGCGCCGGTCGCGCGTCCACATTCGAGGAAACCGCCTATGCGCTGTTCGCGTTGCACGTGATGGATGGGAGCGAAGAACCGACAGGGCGCCGGCGCATCGCGCAGGCGGTGGGGCGTGCGCTGAAGTGGATGCTCGCCCGCCACGCGGCGCATGCATTGCCGCAGACGCCGCTGTGGATCGGCAAGGAACTGTATTGCCCCACCCGGGTGGTGCGCGTGGCCGAACTCGCCGGGTTGTGGCTGGCGCTTCATTGGGGGCGGCGCGTCTCGGCCGAGGGAGCAGGAGCGGCGCCATGATCCAGACCGAACGCGCGCTGCAGCAGGTGCTGGAGTGGGGGCGTTCCCTGACCGGGTTCGCAGACGAGCATGCCGTGGAAGCGGTCAGGGGCGGCCAGTACATCCTGCAGCGCATCCACCCGAGCCTGCGCGACACCAGGGCCCGAACCGGCCGCGATCCGCAGGACGAAACGCTGATCGTGGCCTTCTATCGCGAACTGGCGCTGCTGTTCTGGCTCGACGATTGCAACGACCTTGGCCTGATCGCGCCGGAGCAGCTCGCCGCGGTGGAGCAGGCGCTGGGGCAGGGCGTGCCGTGCGCGCTCCCCGGATTCGAGGGCTGTGATGTGCTGCGCGCTTCACTCGCCGCGCTCGCCTACGATTGTCGCGACTATGCTCAGCTTCTCGACGATACCCGGTGCTACTGCGCGGCGCTGCGCGCCGGACGCGCGCAGGCGGCAGGGGCGGAACGCTGGTCCTACGCCGAGTACCTGCACAACGGCATCGATTCGATCGCCTACACGAACGTGTTCTGTTGCCTGTCCTTGCTGTGGGGACTGGACATGGCGACCTTGCGCGCGCGTCCGGCGTTTCGCCAGGTCCTGCGGCTCATCTCCGCGATAGGGCGCCTGCAGAACGATCTGCATGGACGCGACAAGGACAGGTCGGCCGGCGAGGCCGACAACGCGGCAATCCTGCTGCTGCAGCGCTATCCGGCTATGCCTGTGGAGGAGTTCCTCAACGACGAGCTGGCCGGCCATATGCGCATGCTGCACCGGATGATGGAGGAAGAACGCTTTCCCGCGCCGTGGAGACCGTTGATCGAGGCCATGGCGGCCATCCGCGCGCAGTACTACCAGACCTCGACCAGCCGCTACCGCAGCGACGCTGCGGGAGGAGGCCAGCGTGCGCCGGCCTGAACGCACGGGAGGCGGCGGCGTGCGAGCGCTGCCGTCGGTCCGATCCGACGCAACGCCGTCGCCTCATGCGACCGATGGAGCGAGCATGAGCGACACCGCCCTGAGCCGGCGCAAGGACGACCATCTGGACATCGTGCTGGATCGGCGAACGGCGTCGGCCACGGTCGCCGCCGGCTGGGAGTACATCCGTTTCGAACACTGCGCATTGCCCGAGTTGGACCTGACGCAGATCGACCTGCGCGCCTCGCTGCTGGGCAAGACCATGCGCGCGCCGCTGCTGATCAGCTCAATGACCGGCGGCATGCCACGCGCCGAGGCCATCAACCGGCATCTGAGCGAGGCAGCGCAAGCCTTGGGGATCGCGATGTGCGTCGGTTCGCAGCGCGTGAGCCTGCAATCCCGCAACTCCCAGGGGCTGACGCGCGCGCTGCGCCGCCTGGCCCCAGACATTCCCTTGCTGGCCAATATCGGCGCCGCGCAACTGCGCGAGGCCGACGGCCTGGACCTGGCGCGCCGGGCGGTGGATGCGCTGGAGGCCGATGGACTCATCGTCCATCTCAATCCGCTGCAGGAAGCGGTACAGCCGGAGGGCGACCGCGACTGGCGCGGCGTCCTGGCGCAGATCGCTCGCGCCGCGCGCAGCGTGGGCGTGCCGATCGTGGCCAAGGAAGTGGGGTCGGGCCTGTCCGCTTCGGTGGCCTGTGCGCTCGTCGAGGCGGGCGTGGTGGTGATTGATGTCGCCGGCGCCGGCGGCACCAGTTGGGCCGCGGTGGAGGGCGAGCGCGCCCGCGATGGCGCCGACCGTGCAGTGGCGATGGCGTTCGCCGATTGGGGGATTCCGACCCCGGCCAGCGTGCAGGCGGTACGTCGGGCGCTGCCAAGGGTGAAGCTGATCGCGTCGGGCGGGGTCCGCGACGGCGTCGACGTGGCCAAGGCCATCCGCCTGGGCGCGGACATCGCCGGGCAGGCGGCCGGCGTGCTGCGCGCGGCTAGGGTATCCACCGAGGCGGTTGTCGCGCATTTCGAGATCGTCATCCGCCAGTTGGCCGTCGCCTGCTTCTGCACCGGCTCGGCTGATCTGGCGGCGTTGCGTCAGGCGCGCTTGTTGCCCTCGGCGCATCTGCCCGCCGGTTGATGCCGGCGTCGCCCGCACGTGGAGGCGGGCGCCTAGTCTTACTGAGTCGCGGATGCGGGGGGATTCGCGCTAGTCGCGGATTTGTTAGGGTGCTGCTTCGTGACCAGGGCGCCCCGCCATGCCCGACTGGACAGCCGAGAGTGAAGCCGCATTCGACGCCTATGTCGATGCTTTGATCGGGGTGATCGTTCACGCCGACCGAGCTGAGCCCCTGAAGGGGTCGGAACAAGGTGCGCCGGGAGACCGGCAGGGAGTAGATGGTGCAAATTCATTGCAATGAGGACGAGCAGGCAATCCGCGATCGTGCTCTTCACTCTCTCCAAGAAGTCGGATATCGCGGCTTTGGGGATGTGACGGTGATCTCGGACGGGGCCGAAATCCTAAAGCGGCTGCCCCGCGCCATGCCCAAACCGACGACCCACATCATCGGCTGGTTTCATATTGCCATGAAGATCCAGCCCATGCAGCAGATCGCCGATCACATCGTGCGATCCCGATCCCCTTTTAAGCGCGGCGATTATATCGTTGACAAACCAGGCTTGGTTGGTTGAATTGATTGTGGTCTAGCCCCTTGGGGTTGAAATGGGGGGTTATCATGACGAGATATGTTCCAATTTTGAGATGGAAGCAGGGCGAGCGCACCGCACTTAATCATTTGGCCGCCGCTACTCGCAATGGCGTCGCACCGCATGTCGTTCTAACACAAGCTCAGTTCACCGGTTCATCCAAGAAATCATCAAACGACACCCCGCCTAAGAAGGCACCCCTGAGCGCGGCGGAACACTTTGCCAAGCAGGTATTCGATGCATGGGGGAAGAGCCTGTTCTTCCTTGATGCAGCCGATTTGGTGGGGGACGCCACCAAACACGACCTAGACGAGATTCGGAAGGCCGCAAAAAAGCTCGGACTCTACCTGGTACCTTCCGCTCGATATTCAGCGCCAAAAGAATATCGCGACGCCATCAGACGCGCCGTTAAGCAAGACGGGCTTGGGTTGGCACTGCGTCTTACCCTGAGCGACATGACTTCTGC
The DNA here is from genome assembly GCF_040320455.1 of Mesorhizobium sp. M0698. Taxonomy (NCBI): domain Bacteria; kingdom Pseudomonadati; phylum Pseudomonadota; class Alphaproteobacteria; order Hyphomicrobiales; family Phyllobacteriaceae; genus Mesorhizobium; species Mesorhizobium sp. M0698. The sequence goes on along the minus strand of NZ_JAMYPQ010000023.1, from coordinate 48,262 downwards.
TTCTACCTGGATTTCGTCGTGGCCGTTCCCGGTTTCGGAAACCGATCTGATCATAGACATGGGCGCTTCGGTCGCGAGTGTCCTAGCGCTTGGCAGTTCCATCCTAGTCGCATTCCAAGCACTTACGAACGGTGCGGAATGGCGCTCTATAACCATGACTGGAGGCAATATACCCGCTACCCTGACAGGCTACGTGGTGGGTCGCACCATGTTGCTAAGACCGGAATTTGCACTCTGGTCAAAACTAGTGGCAGCACCCTTGCCGTACAGCTTAGATTTTGGCGACTACGCCACCATTGGCCCTGAGGCGAGCACAGAAGACATCGGCGGGCCAGTTCCGATCAACGCGAAGTACACCATAAAACCGGACTTTGTCGTCTATCACGGCGTCAAGGAAAAGGGGCCGGTAGGGAAGCCGCGAGATCAACAATATCGGGCCTATGCGAAGGACATAACCAGTAAATTAACCAACCGACTCCCATTGGTACATTGCTGGGGCGACCAGATGATCGATGCTATCGCCAATTCGGCTCCCACTGCCGGAAGTCCTACTAGTTGGGTCAGCTATAGCATCAATCGGCATATCGAGATTACTAGAACTCAACTGCCCTAATTTGGCCCGTGCCTTCAGTGCTTCCCTTACGCTTGCCGCTAGCCTGCGATAGGAGAGCTTATTAACGAGACGGTCAGTGATTTCAGCTGACCGCTTGTTCCGCCATCCCTCCGCGAATCCATACTTGTCCAGTACTGCTAGCGCCTCGTTTTTCCACAGAAGCTGTACCAATATGTCTGGGTCGGGCGAGGGGTTGCGCTTAGCTTTACGGCGCGTGTTTAGGGATACCTGACCACTCTCCATCGTCGCGACTATGCACCCCCACCAATCGGGTATCCGGGAAAGCGCCTTCTCGTAATGTCTCCCGCCGACGACCAAGGTTATCCTGTCGAAAACCTTACCGTAAATTTCGACTTGATTTGGGAGCCGGTCGAGAGTGTCGCTGTCGCTTTTCAACTCGAAGCCGTTTAGCTCGCCATTGATGACAGCGATATCGACACGGACAGTCCCAGACCAGATCCCCATTTCTTCTACGACGCGAGTTGTGGGATCGCCTTTATGCAAGGCGTCGAGTTGGGCTTTCACAGCCTTCCTTACGTCGGCATCCCGCATTCCGACCCCGTGTCCTGAAGTGTACAAACTATCTGCTTTAACCATATAGGTCAATGAGTCTGACCTATTTGTCGCCAGATCATCCCTGTCGCATCCGCTCCGAGGAGCCTATATGCATCTAGGACGGTTGAGGAGAGGTTCATGTCAAAGGCAGCCCAGAAAAAGGCAGAAGCGGCCAAGTTTGAGGCGAGAGTGAAGTCCGTTTTGGTCGACGCGCATGCTGCCGCCAAGGCCGCCTACGAGGACTTTGCCAACACCGCAGACCGGACTCCAGAGGGTCACATTAAGGATAGCTGCGGCGGGGGCTATGTGGTTGTTTACAAGCCGTCCTATCGATTGAGGACCACGCTGAAAAAAATGAACGAAATTATACAAGGATACGGTGGCGGTTGGCACGTCTCGCATTTCACCAAGGAGGTCCATAGTCAAAGCGTGACCGCAGGCGTGAAAGCAGCCGAAGCCGCGCGAGAGATTTTGCATCGGGAGTTCGGATTGACCGATGGCGAGTTCTATACGGAATCATATATCGATTAGGCAGGTCGCCGACCGAGCAAAGTTTTCCTCGGACTCGTCTGTCCCGAGCTCTCGCGCCTTTTCGACAAACTTCTGGTACTGCCTGTCCTTAGATGACTGGTCGGTTTCCGGTTTGCGGGCGGCCTTGCGCTGAGTTTTATTGGACTTCACTGAGTTCTTCATCATCATCGTTATCAAACTCATCATCGTCGATTTCTTCGTCAATGCGATCATCTAAATCGGAAACTTGTCTTTGCAGGTTGGCTTGTTTATGCCTGAAGTTTAAGAGATGTTTTTAAGACATGCCTCTTTCCACGCGTTGTAAGCAAGAAAAGAGAAAAGGCGGTTGAGTTGCTGAGTGTGCTGAATCCCATACAGATTGGGAAAGTCCTTAAGGAGAACCTTATCTGTAATATCGTTACCAATAAACTGATCTCGGCTACGAGGATGGAGGCGTTCAAACCGACTCAGGATAACCGCCGTAATTCAGATAATCCAAAAACATTCATTAAGAGGCGATCGTCAACTATGGAAAACGCTACCGGGCTGGGCTTCGCGTCGCCACCACTCCTCGCCGAGTCGTCGGGAAACGTATGGTCAAGAAGCAGCAGATGCGCTGGTCGCTTCGCGGTGCGCACATGCTCGTGCAGGTCCGGGCGGCGGAGATCAATGGCGAACTTCGCAACCGGCTGCGGACGCCTTTCCGACTGCCAGAACTGAACGGGCCTCCAATAGCCTACGCGCTTACGGTCTATCTCAGTCGCGCTGTCGATTATATCCGCGGCAAGGGCATCGATATTCCCGCCGAGTTGCTCTCCGAGGTAACACCGCTTCCTTTGGCTCATATCGCACTCACCGGAGACTATCTCTGGAACGAAATTGACCGACCGGTCGAACGCTTCAGGCCGATCCGCGCTAACCGCTTCAGTCCAACAATTCGAAGTCCCTTAGCGGGTATTATTGTAGAAATGCCCACAGCCCCGGTTACAGGCAGCCCGCGAACGCGGGCGAAAGGGTGGACGCCGTCCGAAACAAACGCCTGATCAGCGCTCCGAAATCATCGGCATGTTAAATGAAGGCAGTCAGGCAGCTGAAATCGCTCGTCTCTTTCGCTTTCATAGGCCCCACCGTCGGGCGCATCGGACCCGAGGTCAAAATAGCCGTTCACCGAATGTTCTTTCAGTTGGCCGTTTTCGCCAGCGACGTACGCAGCGGGCCCATTCGGTAGAAACGCCATGGCCGGTGGCCATAGCAGCTGTTCTCGGAGGAACGCCGTTGCCGCGCGGCGCTAAAGGCAGGGAGGAGGATTGATCTCTTTGGATATCATCATCGTCATATATGATACGCGAACAGATCATAAAAATTTGACTTTCTCGCTGGATGAGATACCTTTGCGTATCATCACGCGTTGGAAGGGATCGTATACGTATCATGATGGACTCTGAATCGGAAGTTCTGCGCGAAATCGGTGGGCTGTTCAGGCAGGCGAGGCTGGCCGCTGCCATGACGCAGGAGCAGGTCGCTGAGTTGGCGGGTATATCCCGCCCCCGCTATCGCGACATCGAAAAGGGAGCCGCAGCGGCGCGTGCGACGACGCTTATGAATATCGCTCGCGCGCTCGGTCTGGAAATGATGCTGGTTCCGCAAGTCATGGTGCCGGCTGTCCAGGCTCTATTGCGTCCGCATGATGATGACGATCGACCCGCCTTTGTTTCTCAACCTGACGATGACGATCATGGCTCCATTCTTTCGCGCACCTAAGACGATCCCGTCGCTGGACGTGCTCTTGAACGCACTGAAGATCGGCACAATCGTTAGGACGCCGGGCGATTTCAATGCATTCAATTTCGATGAGGCCTACCGCGCGACGGGCGGCTTTCCGGTTTTCAGCCTGTCGTTCCGGGCAGCGACGGGAGGATTGCGGAAAGATCCGAAGCCTCTGGCGGGCGCCTTGCCCGCTTTCTTCGCGAACCTCCTGCCGGAGGAGAAATTGCGCGAGGCGATGGAAAAGCACCACGAAGGCAATGTGCGGCCAGGCAATGATTTCGATCTTTTAGCGGCGCTGGGCGCCGATTTGCCGGGAGCCGTACGGGCGTTGCCCAGTGACGGCGCGATAGCGGTTTCGCAGGATGCTTCAAAGGATAAGCCCAAGGCACGGTTCTCACTTGCCGGCGTGCAGATGAAGCTGTCGGTCATGAAGAACACTGGAAAAGGCGGCGGACTGACCTTGCCGATGGACGACGAGCAAGGCCGATACATCGCCAAGTTCCCTTCGACGGCGTTTCCAGGCGTTTCCGAAAATGAATTCGCCAACCTGGCGTTGGCTGCAGCGATCGGCATGGAGGTGCCTGAACGCGAACTTGTCGAGAAGTCCGATTTCGAGGATATTCCCGAGGAATTCAAGACGCTGTCAGAGGGCAAGGTCCTTCTCGTCAAACGCTTCGATCGCGGCGCTGAGGGCGAGAGGATTCACATCGAGGATTTCGCTCAGGTCTTTGGTGTCTATCCCTCGCGCAAATATGAGGGGGCCGCTTATCACGACATAGCCTTGGCCCTTGGCGTGGCCGTCTCGCCTACGGCGGCTCTCGAATTCGTCCGCCGCCTGGCGCTGACGGTCATCACTGGCAATGGCGACATGCACCTCAAGAACTGGTCTTTGATTTATCCAGGCAACGGCGACAAGCCGGTGCTTGCACCAATCTACGACGTACTGTCGACCGTGCCATATATTCCCGCCGACGCCATGGCGCTGTCGCTTGGAGGGGAGCGCTCGTTCAAGGCGCTAGCAGCACCGCGATGGAAAGCATTTGCGAACCGTGCAAGGCTTCCGGAGCCGGCAGTCCTGAAGGCAGTGGTCGAGACGGTCGAACTCGTCAACGAGCACTGGTGGCATCTGCCTGAGCGCGACGTTGTCGCAGCGAAAGTGCTCGAGCGGATCGACGAACATGTGAAGGCGATGACGCCGATACTGAACTCCTGCGCCGATAAATGAGCCGAGTCCCCTTGGGTTGGTGATATGGCGGAATTATCCGCCCGTGGCCCCGGATGGATGGGCCGTGGATCGATGGTATGCCAGCGTGGAGCGCAAGATTCCGCGCACTGTCGATGATGACACGCGAGACCAAGCACGTCAGCTCGCCGGAACAGAAGAGTTCGCAGCATCCCGCAATTACGCAAGAGGGTCGAGATGCTGTTCGCCCAGCTCAACACAACGATGCGGTTCGAACGGATGTGGTGACTGAGGATCGCGATCCGACGCTTTGTGTCGCCATTGTCGGGTCCGCTACACGGCTTGTTCCGACGATCCTTTCTTTGGCCTCAAGCTAAATCCCTGAAAAGCAACCATGAAATTATTCTTCGGTTCGATCAGCCAAATTGGCACGAGTCTTGAGATCCTAGGGTGCGAGGCGGCGACAGCTGCCCGACCGGCATTCATGTCGCGGCAGCCGCGATGAATGGAACGAAGGAAGGAAAGCTACATGTCAGGTTTGCGTCAGATCGCCTTTTACGGCAAGGGCGGCATCGGCAAGTCCACCACCTCCCAAAATACGCTCGCCGCCCTTGTCGACCTCGGGCAGAGAATCCTTATCGTCGGCTGCGACCCCAAAGCCGACTCCACCCGCCTGATCCTGAACGCGAAGGCGCAGGATACGGTCCTGCACCTCGCGGCAGAGGAAGGTTCGGTGGAAGACCTGGAACTCGCGGACGTGCTCAAGGTCGGCTACAAAGGCATCAAATGCGTGGAGTCGGGCGGCCCTGAGCCGGGTGTCGGCTGCGCCGGCCGCGGCGTGATCACCTCGATCAACTTCCTCGAGGAGAACGGTGCCTACGACGATGTCGACTATGTCTCCTACGACGTGCTCGGGGATGTGGTGTGCGGCGGTTTCGCGATGCCGATCCGCGAGAACAAGGCCCAGGAAATCTATATCGTCATGTCCGGCGAGATGATGGCGCTCTATGCCGCCAACAACATCGCCAAGGGCATCCTGAAATACGCCCATTCGGGCGGCGTGCGGCTCGGCGGCCTGATCTGCAACGAGCGCCAAACCGATCGCGAGCTCGACCTCGCCGAAGCGCTGGCTTCCAGGCTCAATTCCAAGCTTATCCACTTCGTGCCGCGCGACAACATCGTCCAGCACGCCGAGCTCAGGAAGATGTCTGTGATCCAGTATGCGCCGGACTCCAAGCAGGCCGGGGAATACAGGGCGCTAGCCGAGAAGATCCATGCCAATTCGGGCCAGGGCACCATCCCCACCCCTATCACCATGGAGGAGCTCGAGGACATGCTGCTCGACTTCGGCATCATGAAGACCGACGAGCAGATGCTTGCCGAGCTTCAGGTCAAGGAAGCGGCCAAGGCGGCCGCACAGTAGCGACCGCTGCCGACATGAGGCGCGGCCTTGATCTGGTGCGCCTTTCGAAGAACGGCGCCTCGTTGGTGAGGCGTCACCCTGAACCTTGAAAGGGGTCCCATGAGCCTGGAATACGAGAATGACGGCGCCCTCCATGCGAAGCTTATCCAGGAGGTGCTGTCGCAATATCCTGACAAGGCGGCGAAGCGCCGCAAAAAGCACCTGAGCGTCGCAAAGAGCGGCGACGAGGCTGGCGAGGAAAGCGAGGTCCTTTCCGAATGCGAGGTCAAATCGAACATCAAGTCCATCCCCGGAGTGATGACAATTCGCGGTTGCGCCTATGCCGGCTCGAAAGGCGTGGTGTGGGGTCCAGTCAAGGATATGGTCCATATCTCGCACGGCCCGGTCGGCTGCGGGCAATATTCCTGGTCGCAACGCCGCAACTACTACGTCGGCACGACCGGCATCGACACGTTCGTGACGATGCAGTTCACCTCCGATTTCCAGGAGAAAGATATTGTTTTCGGCGGCGACAAGAAGCTGGAACGGATCATCGACGAGATCGAGGAACTGTTCCCGCTGAACAAGGGCATGACTGTGCAATCCGAATGCCCGATCGGCCTGATTGGCGACGACACCGAAGCTGTGTCCCGCAACAAGGCCAAGGAGCACGAAAAAACGATCGTGCCGGTGCGCTGCGAGGGCTTCCGCGGCGTATCGCAATCCCTCGGCCACCACATCGCCAACGATGCGATCCGCGACTGGGTCTTCGAAAAGAAGGACATCGAGTTCGAGGCCGGCCCGTACGATGTCAATGTGATCGGCGACTATAATATCGGCGGCGACGCCTGGGCTTCGCGCATCCTGCTCGAGGAGATGGGCCTGCGCGTGGTCGGCAACTGGTCGGGCGACGCTACGCTGGCCGAAATAGAGCGCGCGCCGAAGGCCAAGCTCAATCTCATCCATTGCTACAGGTCGATGAACTACATCTGCCGGCACATGGAGGAAAAGTATGGCATCGACTGGATGGAGTATAATTTCTTCGGCCCCTCCCAGACTGAAGCCTCTCTGCGCACGATAGCCAAGCATTTCGGACCGGAAATCGAGGCCAAGGCCGAGGCGGTCATTGCCAAATACCGGCCGTTGGTCGATGCCGTCATCGCCAAGTACCGGCCGCGCCTCGAAGGCAGGACGGTGATGCTCTATGTCGGCGGCCTGCGCCCCCGTCACGTCGTCACGGCATATGAGGATCTGGGCATGGTGATCGTCGGCACTGGCTATGAATTTGGCCATAACGACGACTATCAGCGTACCGGCCATTACGTGAAGAAGGGCACGCTGATCTATGACGACGTGACTGGTTACGAGCTGGAGAAGTTCATCGAGGGAATCCGTCCTGATCTCGTGGGCTCCGGCATCAAAGAGAAGTACCCGGTCCAGAAGATGGGCATACCGTTCCGTCAAATGCATTCCTGGGATTATTCCGGCCCGTATCACGGCTACGACGGCTTCGCCATCTTCGCCCGCGACATGGATCTGGCCATCAACAACCCGGTCTGGAACCTCTACGACGCCCCCTGGAAGAAAAAAGCCGAGCCGTCGGCGGCGATCGCAGCCGAATGAAAACCTGGCCTCCCGTAAGCCGGGAGGCCGTTAAACGCCTGTGGCCCTTTGTCCGCGGGAGACATGAAACGTTTCGACGTCCCTGTGCCGCCGTATGGCGGGCCAGATGGAGAAGAGGTAACCACCCATGCCGCAGTCGGCTGAAAAAGTTCTCGACCACGCGCCCCTGTTCCGCGAGCCGGAATACAGGCAGATGCTCGCCGAGAAGAGGCTGAATTTCGAATGTCCGCACCCGGACCAGGTCGTTACCGACCAACGCGAATTCACCAAGACGTGGGAATACCGCGAAAAGAACCTTGCTCGCGAAGCGCTTGTCGTGAACCCCGCCAAGGCCTGCCAGCCGCTCGGCGCGGTGTTCGCGGCCGCAGGGTTCGAGCGAACCATGTCCTTCGTCCACGGCAGCCAGGGCTGCGTGGCCTATTACCGCTCGCACCTGTCGCGCCATTTCAAGGAGCCTGCTTCGGCAGTTTCCTCGTCGATGACCGAGGACGCGGCAGTGTTCGGTGGCCTGAAGAACATGGTCGACGGGCTCGCCAACACGTACCAACTCTACGACCCGAAGATGATCGCCGTCTCGACCACTTGTATGGCCGAGGTCATTGGCGACGACCTGCACAGCTTCATCGAGAACGCCAAGGACGAAGGCTCGGTCCCGCGCGACTTCGACGTGCCCTTCGCCCACACGCCGGCCTTCGTCGGTAGTCATGTCGACGGCTATGACGTAACGGTCAAGGGCATTTTGGAGCACTTCTGGAAAGGCGAGGAGCGAACGGAAGCCGAGGGAACGATCAACATCATTCCGGGTTTCGACGGCTTTTGCGTTGGCAACAACCGGGAGCTCAAACGCCTGCTCGATCTGATAGGCGTGTCCTATACCTTCATCCAAGACGCCTCTGACCAGTTCGACACGCCGTCGGACGGCGAATACCGCATGTACGACGGCGGCACGAAGATCGAAGACGTGAGGAAGGCACTCAACGCCGAGGCGACACTTTCGCTACAGCATTACAACACCCGAAAAACACTGGAGTATTGCGAGGGGGTAGGGCAGACGACTGCCTCGTTCCATTACCCGCTCGGAGTCCAGGCGACCGACGACTTACTGATGGAGGTCTCCGCGATTTCCGGCAAGCAAATCCCCGAGGCAATCCGCCTGGAGCGCGGCCGACTTGTTGACGCCATGGCGGACAGCCAATCCTGGCTGCACGGTAAGAAATACGCCATCTACGGTGATCCGGACTTTGTCTACGCCATGGCCCGCTTCATCATGGAGACGGGCGGCGAGCCGACCCATTGCCTCGCCACCAACGGCACCTCGGCATGGGAAGCGGAGTTGAAGGAACTGCTTGCATCATCGCCCTTCGGCAAGGATGCTCAAGTCTGGGCGGGCAAGGACCTCTGGGCGATGCGCTCGCTGCTCTTCACCGAGCCGGTGGACCTGCTGATCGGCAACTCCTATGGCAAGTATCTGGACCGCGACACGGGCACGCCGCTGATCCGGCTGACGTTTCCGATCTTCGACCGCCACCATCACCATCGGTTTGCGCTTATGGGCTACCAAGGCGGGTTGCGCGTCCTGACGACGATCCTCGACAAGATCTTCGACAAGCTCGATCGCGAGACAAGCGAGACGGGCGTGACGGACTATTCGTATGACCTCACCCGCTAAGCGTGGCGGCCGGCTCTTCGCTGAGCCCGGTCGTCTTCCCGAGGGACTTTGGAGACCGACGCAATGTCCTCGCTCAGAGCCAAAATCCAGGATGTCTTGAACGAGCCCGCCTGCGAGCAGAACCGCGGCAAGGATGCCAAGGCGCGCAAGGACGGCTGTTCGAAGCCACTGACCCCCGGGGCGGCGGCCGGCGGCTGTGCCTTTGATGGCGCCAAGATCGTGCTGCAGCCGATCACCGACGTCGCGCACCTGATCCATGCGCCGCTCGCCTGCGAGGGCAATTCCTGGGACAACCGCGGTGCGGCTTCGTCCGGGCCAACGCTGTGGCGCACGAGCTTTACGACCGACCTCACCGAACTCGACGTTGTGATGGGGCAGGGCGAGCGGAAGCTTTTCAAAGCGATCCGCGAGATCAAGGAAGCGTATGGGCCGCCGGCTATTTTCGTCTATCCGACCTGTGTTACGGCGCTGATCGGCGACGACATCGAGGCCGTCTGCAAGCGCGCGGCGGAAAAGTTCGGCCTACCGGTGGTGCCGGTCAATGCGCCGGGCTTCGTCGGCTCCAAGAATCTCGGCAACAAGCTTGCCGGCGAGGCGTTGCTCGAGCATGTCATCGGCACGGTGGAGCCCGACGATGCCGGCCCTTACGACATCAACATTCTTGGCGAATTCAATCTCTCGGGCGAATTTTGGCTGGTGAAGCCGCTGCTGGATCGGCTCGGCATCCGGGTGCGCGCCTGCATTCCGGGTGACGCGCGTTACCTCGACATTGCCTGCGCGCACCGCGCCCGGGCGGCTATGATGGTGTGCTCGACCGCGCTCATCAATCTCGCCCGCAAGATGGAGCAGCGCTGGGACATCCCGTTTTTCGAGGGCTCCTTCTACGGCATCACCGACACCTCTGAAGCGCTCCGACAGATCTCTCAGCTGCTCGTGAAGAAGGGTGCCGATCCGGAGATCCTCGGCCGCACCGAGGCATTGATTGCACAGGAGGAGGCGATCGCCTGGAAGAAGCTCGCCGCCTACCGCCCGAGGCTCGAAGGCAAGCGCGTGCTGCTCAACACGGGCGGTGTGAAGTCCTGGTCGGTCGTCCATGCGCTGATGGAGATCGGCATCGAGATCGTCGGCACCTCTGTCAAGAAGTCGACGGTCGAAGACAAGGAGCGCATCAAGCAGATCCTCAAGGACGACAACCACATGTTCGAGCAGATGGCGCCGCGCGAGCTTTACGCCATGCTCTCAGAACACAAGGCCGATATCATGCTGTCGGGCGGGCGCACGCAGTTCATCGCGCTGAAGGCCAAGACACCCTGGCTCGATATCAACCAGGAGCGCCAACACCCTTACGCCGGCTATGACGGCATGGTGGAACTCGTACGTCAGATCGACCTCGCCATTCATAACCCGATCTGGTGCCAGGTGCGGGAGCCGGCACCATGGGATTGCCAGCCCGCGATGAAGGACGAACTGCCGAGCACAAAGAGCGAGACCGCGACCGTCCAGGCTTTCAAGAAATTCGCCGGCACGATGGCCGACGATCTCGGCGAGTGTTGAGGAAGCGATGGTCCGCATCCTTCCCCAGACCAAAGCGGCGGCGGTCAATCCGTTGAAGTCATCGCAGCCGCTCGGTGCCGCCTTGGCCTTTCTTGGCGTCGACGGCGCGATGCCGTTGTTCCACGGCAGCCAGGGGTGCACCAGCTTTGCGCTCGTGCTCTTCGTGCGGCATTTCAAGGAAGCCATCCCCTTGCAGACAACGGCGATGGACGAGGTGGCGACGATCCTCGGCGGGGCAGACCATCTGGAAGAGGCGATCCTTAACCTCAAGGCCCGCACAAACCCAATGCTGATCGGGATCTGCACGACGGCGCTGGTGGAAACCCGGGGCGAAGACTGCGCAGGAGATATCGCCAATATCAGGCTCAAGCGCAGGCAAGAACTCGCGGGTACGGAGGTGGTGCTAGCCAACACACCGGATTTCGACGGCGCGATCGAAGAGGGCTGGGCCAAGGCTGTCACCGCGATGATCGAAAGGATTACGCGTCCCGGCGAGCAGGCGCGGCAGTCGAAGAAGATCGTGATCCTGCCTGGCTGGAACCTCACTGTGGCTGATATCGAGCATTTGCGTGAGATGCTTGAAAGCTTTGGACTGAAGCCCGTGATTCTGCCGGACGTCTCCGGCTCGCTCGACGGTACGGTGCCCGACCGCTGGGTCGCGACCACCTATGGCGGCACCAGTGTCGAGGATATCCGTGAGCTTGGCACGGCCGAGCAATGCATCGTCATCGGTGAGCATATGCGCCGCCCGGCCGAGCTGCTGCAGAGGTTGACCGGCGTGCCTTACGTGCTGTTCCAGTCGCTGACTGGATTGAAGGACGCCGACCGGTTCGTCTCGCTCATGTCCGCGGTTTCGGGCGCGGCGGCGCCGGCTGGGGTGCGCCGTCGCCGGGCGCAGTTGCAGGACGCGTTGCTCGACGGACATTTCCACTTTGGAGGCAAGAAAATTGCGATCGCTGCTGAACCAGACCAACTCTACCAACTCGCGAGCTTCTTCATCGGCATGGGCTCCGAAATCGCGGCGGCGGTCACCACGACCGACATGTCGAAAATTTTGGAGGAAGTACCGGCGCAGTCGGTTCAAATCGGCGATCTCGGCGATTTGGAAGCTCTTGGCGCCGGCGCTGATCTTCTCGTCACCCATTCCCACGGCCGCCAGGCGGCGCAGCGCCTCGGCATTCCGCTCATGCGGGTCGGCTTCCCGATCTTCGACCGGCTCGGCAGCCAGCACAAGCTCACAATCCTCTACCAGGGGACCCGCGACCTGATCTTCGAGGTTGCCAACATTTTTGAAGCCAACCGGCACGCGCCGACGCCTGAGGCGCTTGATCCACTCCGCAAGCGAGAAATGCCAGATGAGCTCCGTTCGTCGCCTCTCGCTCGTCACTGACGAGGTTCACGCACCGAGGCCGGAACGCCAAGCCGGCGCATTGCGCGTGGCGATCGCCACGCACGACATGAAGAACCTCAACGCCCATTTCGGTTCGGCCAGGCGCTTTGCTGTCTACGACGTGACGCGCGAGGAGTGGAATCTCGTGGAAGCCGTGGCCTTCGATGACGTTTCCGACGAGAGCGGGAAGCATCGAACTGAGGGCGACGACCGCATCACCCCGAAGGTGGAGGCGCTGAAGGGATGTCATCTCCTGTTTTGTCGGGCGATCGGCGGACCTTCGGCAGCCAAGGTTGTTTCGGCAAAAATTCATCCGATCAAAGTGCCGCAGCCGCAAACCATCCAAGAGGTGCTGTTGCGCACGCAGATGATGCTCAGGACGTGTCCTCCCCCTTGGCTGCGCAAGGTGCTGGCGCAGGCAGGTGTCGCCGAACAGAAACCGTCCTTCGAGGACGAGGACTGAAATGAGGAGTGGGCGAAATGTTTGAAGCCGCTGTTAGCCCGGCCGTCACCGAGGACGAGGCGGCCCTTGCCACCCCGTTCGTCAAATGCCTCGTGCGGCTGGTCCGTGCTAATGATTCCCACGGGTCATGGGAAGGCAAATCGGACGCCGAGCTGCTGGGCGACTTCATCATCACCAGGGAACAGCGCCGTGCAATTCCGATCATCGGCGATCCCGATCCGGACGTGCTGTGGAGGCTCGATAAGTTCTACACCGCCGTCGGGCTTGCGATTGAGGAACGCTCCGGCCTGATGGCATCGCCGATGATGGAGATGAGCCACGAGGGCTTCGGGCGCGTGCTCTTCACGGCCGGGCGACTGGTCGTTCTGTCCAAGACCCTGCGCGACGTCCACCGGTTCGGCTTCGAGACGTTTTGGAAGCTCGCGGCGGCCGGCACGAAACTGGTCGGCGATGGCATCGCAGCCATCGAAACCTATCCCGACGTGGCGCGTGCGTGATGAAACGGATTTTCGATCAAGGGGATCATGTCAGGCCTTGAGGACATGCGATGGCCAGCCCTCTCAATCGAGGCGGTCGAGGCCGATGTGGTTCTTGGGGTAGCGCTGATGAAGCCACTGGTCCTGATCTGTTCGCAAGATGCTGAGTTGTATCTGTTCCTCAGCCACATTCTGGGAGTGGACGGCTTCACTTGTGAGCCGGCAGGCGGCGTGAAGGAAGCAATTGCATTGGCCGATGAACGGGAGCTCCAGGCGGTAGTGCTGGACTGCGGGCCGGCAAGCGCGACAGGCTCCACAATCTGCGCCCGGTTCAAGGGGGAGCCCCGGACCGGCGGCCTGCCCGTAATTGCGCTGATCGCGCCCGGCGCCGAGAACCAGCACCTCGATCTCTTGAAGGCTGGTATTGACGAGAGCTTTGTGCGGCCCTTCGCGCCGGCCAAGCTGCTTGACTGTCTACGGATGAAGCTGGCGCTGCCAAAGCCGGGTTCGAACGGGATTGAAAACGGCGGCTGGATCTCCTGTGGCGACCTTGAGATAAGGCTCGATGCCCACCGCGTTCGGGGTAATGGCCACGAAGTCCACCTTGGGCCGATCGAGTTCAACCTGCTGCGGCTTTTGCTTGAGACTCCCGGCAAGGTCTTCACCAGAGACGAGCTGATCAGCGCGGCCTGGCCGGCCAATATCCATGTCGGTGTACGCACCGTGGATGTCCATATCAGCCGGCTCAGAAGGGCTCTGAAGGCGGCCTCCCCCTCCAGCGTCATTCGTACCGTCAGGTCGGCCGGCTACTCGCTCGAGTGGCCGGACGGCTGAATAGATAACCGATGTGGTGCCACTCCGCATTTCCGCCGTGCTGAGGGCAAGTCTTGCGGCTTCGAAACGCGCCGGCAGGTACGACATATTCAGAAAGAAGCAGTCAAATGGCTTTCAGAAGCGTACTCAGTGTGACGGGAGCTGACCACTCCGATCAGGATGTCAGAACAGCTGCCAGCTTGTGTGCCGAAGTCGGCGCGTATCTTTCCGTACTGGTGATGTCGCCTCCGCCGCTCATTATGCCGTCTCCGCTGCTCGGCGATGGCATCCCCGAGTGGCCTGGACAACGCGCACAGGCCATCGCCAGACTGGACAAACGGTTTAGGCAGATCGAAAGATTTTCACAGGACATGGCCAGACTGGAAACAACATCCAGGGAAATTCAGAAACAGCTGAGAGCCATGCGGCTTTGCTATGACGTCGATACCCACTACTGCGATCAGGCCAGCGTCGGTGACGCGGTGCGACAGCGGGCGCTCTGCAACGACCTGACAATCGTCGGCCCTGCACTTCTCAATGACATTAATCTCGGGCCTCTCGTTATAAACGGCAGTCTGTTCGATACCGGAAAGCCGGTGCTTGTCGTGCCGGAGGGCGCTGAGGCGACTCTCTCTCCACGGCGCGTGCTGGTCGGCTGGGATTCGCGAGTCGAGGCGTCCCGTTCGGTTCGGGAAGCGCTGCATCTGCTAGCCGGTGCTGAGAAAGTTCGTGTCGCACTAGTCGATCCGGAGGCGACCTGCACCGGAAACGGTACCGAGCCGGGAGCCGATATCGCTGCCTTATCTCACTAGGCACGGTGCTCGGGTGTCGGTTGACCTGCTGGCGAGCGCCGGAAAATCGGCAGCCACGGTGCTCGCGCAGCACGCAATCGACACGCCTGCAGAAATGATAGTCATGGGTGCTTACGGCAACCGCAGGCTACGTGAGCGACTCTTCGGCGGCGTGACGCGATGGATAGTTGGGAAGCCGTCATTGCCCTTGTTTTTGGCTCGCTGACGGATTCCAAAGCAGCACCGACGCTGTTCGAAGCTCTACGCCCTGGTCACCTGGCGCGAAGTCGCAGAAAGCTCGCGGCAAAGGCGCAGGTTTCGCGAAGCTCCTCGAGCCACTTGCGAGCGCCGTCGCCAAGAACACTCCCCGGGCGGCTCTGACGCGCGCTGGCGTCTGCTCTCCGGACGATCCGTAACGCGCAGACCAACGGCCCGGCAGAGGCCCAGGCGTCCTCAATGCGCTCAAAACACGGATACTCGAGCCGGCGTCAGGTCGAGAAAGAGAGTTGTTTCAGCGCGGCAGGCCGCGTTCGGACCGAAGCCGCATCGTATTGGCGCTATCACGATTCCCTCACCACCGGCCGGGACCTGAACACCGCAATGTGCAGCGGCCAAGGCACCGGCCTTCGGGTCGGACGGTCGGGCTCTAGCCGCGGCCGGCGGGAATCCATCGCATAAATCACGCTATCATGGTCTGGAATGGCAGGCCTGGTTAGGGGTGAGGACGCTCATCTTCAGCGTCTTCATCGGTCAGGCCCAACCGGCGTGGAGACCGAGTGGCCTCTGGCCGGCCATTCCGGCACGCTCATCTTCGCATCTGGCGGTCCCTGAAGGCCTATGCACAGGGACACAGAATGCCAAAGCAGGGATCCGGGAGAGTTCACCGGGTCGGCACATGCCGACTTTATCCCTGCCTTGTCCGCCATGATCATTATCGTCGATCTGGCGAGGCGGTATGGCGAGCCGCAGCTGGATCGGCTCCGTTATGAACAAATGCCATGGCGCGCCAGCGAGGATTCAATCGCGCAAGAGGGCAGGGCGCAGGCGGCGCTGGATCAGGATGGAGCGCCTCCCTGATCGCAAATGGCGAGATACGCCACCGCCTGAAGGGCTGGAACGGCCATACGCTCAAGCCGGTGGCGTGAAGCGGACGATCATGACGGCCTGACGATAGCCAACGCAGTCATGATGTCCATCGGCCTCGTCCCTCGGCCCGAATGCATGAATCGTCCGGGCCACGCTTTTCTGCCGACGCGAAGCGCGTGATGCTTGTCCAAAACTTGACAGCGGCAGAAAACATGTCGGCTTCAATACAACCGGCCATCTTGGCATTTGGGGTTTTTCTAGCGGTTCATGCGCTTACTGCCGCTGAGCGCGCTGGCACGGCCTTTGCTGATTGTGATGTGGCAACACTTAAGTGAAGGCTGACTGCATGCAGATGCGCGAGACGAGAGCCGCTCTCCTTTCCTTGAAACCCTTGTGCCCCTCTCTAAGCGGGAAACAAGCTCGCGCAAGTCACGCAACCTGTGGCACAGCTTTGGAGAGCAGCATGGTATTGCAGATGAAGTCACCGGCTCCTTCGATCAAAGTGGACACCTGGCTGCGTGGCGAGCCCCTGACGAACTTCCAACCCGGCAAAGTGTATATCGTCAAATTTTGGGCAACTTGGTGCGAACCATGTGTGGCGGAGATGCTCGATCTGATGCGGCTCCAGGAAAAATACAGGGACAGCGGACTTGAGGTCGTCGGCGTCGCGGCTAATGAAGACGCTCCAACGGCCGTTGAGGCTCGCACCAAGTTGGACGCGTGGTTGACCGAAAAGTGCTCGCATCTGAGCTATCGGATCGCGTTCGACCACACAGGTGAAATGAACAAGCTTTGGATGAAACCCAGCTTTTCTGTTGGAATTCCGACCTCGTTCGTGGTCGACCGAGACGGCCACATCGCCTTTATCGGTCATCCCAACCAACTCGATGAGGTTTTGCCGAAAGTGCTTAACGGCAGCTGGCGCATCAGCGATAAAGCTAAAGCCGCCGATACGGAGCGGATCGCCACAAGCGAACCCATGGCGCGCGAACAAGCGTTGAAGCAGCCGATCGATGACAGATTCTGGGCGGCGGTGAAGTTAGAAGATTGGAAGACGGCGCTCTGGGCGATCGAAGAGGGCATCGCTTTGATGCCGGACCACATCAATTTCCGCCTGGCTCATGCGCATCTGTTGCTTCACAAAATTCAAGACATGTGGACCGGCTTGCCCGTGATGCGCCAATTGGTTCGCGACGCGATCGACAAAAACTCCGAGGACTGGATGGTTTCGGCGCTAGACCAACTTTTCCATCCGGCCAATGACCATTCGCGCCTTCCCCCTGCTGAGCGCTTCGCGATGGGCAAGGAGCTGTCCGAACACATCCTGGCGCTGAATCCCCCGCAAGGGGACAGCCCTAAGTTCCGGTCCTATCCCGCGGTCGCCCGATACTGTCACGAGAACGGCAACAATGATCGCGCGATCGAGTTGGTCGAACTGGCACTGACGTCGCTGGACCGTCCGGAGCCTACCCCGGCCGAATCGAAAGAGCAGCATCTGCCGGATTTGCTGCAGGCCCTCGCCAAGTACAGGGGTGCGAAGGCTTGTTGCGGCGCTCTCTTTGCGGCTGCGCAAACCAATTTCCCGAAGGTGCCAAAGCGCGGTCGGCCGAGGAGGAAAGATAAAAAAGGGTAATTGGTCGAAATGGCTTACTGGCCAATTCGTCCATTTCCCTGGCGTCACCGCAGCAGGAGGGTCCATGCAGCACTTGGTCGATGGTTTGCAGCAGGATCGACGCTCAAAAATTCATGGCCTCCGGCCGCATTGCGGCGGAAGTGATGTTCGACGCGAATTCACGTTGAAGACTTCGCAGTCAAGGACGTGTTCAAGGTCGGCCAGAGGGATATCAATTGCGTGGCATCAGCCGCGCCGAGCCGGGCGTCGGCTGCGCAAGTGTGCCCGAAGTAGGCATCCCAGAAAACAGACATCGTGCTTCGACGAAGAGGACTGAAATGAGGAGAAGGCGAAATGTCTAGTGCTGCGGTCAGCCCGGCTGTCAACGAGGACGAGGCGGCCCTTGCCATGCCTTTTGTCAGATGCCTCGTGCGGCTGATCCGTGCTCAGAGCCTCCGGGTCACTGGAAGGCAAATCGGACGCCGAACTGCTGGCCAACTTCATCGTCACCAGAAAACAGCGCCGTGCGATGCCGGTCATCGGCGATCCCGAGCCGGACGTGCTGTGGAGGCTCGACATGTTCTACACCGCCGTCGGGCTCGCGATTGAGGAGCGCTCCGGCCTGATGACATCGCCAATGACAAAGATGAAACCCATGGGGGCTTCGGACGATTGCTTTTCACGGCCGGGCGGTTGGTCGCTCTGTCGAGACATCCACCGGTTCGGCTTCGACACGTTCAGGAAGCTCGCGGAGGCCGATACGAAACTGGTCGACGATGCGACTGCAGCCATTGAAGCCTATCCCGACGTGGCACGGGCGGAAGAAACCGATTTCGAGGAAGGATCTATGTCAAAGCTAGATGAGATGGGGAAGAAAGTCCGAAAGCTTCAGCTGCGCGCGGCAGTTGCCAAGATGAAATTGCGCGACCTTGCAGAAGATCTCCCGGGAAAATGGACGGAGATAGAGGAAGTTGCCGAGGAAACGTCGGCCGTTTTTGCCGAGTTGGATGGTGCCAAGAGAGAGCTCGCTGCAATGAAGAAGTTACGATGAGGAGCACATTCACCACCCGCGACGGCTCCGGATGGATGCCGGAATATCTCACCGCAATAGACGGCACGACCTGCATCGGCTGCGGCCGCTGTTTCAAAGTCTGCTCTCGCGAGGTCATGCATCTTTACGGCGTCGATGACGCGGGTGAAATCCTCGGCGCCTGCGACGGCGAAGACGACGATTTCGACGGCGAGCTCAATCGCATGATCATGGTCGTCGACCATGCCGGCCGCTGCATTGGCTGCGGAGCCTGCGGCCGCGTCTGCCCGAAGAACTGCCAGACCCATATTGCGGCCGACCAGGTCGCAGCATGATCTGAGGAGACAAAACCAGGAGAACGGCGTTGCCCTTTAGAATCTTTTGTCGCGCCCTGGGAATAGTCCTGTGCAGCACCGCTGTGACTGTCTACTTCGCTTCTCATTCCATCCGTACCGTAGTCGTCACGACGCTGGCTTGTTCGCTGCTCCTTCAGTTGGCCTATTTCGCAAGCGTGCTCTTTCTGATCTGGTGGTCTGGCTGCGCTAACAGAGCAAGCGGCTGACATACGCATTTGTAGACGCGTCAGCTTGAGCGGCAGTGGGCGCTGCGGCGCGAGCGGGCTCGTTATGAGGCGGAAAGAGCACGGCGCCAATATGATGCGGTAGACCCTGAGAACCGTCTGGTGGCGCGCTCGCTTGAGCGCGTGTGGGAAGAGAAGCTTCGCGCCGGTTCAGTGCGTTACGTTGCGGCGATCAATGTCAGATGCCGATAGATATCTCGAGCCAACGTCAGTTGCTCAATTTCGATTGATTCATCAATCGTATGCGCCTCCTCCTCCCGTCCGGGACCAAGTCCAATCGTAGGGATGTTGCGTCTACCCGCCGACTCCGACCCATTTGTGCAGAACCGCCAAGTGCCCACTGACGGCTCGACACCTGAAGCCTCAACTGCAGCGATGGCGTTCTTAAGAAGCATGTTGTCGCTTTCAGCCCGCCATGCCGGCAGCCAGCGAGGAGGCATAGCCGTCTTACCCGTATAAGTGATCACGGGGTCCTCCGTTATGGCTAGGTCGAAGCCGCGAATTTCAGCTTGGTGAAGACAATCCTCGATAGAGCTCAGGATATCATCCTTGCTTTCTCCGGGTAGCGTCCGTCGATCGAAGCGGATTTCTGCGGTGCTGGGAATCATGGAGATCGATGGGTAAGGGGAGGAGATCACGTCGGTAGGAACCAGAAGCGCTTCGCCAAAATCACGATCCTGGGGAAGCGGCAAAGCCTGTAGTGCCTGAAGTGCCTTTGCCGCAGCGTAGAGTGGGTTGATTCCGCACTCGGGAGACGCCGCGTGTGCCGGCTTTCCATGTAGGGTAAGAAGAATCTCAAGTCGGCCTTTTTGTCCCGACTTGATTTGCAGCTTCGAAGGCTCGCAAATAACTACGGCCTGTGGACGGCAGGAATCCAGCACTGCAGAAAGTGCATGACCTTCAATAACCTCCTCCAGCACGCTCGCGGACACTGCGACACGACGCTTCAGCTTGCCCTCCCGAGCCGCGGCGGCAACACCACATATTGCGGCAGCAATGCCGCCCTTCATGTCCGTGCTCCCTCTCCCATAAAGCCGTCCTTCGCGAATTTCGCCTCCGAACGGCTCGACGGTCCATTTCCCCGCAACCGGAACGACGTCTAAATGTCCATCGAACAGTATCGCGAGGTCGCTTTTCTCAGGGCCCACCGTGCCGAGAACCGATCCGTTGTGGTCGATACTTACCTCAAAACCAAATTCCCGCATCCGTTGTGCAACAAGCGATGCTACGCGGCCCTCTTCGCCGGACAGACTAGGTGTTTGCACAAGCGCTTGGGCAAGGGACACAACGTCGCTATTTTCCATGTTGTCTCCAATGTTTTTTATTTGATAATCGCATTCAGCGATCAACAAAACATTTCGCCATTTTGAAAACCAATGGGGAAGGAGCAGATCAAGGGCAGCCGGAAATGCGTCAATAACAAGGCATTTAGGGACCATCCCTCGAGTCGTCCCAGCCCGGTGAAAGGCGTGCATGATCCATTCCGAGGTACGCAGGGTGGACCGCAGTCGTTTATGCAGTCTTCCTTATGGCTTCCGCGGGCTGGCCCACGATCTGTAGATAAAGCGCGGGATCCGTAGCACCTTCGCTGCCAAACACCAGAATACGGCTAGTCGAGTTAAGACCCAGAGCAGCGCGTTGAGCCAAATCTTGCGCGGACCCTAAAAAACCCGCCAGCCCCCCCACTGCCGATTCCCCTGCGACAAGAGGATCGTCTCCAGAGCGCCCCTCCGCCAAAAACGTCATAAGCTCGAGCGCAGAGTGATCGTCGATAGTCAGGAATGCATGTGCGCCGATGCGAAGGATTTCCCAAGCCAACAGCGATACTTCGCCGCAAGCTAGACCAGCCATGACGGTATCTAGCTCCCCATGTACAGCGACTGGATGGCCGGCTTTGGCGCTTTCGAAGAGACAAGCCGCCTTCGCAGGCTCGACAATAATAACGCGCGGTCGCTTTGGACCAAGGGTCTCCCAGAAATGGGCACACACCGCCGCAGCCAATCCTCCAACACCTCCTTGCAAGAAGATGTGAGTGGGCAATTGATCCGACGGCAATTGGCGAAGAACTTCTTCTGCCATCACCGAGTAGCCCTGCATCACGTCCCGTGGCACATCGAGATAGCCTTCATACGAGGTATCGGAAACCACAAACCTGCCATACTTTGCCGCATCAACTGCGGCCTGCCGCACAGCATCATCGTAATTGCCCGCTGAGCGTACGATCTGTGATCCGTATTTTGCAATCGCATCTACCCTGCCTTGACTGACAGCCGCATGAACATAAATTAGGCACTGACAGCCGAAGCGCTGCGCGCCCCAGGCAACCGAACGACCATGATTTCCGTCGGTCGCGCAAGTCACCGTAATTCTATTCGTAATTTCGGTGTACTTGCCTGACAGAAGATCATCGATGTCGACTTTTTCTCGTCCTGTGCATGCGCGAATCTCACGAGAAAGTAGCCGGCTGACTGCATACGCCCCACCCAGTGCCTTAAAGCTACCAAGACCGAACCGACTCGCCTCATCTTTGTAGTGGATAGCTTCGACATGCGTAGCACGCGCCAGTCCGCGCAAAGGAACGAGCGGCGTGGGCTGATATCCGGCCCAACGTTCGATCTCGCTGGCCGCGTTTGCAGAAGCAGCCAGGCTAAGAATTTCGCGCTGGGTAGCTCCATACTCAGCGTTCGGATCGGCGGCCGCATTTAATGCGCTCTTAAGCTCCACCTTGGGTATCAAGGTACCAAAGCCGCAGCAGACGGTGTCCACGCATGCCATCATATCTGTCACCTCCGTCTCGGTTACCTGCAGGGATCGCCGTAGCACCTGCAGCGCAAAAAAGACCAGCGCCACGAAGCTGCAAAAAGATCACCTCACACGTGAGTCGATGGACGAGTTCGCACTGCCCTTTTCCGACCTCGGGGAGGCGAAGTGGTGCCAACTCATGGCCATTGCGCGAGCCAACAAGGTGACCCGTGGCATCTGGGTGGTCATGGTCGGTCTCTCCGGGATGCGTGTAAACATTCACGTTCTCGAGAAACTTTGACTGGGAATGGCGGCCTCGACCGGTGCGCGCCCGCAGAGAAAAGCTGCGCGCGCTGCTATTTCGGCTGCCCTCCTTCATTCCGTAGGTGCTATGGCTCCTGCCGCAGGCCCGTTTTTGCGAAATGCGCAGTCGGCGAGGGTCGACAGGGTCAGTGGTACGCCCTCGCGCGCGAAACGTTCAGCC
Source organism: Mesorhizobium sp. M0698 (assembly GCF_040320455.1). Classification (NCBI taxonomy): domain Bacteria; kingdom Pseudomonadati; phylum Pseudomonadota; class Alphaproteobacteria; order Hyphomicrobiales; family Phyllobacteriaceae; genus Mesorhizobium; species Mesorhizobium sp. M0698. Next base: position 25,919 of record NZ_JAMYPQ010000023.1, on the reverse strand, counting down.
TGGCAATTCATTGGTTGATGCTGGCCGTACTTGTCGAACAGCAGCATGGCGAGCAAGCCAGGACCTGCCCAGCCACGCGGCACCACATGGAACGGCGCCGGCGGCTGGGTGATCGTCAGTTCCGGCACGAGAACTTCTCGCGCACCGTCTGGATACCTTCCACTGGCGCGGGATCACCTCCAGCGTCTCGGTTACGGTCCTCGCTGAGCTTCGAAAGCCGCGCCCCGCCGCAAGTCGGGCACGAACACGGCGGGGATGACGATGCGTTCACGCCGCAGATGCTCGGGAACGGCTTCTTCACTGGCCGTTTGAGCTCGAAGGCGGTGACACTGGTCCTCCTGGTCGCCGCCGCCTCGGCGGCGAGGTCATCTTCGCTGGCGGTCGCTTCGACTTCCTCGATTTGCAACTCCAGTTGGCGGCTCCTTGGCGCTGGGGCCATACTGCTCGCCTGAGCTTGGCGATCTGCAGGTTGAGGTGCCCGATCAGAGCTTCCCTAGCCCACGCCTTAGCCCTCGCGGCGGCAAGTTCGGCGCCCATAGAAACAACCAGCGCCTTAAGCGCTTCGACATCGTCCGGCAGGGGCGAAACGGCGGCTTCCATGGCCGAAATGAATCAGCACCTGTTTCGGTGCAACCGAAAAATGCCCCTTTGGCCGAGGAAATCCGCGTACTATCCCGCGCTCGCCGGACGCCAGCTGTATTGCAGGTTGCGCCAGTGAATCCTGCCGAGCAGAGATGCCAGCTGAGCGCTCGTCAGCGACACTGCACCGTCCTTCGTCTGGGGCCAAATGAAGCGGGCCTTCTCGAGCCGCTTGGCGTAAAGCGACATGCCGATCTGCCGATCCGCCATGCCAGATGATCTTTGCCAGCGATCCGGCGCGTCCGCGGAAAACGTAGAGATCACCACCGTGGGGATCGCGCTTAGGTGCTGCTGCAAGCAAGCCAGGCCCTGCAGGCCCTTCCTCATGTCGGTGTGGTCCATCGACAGCCATACCCCGCGCCCGACGGGATCACCGCAGTGCCTTTACCACTGCCGTAACCAGCGTGGGCGTCGCTCCCGCGAAGATGCTCACCCGGCCGCCCTTTACCAGCCACGACAATAGCCGGCCGGTGCTCCAGTGGATCGCCAACGTCTTCATCGACAATCACCGCCTCTGGAAGGCACGAGTCCGGGCCCGTGTTCGCACAGCTTGCGACGCCATGTGCCGTCGAAAGGTCATGCCGCTGCGTCACCTGCGTCACACAGGCTCCGGGCGAAAACGCCTGCTCCAAAATCTGGCGCCGTTCCTCCTCTTCCACCGCCGCCGACGTTCGGGGCCTATGAGCAACGTGATCCGACCCATCAACCGCTCCCAAGTGCGCTCATAAGAGCTCGCTTAAGACCACTCGTTAATCACCCGAACAAAGCGCGACACGCCGGATGGATACCCTGAGAACAGCGGTTTCACGTCACCGCCTCAAGTCGCCGAAAGTAATCCGTGCATCACCTGGTTAGCTTCCCTATCGATTCCGCGAACTGTCTGTCAGAAAAGAGATTGCCGGTAGCGTCTAAGTTGACTTACCAGGTCGGCAGTCCGCCGGGCACAAATTCAGTTCTTTTACGACACTGCTGAGTCGCTGTGAGACGCACGCGGGTGAAGCTATAGTCCAGGCCCTAGAGTGGCTTCGACATGTTTGAGAATCTGATCGGGAATCAGAGATCGGTCTCGCAGACCAAGGTTTGGCGTTGGCTAAGTTGCCTGACCTTACGTGATGCCGTTCGCGCAATCTTGGTTTGGCTGCTGCAATTCATCCTTGCGATGGAACCTGTCATTAAACCTCTTCAGAAAAAAGTAGTGCTCGAAGCCTGGGGGCTGGTCCCCGATAGTGCCAAAGATCGTGTAGCCCGAGCGCTCATAGAATGCCGGAGCTTGAAAGCTGAAGGTGTCGAGATAAGCGCCAATACAACCACGCTGCCGGGCTTCATGTTCAGCGCGAGAGAGGATCAGTACACCAATGCCAGCGCCCCGAAGATGCTCCGGCAGCCATAAAAGCTCAATGTGAAGCCAACACGCAAAAATGCGACCGATAAGGCCTCCCACAACGTCCCCGGACCGATTTCTGGCGAGTACGCTAATAGGCTCCGATGTGCCTACTCCGCGTGTCTCATTGAAGGATCTGAGGCCGTCTAGGACTACTTGGTGATCGGTAGGAGTTGGCGAGTTCGTTGTGTCGATAAACACTTGCATGTACATATGCCGTTTGATGAGGAAGGTCGTGGATAGTCTCACTGTGGTTGTTGGTGTTCCTGACGGGTTTGGTCCTATCCGCAGCACAAGCGTCAGGCGCGATGGTGTGCGATGGATTGTCGTCTTGTCAAAAAATTCAAATTCTCCGGTCTCTTCGTTTCGGGTAATCACATTGATAACGATTGTATACGCAACATCTTTATTATGAGATCCTCTTGCCTCGCGAACGCTACTACGTTGTGCCCCCACCATTAACTGTCAGACCATTCCCTTGAGCGAAATAGGTAGTATCAAGAGACCGTCGTTCGGGATCATCATTTCTAAATCGTCGAGTCGTGGATGTGGTCAGTCTTTCCCCGCCTACTCGATTTTCTGCCATTCGCCAGGCTTCACCAGTGGTGCGTCAGCACACTTCTGAGATTGAAGCACTGGCCGGAGGTCCTTCAGACCAGTGCCTGTTAGAATAGTAACTACGGTTTGGCCAGGCTGCGTCATGCCGAAGCTTACCAGACGCTCAGTAGCGGCATACGCTGCTGCTGCCGACGGCTCCACAAAACAGCCGTGCTGGCGGGCGAGACTGTGGACGGCGTCGATAATCTCAGTGTCAGCCAGCTCGATGGCGGATCCGCGAGAGGTGTATAAAGCCCGGACTGCGAGGTCTGCGTCTCTCGGCTCACTCACGCTGATACTATCGGCCAGAGTCCGGGGTTGTGCGACAGCACAGTGCTCTCCCCTGTAGCGGCGAGCAATAGCGTTAGAACTTTTCGCTTGCGCCGCAATGAGCCGGGGCAGGGAAGTGATCATTCCGAGGTTGAATAGCTCCTCGAACCCCTTCGCGATTCCAGACAGAATGTTGCCGTCCCCGGTAGGAACGACAACCCAGTCCGGAGCTTGCCATCCGAGTTGCTCAGCGATCTCGAACGCACACGTCTTTTTGCCTTCGCGGGTGTAAGGGTTCCGTCCCGTGTTACGATTGAGCACGTCCCGATGTCGGCTGACCTCGCTTGCTAGGTTGAAGGCGTCGTCGTAGGTGCCTTCAACCCTGTAAACCCGCGCACCATAAGCTACGCTTTGGGCGAGTTTAGCGCCTGGGACGTTCTCAGGCACAATGATTGTTACAGAAATTCCCCTAGCTGCGCCGAGACAGGCCAGGGATGCCCCAGCATTGCCCGTAGATGCCACAATCACATTCCTGATGTTATTTTGTGCGGCTAGAGCAATCACAACTTCGCTGGCCCGATCCTTGAGCGATCCACTTGGATTACGAGTCTCATCCTTAAGTAGAAGGCGGACGCGGCCAATGCTCCCGGCCTCGATTAATGGAGTCCATCCTACATCAAGGCGGCTTGCATAATGAGGATGCGCCGGAAGTAATGGCGAATATCTCCAAAGGGACGGTCTGCCGGTCGAGCCAGTTGAAGCGAGTAGAGCGGCCTTAGTTCCCACGCCAGTACTGTACCGGATCAGGAGATTTGATTGTCTTGTGCACGAGCAGACGGACAGATCGGGCTTAGCTGGATACGAGGCACCACACGTTGAACATACGGCCAAGAGCTGCTTGCTAGCGGCCTGGGGCAAATCCGATGTTGAATTCGCATTAAGGATCGGCTTGGGATACTCAGAGGTCTGGATCATGGAGTGAATCCTGTAGGCTTCATACCCATGGCCGCCGCCTCATACTCGCGTAAGGTCATAGAAGAAATCAGGGATCTCAGTAGCCGACCCGTTGCGCACTGTCGCGTCGAGCACATACGATCCAACAGCGAGGTCGAGAATTCCCATTCCAAAGGGGGAAAAGATTATCGGCCGTGATCTATCGGGAGCGGGAGCGCCACAAAGAATAGCGGGCAGTGTCCATCCCACGAAGTCTCGGCGCCCGGTCTGTTGATGGGCCAAGTGGAGCGACGTGTTCGCCTTGAGGCAATGATCAACATCGTCGACCACATTGTGTGCCGAAAGAATAACTTCCGGAGAGAGGTCACGAAGCGACACATGAAGCACAAGTGGGTTATGCGAAAGCGCGGCTGGATCTGTTACGTAGGGGCTCGACGCAGAAGTCGTAAAAACAATTAGATCGGCGGTTCGGGCCAAGTCTGTTGCCGAAGCGTGTTTTTTTACGCATCCGACTGATTGTCCAAACCGGAGGGCAAACGCCTCTGCCGAATCCGCATCCATGTCGTTCAAGTGCAATTCTTCGAAGCGCCACCCGGTACGCAAGAAGAATTCCACAATATAGCGGGCGATGAAGCCTGTACCGACTATCCCGAGGCGGGGAGCAAAACGGCTGTGACCGTTTAGCCAAAGAGCTCCGAGCACCGCTGACGCCGCAGTACGCGCTGCGCTGATCACGCTCGCCTCAAGGCACGCCAGCGGATAGCCCGTGGATGGGTCGTTGAGAATCAGCGTAGCCGAAGCACGTGGTATGCCCCGCGACAGGTTATCGGGGAAGCTCGCAATCCACTTGATACCGGTTATGGATCGTCCGGGCTCTTCGATGTGTGCAGGAAGGGCTATTATGCGGTCTCGTTCTCTGTTCGGGAAGTATAAGAAATAACTGTCTGGATTGACGGTATTCTTCTGTTCGTGTGCCCTGTAGGCACCCTTTACCGTCTCTATAACAGTGTCTATAGAGGAGTAGATTGTCTCGTATGCGTTTCGCCCGGAGACAACGCGAAAGCATGGCACCGGTTTTGCCTTATAACTCATGATCATTTGGTTAGGCCTGCAAGGATTTAGAGGCTTGGAGCCCGGGGAAGTTCTGCTCGACCCACTGGTCATCGAAGATCGTATCGAGATACTTTGATCCGAGATCCGGTGAGATCGTAACGACCGTGCTGGTCTCAGCTATTCGGTCTCCGATCCGAGCAATTCCTGCGAGTACCGTGCCAGTGGAGCCGCCGACAAGGATACCTTGCCGCGCAAGCGCACGGCACATGGATATTGTCTCGGTTTCATCTATATGGATGACTTCGCTGGGAAGGGTAGGGTCAGTAATCTCCGGACAGCGGCTAGTACCAAGCCCTGGTATAAGCCGGCGAGCCGGGGGTGTTCCGAAGGTTACGGAGCCTTTCGCGTCGACCGCAACAATCCTGGTAAGGGGCGAATTACGATGGAAGTACCGAGCACATCCCATCAGCGTTCCGGTTGTCCCGGCACCAATCACCAGCCAATCGATTTTTGGGAAACAGCTCAAGATTTCTGGCCCGGTTATGTCATAATGCGCCTTCCAGTTGCTGGCGTTCGCATACTGGTTAACCCAGACTTTTGACGGATCCTCGGCACACATGGTCTTGATCAGTTCGATACGAGCGCCGAGATATCCCCCGTTCGCATCCTTGGTTGTGACAACTATCACCTCGGCTCCCAGAGCACGCATGGTCTTAATACTACTAGAAGCCGTATTTGCGTCACTGACACAGATAAAGCGATATCCGCGTGCTGCGGCGATCATGCTAAGTGCAATTCCAAGATTTCCGGATGATGACTCTACGAGTGTGCTTCCCGAAGTGAGAGTTCCTGCGCGCTCGAGATCATCGACGATTCGTATGGCGGCCTTCATTTTGACCGAACCCGCTGCATTTAGACCTTCGCATTTTACTATCACCGGTGCTCGCACGATGTTCTCGAGCGTGAAGAACAAGTTTGGCGGGACTAAATCTAGGATGGATCTGGCAACGCCCGAGAAAAAAGGTTGGTTGGACATAGGTGATTCTAAGCTGGTTTTTATATGGTTAGAAGGTGTCACAAGAATATCCTTCTAAATGATCACTGCCGCAGGGCATCTTGATCGATGATTTCGTTAAATTTCCTTGATTGATTTGTTTAACTCGGCTTGAGGGCGCGAATCTCCAGATCTCTGCGAGGAACATAGCGAATTGCAAAACAGGTCAGTAGGACGAATTCCGAACGCTGCATTTTCCGCGATGAGGCTGAAGCGGACCCACGTGTCGACCTTTTTTGCGCTATTAGCTGGCGTGCGCTGCTGCAGTGTGCTGGATATCCCTTGAACATTGGTCTCATTTTAGCTGCCCAGGAATTTGCACAGCAGTGGTCAGTGTGAGGAGATCTTCGAACGAGAACCGCGATTGGAAGGAGTGTGCCACATTGCTGCCAGGGTACAGTCCTGGGATGGTGTTAGCTTCGAGATAGACGGGGGCGCCGTCGCTATAGATAAAGTCGAAGCGCACAAGCCCTTTGCAGTTCAGCTGCCTATAAAGCCTGAGGGCATCATTGCGGATACGTTCTGCTGCCGGTCTATGGAGTATCCTGGGTGTGGCACGCTCATCGACCAATTTCAGCTTTAGCCGGTCGTCGTAGAATCGCCAGCCGTCTGGAAGGTCGAACAGTACAGCATCGCCTATAATAAGCTCTGGGCCACCTTGAAAGATGCCGACGGTGCCGAATGGCCCTTCGATAAATTCTTCAAGGCGCCATCTGGAGCGGTCAGCGGGTTCGATTCTGGCAATCGCCTCTGCGGCTGCAGCCTGGCCATCCAGCATCTTGATTCCTAGACTGTCCCCCTCGTCAATAGGTTTGAGGACCAGTATCCGCGCTTGCTGGAGTTCGCGCGGCCAGGACCGAGGATCTCCCAGGGTTGTTACTAGGCAGCCATGTGGGACCGGATACCCCGAATCTCGGAGCAACGAGACAAAGATCTCTTTGTTCATTCCGATTGCGGAGGGCAGGGTGGATGGCCCGGAGTAAGGAACGCGTAAGATGTCAAAGAACCCCTGTATCGTACCGTCTTCGCCTCCCGCGCCATAGACAACATTTAGTACGAAATCGCATTGGCGAGCGGCGCGGAGCAGGTGGTCTACATCGTTAGGGTCAACAACTTCAACTGAACGGCAAAGTTTTTGAAGATACGGCACTAATGCATCCCTCGTTGTAAGTGAACTCCCGCGCTCAGTTGATGAGCCTCCTGCGAGAAGAAGGAGGCGCGTGTTCGAAAGAACCTGACGTGCGGCAGAGAGCATTGCGGCGTCATGCATATTGTCATCCATATTGTCATTCTCCTTGAATGCAAGCCCGGACCGAGTACTCGTCTGCGCGGCATCGTCGACCTACAAGCCCAAGTGTTTTGTTGAACATCTCGGCCCGGAGCCGGCGCCGTCCTTCACTAGGCTGAGCTAAGAGACTGAAAGAGCGCTCCCGGCTTCAGAGATGGCGGTGCTGCCCCGACGTGTTGCTTTCCTTCCGTTCCGACGATCGCGGTTCCCCGCGATACGAATGTCCGTCGGCAGCCCTGCCGCCTCACAACAAAGGCAGCAAAAGTCGTTCCAACTGCGCAGAAGAGGCTCAGAGAGAAGTTTTTAATGTACTTCAATGCCTTAGACAGTGCAGTAGGAGCCCCAGCCCAACACCATCGTGTCGCTGACTCAACACGCCCGCCATTTGTCGGTTGTCGAACATCTTCCCAGGGATAGCTGACAGGACCTCGGTGGGTAGTGGCGATCAGACCTGATGTAGTGGCGGCCCCGGCTCTTCAAGGTGCCATAGTGTGGCTGTCACAAGCAAAGCCGCCCCGCTACAGATTTCAGCGAGCAGAGCGTCAGCTTCAACGCAAGCCGATCAATATAACGGTCGATGTTGCCCTTCAGCACCGCTTCGTTCGAGTTGCCAAGCCAGGAACTGTCGAGCTGAACCCACGAGACGCGTCGATGCTGGCTGGGCAAAGCCACGCTCCTCGTTAAGCCAAGTCTCGTATTCGTTGCAGATCGTGAATCGCAGTGCATCGGCGGCGCAGGTCGCTTTCGTGGCTGGTAGCCACTGCCCCTGCACAACCCGAAGCAGTGCGTGAATGGTCGCACACGGAATCTGGTGCCAGCGCGGACCGGGACGTCGACCACGACGCTGCCGGAACAGGGCGACCGAATCGCGCAGATATCGCTCCACTTGGGATTCGGTCACATCCGAGACCAGGATATATCGCCGCGCAAGATGATCGAGGAACCCGCAATAAACTCATTAGATGGGGTATTCGGCTTGCGCCCCTTCTTCAACGGTGATGCAGGAAGGTGCTGCGCTTCGAGCTGATGATAAAACGTGGTCTGTCCAAACAGCCACAAGCATCAGGAAAGGAAGCGCAGCATGAAGCACTTTATCGGTTTCGATGTCGCGGTAAAAGAAACCGCCGTTTGCATCGTTGATGAATCCGGCAGGATCTGCCGCGAGGTGAAGGTCGTCAGCCACCCTGACGATCTCCTCGCCGTCCTGAAGGATCCTGCCTTGAACATTGAACGGGTTGGCCTCGAGGCCGGGCCCTTGTCGCAATGGCTTTTCGAGGGACTGGCGAGCGCCGGGTTGCCGGTCATCTGCATCGAGACGCGCCATGTGAGAGCGTTCCTGAAGGCGCAGCCGAACAAGACGGATCGCAACGACGCGCGCGGCATCGCGCAGATGATGCGGGTCAACTTGTACCGCCCGGTGCACCGCTGACGAGCCAGATGCGGCGAGCACTCTTGACAACCCGCAAGCTGCTGCAGGGAAAGGCGATCGCCATCGAGAACGACATCCGCGGTCTTCTGCGCAACTTCGGCTCAAGGTCGGTGTTGTGGGAACGGTGAAGTTCGAGGAGCGCATTCGCGAGCTCGTCGAAGGCATGCCCAATCTCGAAGAGATCATGGAGCCGCTGCTTGCCGCCCGGCGGAAGCTGCGCGCCGGCCTGCGCGGCGGTGCGACGGCCGGCTTCTTCCGGTGAAGAGCGAAGAGCAGCAGAGTGTGCTGATGCTGCATCGAGTCGAGAGCTCCGGATCGGCAGCCGGCAACGCTGGTCAACGCCTTGCACGGCCAACTTGGCTGAGTTCGGAACCGTTACGCGCCAGCGCATTATTGCGTCGAGATGATAATTGAACTCGAGTATAATGAGAAAACAAGTTCATCCCACCGCTCGCCCGAATTTCGCTTAGCCCCTTGGTCCAGCAGCTACGGGCGGCGTATGAGAAGGTCATTGCCCTGGATCGTCAGATCCACGCTTGGCACGGCTCGAATGAATTCTGCCGGCAACTGGGAGACAATACTTGGAACTGGCCCGTTCACCGCAAGTGCGATCGCGGCGACGGTTACAGACGGGTCGCTGTTCAGATCCGGGAGAGATAGTCGGCTGCGTGGGTAAGGCCGCCAGCGCAGCGTCATGCGGAATAATTTGTCACTAAACACCTTGCTGGTTACTGGCAGCCCTGCGGACCTTAGCAACTGTTTCGCGATGTCCTGGTCCAGCGGGTCGCCGAACCGAGAATGCTGTAACTGACGAGCGGCACACCTCGACGTCTGCAAGGCCCCTGCACGGAGCCATCTTCCCCCATCGAGCCATACAGATTTCTCCGGGGCCGCTTATGTTGCCGTGTGGTAGCCGCGTCCATGTGCCCGCGTCCGCCAGGGACGGGATAACCTCTTCCGGTTGATGGTGTAGCGAGCGCTGCAATGCTCATCCGCACACAACCATTGTCCTCGCAGGTGACAAAGAGCGGAAAGGCGTGGTATTTAGCTGGCTCCAGAGCCTGCATGACTCGTTGCAAAAGCACCGAAATGTACTCCGTAAAGCGCCTTAAGAAGGGCTTTGTGTAAGATCAGAAGCCGATCGCGACGCCGCGTTTTGCAAAAAAGCGCTCGAAGCTGGCGTGCGATAGCGTCACGCCGGCCTGACTCGTCTTGTCATGACCAGATGGGTTGTGGAAGCGGATGGCCTCGGAAGACGCTGCTGTCACCAGCACCAGATGCCCACCTTTGGATGGCGGCTCTTGCTCTGGCCAGCGAATCGAGTGATGCACAGAGGCCATGAAAAACTGCCGCCTTGAGAGAGACTGGGGAAGGGCGACAGTTTCGAGATTCGTCATCACTTCTGCTTCCAACCCGAAACGCTCGGTGATGAACGTGACGAAGGGCGCGTAGATAAGCCCCTTGATCGAGGCATCAAGCTCGTTGATGACATAGCCACCATAGGTCGTGCAGGCGCGCGCGAGGCTGAGTGTTGGGTGTAGTTCGCCGCGCGCCGCAAGGATCATCTTCAGGCAGGCCATGCCGCAAACGTTGCCAGCCCAGCGCACATATTCCTCAATCGTCTCCGCACCGGAATTGCGCCACACGGGGTCATGCTGCAGGACCGATGGTCCGTCCACCAGTACTGGCAATGTCATTGCCGGCGTTTCCCATTGGGAGAAATAAGGGACGGTGAGCCCAGCCATTTTCATATGCGATTACCCTGACCGAGGTATCAAAGCACTCAAAATTACGTCGTTCTCTTGTTCCGGAGATGGCGGCAACCCAAAGCTAACACATGGCCGTCGGACCGTCAGGCAAATGGGGCCGGCGAGCTCCGCCACCGATGCGCATGCTGCATCAGGGTTCAGGTCCGCTCGCGGTCTGCCGCATACAAGTCTGCCGCGCGACCTCCGCGCCTGGCTCCGGCGAGCTCGCCTAAAGGGTATCTTTAGTCAGCATTTGGCCCCGGCGGAAACGGCTGGACCCGGCAAAGTCCTGCCGCCAGTGCTCGTGAGCGTCAATGACAAAGTCGCATGGCGTTGGCTGCAGCCACCCTTGACCGTCACCGGCGCAGCGAAAGCTCTACCGCATGCTTACATCTTCCATCTCCGTCGACGATCACCTCTTACCGGACGCCATCTTTGCTGGTGCGGCCTGCAGATTATTCGGCAGCGGTCGGAAATGGCGTAATCGACCAATCGATTAAGTCGACGGCACGCTGAAGGATCATTTTAGTCTCAGCAAGGCTAGATGAAACGGCGATAACATATCCCAGAGAGTCTCGGTAATCGCCTTTTCTGACAATCGGCACTTTGGGTTCCTTAGATTTGACCTCCACGACACCTGGTACCGCAGCCGCGCGGCTGCCGCCATCCATCCGTTCGAGGATGCCATCGCGATCAGCATTTAGCGACCGCTGGACCACACCCTTCGAATGCCTTTTGCGCAAATCCCATTCTTCGCCGATGACAAGCTTGATATGAGCAGTGATGAGATCGACACCGTAAGCCAGCTGAACGAGTTTAGAATCCCCGCTCGCCATACGTGGATTGACTTCAATGACGACCGGGCCACGCTTTGTCCATCGGAATTCAATGTTCGTTGGCCCCCAGCCAAGGTCGAGAGCTCGCAAACAGCTCAGCGAAACATCGGTGATATGTTTATACTCGTCCTCAATTAGGGGGGCAGGAAACGCGTATTCATGAAAGACGAAATGCGGTGGGGGGCCAAACTCAGCGGCGGCAATCGCAATGACCTCGTCTCCCATTATGTTAGCGCAGTAGTGTGGGCCTTGTGCGAATTCTTCGACCAGCATCCTCGGCGACGACCGCCAAATGTGCTTGCCGCCCAACAGATAGGTCGTATGTTCGGCCAACTCGTCGACGTCGCGGCATAATCTGACGCCGTAGCTGCCGTTGCCGACGGCTGGCTTCAGAATTACCGGCAGGCCGATCTCCGCGGCAGCGTGTTCTACGTCCTTTGCATCCGCTGCCAAGCGATAGGCAGGTATTGGAACGCCGGCCTCGGCGAGGAGCTGACGTTGAGTGAATTTTTCGCAGCATCGTTCAATGGATGCGGGGTTCGGTCCCGGCAGATCGAAATGCCGGCAGAGCTTGCCTGCTGTCGCATAAACCGCCTCCCTGGCGCTCGTAATGCCAGCAATGTCATAAATCGCGCTTAGCCGGGAACATTCTCGGATCAGCGCATCGAGATTGTTTGTATCAACACAGATTGCCTCAACCCTTGCCGCCGCAAGATTGTCGTACTGAACTGGGTCGGCCGACAGGGTTATTGGGTGCAGACCAAGACTCTGGGCCGCGAGGACGTATGGCAGACAAGCCTCTTGCGTAGTGCCTTCAAGCAGGATGAGCGCTCTTGTTGCCATTGCTGTTACCTCAACGTTGCGTGCAGTGTGGCGGCCTGTGCGTAGATTGGCCGGCTTTTTCGGCCGTGCCTCACCTTAGACCTTGCGGTGAACGTATCATTGTCAGCGATTTGCGCTCGCAAAGATTCTGTAAAGTTATTTGAAGGATCTGTTGGGCGCGAGAGTCTCAATGAATTTCGGAGGGGTTGCGAGTTCAAGGGACACCAGTCTGACCTGTAAGAGTTCAAACTCTGACAGAGGGCGACATAGGCTACTCTAAAAGCGTGCCGGGGTGTGAAGAAGCGCTCGGCACCAGCCCCCGTGACTGTGCCGGCGATAGCAAAATCGCTTCCTTCGCATTTTGCGCGCCATGGCCCGCCGGAGCGCATCGTCATTGGCGGATTCAGACAGACCGAGAGGCCATCGTCTCCCAAGGCGTGAAGCCTGCCTGGTCGATAAAGAAGGGAATTGAGTATCGCTCGCGGCCCGAGGTATTCACCAAGGAGGTGCGGTCACCAGTTCTGAGCCCACCACGCTGGCGGATCAGGTCGGCTCTGTGCCGCACGCGCTGATCGACGTTATGTCTTTGCTGCTAAGCTGTGCACGATGGCGGCCCCAGCCGATCCTGGCGAGCGGCAAAGGCCAGTATCGGTTCAGCTAAGCCCAGGTCCTAACTTCTCGCCCAATGGCGAACCGTGGCTGACTGCGCTTACAGTTGCGGACATTACCCGGCATCGTCATACACCCTAACACGATCGCCGAATTCCCATCCGTCAATGTGACGATTCTGCGTATGTCTCTCCGCAACGGTTGTGTCCGAAGCTGGACATGCGGCTTCCAGGCGATGCGGGCGATCTTGTTGGCGAGCACCACCGCCTCCAGCTTCGGTTTCTTCCTTTGCAGTAGTTCGGCGAGCCGTCGGGAAGCATAGCTGCTTCGAGCTGCTCTGACGTGCTGAAGAAGAGCAGTCGCGTCAACGATCAATATGCTCCTCAGCATTTCGTCCCCACGCGCGTGATGACGCCCAGTCTGACCTTGCCTCCGGTCGAATGTCGTTGGGCGGGAGCTTTATCTAGCCGGCAAAATCGTGACCCAGACTTGGACGTTCAGGAATCTGGGATCTTCATCATCAAAAGCGATGGGCTGACCGGTCACGCGCGGAATTTCGGCCAGGCGCCTGCTGCATTGACCGGAGCGATGCAACGAGGGCAGTTTTTCATCGACGCTTTCGTGAATCTTTCTCGACGCCGATCAGCATCAACGCCGCTTGCTAAGCCGCGGTCTTCACCGGCATGAGCCGCATGGCGGGTGGCTCATTGCGTCATGCAAAACTTCCGCTTCCGCCGCGTCGTTCTTGCCGCGTTTCACACAAGGCTTCGCCAACTGGGAGGCGCGATCAATATCACCTCATGACCAACGAACTTAACAGCCTTGCCCAAATGATAAGCGCCGAAACAGAATTCGAGTGCCACGCCGTTGCTTAATGCTAGCGCCTTCCGGCCTACCCTGTTCACCATTTTGATTGTCGTACCCTAGGCGGATTCAAACGGTCGTCGCAACACCGATTGTGTTCACTCATCGCAGCAACTCGTCAAGCGCTTCTGTGGGCGTTTTCCAGCCGAGGGTCTTTCTCGGTCGGGCATTGAGGGCACCGCTGCTACAGCGGCAATCTCGTTGGCGCTGGGATGCTCAAGTCGGTCCCCTTTTGGGAAGTACTGACGCAGCAGCCCATTGGTGTTCTCGTTTGTGCCCCGCTGCCATGAGCGTCGCGGATCGCAGAAGTAGACCTGGACGCCCGCATCAATCGTGAGACAATCGTGCTGCGCCATTTCTGCTCCCTGACCCCAAGTAAGCGAATGGCGCAGTTCTTCAGGCAAGGTGATGATGGTGCGGGTAATTGCGTTTGAATCCGCCCAATTCTGCGTCCTTTTTATGTTTAGGCCCTCATCCGCCGTCATTTGGCAGTGTGCAAAAAAGTCGCCTGAGGCTTTACTTTAATTCGGTTGCAGGCCCACCGCCTGCTGCCTAATCTTCCAATCGTTAAAGCTAATGTGACGCGGTCCCGCGCCAGGGCCGGGTTCAACGTTACGGCGCCGGGTTCAACGTTACGGCAGGTGCTCGACGAGGGTCCCACCGACGACATCAGATTGCAGAAAACTGCTTCACAAAGGCGCGATCGTTTGCCCACAAACAAAAGGGGAATTGAAGCATGGCAATCTCTCGACGCAACCTCATCAAGGTAGGCTTGGCCGCTGGAGCGGCGATGTCTGCCCCATCTGTCCTGCGGGCGCAGGCAGCAGCTCCGCGAACTCTGCGGATGGTAAAAGGAATCGACCTGCGCGTCTTCGATCCGATCTGGACGACGACGAACATCACCGCCGATCACGGCTTGGCAATTTACGACACGCTGTTCTCGGTCGACTCCAAGTTTATGCCTCAGCCGCAAATGGTCGGCAGGTGGGGCGTTTCCGACGACAAGAAGACGTATACATTCGAACTGCGGGATGGCCTCGGTTGGCACGACGGCACCCCTGTCACCGCGGCGGACTGTGTCGCCTCCATGCGGCGCTGGGGCCAAGTCGCTCCTGGTGGGCAGTTGATCATGGGGCGGGCCAGCGATATCTCGAAAAAGGACGACAAGACCTTCACCATTACGCTCAAAGAGCCGCTGGGGCTTTTGATAGATATCTTGGCGGATGTGACGCCGCCGTGCCTGTTTATCATGCGCGAGAAGGACGCCAGTCGCCCCGCGACTGATCAGGTCACCACGAATGTCGGATCTGGTCCGTTCAGGTTCAATGAAGCTCTTGTCAGGCCGGGCTCAAGTTACACTTACGACCGCAATGAACAGTACGTACCACGCAGTGAACCGTTCGACGGACTGGCCGGCGGTAAGATTGTGAAGGTCGATCGCGTCATCTGGGATAATATCGCTGATGTGCAGACTGCATTCGCGGCTCTGCAGGCGGCCGAGATTGACTACTGGGAGGTGCCTGCGGCGGACCTTTACCCAGTAATCGAGGGCGATCCCAATCTTGCACTTCAGGTTCTGAGCAAGTCGGGATCAGACGCGTACGTCCGTTTGAATTGCTTGCAACCGCCATTCAACAACGTGAAAGCCCGTCAGGCGATCCTTCACCTGATCGATCAGGAGGCGTTCATGAGGATCATGGCGCCGAACTATGGCCGTCCGGTTATTTCGATATTTAGCAATGATAACCTTGTATCTAACAACGAAAATACTGGGTGGTACAAGAAAGGCGGCGATCCCGAAAAGGCCAGGCAGCTGTTCAAGGAGGCCGGTTATGCCGGCGAGAAGGTCGTCATTCTCGATCCGACTGATTGGCACGAGGCTGACAATGCCTCGCAGTTTCTAGCGGCGGAATTACGCAAAATCGGCATCAATGCCGAGCTTGCGCCGAGTGACTGGGGCGGCGTTAGCACGCGCCGGGCGAAAAAGGACTCCGTCGAGAATGGCGGCTGGAGCATGTTTATCTCGACCCAAGTTGCTTATTCCTTCGGCAATCCGCTCATAAGTCCGGGAATGCTCGCGAGCGGCGACAAGGCTTGGTACGGCTGGCCGAAAAACGACGAATATGAGGGGCTGCGGGCCAAATGGGCGGATGTCGAAACGCTCGAAGAGCGCAAGGCACTGGCGCGCAAGATGCAAGCAATCTGGTGGGACTTCGTCGGCGATGTGAAGTTGGGAAATTATGTCGGACCGATCGCGCGCCGCAAGACCCTTACAGGCATCATCGGCATGCCCCAGCTCATTCCCATGTGGAACGTGCAGAAAGCATCCGCCTGATGGCGGCTTACCTCCTACGCAGGTTTGTTTCGACCATCGCCGTCATGGCGATGGTCGGGATGTTCGTTTTCCTGCTTCTCAGGCTGGCGCCTGGCGATCCGGCGGCCATGATGGCTGGCAGGTCGGCCACGGCGGAGATGATCGCCGGCATCCGCAAAACCCTGGGTTTGAACGATCCTATGCCGGTTCAGTTCATCCGTTGGGTGCGGGACATGCTCGGCGGCGATTTTGGCATCTCGATCTTTTCCGGACGACCGGTTCTCGAGCTCATCTCGCAGCGGCTGGAACCGACCCTTTCCCTGTCGATCCTGACGATGATCCTTTCGGTGTCGGTAGGGGTCTCTGTCGGCATCCTTGCCGCGTGGCGAACTGGCGGCCTTGTCGACCGCCTCCTCGCGGCCTTTTCGGCAATTGGTTATTCCGTCCCGGTCTTTGTCATCGGCTTTTTTTTCATATACTTCTTCGCCATCAGGACACATTGGCTACCGGTGCAGGGGTACATCCCGATCGACGACGGTCTCGGGCCTTGGTTTGTGCATCTGATCCTTCCCAGCGTGGCTCTTGGTCTTGCCTATATCGCATTCATTGCCCGGGTCACGCGGGCTAGCATGCTGGAAGTCTTATCGGAAGACTATATGCGGACGGCCGCTGCCAAAGGCGCTTCATCATATGCCTTGCTTTTCCATCATGCGTTGAAGAATGCCGGCGTCCCGATCCTGACCGTGATAGGCATAAGCTTCGCCTATCTGATCGGCGGGGTTGTCCTCACGGAAACGGTGTTCAACATCCCCGGTATCGGTCGTCTGGTCGTGGATGCGATCAATAACCGCGACTATCCTATCATCCAGAGCGTTCTCATCCTGACTTCGGCTCTGTATGTCCTTATCAATCTCGCGGTCGATCTGGCTTATACGCTGATTGATCCCCGAATCCGGTACTGATATGACGCTCATCTCCGCACCAGTTGAAGCGGTGCCGATGGGTCGGCTGCAGCTATCTGATGTTCCCCGTCTGGCAAGGCGGCACCCCCTGGTTTTGATAGGCGGCGGCCTCCTGGTGCTCCTGATCATTCTGGCGATCGCTGCCCCGCTTTACGCTGGCGATCCATCGGAAATGGATCCATTTACGCGCCTTCAGCCGCCTTCGGCCGAGATGTGGTTCGGAAGCGATAATCTGGGCCGTGACGTCTTTGCGCGAACGGTGTTCGGCGCCCGAATCTCTCTCATGGTCGGATTGATATCCGCGTTGGGCGCGGCTCTTGCCGGGCTTCTGATCGGTGTTGTAGCCGGCTACAGCCGCAGCTTCGACAACGTCGTCATGCGGGTCATGGACGGCCTGATGTCGATCCCGACGATTCTGCTGGCGATTGCGCTCATTTCTCTGACAGGACCCGGAATCGGCATCCTCATCGTCGCCATCGCGATCCCAGAGACGCCAGCCGTCTCGCGGCTGGTTCGTTCGGTGGTTCTGGGTGTTCGCGAACGTCCCTACGTGGAGGCCGCACTCTGCGGCGGTGCGCGCCTGCCCAAGGTGCTGTGGCGGCATATCCTGCCGAGCACCTTTCCTGCGCTGATGGTCCAGGGAGCTACTGTCTGCGCCAGTGCGATCCTGACAGAGGCGGGACTGAGCTTCCTCGGCGTGGGCGTGCCGCCCGACATTCCGAGCTGGGGCAACATGATCGCCAGTTCGCGCCTGTATCTTTCCATCGCCCCATTGACGATCTTCGCCCCAGGTATCTGCCTTGCCGTCACGGTCCTTGCCGTCAACCTGCTCGGGGATGGCCTGCGCGACCTGTTCGACCCCCGCTCAAAGCGGAGGCGTTGACATGCTGATGCAAAAAACCGCAGAAGATGACGTGCTTCTCGACGTTCGAGACCTTGAGACGCACTTTCACGGCGAAGAGAGCGTCACCCGCGCCCTGGGCGGCATAAGCTTTCAGGTCAAGAAAGGCGAGACGCTCGGCATCGTCGGCGAATCGGGATGCGGGAAGAGCGTCACCGCCCTCTCCATCCTTCGCCTGCTTCCGAAGCTGGCCGCCAGGACTGTCGGCGGCGAGGTCCGCTTTCACGGACGCGACCTCCTTGAGCTGTCCGATCGGGAGATGCGACAGATCCGCGGCGACCAGATCGCCATGATTTTCCAAGAGCCGATGACGAGCCTGAACCCGGTTTACACGGTCGGTCTCCAGATTGCTGAGGCGGTTCAGATACACACCAATGCCTCGCGGTCGGTTGCGCTGGCAAAGGCCGAAGAGATGCTGCGTCTTGTCCGCATCTCGGACCCCGAGCGTCGCGTCAACAACTATCCCCACGAAATGTCGGGCGGCATGCGCCAGCGCGCCATGATCGCGATGGCTCTTGCCTGCTCACCGGAACTATTGATCGCCGACGAGCCAACTACTGCGCTTGACGTCACCATCCAGGCGCAGATCCTGCGGCTCATCGTTGACCTGAAAGAGCGCACGGGAACGGCCGTGATGTTCATCACGCACGATCTGGGCGTTGTAGCCGAGACATGCCAACGCGTGATCGTGATGTATGCTGGCCGTATCGTAGAACAAGCGAACGCAATAGATCTGTTCGCGCGTCCCGCGCATCCCTACACCCAGGGCCTCATGCGATCGGTCCCTGACCGGCGGCGCGGCCGGCAGCACCGGCTTCCAGAAATTCCCGGCATTGTGCCAAGCCTACGCGAGCCTATTGTCGGGTGCAGCTTTGCGCCTCGCTGCCCGTTCGCGATAGATATTTGCCGCGAGAAGACACCCATTCTTGATGATGTCACGCCGGGCCACGCCGCGGCTTGCTGGCGCGCCGAAGAGGTGATGGGCGCATGAACGGTCCTCTGCTGAAAGTCGAGAATCTGACCAAGCATTATCCGCTTGGCTCGGGAATCCTGAAGAAGACCATTCCGGTGGTCCGGGCGGTGGAGGATGTATCCTTTTCGGTCGAGGCGGGCGAGACACTCTGCATTGTCGGCGAATCCGGCTGCGGCAAGTCAACCGTCGCGCGGCTTTTGATGCGACTGGTGGAGCCGACGGGCGGGCGCGTGCTGATCGACGGGACCGACATTGCGGGTCTCAAAAAGGACGCGCTTCGGGATTGGCGCCGTCGGATGCAGATGGTCTTTCAAGATCCTTACTCGTCGCTGAATCCGCGCCTTACCGCCGGACAGATCATCACCGAACCCGTCGAGAATTTTGAGTGCCTCAGCCGCAAGCAGCGCCAGGCACTTGCTGCGGACCTTCTCCAGAAGGTCGGAATGTCGCCCGATATGATGCACAGGCTTCCGTCCGAGTTGTCGGGCGGTCAGCGGCAGCGGCTCGGTATCGCGCGGGCGCTGGCCCTCCAGCCTTCGCTCATCATCCTCGACGAAGCGGTGTCCGCCCTTGACGTATCCGTGCAGGCACAGATCTTGAATCTGCTTTTGGATCTGCAGCAGCAGATGGGCATGGCCTTCGTCTTTATCTCACATGACCTTGGCGTCGTAGAGCATATTGGCCATCGCGTCGCGGTCATGTATCTAGGGCGGATCGTGGAGCTATCGCCCTGCGAGGCGCTCTTCGCCAAGCCGGTCCATCCATATACCGAGGCACTGATCGCCGCGGCCCCCGTGCCGGATCCCACCCGAGTTCGGCTGGAGGCGCCGGTGGAGGGCGAGGTGCCAAGCCCTATCAATCCGCCGAGCGGGTGCGCGTTCCACCCGCGCTGCCCGCTCGCTGTCGAGCGTTGCCGCATCGACGTGCCGGCCTTGGTACCGATGCCAGACGGGTGCGTCGTGGCCTGTCATGTGCGCGCTCCAGCGACAGACACTCCAGGCCAGCTGGCTGAAGCGGCGAATGCCACGACCGCGATAGTTTCGGCAGTCTAGTAAACAGTCAACATATTGAGAAGCAATGAAAGAAAATTCACACGAGAACAGTTTTCATCCAACCCCGCAGGCGGACGACTACGATACTCGATTGCAACGAACGTGGGACAATTCACGATGGTCGCAGTTGCGGACCCTCTTTTCACGCGGCGAGTGAGCCAATACCCGAACTGGCCGATCATGCCCATGCCGAGGTTTTCGATTGGCCTGATGGTGGGCAGGTCGGCCTGTTCCGTTTAGTGCGGCAGCAGCGGTGTAACCAATCCCGACGAGATCGATGCCTTGACGGGGGGTATGCCGTTCTCGACGCCGACCGACTTAAGCCTCTAGATCGCATCCATACTGGGTCGCGGTCAGCAATTTTCGCATTGACCAAATAGGAGCTTCATTATGTCCTACAATGTTCTCACCGCCGTATTCGGCCACGAGACCAATACCTTCAACAAGTATCCCACGGACTATGATGCCTTCGCGAGGTATTCCATTTACTTCGGCGACGATGCCATCAAGAAGTATGGCCAAGCCAACACGGAGCTGGCTGGTTTTTGCGACTGCGCGCGCGACTACGGCTGGAAACAAACGCATGTTCTCAGCGCTGGCGCCGAACCGGGAGGTGTTGTAACTCGGGACGCTTTTGATCGCTTGGGCGGGGCCATCACTAACGCCGCAGGTGAACACAAGGAGAAGCTCGATGGCATCCTGCTTGCGCTTCATGGCGCCATGGTCACCGACTTTTGCGAGGATGGGGAAGGCGAGCTTCTGGCGCGACTACGGGCAGTGGTCGGACCGGATAAGCCCATTGCGATCACTCTCGATCCTCATGGGAACGTGACGCAGAAGATGTGCGAGCTTGCAGATATAGTGGTATCTTACAAGACTTATCCCCATATAGATATGCGCGAGATCGGCCGACAAGCCGGCGCAATTCTTCATAGGACTATGAAGGGAGAAATTCGACCACGCACCCTGCGCGTGCACCGTCCGATGTTGTCAGAAGTGAATGGCGGGCGCAGCGATGTCGGTCCGATGGTCGAGTGGATAGCGAAATCCATAACCTATGAGCAAGAACCCGGCGTTCTCGCCGTCAGCATCAATGCTGGGTTCGCATATGCTGACATCCGTGAGATAGGTCCGACGGTCACAGTCACCTATGACCGCAATGAGGATAAGCATCGAGCCTTCGCTGAAGCGATCGCTGATGATATATGGAAAAAGCGTTTTGATGTAATAAACTCTTATCTTTCGGTCGAGGAGGCAGCGAAGATCGCCAAAGCATACCAGCGCCATACAGGCCCTCTAATCATCGCGGACTATGCTGACAATCCCGGGGCTGGAGCTTATGGCGATTCGACCAATCTGTTGAAGGCGATGATAGAGGCCGGAATCGCTGATGCCGCGTTTGGACCGATAGTTGATGCAGAAACAGCCAAGCAGTTGCATGGCCACGGCGTGGGTGACCGCGTGCTGGTAGAACTGGGCGGCAAGTTCGATCCGCGCTTCGGAGGGGGGCCCTTGGAACTCGAAGGCGAGGTCTGCCTTACAAGCGATGGTTCCTATACTTGCGACGGTGCGATGTACGGCGGATTGAGTTTTTCCTGGGGTGAAACTGCAGTCTTGCGCGTCGGGCGAATCGAAATTCTCGTGGTGAGCGAGCCAACACAGATATTGGACCTACAGCAATTCCGTACCTTTGGCATCGATCCTGCTGCAAAGGCCGTAGTCGGCCTGAAATCAATGCAGCATTTCAGGGCCGCTTTCGAGCCTATTGCCGGTAAGGTAATTGTCTGTGATAGTGGGGCTCTTAGCACACCGAATTGGGAAAAACTCGCTTATCGAAACGTGCCTCGGCCAATCTTCCCACTCGACCGAGAAATGACTGTCTGAGTAAGAAAGTTACGGGTGTGCTGGTGCGATGTCGAGAGCACATGATCACACGATCTGGTCAAATCGCGTAAGTCGGATAGCACTTTAACTAAACTATTGTAGGACTTGAGTGAATGTTCCTGCGATGAATACTGCTCATCCAGCGGTACGACCGCAGCGTGGGACAAGGGCGACTGATGTGGATGTGTTGGATCGTTTCGATTGGCGGAGCTATGGCAGACGCTTTCGACATTTTTCGAAAGGACTAGACGTTCAAGGGCCGCCAGTTCGACCAGTCAGTAATCCTGCTTTGCGTATGCTGGGTACCGGCCTACAATCTCAGCCTGCGTGATTTTGAGGCGCCTCCCTGCGTTCCAAGCCGATAGCATTCTCATCCTCATTAACGCAAGGCTCGCCGTTTTGATTGTCGCCGCAACCGGTGCCAAATGCTTGATGGGGTGATAGATGGGGCCAGCAGGACAGGTCTTCCCACCCTTCAGGCCATCGTCGGTTAGACCTCTGTCCAGCAGCTGGGCTTCGTCGCCATTTGATGGCTGCCACCCTTCAGTGGTAGGCAGGCATCTTATAAGGGTTGTTTGTCTCTATTCGCAGCGGTGGCGTCAGATTGGTCGTTCAAGGCAAATCTAGCGTGCTCAAGAGCTGCCAGGAATGCAATGATTTCGAAAGCTGCTTCGGCCCGGAAGATAGTTAAAGCCGCCTTGCGTGGATCCAGACAGGATCTCGCTGGACCGGCGCGGTTGCTTTGCTCAAAGTGACGAGCCGCCCTGGCCTTGATCGCTGTCAAGCCAAGAGCGTTTTGCACGCGTCGTTGCACGGAGGAGGGGATGTTCATGCCTCGCGACATTCTGTGACCGTACCGCGCGCAACGTCGATGCCGGTCTCCTTCAGCTGGACGTAAGCGGGCAGCTGATGCCGTTCAGCGCCGGTAATTCCATGGCATGAGGGCGTTTGCAACGTGGTCTCATCGGTAAAGACCCGCTCACCCTGCTTGATGCGGGCCAGTGCGTACTCGGCGAGCGGCTCGAGCTCGAAGCCGACCTTGCCCATCCACAGCCTGGTGGCGGGCATATCGGCATATAGCCTCCTGGCGGTAAGATGTTGCGCACCAACTTATGCTGCGGAGGCTACCGGTTCTCCCTAAATTTCAGGCGATTCCAGGCAATCTCCGCAACATAATTTTCTGAAGCACATCCGATGTCTTGATCCAGGCGCCAACAACAAGGAGACTTGGGTTATGTTTGATGTTTTCTTTAGCCGACCGTCTGCGATCGCACGGTATCATTCCGCTCCATTGCTCAGGGAGCGCTCCTCTATCTTACCTTGTTGCTCTTCCTCTACAACACCGGGGCGCGGGTCTCGGAGGCGAAGATTGCAGGTCGCAAATCTCCAGGTTGGCCGGCACCGCGACGATCATGCGCTCGCCACCCTTTGCGGCAAGGGCGGCAAAATCCGGCAATGCTCACTGTGGCCACGCACGGAAAAACGCGCTTGGCGAACTCGTTCGAGGACGCGCAAACGGTGACCCCGTCTTCGTCAGCCGCCATCGAAAGCGCTATACGCGGTTCGGTGTCTATCGGCTGGTCGAGCGATGCGCGGTGCGCGTACCAACGCTTCCCGCAAGAGCAATCACGCCGCATGTGATCCGTCTAAGGCGCCTGTCATGTGCTGCAGGCAGGTGTCGACCTTAACACCATACGCGCATGGCTCGGACACGTCAGCCTTGAGACCACCAACATGTATGCCGAAATCGATCTCGAGATGAAGGCGAAAGCGATGGCGCTGTGCGATGCAGCGGCTTCGGGGCCAGACCGGCCTTGGAAGGAGGACAAGGGTGTGATGGCGTTCCTGAATGCAATTTGACTTCAGAAAATTATGTTGCGGAGATTGCCTGGAATCGCCTGAAATTTAGGCAGAACCGGAGCCTTCCCAGCATAATTCCGTGCGCAACATCTTACCGTTTATGTTGTAATCAACATAAACGGTAGAGCGTACCTCTCCGGTGAGGCTTTCAATTATCCACATCGTCGGCTTTATCCAATGGAGATGCCGAAGGCTATGTCGTGCAAACGGGTCATGCCGCGGTATGAGGGTGCGCGGACCCACGATGTGCAGGACGGCAGGGACCAGGCCACCTGGCGCAAGAACGCCCGCTTCGACCTGAAGACCTGGACCGGTCAGGAAACCGAGCTAGGCACTCTGAAGACCTACACCGAAATCCGCTTCAACTTCGGCAGCCGCAACGCTTATTCGGGCCCGGACAGCCCCCAGAACTATGCCTTCAACAAGGGCGTCACATTGAACTTCGCCTGGATCCAGCTCGGCGGTCTGCGCGTCGGTAAGGACGAATCGGCCTTCGATGCGTTCATCGGCTACGCCGGCAACGTCATCCAGGATACGCTGGTTCCCTACGGCGACTTCGACACCAATGTCGTCCAGTACTACTTCGATGCCGGCAATGGCTTCTCGGCCGTGGTCTCGCTTGAAGAAGGCTCCGGCGTCAAGGGCACGATCGACAGCTATGTGCCGCATATTGTCGGCGGCGTGAAGTACACGCAGGGCTGGGGTGCGATCACCGGCGTCGTTGCCTATGATAGCAATTATGAAGAAGTGGCCGGCAAGGTTCGCCTGGACGTGAGAGCCAGCGACGCGCTGTCGCTCTTCGCCATGGCCGGCTACGGCACCGACGACAACCTCACGGACCCGACCTCGGCAATCCCGGCCGGCGGCCGCGGCTTCTACAAGCAGTGGGGCGGCAACTGGGCAGTCTGGGGCGGCGGCACCTACAAGTTCAACGAGAAGACCTCGTTTAACGCCCAGCTCTCCTATGACGAATGGAAGAACTTTGGCGTCGCGGCGAACGTCGCCTACGACATCGTCCCCGGCCTGACGATCACGGCCGAAGTCGACTACCTGCATGCAGGCAAGTTCGATGACGCCGACTTCTCGAACTGGACGAATGCCGACAAGAAGGACAGCGTCGGCGGCGTCCTCCGCTTCAAGCGCTCCTTCTAACGGATCGAACCATTAAACCACAGCGCCCGCAGCATACGACTGCGTGCGCTGGACTTGCGCGTCCAGCGTGCGCGCTAAGCGGGATTCCCCAAAAACTCCCGAGGTGCTTTAGGTCCGTACCTCCCGGATCGAAGCGTGCCGCCGATGCGAAGGGCGCCCCTGACCCAAGGCGCCCTTCATTCTAGGCATACCCATTGATGTGATTCCGCCCAAGTGGCGACGAAGGGGAGGAGTGGCGTACTTAAGACCTACCCGCGTAGGCTGACGTCAGCCGGCGCAGCTCGATCGTTCATTTTGGCCGTCTGAAGGAGCGTGGCGATGGTCGCCTAAGTTGTGGCTGCCCGCGAAAAGGCCTGTTGTTTCTTGTGATTGTTTGCCGAATTGCCCGCTCGACAGTATTGGAATCGATCTAGATCCGCCCTTCGGTCAGTTAGCATTCAAGGGCGGCCCGTCTGGAGATGGCGTAGCGGGATCGCCTCGGCGAACTTGGACATTCCCGGGGCTTCGTTCAATCGTAAGCGCCACGCCGCTCCCCTCGTGCGGCGCATGAGGTGAATGTGCGAAGAATCCCCCGGATCGCGAGAGACGGAGGGCCTACGTGGGAGCAGACGGCAAAATGGACGTCCATTTGGACGTCCCAACGGCTGGCTACGCAGGCCGGCTCGAGGTTCTGGATGGTCCAACGGGACGGCGGGTTCGCTCGGAGGCCGAGAGAGCCCGGATTTGCGGTCGAGTGCCTGATGCCGGGGGGTCGGAATGCTGGTAGTTCAAGGCTAACCCCGGTAGCGAGGCGGGAGCTTCTATGTAGACATATTCATTTGGAATGCAGAGCCGGCCATCGCCGAAATTAGGCGCCACAGATTGTACGCGCTGTTGCTTGCAGCAAGCGTGTAGAAATTTCCACAGTTCCATGTCACGCATCCATATTTGAGATGCGCAGACAATGCTGTTGGTACATCATCCAAACGTCCGTCGAGGTTCATTTGTTTCAGAATGATTTCATTTTTTCCATTTTATATCATCTGGATTGAAGAAACGCGCTTTATGTCCGTGATCTTTCTGCAGCTCACGACGTAAGTATTCATCAGCGACAGCTTGCTTGAATTTTTCCAGGAAGAGAAACACCTCGTCGTCTTTCAAATGACGTGTCACAAAGCTGGCGCTCGACGCCATCCGACATTCTGTCAGCTTCGTTAGGTCTGCGACGCAGGCTTGTTTGGCCAATTTCTTATTTCGCCTCAGGCCAAATAGCTGAAGCAGTCACAAAAGATGTTTTT
>NZ_JAMYPQ010000022.1:0-69917 GCF_040320455.1 Mesorhizobium sp. M0698 | reverse complement strand
CCCCCCCTCCTATACCTACCACCCCCCCCCCCCCGCCCTCGGCGCCTCGCGGCCTGGGGGGCGGCGTGTGCGTCGCCCCCCCCCCCCCCCCCCCCCCCCCCCCCCCCCCCCCCCGGCAGGTGAGGTCGCGAAAGTCCTAGTGGGAATCACGAGGCGCGCCGTTGCCGCGAAAGGTCCGCCAGCCGGAGAACATCGAGGAGATGATCGACTGCTTCGACATGATGTCCTCGCGCACCGCGGCATAGATATGGATGATCACGAAGCAGATGATCACCCACATGCCGAGATGGTGCCAGGTATGCACGTCCTGACTCTGACCGAGAAGTGGGATGACCCAGCTCGAGAACAGGTCGTACTGCCAGGACCCCATGCCGGCCCCCTCGCCGTAGAGCGCCAGTCCGGTCACGATCATGAAGATGGTGAACCAGACGAACAGGAAGTGCATGGCGAGCGTCGCGAGCGGGTTGTGCCCGGAACACTTCATGCTCGCTCACCAGCATGGCGTACCAGAGCACCTCGTGCCAGAGCTCCTTCCAGAACCGTCCGTTCCAGACAGGCGGGAGGAATATCTGCCGGGAATGCTCGTTGCCGGCGAAGACCCAGTAGATGCGGAATGCGAAGCCGACGATCAGGACATAGCCCGCAACGAAATGCAGGTAGCGTATCCAGCCGAAGAGGAAACTGGAACTCGCCTCGCCGCCAACCGCCGGCGGCGGCGAGCCGATCAGGTAGCCGGTGCCGGCAAGCATGAGGATGGCGAAGGCATTGACCCAGTGCCAGAGGCGCAGCGGCGCCTCGTAGACATAGACCCCTTCTTCGCCATGCGGAGTTTGGCTCGCGCTCATGGCCGCCCCCTAGCCGCCGAACACGAGCGTAGCGCCCGAGCCGGCAATGACCATGCCGAGCCCGGCGCGCGCCCAAGGCGACGACGCGAGCCTGAGGCCGATGCCGGTGCCGGTGCCGGCCAGATGCAGCGCCGCGGTCGAGAGCGTGAAGCCGGCAATATAGGCAAGTGCCGCGCCGGTCGTCTCGCTCGCATGGGCATGGCCATGGAAGAGGGCGAAGAACCCGGCAAGGCCGATGCCGAGCATGCCGGGAAGGCCGGCACCGGCGACGATCATGATGCCGAGAGCAAGCACGGATAGCGCGATCATGCCTTCGACCGCTGGCAGGCGGATGCCGGCAAAGGCCAACGCCGCACCCGTCATCATCATCGCCACGAAGGTTGCTGGGCCACCAGGACCCGCGACGGCATGGCCACCGCCGACCAGACCCCGACCGCCGCCATGGCGAGAAGGTGGTCGAGTCCCATCAGCGGATGGGCGATGCCGGCGGCGAACCCGTCGGCATGCCCTGCGCCGACATGGGCGAGCGCCGGGCTGGCAAGGACCGCGAGCGAAGCTGCGGCGCCAAGTTTCAGGATAGCGTGTCTCATTTCGATTCCTCCCCTAGCGCACTTTGACATTGGCAAGTTCCTGTCCGTCCGGACCCATGACATGGGTCGAACAGGCAAGGCACGGATCGAAGCTGTGGATCGTCCGCAGGATCTCGACCGGCTCCTCCGGCCGCTCCACCTTGGTCTCCATCAGCGACGCTTCGAAGGCGCCGATATTGCCGGCATGGTCGCGTGGCGAGCCGTTCCAGGTGGTCGGCACGACGCATTGGTAGTTTTCGATCCGGCCGTTCTTGATGCGTATCCAGTGGCCCAACGCCCCGCGCGGCGCTTCGGTGAAGCCGACCCCCTTGACTTCGGCGGGCCAGGACTTCGGATCCCATTTCTGGGTATTGGCCGTCGAGCTGTCTCCAGCCTTGATGGTGGCGATCAGCTTGTCCATGAAGTAGACCTGCTTGCGGGCCGCCCACTGTGCTTCCAGCGCGCGCGCAGCGGTGCGGCCGAGCGTCGAGAACAGCCCCGTCAGCGGTACGCCGAGTGCCCGCAGCGTCGAGTCGACCTGCTCCTTGATCTCCTCGTGGCCCTGGACGTAGCCGACGACATAGCGGGCGAGCGGCCCTACCTCCATCGCATGGCCGCGCCAGCGCGGCGCCTTGATCCAGGAATATTTCGCGCTCTCGTCGATTTCGCGGATGTCGGTGCGCGTGCCCTTGGCATTCGGCCCGAGCTGATAGTTCGGCTCCGTGATACCATCCCATGGATGCAGGCCCTTCGCCTCGTCCGGGTATTTGTACCAAGAGTGGGGCACAAACTCCTGGATCTGCTCGGGATCGCGCACGTCAACGGGCAGCACCTCTTTGAGGTTGCCATCGATGATCGCGCCCTGGGGCATCATCAGGTTGGCTGCCGAATAGTCGTTGGCTTTGTCGGGGATGTCGCCATAGGCAAGAACGCTCTTGCCCGACAGCCCGCCGCCATAGAGCCAGCCCTTGTAGAGACTGCCGATCGCGATGATGTCGGGGATGTAGACGTTGTCGACGAAGGCGATGGCGCGCTCGATGACGCTGCGGACGTAGTTCAGCCGCTCCATGTTGATCGGCGCGCCGGCCGCCATCTCACCGTCGATGTTGATCGCACAAGGCACGCCCCCCACCAGCCAGTTGGGATGGATGTCCTTGCCGCCGAAGATCGTGCGCGTCGTCATGATCTCCTTCTGGAAGTCAAGCGCTTCCAGATAGTGCGTCACCGCCATCAGATTGGCCTCCGGCGGCAGCAGATAGGCCGGGTTGGTCCAGTAGCCGTTCTTGAACGGCCCGAGCTGGCCGCTCTCGACGAACTTCTTCAGCCGGTTCTGGATGTCACGGAAATAGCCCGGCGAGGACATCGGGTGGCTCGGCGAAACCGCCTGCTGCAGCTCCGACGTCGCCTTCGGGTCGGCTCTCAATGCGTTAACCGGATTGACCCAGTCGAGCGCGTGCAGGTGGTAGAAGTGGACCAGATGATCGTGCACCTGCAACGAGAGCTGCATGATGTTGCGGATCGAATTGGCGTTCTCCGGGATTATGATGCCCAGTGCGTCCTCGACCGCACGCACCGAGGTGAGCGCGTGCGTGCCGGTGCACACGCCGCAGATGCGCTGGGTGAAGGCCCAGGCGTCGCGCGGGTCGCGGCCCTTGAGGATGACCTCGAGCCCGCGCCACATGGTGCCGGTCGAGACCGCGTTGCGGATGATGTTGTTCTCGTCGATGTTCACCTCGCAGCGCATATGGCCTTCGATCCGCGTGACCGGATCGACGACCACGCGCTGGCCGGAGGTGTCGAGATTGAAGCCGTTCGGCGTCTGGATGACCATCACTTGTTCCCTCCCTTTTCGCGCATCCGCTTGACCACGCTCGCCGCCGCATGCGCGGCCGCGGCGGCGCCGATGAGGGTCGCGGCCGTCGTGCCGATCCTGTCGGCGCATCGGCCTCGATGCCGAAGCCGTGGACGCGGGTCAGGCGGCTGTAGAAATCGCCCTTGTCCCAGAAGCCGTCCTCGGAGCAGCCGATGCAGGGATGGCCGGCCTGGATCGGGAAGGAGAGGCCGCCGTTCCAGCCCACCGTCGAGCAGGCGTTGTAAGTGGTCGGTCCCTTGCAGCCGACCTTGTAGAGGCAATAGCCCTTGCGCGCGCCCTCGTCATCGAAGGACTCGACGAACTGGCCGGCGTCGAAATGCGGGCGCCGATAGCATTTGTCGTGGATGCGCTGGCTGTAGAACATCTTCGGCCGGCCCTGCCGGTCGAGCTCTGGGAATTTTTCAAAGGTCAGGATGTAGGTGATGACGGCCGTCATCACTTCTGGGATCGGCGGGCAGCCGGGAACCTTGATGATCGGCTTGTCCGGCAGGCCCGGAACCTTATGGACGGGCGTGGCCCGCGTCGGGTTCGGCCGCGCGGCCTGCACGCAGCCCCAGGAGGCGCAGGAGCCCCAGGAGATGATCGCCTTGGCGTTGGAGGCGGCATGGTTGAGCTGGTCGACGAAGGGCTTGCCGCCGATGATGCAGAACATGCCGTCCTCGTTGAGCGGCGCATTGCCTTCGACCGCGAGGATGTAGTTGCCCTTGTACTGTTCGACGACCTCGTCGACGATCGCCTCGGCCTGATGGCCGGCGGCCGCCATGAGCGTGTCGTCATAATCGAGTGAAAGCATCGACAGCACGACGTCCTTGGCGAGCGGGTGCGCCGAGCGGATGAAGCTTTCGGAGCAGCAAGTGCATTCAAGCCCGTGCAGCCACAGCACCGGAATGCGCGGCTTGGACTCCATCGCGTAAGCTATTTTCGGCGCAAAGGCCGGTCCAAGGCCGAGGGAAGCCGCCGTCAGGCTGCAGAATTTCAGGAAACTTCGGCGGGTGATCCCCTGTCGGCGCATGACCTCGTAGAATGTTTGTTGCATCAGGCCTTCCTCCACAGGCGGCGGCGTCTCCTGGTGCCGCGGACATGCGAAGGCGGAGCAAGTCCGATGCCAGAGTTAAAAAGCCGAATAAATTCAAAACTCAGATGCTCTTCGAGGCGTTGACTTGTTCCGGTCGCCGGCAAAGGAGTGGAAACCGGGCTGGCAGATTTCGAACAAAGTTTCCGCGATGCGGCGAGACGAGCGAAGAGGCCTGGCGGCGGGTGCCGACGGGATTTCGGCGGGCCTCGACCGACCTCGCCCAGAGCCACGCGCGGCTTGTCAGGACGGCCGAGCAGATCGCGCTTGGCCTGCGCGGCTACAGCAGACTGGGAATCGCGGGATTTGCACCATCTACTCGTCGCCGCTTGCGTTGAAACCGCTGTTGTCGGGTTTGTCGCATCCGCGACACGGTGATGTTCGGCCGCGCGCCGCCGCACTCGCAGCTAAGCCGTTGAATAAAATGCAGACTGGTTTGTCTGAGGCTGCACGTGCCGCGGTCGTGACCGGTCTTTCATTGCGTGAGGCCGAACGTGCGATTGCAGCTCCTGCCGCCGCGCAAAGAGAGGTTCAAGATTTGTGCCAACTGCGCTTGGCCGGCAGGTGGCATAGAGCGGCGCCTGAGAATGAAAGTGCCGGCCGCCCAGCCTTCATAGCCGTTCCTCCTTTGTGGCGTGACGGCCCGAAAGTCGCCATCGCGTCAGATGTTCATCAGGGTTCGGCATAGCCGGGGCTCGTCCGGCGACAGTCATGGCAGCGACTTCGCTTCTGGAGCCGCTCATCCGGCCGATAAGAACACATGCGCGTCCTAAGCCGTAATTGATCCGCCGGAGCTGACCAAAGCCACCTTGCTCTGGGTTGCGGCAATGGCGATTGCAGGCGAGAAGCCGAGAAGAACCGATGCCGCGAGGAGTCCTGAGGCCATCCGTCCACGAGACGTCACCAGGGAACGAAGTATTGCGTTCCGCGTTACACTACCGTATATACGTCCGCAGCACAGGAGCGCGCCATGGCCACCACAGCCACCAGGAAGGAAACACCCGTCTCGATGCGGTTTCGCGACGATGATCTCACCATCATCGACCGCGGCGCGGAGCTGCTCGGCCTGTCGCGCACGGAGTTCATGCGGCGCGCCGCGCTGCACGAGGCGCAGACGGCCATCCTCAACGAAACCGTCATCCGCGTGTCCCCGGAAGCTTATGACGCCTTCATGCAGGCGATCTCAGCCCCCGCCGCTGCGCCCCCGCCGAAGGCGGCCGAGCGGCTGCGTCGGTCCCCGCCCTGGGACCGCTAGGTGGCGCTTTCAGGCATCGAACTCCTCGACGACGCGCACCGCCTCGACAGCTTCGATTGCGGCAAGCCGGCGCTGAACGCTTGGCTGGCCGGCTTCGCGCGAACGAACCAGGTCCGCGGCTTTACCCGGGTCCTGGTCGTTCACGATGAGGGAACAGTCGTCGGCTATTACGGCCTCGCGCCGGGCGTGATCCAGCCAAACAGCGCACCGCGCGCCATCCGCACCGGACGCCCGCCCGATCCGATCCCCTGCCTGTTGATTGGACAACTCGCCGTCGACCATCGCTATGCCGGACAAGGCATCGGCAGCGGCCTGGTCAAGGACGCGCTGCATCGCTGCGTCGCCGGCGCCGACATCGTCGGCGGCCGCGCAGTGGTGGTGCGGGCGATCGACGCCGAGGCCGAGCGCTACTGGCAGAGCTGGGGCTTCATTCCCGCGCGGGACAATCCGTCGGTGCTCATGCGCTCGATCCAGGACGTGGGCCTCTGGCTGGCCGACAAAGGCCACTAGCTCCACGCGCGTAGCGCCTCCCGTAGCGGCAGCGTCCGGGCGCGCCGGCCTGCAGCCGGATGACGATCCCTCACGCAGGGCCAGAGGGAGACGGCGGTCAGAGCGAGGAAGCTAGCAATAATCTGGGCGACTGGGCTGCCTACCAGGTCCCGTCTCGTGAAGGCGCTAGAGGATACTGGATCCAGCCGCCAAAGACCGGGAGATGGCGCGACGCGCGGACTTTGGGATGATAGTCTGGGACGGCGCATCGCCCGGCACGGCCGTCAACGTGCTTCAGCTCGCCATCGCGAACAAGCCGTGCGTCATTTGCGATCTGGCCAGGGGCAGCATGGCGACTACGTACAATGTGGGAGACTGGTGCGCCATGCTCCGCGATGCCGGTCCAGACATTCGGCGCGCCAAGCCGAAGCCCGCATGGCCCGGACGAGCGCCTGGCGTTGCCGGGATGATGTACGCGCGGTCCCGGCGGGTTCGACCCGATAGGCTTGATCCGGCCCCGCCCCCAACTCCACTTGTATGAACGGCCGGGGCCGGCCCTTTTCGAAACCGGCCCACCGCCGCGTGACGTTTGCAGGATGATCGTCTTGACCCGTCTCGCATCTGAAGCGGGTGCAAGCCTGCCGAACATTCCGGCTGCTTGGTCATCCAACCTGGCTGCGAGGCATCGCCACCGTGGGGGTGGCGTTCGCTGCCAGTCGGCTCCGATCTCGAAACCGCTGCGCCGCCATACCGAACACGCAACTCGGTTTAAGCGCCAGGCTGCTGTTCGAGGTATTGACGACCCAGGCGACATGACCGGAAAGGCTGGCGGGGTAAGCAGCTTCCATCGATCCGGCGGCATTGCGGATGTGGCTGGCGATGGCGGCCTGAGTTCTTGTCCATCTGCCGCATAGCGGGTGGTCAGGTGCTGGCCGAAGCATTTGTCTCTCAAGGTCACCCCTTGGAAATCCAGCACCAGCGGCTTGTCGGGACAAGATAGATGCTATCGGGATTTGGCCGCCGCAGCCGCGAGCATCGCTTCTCCCATCCCATTGACGCCTCGGGCATTCAGCATTTCACCAGCGTTCTGAATGTCGCGCACCTCTTTGTTCTGGCTGAGTTTTGATTTACCAACCAGGCCGGTGATCTCGATTTCCAGGGCGACGATCCCCTTAACCATCGTGT
Organism: Mesorhizobium sp. M0698; assembly: GCF_040320455.1. Lineage (NCBI taxonomy): Bacteria > Pseudomonadati > Pseudomonadota > Alphaproteobacteria > Hyphomicrobiales > Phyllobacteriaceae > Mesorhizobium > Mesorhizobium sp. M0698. The sequence goes on along the minus strand of NZ_JAMYPQ010000022.1, from coordinate 62,629 downwards.
CAATGAAGTCCTTCGGCGCGTCGCCCATCTTCCACGGGGCAGGCTGCGAGGCTTCATGCATGTGAGTGAGCTTCGCCACGTTACGGCGCACATAGCGCTCATCATCCCGGACAGTGATGCGTCCGTGGGCGTGGACGACGAGATAGTTCCATGTGGGCACCTGCTTATGGAATTCATGCTTGCTTGGATACCAGTTCGGCGAGATGTAAGCGTCGGCCGCACGGAAGATAACGAGGACTTCATCGCCATTGGCAACTTCCTCCCAGACTGGATTTTTGCGTGCAACATGGCAATTGAGGACGCCTTTGTCTCCCTTCGAGCGGTCAAGCTCGAAGGGAATGTGGTTCGCGTCGAGTGTGCCTTTGCTGTGGGTGACCAGGATACCGAGCGGATGTCTCCCGATTAGGTCAAGCAGGGTGTTGTGATCGGGGACGGCAAAATGGGGCGGAACGTACAACGGTGGATCTCCTGTCGCGAATGGGCGGTCGTTAGCGAGCGGCGGTGTCTTGCGGAACGGGCCCGGGCATCTTCGTTGCCGGCGAAGAGGGCCCCGGATCTCGCTGTCCACCATGCTCAAGAACTGCCATCGAGAAGTGGGCAGGCAGATCAGATGCCGCCGCGTATGAGTGCGGTTGGTCAGTGACAAGCCGCACACTCTCGCCTTGGCTCAAAATTACTGCGTGGGTACCCACCACGACACTTAGGGACCCCTGAGTCACCGAGATCAGCTCGCGCGTATCCGGACTATGAGCATCTGCGGAAAACACGTCGCCCGGCATAATGGCCCAGCTCCACAGTTCGAACATCGTTCGTCCCGAGATCGATGAATGAAGTTGTGCAAAGCTTCCTTTAGCGCTTGTCCAAAGCGTCCTCGTCTCTGTCCGCTCAATAGGAAGGCGAACTGTGGAAGGATGGTCATTCAACAAATCGGCCACCGAAAGCGAAAACGCCGCCGCCAGTCGGCAAAGTATGCCGATGCTGGGGTTCGCCTTGCCTTGCTCCAGCGTGACGACGGTTCCCTTGGATAAGCCGCTCAGTTTTGCCAGTCGATCCAGGGTCAGGTTTTGGTCGCGCCTCAATTGTCGGATCCGAACCGCTATCGCTTGGCCAAGCACCCGCTCGGGGTCCAACGCTGTCGTAACATCGGTCATTATATTGACTTAGTGCCTCGGCTCACTTATTACGGTCAATATAATGACCGGCCTGAAATTGTGCAACTGCCCCGTTAGCGAGGAAATGACCGATGCGTTTTGAAACAAAGGCGATCCATTGCGGCCGAGCTGTCGACGCTTCCACAGGGGCGGTGTCCCTGCCGCTGCACACCAGCACGACGTTCCGACGTAGCGTCGACGGCTCGTTTCCTTCCGGATTCGAATACACGCGGGATGGAAATCCGACGCGCAACGCGTTCGAAATGGCCATGGCCGCGCTCGAGGGCGGAGAAGATGGCATTGCCTTCGCGTCGGGCATGGCTGCAATCGCTGCAGTCTTTGAGAGCCATCCGTCGACGGGTCGGATCGTTCTGCCGGATGACATGTATTTCGGCATTCGTTCGCTGATTGACGAGACCGACATTGGATCTCGCTTCGACTTTGCGGCCGTCGACATGCGCGATCTGGATGCCGTGCGCGCCGCGGTCACGTCGAAGCGGACTGGCCTCGTCTGGGTCGAGACGCCGTCAAACCCGATGATCCGCGTTGTCGACATTTCGGCCATCTGCAAAATCGCGCACGAGGCTGGCGCCTTGGCCGTAGTGGACAACACGTGGGCAACTCCAGTGCTTCAACGGCCCCTCGAAGTTGGGGCGGACGCGGTCATGCACTCGGCGACAAAGTACATCGGCGGCCACTCGGACTTGATGGCGGGCGTCGTCATTGTCCCGCACTCGTCACCCCTCGGTCGCCCACTGCGGATGGTCCAGAGACACAAGGGCAGCGTCGCAGCGCCATTCGACTGTTGGCTGGCATTGCGGGGCCTGCAGACATTGTCGGTACGCGTGCGCGCGCATTGCGAAGGCGCCCAGAAGGTTGCTGAGGCTTTGGCGTCTCATCCGCGTGTCGAAAAAGTACTTTTTCCTGGCCTGCAAACTGATCCGGGACACGATCTCGCTAAGCGGCAAATGAGCCATTACGGAGCGATGCTATCCTTTATCGTCAAAGGCGGAGCCGATGCTGCGATGGCTGTGGCCGGCCGCCTCGAGGTTGTTGCCCGGGCGACAAGCCTTGGCGGGACGCACTCTCTGATTGAGCATCGCGCATCCGTCGAGGGTGCCAAGTCCAAGGCGCCAGGCGGATTACTGCGAATCTCAGTGGGACTTGAGCATCCTCAGGACATTGTCGATGATCTGATGCAGGCCCTAGGCGGAACCTTCAAAGCGGCAGCCGAATGACGCGGGTGCAAGAACTCTGGCAGCGCTTTACGTGGCGGCTGGCGCAGCAATGCGGCCTGCTACGGTTGGGCGCCTAGATCAGGCAAAGCATCTTCGACGATGCTTAGATTTCGATCGAAAATCTCGGTGTCGGATGCGTTGGCGCGGAGAGACCGCACCTTGTTCAGGATCGCCGCAACCGCCGCTTCAGGCCTGGCGATGCGGCTCGACCTTTTCGAGGAAACCGCCGGTCTGCATCAGCTCGGCGATCTTCTTGTGCGCGACTAAACGGTCGAGACCGTCGAGCTCGCCCCAGACCGCCTGGCGCTCCGGCGTCACTTCCAGTCCGGCCAGAAAGTCCTCATTGTCCTTGAGGCTCACCGCCGCATTGACGGTGAGGATGTTGACCGCCGGCAGCCGGTGGCGCTTGCCGACCTCGAAATCGTTGAAGTCATGCGCCGGCGTGATCTTGACCGCGCCGCTGCCTTTTTCGGGATCGGAATACTCGTCCGCCACCACCGGGATCCTGCGGCCAACGATCGGCAGGATGAGGTTCTTGCCGACAAGATGCCGGAAACGTTCATCGTCGGGGTGGACTGCGACGGCCGTATCGCCCAGCATCGTCTCCGGCCGGGTCGTCGCAACGGTAATGAAGGTCTTCGGATTTTCCGGATCGAAGGTCATGCCTTCGACCGGATAGCGGAAGTGCCAGAGGTTGCCGTTGACTTCCTGCTGCTCGACCTCGAGATCCGAGATGGCGGTCAACAGCTTCGGGTCCCAGTTCACAAGGCGCTTGTCCTTGTAGATCAGCCCTTCCTTGTAGAGCGTCACGAACACTTCGAGCACGGCCTTGGACAGGCCCTCGTCCATGGTGAAGCGCTCCCGGCTCCAGTCGGCCGAGGCCCCGAGCCGCTTCAGCTGGTTGAGGATGGCGCCGCCGGATTCTGCCTTCCATTCCCATACCTTGTCGATGAACTCATCGCGCGTCAGGTCGCGGCGGTGGATCTGATTTTGCATCAGCTGGCGCTCGACCACCATCTGCGTGGCGATGCCGGCATGGTCCATGCCTGGTTGCCAAAGAACGTTCTTGCCGCGCATGCGCTCGAAGCGCACCAGAATGTCCTGCAGCGTGTTGTTGAGCGCGTGGCCCATATGCAGCGAGCCGGTGACATTCGGCGGCGGGATGACGATAGTGAAGGCTTCAGCCCCCTCCTCGGCCCCGGCACCGGCCCGAAACGTCTTTTCAAGCGTATTATGTTTTTTGTGCATAGACCAACGAGTTGAACGGCGGCCCCATAAATCGCCGATGTGATAGGTCGGGCAAAGGCGTCCACCAGCTCGTACTTGTCAGGACGATGCCACCCTTGATCTTGCACCCGCCTCCGATACCAGCGATGCGCTGCGTCATATGCTCATGCCTGTCAGGATGGGATGGGCGCTGCTAGCACCGTGGCAGTTTGACAACCCGGCCATCGGGGCGGTAGCACCGTCCAAGACCAAGAGTCGCAGGGCAGACCGCACCCCATCGGGCTGCGCGACCCAGACCAGCTGACGCCCAACTGGCACACTCATCGCGCATCAGCACCGTGGATGCGACATCTACTTTGTTTACTTTGTTGCGAGCGCGATATCGGAACTTGGTTGTGACGCAGCTGTGCGTAAGCGCACCGCTGTCAGCAAGTGAGTGAGCGAAAGAACTACGTGGTGGAGGTGAGAAGTCATGCGGCGTCAAGATTCCCCGCCCTTTGCGGCAAACACACTGATCCCTCTTCAGAATCCGGTCTTTCGTTCGATCTGGACAGCCACGCAGATATCCAGCCTTGGCTGGCTGGTGCAGAGCGTGGCTATAAGCTGGCTTATGGCAACGATTTCAGCCTCCGATCTGATGGTTGCGCTCGTGCAGGCTGCATCGACACTGCCCGCCTTCTTCTTGTCGATCCTTGCTGGAGCGATTGCAGACAGCTTCAGCCGCCGCGGCGTGATGCTTGCCGGACATTGCCTGATCGCATTGGCATCCACGGCGCTGGCTCTCTCTGTTGGACTGGGCTTTGTCAGTCCATGGCTGATCTTGGGACTGAGTTTCTTGGCGGGATGCGGCTTTGCCTTGAATGATCCAGCCTGGCACGCCTCGGTCGGCGACATCCTGGAAAAGCGCGACATACCCGCTGCAGTGACGCTGATGTCGGTGGGGTACAACGTGGTTCGGAGCATAGGACCGGCGCTGGGCGGTGTAATTTTGGCTTTGCTGGGCCCCCTTACGGCTTTCGCCTTCGCTGCGCTGACCGACCTGGTCCCATTGAGCGCTGTCCTGCGCTCCAAGTGGCAAGTTCGTTCTTCGCCTCTTCCGCGCGAGCGGATGACGACGGCCATTCATGATGGCATGCGCTTCACGGCAATCTCCTCGGAGATCAGAGTGGCGATCGTGCGTGCAACCCTGTTCGGGCTGTCAAGCATCTCGATCCTTGCTCTGCTCCCCCTCCTGGTTCGCGACCAACTGGCGGGGGGGCCAATTGTTTACGGCGTCCTGTTGGCCGGCTTCGGCACAGGCGCCTTCATCGCGGGCATTGGCAATAGCTACTTGAGACGCATCACGTCCCAAAATCGATTGATCACGCTCGCGTCCGTTGCTTGCGCAACGTGTTGCCTTTTACTGGCTCTCACATCATCGGTGGCTGTAGCAGCGATCGCGCTTGCAATCGCTGGCGCCGGCTGGGTTGTCACCTGGACCGGAACCGACGTGTGTGTGCAGTTGGCAAGCCCAAGGTGGGTCGTTGGTCGCACCCTGTCGATCTATTACGCCCTGACCTACGGCGGCATGGCAGCGGCAGCTGGATCTGGGGTGCTGTCGCGCAGTACTATTCCCTGACGTGGGCTTTGGAAGGTGCTGCAGCGGCGCTGTTGCTGGTTGCAGCTGTGGGAAAGCTATTGCCGGTACGGCTATGGGAGGAATCGGATCAAGGGGCCTTCGACTTCAGGCCACCAGAACTGGCCCTCGATTTGAAGCCCAGGAGCGGCCCGATCGTGATCAAGGTGGAGTACTCGATCCCCGAGGAGAATATCGAGGAATTTCTGAGCTGCATGCGCGAAAGGCGGCGCGTTCAGAGCCGTGCCGGTGCGCGGGACTGGACCCTCCAGCGCGATCTTCAGAACTCGACTCTTTGGACCGAGACATTCCGCACGCCGACATGGACGGACTATCTTCGTCTAAACCATCGGCTAACGGTGACTGACAGGGAGGTAGGCGAGCGCCTTGCCGCTCTGCGGGTCGGTGATTCTCCTCCTCGTCTCTCACTTTCGATCGAGCGGTCGACAAGCCCCGCCCCCGGCAGCCAAGTCCAGCCTGTGCCCTTTGTATCGCGCCCGTAAGGAAACCAGTAACTTTTCTGGGCTCGGACACGGGAATGGCCGAGACCTACTCCTTCTCTCGTCGGGTCAGCCCGGATTGCCATACCTTGCGGCCGGTTAGGCGAGCATGAGGATTTGTGTGGCACGTATGTCCACCACGGGCCCATGTCCAGCCCCACCGCCTCTGCCATCAGATCGGCTTGGGGACGGGTTCAGGTCGCCTGTCCCCGTGCATCGCGGCGAGCAGCGGGGAGCAAGGGGGGCGGAGGGGTCTCGCCGGGCACGGAGTGAAGCGGGCAGACGGAGGAATCCGCCACCTGCGGCGCGACAATGAAGCTGCGAGCGTTGCCTCAATCAAGATGAGAATGCTGGCGGGTTGGAACGCAGGGAGGGCGTAGCCCGACTGGAGTTTCAACCCGCCAGCGCCGCCGCCTTTTCGGGCTTCAGCGCGCGCGTGGATTTTCTGCATTTAGCTGCAGCGAAGGTCCCGGTGGTGCGGTGGAAGCGCACCCGGGGCATCTTGGACTTATTATCCAGGACTGCTGCATTGCCACAGCAATGGTCACAACCTGCTAGGGTCCGGACCCATAAAGGGTTCCACTGACGGTGGTTTTATGATTCACGGTCTCCAAAGGGAGGCCACCGATGAATCGCGATTATTTCTGGCTGACCGAGGAGCAGTTTTCGCGGCTGCAGGCGCTGCTGCCAACCGACACGCGCGGCAAGCGCTGGCGGTCCTCCGGCTGAGGTCCTGATCGACTCTTCGGCCGTGAAGGCGCATCGCTGCGCTTCTGCCGGCAAAGGGGGGAGCAAAATCAGGCGATTGGCCGGTCGCGCGGTGGGCGAACCACGAAGATCCACGCCCTGACCGATGGCCTGTGCCGCCCGATCGCTTTCCTCTTGACCGGTGGCCAGGTCGCCGATTGCAGCGCCGGAGATTTGCTTCTGGAGCAGATGCCCGAGAGCCCAATCCTGCACGCCGACAAGGGCTATGACACCAATGCCATTCGCCACAAGGTCGAGGCTAAAGGGGCGATGCCGAACATTCCGTCGAAAGCCAACCGGCGCTGGAAGAACTGCTTCTCCCCTTCCTCTACCGTGATCGCAACGCCATGTTTGGACGGCTCAAGGATTTCCGCCGCATTGCCACCAGCTACGATCGATCGGCCACTAACTTCCTCGCTGCCGTCTGCCTCGCCGCTACGGTCGGTTACTGGCTGTGACAGTTGTCCTCGACAAACAGAAGCGAACTTGCGCCCTGAAGCAGGGTGATCGCTTCAGAAACGGTGCGAAGGAGTATGTCACTCGCCGGCTCGATGTCGTGGATGAGGCCGGCGGCCTCACCAATCATGATCGCGGCTATCGTGGGATCGCCGCTTGCCCACGCTTCGCGGTAGGCAGCGGACTGCGCGTCAATGTCGGCGAGGAGATGGGCCTCATTGCCGTGCCAGGCTTCCGTAAAAGCATTCTTCCGAACGCGCAGTGAAAACCGCGATGGCCAATCCAGGCGGCGCGCTAGGTCCATCACCGAGGTTCGAACCGTGTCGTCTCCGGTCGCGGCAAGGGCAGCCTGGTGCAGATTTGGATGAACGAGAGCCTCCAACGAGGCCCAGAAACGTGATCCCATCACGACGCCATCAGCGCCAAGCATCAGCGCCGCTGCGAGCCCACGACCATCGGCGATGCCACCGGCCGCGCAGATGAGCGTGTCCGGCGCCCGTCGCAGTACCAGTTCGCGACCTCCGGAACAAATGTGAATGTCGCTCGCTTCTCACCGTGACCGCCGGCTTCCGCGCCTTGGGCGACGACGATGTCGGCTCCGGCATCAAGAGCGCGGCGCGCGTCGTCGAGGCTCTGGACCTGGCAGATCAAGGGGACCCCGGCGGCCCGTATCGCCGGCGAAAAAGGCGCCGGGTCGCCAAAGGATAGGAAAATCGCACTTGGTCGCCGCTCCAGGGCCTTATCCAGTAGGCGCGGGTTCCTGGCGAGTGACCAAGTTACGAAGCCGCAGCCGACAGGTCGGTTGCCAGATCGCTCGAACTCTCGCGTCAGCCAATCAGCGTCGCCATAGCCGCCGCCGATAAGCCCAAGCCCTCCGGCTGTATGACCGCACCTGCGGGTTCCCCGCCCGATGCGAATGCCAACGGCGCGCTGATGATCGGATGCTGCAGTTTAAGCCGATCAGTGAGACGGGTTACGATGCGCATCATGAGTCCAACAGATTGCCTTGAGTATCGCAGGTTCGGTTGATCCTATCGAGCCCCGCTCAGCGCCCCGCGATTAACGGCAACCAGAGCCGCCAGTCGACCAACGGTTATGAGTCCGGACCTTAGTACTACAGTTGCGGATGCCGATGCCGTTTGTAGTGACAGATGGTGGCCGCAGCCTGATGTCGTCGTCGCCATAGCGACCAGGCGATGATGAAGGGCTTTTGTGTCGGTGGGAAGATGAGGATCCGGGCGAGGAGATAGCGGATCTCGGGGACGCTCGGGACGAGCGCAGCCATCCGGATCAGGCGGCGATTGGCTCCTTTGGACTCGTTTCGTTCGGTTTGCTCCATGCGCTGCGGCGAAGATCAGCCGATAGCTTCGAGAGGAATGCCAGGGCGGCCATGCACAGGCTCATGTGGCGATGCCATCCGTGCCAGGACCGAGCCTCGCAATGATCAAGTCCGAGATCATCCTTGGCGCGCTCAAAGCACTCCTCGATCGCCCAGCGCAGGCCGGCCACTGCCGCCAATTCGGCCAAGGAGGAACCGGGCGGGGCGAAGACCAGGTAGTAGGCTTTTTCTCCGGATGTCGATCGCTTGCGGCGGACGAGAAGCCAATGCTCGAAGCCGCCTTTTGACGTCCAAGGGCGGCGGATGCGTGCCCAGTCGTAGAGCCGAGGGCCTTTGGCGCCTTCACCTGCCGCATGACAGGCCCAGTCGTCGGGCTCGAACTCGCTGGCCAGTTCCTCGGGCGAGGTTTCCTCAAACAGACGATCCCCTCCCCGGCGCATGAAGTGAGCGCCTCGAACCGCCAAGACATAGGGCTGCTCGCGAGCTTCCAGCATCCGGCGAAGGCTGCTGTCCGCCCCGTAGACAGCGTCGCCCAGAACGTAAGCGCACGGGACGCCGGCATCGAGCGCCGCCTCGACCATGGCGCGCGCCATCTTTGGCTTGGTCGCAAACTCGACCATCTCCGGGATCGACGCTCTGGCACATCGCGCCCGATCCCTTGTCCAGCTCTCCGGCAGATAAAGGCGACGATCGACCAGCGCTTGGCCGTAGCGGCTCGCGTAAGCCAAGAACACGCCGACCTGGCTGTTCTCGATCCGCCCCGCCGTTCCCGAGTACTGACGCGCGACACCGGCGGAACGATCGCCCTTCTTCACAAATCCCGTCTCGTCGACGATCAGGACGCCATCCTCAGCGACTGCATCCGATAGGGCCGCTCCGCTCCGGATTGCTCAGCCATCAGCCAGCCTGTCTTGCGCTCAATGCCGGAAAGAAGGCCGTCAAGGAAATCTGCGCCCGTTTCCCGCAACTCACGACGAGGAAGCACCCGCCCAACCCGCGCCTTCAGCGCTGTGAGCGGCCAACAAGCATCCGGCCCGTGGGGCCGACTCGTCTCCCGGTCGTGTGAGCAGAAGAACATCGCGAAGTGCGGCTTCATCCTCGACGCCGCGAGCCTGCTCGCCGTACCGCGGCCGCCGAAAGCCCTAGGCGCTGTCACCAGGCGCCAGCCCACCTCTCTAGCTGGCGGACCATCGCATCGAGCGCGCCGATGGCCGCACCTGCAGTGATTGCAATGTCCTCAATGCGCCGCAACTGTTTGGGTCGGCGGCAGCCCTGCGCAACCAGGCCGGCACCGCCGTCGTCGGCGCGGCTTCCGTGGCACCGGGAAGAGTGCCGTGGTGGCGCAGGAGGGTTTTGGCTCAGAATCATGGAACACGATGAATCATCGCGGCGCTTTTTGTAGAGCGAACGATAAGTCTTGCACGACCAGCCATTTATCCCTCGCGAGATCAATGCCGCGGGCAATTAGCAGGCGAACTCCGTCCGGACTGAGTACCTGTTTCAAGGCGGGCAAAAGAAGTTGTGTAGTCATGTCACGAAATGCTTGGTCCGCTTCTCTGCCGGCCGATGGTCCATGAAATCCCCTCCCCACCCATGACACCAGACACCTCCTTGCCAATAGACCGATCAAGCACTGGCCTCCATGGTACCAGCGTGAACTCGCGCGCCTTCTCGACTATGACGTACTTGCCGCTGGCAAGGTCGATCGAGCGGCGCAATCGACCCTCTATTCGATCACCAGGCTGCGCTTCGGAATACGAGAGTCCGAGTTCGTCAGACAGTTGACCGGCAACACGGTTCAGCTCACGTTGACGCAGCATCGAAAGCATGTTGGCGCGATAGACGATCCGGTCCTGCTCTTCCCGAGCAAGACCTTGCGCAATCAGCCACTGCCGTCGGCGGCCTTGCGCCTCTCGGACATCGCGGCCGAAACCAGAGCTGTGCAAGGCCTCCGGTGTGTCGGAAACCAGCTCTCGATCGAGCCAGGTGGCGCCGTCGAACCTGACTTGTCTCTCCAGCGGCATCGATGAGAGCTTGTGAACCGTGACAGGCTCGGCCCTCGCTCGCTTACGCTCGTAGTCAGACACACGGTCGAGATGATCCGGTGCGACGATCCAGGTGCCGTCCGGCTCGCGCTCGACACGACCGGTCGCCCGGCGGATCGCCTCCAGTCGCCGCACGTGCGTTTCGGCAAAGCGTTCGGTGGCCGACGGGTCATGCTTGAGATGGATATCGATGCTGTAGCGCGCGTCATTGGCCGTGGCGATCTCGGCAATTGTGCGGTCGACTTGCCTTGGCCCGGTGTCCCTCGGCGTGACCCGCACTATGCAGCCCTCTGGCGTCGGTTGGGTGGCCTCGCCTTTGCCGATATCAACATAGTGGCTTTTGCCGTCCACGCCGTCGACGACGAGGTAATGGCGGTCAGTGATTTCGTCGGCCAGGCCGCGCGCAACGATGCGGCCAACGACAGGCTGCATCTGCTCTGCAGATCGATCATGGACAACATAGTCGGCGGCACTGCGGGCGAGCCCCTTGCCGGTCAGTTCGCGGTGCATGGTCTTGATGATGTCGCCCCGCTCGCCGATGCGGCGCAGCGTCGCTTCAAGCTCGCCATCAAGGCGCCAGCGGCCCGAGCCGACTTCCTCAGCCAGACCCATCCGCTCGAGCTTGCGCAGGCGGCCCTGTTGCAGCGTCTGGCGAAACGTGTCTCGGCTGGCCGGTGAGACATGCCCCTCATGGTCGCGCATGCGGAGCAGCTGCCGATCGATGCTGGTGAAGCGTTCCCGCTCCATTTCCTGGCGCAGGCGTTGCTCGATCTCGCGGTCCGTTCTCGGGCCAAGGTCGAGGCTGACCAGCTCGGCCGCCTGTTCACGGATTCCAGACGAGATGTAGTCTCGCGCGATGACAAGATTTTCGCCGCGGTCGTCCTTGCCGCGGACGATAATATGGGTATGCGGATGACCAGTGTTGAAATGATCGACAGCGACCCAGTCGAGCTTGGTGCCGAGGTCTCCTTCCATCTGCGCCATGAGGCGCCGCGTGAGCGGCTTGAGGTCGTCATACTCGATGCCGTCTTCAGGTGCGACGATGAAGCGGAACTGATGCCGGTCGCCATCGGCACGATCGATGAACGCCTTGCCATCGACGCGGTCGCTGTCGGCGCTATAGAGCTCGCCAGGCTCGCCTTCCCGGGTGACGCCGTCGCGCTGGAGGTAGCGAAGGTGTGCACGTGCCCCGTCAACACCCTTGCCGGCCAGCTTGACGATACGCGCCTTGACGACGGCGCGCCGCTGCCGAAACGCCGCGTGGCGATCGCGCGCTCTGAGAACGGCGGCAGCAGCCCCGCCGCGCCCCGCCCGGCTTCCGATGAAGCGGCCACGGCGACCGCTGCCGCCGCCGGCTCGGTTGATCGCGGCGCGAATCTGGCCGGCGAAACGCTTGCCTGCCTTCGAGCCGCGCGATCCGATTTTGCCCAGGCTCGGCTTGAACTCTTCATCCTGCATTGAGCCTCCTAGTAATCTTTAACAAAATCACATGTTTGTCGGCAGCAGCTCTCCTGACGCTGAAGGCAGCCTCCGTGAAAAACGATGTGCAGACAAAGACTTCGCCGGCTCCAGGAGGCGATGCCTTTATCTTGCCTTCAGCGGACCTGCCTCCCTGCCTTCCTGCCCCGACCCACGGTACCCCTGCCCTCACCTGCGATCCGGCCGGCCTGACCTTGCTCGCTCCGATCCGAGCGGCACCACAATTTGGCCATTCGGATCGGTCGCGGAAACACCGTTTCGCAGGAAAAACAGCGACTGCCCGGACGGGATTTCCGGCGCTTTTCCGGAACGGGATTTGCCGGTGAACGCGTCCATGTCGGCGGCCGAGATCCCCGCCGCCTTGAGCTCTTCCAGATACGAAACCGTCTCGCTGGGCAGCGGTCGCCCACGCTGCAAATGCTGTTCGTAGCGGTCCGGCCCAGCGTTATAGGCGGCAAACAGGCCGGGAAAGCCGAAGCGGTCATACATGGCGCGCAGATAGGCAGTGCCTGCCAGAATGTTGTCGCGAGGGTCGTGCGGATCGGCTCCCAGGCCAAGCTCTGCGCGCACCTCCTCGTAGGTGCCGGGCATCACCTGCATGAGGCCAATGGCGCCGGCGCTCGATGTGATCGGCCGTCCGTCCACCATTGTCTGCCCCCGGCTTTCGGCATCCATGACGGCATAAATCCAGGCCTGTGGAATGCTGAATCGCCGGCTTGCTTCGGCCACCAAGGGCTGCCATCTTGACAGCTGCGGACCACGGGAGATGGCGGCCGGCTGAGCGTCGGTCGCGGCGGAACAGGCGCATGGCGCTATCGCGACCATGCCCAGCATCAGGAGGGTTACTCGGTCCATAGCGGCACGAGCCTCCCGGCAATATTTTCGGCCGGCACCGGCCCGAAATAGCGGCTGTCGAAGGAGCGGTTTCTATCGTTGCCGAGCAGGAAAAACTCGTCGGCGGCGAGCTTGCGGCAGGCATTCCACCAAGGCAGCGGACGGTGCTGCGTGTCGGTTGCCAGCCGGCGCGCGACAATCTCGCCGCCGATGATGATGGCGTCGCCGAAGGCGCAGACATGCTCGCCAGGCACTGCGGCAAGGCGCTTGACCAGCGGCACATTGCTGGGCAGATAGAAGCGTTCGGCGGCGAGATCGGCGACCGGTTTTGGCGGGCGGACGAGCACCAGATCGCCACGAGCCGGCGATCCGGACGCGACGCGATAGAGGCCGACCGGCGCACTCGCCGAGCCGTTCCAGACCAGCCAAGGCGATGGGTTGTCGAAAGCGGCGAAGCCGATCAGGCCGAGGCCCATGGTGGCCACGGCAATCGTCTTGCGCGCCCGAATGCGCCGCAGATGGCTGCCGATCAGACGGATAGTGGGACGCCGGCTCATGAGCGGCCTCCCTCACCGGCCGAGCCGGAATCGTGCCCGCCATCCTCGGACCGGGTCTCCTGCGCGCGTCCCTTCGACCAGTCGTCGAGTTCGTCGATGTGATAGCGGACATAGCGGCCGTGCTTGCGGAATTGCGGGCCGCCGCCTTTGAGCCGCATCTTCTCCAGCGTGCGCTGGGACAGCCCGATATAGAAGGCGGCCTGCGCGGTGTTGAGAAACGGACTGCCCTTCTTGGCGCGGGCCGCGCGTTCGTTTTCGTCGTCCATGATGGTCCTCGTTTCGCTACGGACAAGCGAAGGCGAGGATCGGCGAGCGAGATCGTTTCGGGGACGGGCGAAGAGTGGGGGGCGAGTTTTCGCCGCCCCCTCCCGAAAGAGCCCCGCGCCGGTTGCGGCGCGGGGCTCGAGGCTGGCGGTTCAGTCGACCGGGTTCCAGATGATGGCGTATGTGTCGTCGTCATCCTGGCCGGCGGCGCGGCCGAGATTGGCGTAGAGCTTGCGCGGGCCGAACTCCGGGGCGGCAACCGACAGGCTCACATAGTCCTTGCCGGAGGTCTCGCCGGTGCGGATCCAGCCGGCCCCTACTTCGACCCCTTGCGTCAGCACCCGAAAGTCGGGATGGGTGTCGGCGCTCTTTGCCTGATTGGGCACGATGTCGATGTCGGCGCGGACACTGAGCGTCTTGAGCTGGCCCTTGTAGCCGCCGTTTTCCTGTTTGGTGACGTATCCGATCGCGGTCATTTTCAGTCTCCTTTTGGTGCTCGCCGGGGACCATTCCCCTGCGATGGCGGACCGTGATGGGCGCGTCCGGACCGCCGGAACCGGGACGGCCGCAGCGATAGCGGAGGACCCGAGCGGACAGCTTTTTTGAAGCGAAGCGGCGCGAGGCAGCCGCCGCAGGCGGCGGGGAAAAAAGCTGCTGGCGAGGGTTTCGGGCGGGCCGGATCCGCCCATAGGTCGTCAAGCCAGCCGCAGGGGAATGGTCCCTGAGACACATGGAGACAGGTGGCGCGATCGGCGGCACAACGAACAGGCGGCAATGCAGGGCGCCGGCTGCGCGGGCTCTGTCGGCAACCGGATCGGACAATTGGCCCCATGCGCGGGGCGCCTCGGCAAGCAACCCGGCGCGGTGCAGGGCTGCCGAAATGGGGGCGAGTTGGCGTCGGGATTTCTCGCGCGCGGCACTGGCTCGACAAGACGACCAATCGCCAGCCGGCGCGGCCCGGAGCGGCGCGCGCGACCTGAGCGGCGGTACTCGAGAGAACCGCCGCTCGGGCCCTGATCGACTATTCGCGCACGAACAGCGGCTGCACTTGTGTCCACTGATCGGCGGTGCGGAAGCCGCCGCGGCTGGTGTAGCTTTCGGCCGGGAATTTCATCCAGCGCGGCAGCCAGGTCTCAATCTTCTGGCGGCCATTCTCGCCCGCCAGGAAGTCACGGATGATCTTCGTTTGCGTCTTGACCTTCTCGGCGACATTGCCGTCCGCGACCAGCTTGCCGCCGATCTCGGCCAGCATCGAATTGTCGATTTCCTTGTCGCGCAAGAGGTCGAAGAAGGCATCGTCCGGTTGCCACCATGTGCCCATATCGACGTTCAGATGGTTGCCGAGCGCCTCGATGACGGCGCTGCCGGCTGCAAGCTTCTCGGCCATGACAAGGGTGAGAACGCGCATGACATCGTCGTCGCACAGCGCCAAGAGGCGCGCGAAGACGCCGGCGATAGCAAAGGCGTCGCCATTGCCGCCGGCGACCACGCCATCCTCATCCGGTGATCCGAGCAGGGCCAACACTTCGCGCCGCTTTTTGCCGAATGCGGCTTCAGCCTTGCAGCCGGCAAGGCTGGCAGTCACCGTCTCGTTGGCTCCTCGCTGCGGTTCACGGCGCACCTGCCACAGGCCGGAACCGGTGATGGCGTGCGCCACCACGAGGCGCAGCGCCACGGCGGGATGGTCTAGCATGGCCGCGCGCACGCCAGCATGGCGATGCAGATCGACATAGTTCTGCATCGGGCCGGTGAGTTCGGGGCGCGGCGGCTTGGCGGCTGTTTCTTCTTGGTCGCCGCCCTCGCGGGCGCGGCGCGCTTCCTTGCGTGACAGCCAGCCCTCGTGACACTCAACCTCGCCGCGATGCGAGACAGTGATGACGACCTTGCCGCCCTTCTTCTTCGGGGTCTTCTCGTGGTCCGATGCGTGGAAATATTGGCCCGGCTCCAGCAGCACCACCTCGCTCCAGCCGTCGTTAAGATAGGTGTCGCGTCTGGCGGCAATCGCTTCGTTCTGCTTTTGCCAGAACAGGTCGGCATCGGCGAAATAGCTGTCCTCGCCGAACAGGTCCGAGGTGATCAGGCCGGGATATTCGTCGATGGCAAACAGCGCCACCTTGGTGGAAATCGACTGGCCGCCGAACAGCCATTGCTTCAATTGAAAGCCACGCGGCGCGTATTGATCGGGATCGGCACAGAGTGCCAGCCAGTCCTTCTGCTGCGCCTTGGACGCCATGGTGAGATGGCGCACCGTCTCGGCGTCGATCTCCTCGCGCCGATAGGCTTCGCGGATTTTGGGCAAGAGGTAGCCAAGCGCCAGAATGCGTTTGACCTTCAGGTCAGTGATGCCGAAGGTCGCAGCGATGTCCGGAACGGTGCGGCCTTGCCTGACGAGCCGCGAAAACGTCTCCCATTGCGATACTTCGTCAGGATCGAGGCGGGCGAGGTTTTCGATCAGCGAGGCTTCCAGCGCATCGGCGTCGTCACCGTCCTCCATGATGGCGCAGGGCAAGGGATCGCCTTCGCCGCGCTCGTCGGCAAGCGATTTGGCGGCGAAATAGCGCCGCCTGCCGGCGACGATCTCGAAGGTTTCCGGCTGGCCATTGGGCCGCACAAGGAGAGGCACCAGCACGCCGCGCGCACGCACGGATGGCAGGATGTCGGATATGTCGGGCGCGCGTTTTCCACGGCGCATGTTGAGCGCGGAAATGTTGAGCTGATCCAAGGGGATGTGGGCAAGCTGCATGGTTACTCTCCTTCGCTTTGGTTAAGGTTGTCCCCGCCGCAGAGGCCGACGGCCGGCGCGGCGGGACGGTTTTTGCGCCTATCGGCGCTGCTATTCCGCCGTGTCGGGCGGAAGCTCGGAATGGGGCTTTGAAAGGGCGTCTGCTGCCTGCCGCAGAAGTCGCTCGGCCTCGGTGATGTGGCCGCAAATGCGGGCGGCTTCGGCATAGACGGAGAGCGTAAAGCGCGCCTGGAAATGCAGGTCGCGCTCTATGCCGAGGCCAAGCGGACCTTTTACGGATGCAAGCTCGGCCAGACTGACGCTGCCGAGTTCGGGGAAGCCGAAGCCGAGATCGCAAAGGCCGAACAGCGTGTCGCCATCGGCGTCGAGTTCGGTCAAAAGCCACGTGGCGGCACCTGTCGGATTAAACAGTTTCACAACGGGAAAATGGTCGACGTCGGCGTCGGCGGCGCCATTGGCGAGCAGTCGTGCGCGCAGTGGATCGGTGATCAGGATCATGGAAAGACTCCTTGTCAGAACAGGTCGAGTTGATTTCTGCTGGCTTCATCGAAGAGGCCGATATCGAGCGGCTTTTGCGCCGCGCGCGGACACATCGGCGCGTCCATCAGGAGGGTGAGCCGATCGCGCGTGGTGATCGGCCGGACACCGGGAATGAGCATCTGCTCGCCTTGCGGCGTCGGCTCGCTCGCGGTCAGTTGAGGATCGCGCATCGTCATGCCGCAATCCCTTCCTGCGCCTCGCCTTCGGCATCGGCCTGAAGGCCAAACAGGAAATCGGCGGGCTTGGAAGCAAGACTGGCGGCACGGAAGATGGCGCGATTGTCCTCGCGCAGCACCTTCAGCCATGAGCCGATGTAATCGGCATGACGCACGGTCGGCTCGATACCGAGATTGCTGCAGACGAGCGGCAGTGATTTCGGCGACCAATTCTTCACGCGCGTAAGCCTTGGAGCCGAACGAGCCGGAGAGGTCGCGAGCAAGCCGCGTCGGGTGGCCGGTCCAGTGGCCAAGCTCGTGAAAGCAGGTCCGGTAATAGTCGATTTGGTGATGGAACGCCGGCTGCGGCGGCACCTGAATGTGGTCGCTGCCCGGCATGTAGAAAGCGCGATCGCCGCCGACCCTGAAATTCGCACCGCTGGCGCGAATGAGCGTCTCGGCCTGCGGCACGATCTCGCACTGAGGCAGCGGCTCGGCGGCGGCATAGAGGTCTTCCGGAAGATTATCGCACTGCGCGACATTGAAGACGGTGAAGCGCTTCAAAAAAGGCACGGCCTGTGGTTCATCGCCCTCGTGGCGTGCGCGCTCCTTCTCGTCCTTGGGGACAAAGCGGTCGGCATGCACGATGGTCGTGCCGCGCTCGCCCTTCCTGACGTTGCCGCCAAGGACGAGCGCCTGCCGGAAGGTGAGCCAGTTCTGGCTGGGATAGCTGCGCTCGATGACCGCGCCCCACAGGATGAGGATATTGATGCCGGAATAGGTGCGCCCAGAGGATGCATTCCTCGGCAGGCCAAGGCCTGCCTTTGCGCTGCCCCATGGCTTGACCCATGGCACGGTGCCGCGCTCCAGCTCGGCAATGATGCGGTCCGTGATCTCCTGATAAAGGCTGGCGCTGGGGCGCCCGCCCTTGCCTGCGCCAGCCTCTCCGCTGGCGGAACGCTTGCTGTTTGCATGCATCGTCTCATCCTCCGCTCGCCAATCGCCGCGCCTTTCCCCGGAAGCGGGGTGGGCGGCGAGTCGCGACCGGAAAGGCCCGCCGTGGGAGGCGGACCGCATCCGAAGGACCGGAACGAAGAGGAGGACCCTGAGCGGCACGCGAAGGGTTGCGGGCTGCCGCGGCGGGCCTAGAAGGGAGTGCCGCCCACCCCGCGCCACCGGGAAAGGCCAACAGACAAACCGCGCCGCCCGCAAGGGCGGCGGCCGTCACAGCCCGAAGGGCTGCCCACGCCAAGGGGCGAAGCCGAATGGCCGAGACCGCCTGAGCTTGCCGAAGAAAAGCGGGCTCGGTTCACGAGCACCTGGTGCGCGTCGTCAGGCGCGCGGGCGCCCGCCAGGACGGCAGGCTGGACAGATTTTTCGAACGGATCGCGATAAATACTTCAAATGAATGCTGCACCGAAAACATGTGCGATGCAGCATTTCGTAAGCATTTACAACGGACGGCTCAGACTCGAGACTTCCGCCATGCCGCCTTGCGTGGCTTCCTCCGAACAAAACCAGCGCTCGCCTTTCAACAGGTTGAGGCGCGTGTCCCAGTAATATTCCTGTCCGGGAACATGATAGATTCGCTCGCCCGTGTTGTAGCTGATATTGGCTTTGATGTTGCAGCCGACAGCGGCAGGGTCGATTCGAAGGCAAGAAAGCCAGCCAGGAGTTGTCTTGATAGCGACGGTTGCCCACGCCCCTTCCCTCCGAAGAGAGAATGCGACGTTTGCAGCCTGGAGTCTACAAGTCGGGTCTAATTCACCGGTCCTGTTCCGAACCATTGAATGAACGGCGCATCCTTGCCCGTGATATCCTTCACCGTCTTTAACAGCGCTTCATGGGTGCGTTGGAGAGCCAGGTAATGGTTGCTGGTAGGGGATAGAAGCGGCTGGACGATGCTCTTGTGCAGCCGTTCCGCCTCCGCCAGAAAGCGCTCGATTTCAGCCTGTGAAAGCTGCTTGGAAAGTTTGGTCCTAGCCATTGCGATCTCCATTGAGGAATCGCCCCACCTAGGATTATCATCCTATATCAGCATGGCCGGGTAAAGACCCACCCGCAGCGGAATGGCAGCTTGCCGAAGAAAAGCGCGCTCGGTTCACGGCACCGGCGCGAGCAGTTGGTGCGCGGGCGCCCGCTAGGACCGCAGGCTGGACAGAATCTCGCACGGATCAGCGTCAAGCGCCGCAGTTAAGTCGAGAAACTCGATGACGTCGAGACGCCGCTCTCCACCCTCGTACTTGGCCACGAAGGATTGGGGACGATCAAGTTTCTCGGCCACCTGCGCCTGAGTCAGGCCTTTGGCCTTGCGCAGGGAAACCAACTGGGCCAGAAACCGCTGGTGGCGGGGCGATCGAAGAGACTTGGGCATGTAGGCGAACCGGTCGGGTAAAGACCGGATCAGCGACTAATCCCGGTTTCGGATTATCCCATTTTGGGATATGCTGCGGGCGCTCAACAGGCGAGGTTCGCAGGCATGAATCGACCAATGGGAACAGATGAGAGTCGAAGCTCAACGTTGAGGGATGAAGTCCCCTGGTCGGAGAGCCTGACGGCCTACGACAGGGAGCATTTCACGATCTACCTGCGGATCCTGGATGCCTGCGCCGACAATGCCAGCGAAGAGGAGATGGCCGATCTCATTCTCGGCATCGACCCGGCCCTTGAACCGGTCCGCGCCCGCAAGGCTCTTCGCAGCCATATCGACCGTGCGAACTGGATGGTGACGACTGGCTACAAGGAACTGTTCGCCGGCTGAGGCACAGCACGGATTGTCATGCTCTTCAAACAAGGAAGTTCAGATACCCGCCATTCATGAGCGCACGGCCGCGAGAGACGGCGCGGCGGGAGCGGTCACAACTGGTTCGCGTGCTGTTTGACTGCCATTTCTAGTGCTTGGCTCAGAGGCACCGCCTTGGAGAAGAGGAAGCCCTGAGCGGTCCTGCAGCCAAGCTTGTGCAGGGTTTGCCGATCCGCCTCTGTTTCGACGCCCTCGGCCATGACCTCGATCCCGAGCATGTTACCGAGATCGATGACCGATTTGACAAGCAGTCGGTCCTCTCGGGACTTGGCCAAGCCGCGAATGAAACCCTGGTCTATTTTCACCTTGCGTATCCGACTGTCCTTGAGCGATGCCAACGTGGAAAAGCCGGTGCCGAAGTCATCGAGCGCGATGGAAATGCCGGCATGTGAAAGCCGTCCGAGCTTTTCATCCACTCTGTCCGGGTCAACCGGGGATTCTTCGGTAATCTCGATCTCGAACATCGTTGCAGGGAGACCTCTTGCCGCCAGACCATCCAGAACCATGTCGTCGATATCGCCGGCTTCCAGTTCGCGCGGCGAAATATTCATCGCCACACGGAGATCACGACAGTCAGCTTTCACCAAGCCGTCGATAAAAGCACAACAGTCGGCGAATACGGTTTGCGTCAGCAGCTGAAGCATTCCGGTTTCGCGTGCAGCTGTGATGATTTCGGGTGGAGAGATGGCGCCATGAGTCGGATGGGACCACCTCAGCAAGGCTTCAAAACCGACCACGGCCTCGGTGTCGAGTTTCACGATCGGCTGGAACCAAGGTTGCAAGCTTCTCGTCTTTATCGCCGAATGAAGGTCCCGTTCGACGGACTGGCGGCGTTGCAGTTCCCTGTCGAGTTCGGCATCGAACAGGCAAAATTCGTTCCTGCCACGACGCTTGGCCGTATAAAGGGCGATATCCGCCCGCAACAACATTTCCGTCAGGCCCGGCGTCTGCGCCAAGTATATTCCTATCGATGCCCCGACACGGACGGACGCGACCTCGATATAGGGTCGGGCAATTTTGGCTATGATATTGGAGGCGAGATCACTGGCAGAAAGCGAAACCCTCGTTGAGGGAAAAAACAGCACGAATTCATCGCCGCCGATACGAGCGAGCGTTGAGCCTTCCGGTGCTTCCTCCTCTATGCGGCGGGCGATCCTGACAAGCAGTTCATCACCGGTCCTGTGACCGTAGGTATCGTTGACGGATTTGAACCCGTCCAGATCAACCAGCATTGCCACGAAGGGGCCATCCGCGGTCTCGAAACGTCCGATTGCGTCTTCGAGGCCACGCCTGTTGAGAAGGGCCGTCAGGTGGTCCTGCCTGGAACTGGCCTTCATCTCCGCCGCAAGCCGCTCGGCCTCATGCCTCAGGCGGCTCGCTTCGCGGAACCGTGCTTGCCCAACACACGAAGCTCGAACCAAGCCGCCCATGAAAAGCAGAACGGTAAAAGCCAGAATGTAGTCTTCAAAATTGCCTTTCGCCAAAAGGCATCCCACCGTGATGAGGAGCGGAGGTGTGATGAAGTTGGTCGCCGCCGCGGCATACGAACTGCCGTATGTAACCGCACCAGCGGAAATGCCCGCCAGAATGACCAGATGCAGCGGTGCTTGAGGTGTCGTGTATCCAACAGTCAGGACGGCCAGGAAGGACCAGGCAAACCCTGCCAGAAGGGCAAGGATGCCAAACCAGCGAAGCCGCGGCAAAACCCCCACTAAACCGTCATGGCGCCCCGTTTCCTTTAGCTGATAACGCGCGAGTGCAAGGCGGGCGGCATTTATCGCATTGACGACCAGGAACCAGATTGCAGCGGCAAAGCCGCTGCCAGAAAGGGCGTGCACCGCCCAAATCAGGCCTGACAGGATACCGCTTATCGGCATCGACACGAAGAGGCCGGTCCTCAGGTCAGCAAGCTGATCCTGACGGATTTTGGCCTCCAGCGTGTCTACTTTCTTCGGGGCCATGGACGGACCAGCTTGCTCCCATCGTTGTTCGCGAGGACAAGCTTACGCAGGCCCACTGAAGGACGGGTTAACTATCCAGCGGGGGGTAACCAGTGCGCTCACCATGTCTTCGGGGCGCACGTCTGCTCTTGGCCTTGCCGTCTGACCATCGAGCTCTTGCCCGCACGCGTGCCTTGATCCGAATCATCCCAGGATCGGCAACGTCACCATGGAAGCAGCCCTGCCAACGGCATCAACGCGCCCGGCGAGACAAAAGGAAGCCGGGCCGAGATAGCGTTCCAGAGCGGCAGCGCTGCCTGCGATTCACCGCCTGAGCATGGCCGAAATGCCATGGCGGATAAAGGGAAGATATTGGGCAAAGCGAAGCCCCGCATGTCTTGCAAGCCGTGCCGCCGGGTGCTCGCCTGAGTAGAGACCGACAAGTACATTCGTAGCATGATAGAGCGGTGCCGCCGACAGACGCAGCCGGCTTTCGTATCTGCCGAGCATGTCGGGATCAGCAATGTCGCGGCGCTCGCGATATGCCGCCAGGATTCCATCGGCGAGTTGCTTCTGGCCACTGAGGCCGATGTTGAAGCCATGCGCGGTCACCGGGTGCATGCCGAGGGCAGCATCGCCGATCAGTGCCGCACTCGGAGCCCAGAACTTGTGCGCCCAGGTCGTGACCAGCGGATAGGCATGGCGGGTGCTTGCCAAGGTCATCTCTCCGAGGCGTCCTCGACACCGGCTCGTCAATTCCATGAGGAACAAATCGTCGTCGAGAGCAAGCAGTCTGTCGGCCTCGCTTGAGCGCAAAGTGAGAAGCAGCGACGACACGCCTTCCATGAGCGGCAACATCGCTATCGTCTGATGGTGATCGAACCATTCGACCGCGATCTGGTGATGGGCGCGCTCGTGCCTCACCCGGCAAATCAGCATGGAGTTGCCAAGCCGATTGATCGCGGCGCCAATGCCGAGGAGGTCGCGCGTCG
Organism: Mesorhizobium sp. M0698; assembly: GCF_040320455.1. Taxonomy (NCBI): domain Bacteria; kingdom Pseudomonadati; phylum Pseudomonadota; class Alphaproteobacteria; order Hyphomicrobiales; family Phyllobacteriaceae; genus Mesorhizobium; species Mesorhizobium sp. M0698. The sequence continues at coordinate 40,004 of NZ_JAMYPQ010000022.1, read as the reverse complement.
CGGACAAACGCGAATCCGCTGCAACGAGCAGCCGAGCGGCCAATTGCCTGCCATCACAGAGCCTTATGACTGCTTCTTTGTGGCTGGTTGTTGCATTGACGACCGAGCGGCCGCACAGCAGCTGCGCATGACCCTGGAAGCGGACAATCTTGAACAGGGCGGCGCGGATCCGACAATTTGGGACCAGAATTCCGAGTGGTTCCGCAGATCCGCTGGGAGAATCGAAGCACAGGGCGAAAGGGCTCGATCCGTTGAGCACGCGCGCGCCTTGTAGCGGTGATTTGTCCGAAGCGGGGATGGCATCCCAGGCGCCGAGCTCGCGAAGGATTCCAACCGATGCGTGGGTCAGCGCGATCTCGCGACCGTCGAAAGCCGGATTCGCCAGGCTTTCGAGCGACTGCCGTTCAACCACTGCCATCTTGAGTCGGCTCTGGGCAAGCGATGCGGCGAAGGAAAGTCCGACCGGCCCGGCTCCGACGACAATAACGTCGAATCTATCGACAGAGCCGGCCATCAGCGTGCCGCCATAGCGTCGGCTATCTGCGACGAAGAGCACTGGAGCGCATCGCAATCGATCCACGGTTTGCGGCTCATGTCCCCAAGCGTCTCCACGCGACCTAACCGTCCGTTAGACATCCGTTCTCCGTTGAAAAATGGTCAATGAAACCATGCCGACGAAGAGATAACCCTGATCTGGATCAACCAGGCTCGATAAACGCGGCAACCGCTGGTTCACGGTCGACTGGTCGATCGCCACGCCATGGTCTGGTCAGGTCATCATGGAATGGCGGGCTTCCCCTTCGGTGCGGCCCTTTCACGGCGGTAACAGGGGTTCGATTCCCCTTTGGCGCACCAGCAAAATCAATCACTTAGCTGCATTTTCCGCAAACTCGTCTAAGATTCATCTAAAATTTGTTATGTGGAAAACGGTGGATTTGGGTGGAGATTGATGGAATCAGATAGCCGAACGTTGAAATTGGCTCCTATATGAGTGCTTGGGGGGCCAGATGCATTGTGAGGTTGAGTTTCTGCCGGTTGGCTCCGGCTCCAAAGCCGGTGACGCCATTGTAGTGCGTTATGGCGACGCTGCCGATATCATTTGATCTTGGTCGACGGTGGCCATGCCGAAACCGGAGACAACATCGTCGCGCACCTCAAGAAGCAGTTTGGGCCATTTCCTGTGCTTGAGCATGTAGTGCTGACGCACTCCGATGCGGACCACGCGTCGGGGCTGCGCACCGTCTTGAGCGAAATTCCTGTGCGAAATCTCTGGATGCATATTCCATGGCTGCTCGCCGAGGAATCCCGTCACCTGTTTTCAGATAAGCGATGGACTCCGGAAGGCCTGAAGGCGGCTGTCAAAGCCGAATACGGGACGATCAGTGAAATCTACGATCTAGCTGTCGAAGCTGGCTGCAATATTTTCTTTCCGTTTCAAGGTGCCGACATTGGTCCATTCCGGGTGTGCTCACCAAAGAGGGCTACTTACAACTACCTGCTCCCACAATTCGAAAAAACACCCGACCCGGATCAGGGCGCTATCGAAGCGGCCCATATTTGGATTGGGAAGGAATCATTGACCCACAAGATTTTTGAAGCTGCGAAAGCAGCATTGCAGGGCTGGACCGAGGAAACGTGGGATAACGAGCGATTGAAGGATGGAGGCATCACCAGCGCAAGCAACGAGTCTAGCGTCGTGCTTTATGGCGCCTTCGAAAACAACGCCCGCGTTTTGCTAACCGGTGACACGGGTGTGAGCGGTCTTTGGTGGACAGCTAGTTACGCAGAAAGCGTGGGCCTGCCCCTTCAGCAGTTCACCTTTGTGCAAATCCCGCATCACGGAAGTCGCCGCAATGTGGGGCCGACTGTTCTGACCAAACTATTGGGGGAGAAGCAGCCGGAAGGCGCAGCGTATCGCTTCTCGGCGTACGTTTCAGCACCCAAGGATGACGCCAAACATCCACGTCGCATGGTTCTCAACGCATTTAAGCGCCGTGGCGGCCTCATCATTGCGACACAGGGAGGCAGCAAAGTTCATTGGGGAGGCTTCCCGGCACGTCCTGGATATAGCGTGGCGGAAGGCCTGCCCTTCTACACACAGGTCGAGGAATATACGTGAGCACAGGTGGACCGCCGCGCTCGTTGAAAGATCAGACCCGCTGGCAGCTTTGGCTTACGATTGCCGCGAATTTTGCTTTGTTTTATGGGGTGGCACAGTCTGACGCTCTTGCGGTTTCCGGCATCAAGGGCCTGCTGGTGGGGGCCGCAAACCTTCTTCCGGTCGGGCTAGCTCTCATTGTTACATCAGTCGCAAACGGCCTTCTGAACGCCGCTGCGAAAGCCCGCTTGGTGTTTCTTCGATGGCACTTTGCATTGCCTGGACATCGAGCCTTTAGCAGCCACGGGCCGACAGATCCTCGCATCGATATGTCTCGACTGAAAGACTCTTTGGGAGATACTTTCCCCCGAACACCGGGTGACGAAAATCGCCTGTGGTATCGGTTTTACAAAGACGTCGAGTCAGAGACCGCAATCCTCCATGCTCACAGGGAATTTCTGTTTACTCGCGACTACGCCGCTTTTTCGTTCCTGTTTCTTTTCGGCTTTGGGACCGCAGCGGTTTTCATGGTGCAGTCCCTGAGGGTGTCGTTTATCTATTGCGCCGTTCTGCTGCTACAGTTCTTGGTTGTTCGCCACTCGGCGGCAACCTATGGTGTCCGGTTGGTAACAACGGTGCTGGCGCGCCACGCAGCGAAGACGGTTTGAATTTCCGGGTAGTATAGGCTCCTCTTACCCTCACGCCGTCCTCCAAACCTCGACGCTGGTAAAGAGTTCGGACTCGCCGGAGGCGGCGGCTAGTCCAAACCCGGCCGTGTTGTTGGTTCCCGAACACCAATGCTCGACGCGGTGCGCCTTGCCGGCGAGAGCGGTTCCCCATCCGAACGAGTCGGTTTGTTGGTGAGGGCTGGTGTCAGCCACCGCGCTAGAGCCGGAGGCGACCACAACACCGTCAGTGACATTGAAGAGCCTGGCGATGTGTTGTGTGGCTCCCCATGCCGGCGCCCGCCACCGGACCCTGCAATTTACCGATGGCGTGAATTCGTCGCCGGCCAAGGTGATGACACCAGCGGGATCATATGACTTGGTGTTCAAGGTTCGTGGTCGAAATGCACATTTCTTATGTCTGCACTTGCCGTCGTGGCGCTCGCCCTTTCGGCATGCTCGGCGGCGGCTTTCGAGTTCGAACGCGTCACCGTCACCAACGCCAGCTACGACAACCCGCTCGCCGAGCGCATAGAAGAAACGGCCTGATGCCGGAGGCGATGTCGTCAAGGTGCATTGCGGTCCGACGATGGAACCGACAAAGTCTTCGCCGACTTCTCCTACCGTGTCACGTTCCAGCCGGACGGCGGCATAGACGTCACCCAGTGGTAATTCGGCCTTGACCGATGTTCCTATTCCGTTCTAGCGCAGGAATAAATTCATACGGTGAAGAATGCCGAGGCGATGGGCTGAGGAGGCCGAACTAGCCCGCGCTTATCATGGTGCGCGCCAACGCGGGGAAGCGGGTCACGCTCTCCCCGGATACCGCACTATTCGTCGGATTGAAGCTGTTGACTGCCTCGGCGAAGCCAACGGCCGCCGAGGTCGCACTTATGATCTGCGATAGCAAGTGTGAGCGCCCGTGTTACCCCTGCCAAGGCAAGGCCAACGGGATAGTCCGCGCCTACGGCACTGCGCCGGCTAACGCCGGTCTACACAGGTTTACGCTACTGAAAAGTCGGCGAGACACCCGGAATTGCGTGACCTGTTACTTTGGTAGTGCTTTTCTATTTACTAATTTAGTTGCGGCTTGTATTATGGCTTGTTTCCGAGATGAAAAGGGGTCTGCAATGAAAGCTTACGGCAAGATCCTACTTGTCGCCGCAACGGGTTTGTTACCTACGGCGGCGTATGCTGATACGTGCGATACGGGGAAAGACTCTTGCAGCATAACATGCCCCAAGCGCTGCTATGCGTCTTGGGATGCCACCGCAAAAACCTGCAGCAAGGGCTGTAGGGACACGCTGGTTGAGAAGAAGAGTCACACTCTTTATATGTCAATCAACGGATTGACGAAGCAAGAGCTAATGTCGCTCTTGAAAGGAAAAAAGCTCGCAGATTGAGATTGTTACGTTTCGGCGGTCAAGGTCTTGCCGGTTTCGAAAGCGATCATGTCTGCATTTTCTTGTTTGAGAATTCTAGATCAATATCAAGAGGTTGGCGAGGCCACGGGGCGACGCAGTCCAACTGGCTTTTCGGGATCTCGCCGGACAGGATGCAGCCGTATCGGTCATAGGCGCCGATACCTGGGGCGAAGAACCATGCGGAACGCCCGGCGGCATCGGTGTGGGCGCCGTCCTCCTCGTCTCGAAAAGGGCGGAGCGGCCCGACACAGAGGCCGCCTCGGGTGCGATAGGTTCCGCCGGTCCTGACGTCGATTGGTTCGCCAAGATCTTGGTCTTGACCGACTTTAGCGAGCCTGGCTGCGGCCAAGATCAACTTGCTGAATTCGGGCAATTCTATATTTCGGGTGACGGCCATATCGAAGCGTCCTCTTTGGTTGTGGTTAGAGCCGGCGAGTGTTTCTATCACTCGCCGGCTCACTCACATTTCGACAAATCCATTCGCAAATCAAGTACAAAACGAGCTTGCCACGTTTTATCAGGTGATGGCGGGAGATATCTTCCCATGTTGTTTGCGATATGCAAACGATACTGATTTTTAGTTTGCGATATACAAACGGAGGTCTAGAATCCCCGAATGCTAAGGAGTCAGTGCAGGCGCGTGCTCGCGACACTCTCTATGCGCGGCTCGTCGCCCGATAGATGAATTGTGCCGGACAGCCAGAGCCTACCGGAGGCGTGCGGGTCCGCCGTGCGTATGATCTTATCTCGGGCAACGGGGGAAACCGCATCCGTCGCAGCCAAGCCGTTCTTGACGACGACGCCGACGTGAGAGGCATTCAAGGATTGAAGCCGCCGTGCGTGCTTGCTGACGCCCGCATTCAGGGCAGCTTTGAAGTCGTTGTTAACGCGGAGCACGGTTGCTCGGGCGAAATTGGCAGGCAAACGGCCGCGCCAATCCTGCAGGTCGGCTTCCGTCAAGCAATGCAATTCTTTGTGAGCAATAGCGGCGTCGGACAGAATGTGCTTTCGCATACGATTGCCGGCATCAAGGCGAGCGCCGCGAGCGCGCTCAACCTTCTCGCGTTCTAGTATGTAAGCCTCGGTGACACTGCGGACGGTTACAGGGTCGCCAGCGGCCTTTGAGACGGCTTCGATACGTTTTGCCTCGACCAGTCTTCTGCCCGCTAACTTATTGAATTATATGGAAACGTATGGAAAAATAGCAATGCGCGAAGCGGCACAAACGCAGCACTTTCCTGGCCGAAAGTTCGGCAACGTATTCTGGCTGATGCGTTCGCACCCGTCGCGCGCCGAAATCGGCATGAGGCGAAGCAACCGGGGAAAATATTCGAGCGAGTCGTTGCAGGGCAGGCTGGCTCAGCTGCGTGGCTCGTCGCGGTCGATCAGGATCCGCTCGGCGGCGCCATCGAGATCTTCATATTGGCCGCTCCTCAAGGCCCACAGAAACCCGGCCAGCCCAAGCGCTCCGAGGAACAGGGCCACAGGTATGAGGTAGGCGAGCGTCGTCATGAGGATTGTGCCAGTGCGCCAATGTCGGAGTGCCTGTCATTGTCGGGCATCTTGCACCGATGCATTTGACACGAAACCTTGCAAGCGTAGCGCATTGCCGATGACCAGGAGGGACGAGGCGGACATCGCGACCGCCGCAATGAGTGGCGTAACGTGCCCCAGGATGGCGACCGGCACGGCGATGCCATTGTAAACGATCGCGAGGGCGATGTTCTGCCGGATCAGCCGTCCGGCCTTCCGCGAAATGTCTAAAGCAAGTGGGACCGCCAGAAGACTTTTACGCAGGAATACGAAATCCGCCGCATTGCGGCCAATGTCGGCGGCCGTGGCCGGCGCGAACGAAACATGCGCCGCGCTCAGCGCAGGCGTGTCGTTCAAGCCGTCGCCAACCATCAGAACCCGGTGTCCCTCTTTCGCCAGGGTTTCGATGCATTCGACCTTGCCGGACGGCAGCAGGCACGGAACGAAGTCATCGATACCCAGCATTTTCGAGATTTCGCGGCAGGCGGCCGCGCTATCGCCCGACAGCATCTGAACCGACATCCCGGCATCGTTCAATCGCTCGATCGCCGCCTTGGCGTCGGCACGCAACGCATCCTCGAAATTGAAGGTCGCGACAACGATCCCGTCTTTCGTCAGGACCGTCCCGCCATAGCCATGTTTGCCTTCGCCGCCTGTGCGGGCCTTCCATCCAGCCCATCCGCGTCTGCCCAGCCGCCAGATACTTCCGACGTCAGTTGCTTCGATACCGAACCCCGGATGCTCGGTGACGGCATCGAATTTGTGCTGCCCGCCGCCAGCGGCAAGACCGGCTATGGCCTTTGAAAAGGGATGACGCGAATGCGCGGCCATGTCGGCCGCAATCGTCAGCATGGCCGGATCGATCGAGGCCGCATTGACGAGACGGGGCTGGCCGAGCGTGAGCGTGCCGGTTTTGTCGAACACCGCTGCATCAATCGTTGCCAGGCGCTCCATGGCCGAACCATCCTTGACCATGATGCCGTTCTCGAACAGCCGCCGCGCGGCGACCACCTGGACGATCGGCACGGCGAGCCCGAGCGCGCACGGACATGTGATGATCAAAACGGCGATGGCGATGGTTATCGCCCGATGCCAGTCGCCGGTTGCCGCCATCCAGCCAAGGAATGTCACGAAGGCGGTGAGATGAACAACTGGAGCATAGAGTGCTGAAACGCGATCGGCGATGCGGCGGTAATGTGCGCGACCGCCCTCGGCGGCTTCCATCAGCCGAACCATTTCCGCCAGGAACGAATCCTTCGCGGCGGCTGTCGCCTCGATGGTCAGCGGGCCGGTAAGGTTGAGCACGCCGGCCTGGACGGCATCGTTTGGAGCCACGCTTCTGGGCGTGCTCTCTCCCGAAACCAGCGAGCAGTCGACGTCCGATGTCCCACGCGTGATCTTGCCGTCGACGGGGATCCTTTCGCCGGCCGCTATCAGCAACAGCATGCCCGGTTCGATCTCGCCAACCGGCAGATAGTCGCGTGCGCCACCGTCGCGCAGCACCATGGCGCCACGCGCGGCCAGTTGTGACAGGCCTTTCACGGCGGTGCGGGCGCGTGCGCGCATCACGTGATCCAGCGTGCGGCCGATCAACAGGAAGAACAGCAGAGACACCGACGCGTCGAAATAGGCGTGGTCGCCATGGGTGATCGTCTCATGGAGGCTCATCGCATAGCCCAGCGATACCCCGACCGCGATCGGCACGTCCATGTTCATGCGGCTGTGGCGCAGCGCATTCCAGGCCGAGCGAAAATAGATGCCGCCGGCGAAAGCGAGCGCAGGAATGGCAATCAAGGCCGAGACCCAATGGAACAGGTCGCGGGTCGCGCCTTGCGCGCCGGACCAGACGGAGACTGATAGCAGCATGATGTTGCCCGCCGCAAAGCCGGCGACCGCGACGGCGCGGATCAGTTCCGAGAGCATCTTGTCCTTCCCGTCAGCCTCGGGATCGAACAGGTGCGCGCCATAGCCCAGCCGTCCAAGTGTGGCGACGAATGGCGGAACCTCCTCGCCGCGCCACCGGACCGAAACACGTTTCGTCGAAAGATTGACACGAGCGCCTTCGACGCGATCCAGCTTGCCGATCGCCGTCTCGATCGTCTGGATGCAGGCGGCACAATGCACAGCCGGCACCGAGAGGTCGGTCTGGCGAAGATTTTCGCCAATCGAGCGGCTCGCCAGTCTGATTTCCTGGCCAGAAGGCAGGACCAGTGTGACCTTTTCCAGGTCCAAAGCCACTTCGGCGCCTGGCGCGCAGCAGCTCATTGCAGCGCCCCGTGGGAAATCATGATCCGGCGAACGTCGCGATAGGGTTCCGCAAGGCTCGCATCGGCGTCGATTTCGACGATCCAGACGCCATCCTTGGGCATGTGGTGCCCGGCGAATATCTGACCGGAGGCAGCGGCAAGAGTGACGGATTTGTCCTCGGCCTCGTAGGCGGGATGACGAAACAGCACCTTGACGCCATGCAAGGCAACCGGCTTGCCGACAGCATCGGTGAGGCTGTAGCGGACCTCACCGCCTGCGATGGTCAGTTTGCCAGTCCAGCCGAGGGCTGCCAGAGCTCGCCCTTGCTCGGCCTTTTTGTTGAATTGGTGGCTCGCCACATAGGTGTTTTCGACGACAAGGCCGGTCCAGCTTGTGTTGGCAAGCGTCGCCATCGTCAGATTGACCGCTATGACCACGCCGAAGAAGCCAAGGATGGTGAACAGCATATGCCTGCCGGTGAATTCGCGGGATTGTCGCGAGGTGTCGCTCATCTGGCGCTCTCCGGTGCGTTGAAAGTGGCCGTGTATTCGTCCGACTCGAACGTCGCCTTGTTTTCGACCCGGAACTTGAAGCTTTGCGCTGCACCCCGAACCTGATCTGCCGGCTGACGCACGAAAACCTTGAGCATCTTCAGCCGGTCGGGTTCGACCGGGATGGCGAAGGAGCGATCCGCCGGCAGGTGGATGCCGACAACGCTCATTTCGGCTCCATGCAGGCCCTGCATCGTGAGAATGATCGTTCTTGGTTCGGGGATCATGTTGAGCAGCTTGACGGTGTAGCCGTTGCGGATCGAACCGTCGGACAGCGTCACGAACTGCGGGTTGCGATCGTGCAAGACATTCAATTCGAGCCGTTCGCGGGTCAGCAGCGAATAAAGCAGCGCGAGACCGACCGCCGACCAGGCGGCCATGTAGATGAAGGTGCGCGGGCGAAAGATCTTGCGGATATGGAAACGGGCCACCTTGTCGGAGAACAGGCCGTCAGCGCTCCTGACCAGTGACGGGTTGACTGAACCGGAGCCGCCCGGGGTCGCCAGCATCATGTTGGCGTTGTAGTCGGCCAGCGTCGCATAGGAGATCAAGCCGCGCTCCCTGCCGAGCTTGTCCATGACGCCGTCGCAGGCATCGATGCAGAGCGCGCAGGTGATGCATTCGAGCTGCTGGCCATCGCGAATGTCGATCCCCATCGGGCAGACAGCCACGCAGGCGTTACAGTCGACGCAATCGCCGACTGGCTGTCCGGCGGCAAGGACCCTCTTGGCGTGACGCGTGCGCGGTTCGCCGCGCCAGTCATTGTACGTGACGGTGAGCGAACTTTCGTCGAGCATGGCCGCCTGGATGCGCGGCCATGGGCACATATAGGTGCAGACCTGCTCGCGCATCAGCCCGCCGAACGTATAGGTCGTCGCCGTCAGCACGGCGACGGTGATGTAGGCGACCGGGGCTGCGGTGCCCGTGAAGAGTTCCCCAACCAGCGTCGGCGCATCGGCGAAATAGAAAATCCAGGCGCCGCCGCTCGCCGCGCCTATGACCAGCCAAATGGCGTGTTTCGATGTTCGCACCACGAGTTTGCGCGCAGTCCAGGGACCGGCATCGAGCTTGATGCGCGCGTTGCGGTCGCCCTCGATGGCTCGCTCGACGACCAGAAACAGATCGACCCACACGGTCTGCGGGCACGTATAGCCGCACCAGGCCCGGCCGACGGTGGATGTGATCAGGAAAAGGCCGATACCGGCCATGACCAGCAGGCCGGCCACATAATAGAATTCCTGCGGCCAGATCTCGATGAAGAAGAAGTAGAAACGCCGGTTGGCAAGATCGACCAGCACGGCCTGGTCCGCGGCAAATGGCCCGCGATCCCACCGCAGCCAGGGCGTCAGGTAGTAGATCCCCAGCGTGATTGCCATCACCGACCACTTGAAGCGGCGGAAACTGCCAGAGGCCCGCTTCGGGAAGATCTTGTTGCGTGCGGCATAGAGCGGCTGACGGGTCCTGGCGGAGTTGACCGCATCGGCTTCGAGCCGTTCTATTTGCGTGTTATCGAGCACGAGAAGCTCCAGTCACCAGCGACGATTTCGCCGGAAGCCCGACCCATCGGTTTCTGGATGATGCCGAGGCCCGGCTCGCGCCGGGCCTCGTCGCTTGGCGGTTGGGGGGAGGACGAGAATAGGCTTGCGTTCCTATTCTCCGCCGCCAAGCGAATGGACATAGACCGCGAGTTCCTTGACCTTGATCTCGCCGAGACGCCCGATCCAGGCCGGCATGACGCCAAGCTTCGGGGCGCGGACCTGCGCGGCGATGGCTGTTTCGCCAGACCCGTATAGCCAGATCGCGTCGGTCAGGTCGGGTGCGCCGAGCTCCCTGTTGCCCTTTGCATTCTCACCATGACAGGCCGCACAATTCTCGGCGAAAACATTGGCGCCGAGTTCGATCAGGCTTGTGTCCTGAACAGGATCGGAGAGGCTTGCGACATAGGCGCCGACCTGCTTGATCTGATCCGTCGTGATGATGTCGCCAAAAGCAGGCATTTCCGACAGGCGCGTATCCGGGTCTGATGCGAAGCGGATGCCGTGCGCAATCGTCTGCTGGATCTGTTCGGCGTTGCCACCCCACAGCCAATCGTCATCGTTTAGGTTGGGAAAACCCTTGGACCCTTGAGCGCCCGAGCCATGGCACTGCACGCAATTGACCTTGAACGCGGCGCCACCTGCGGCGACGGCGAAGTCGCGTAGCGTATCGTCGGCAGTAATCTCGGAGACGGTCTTCGCCTGAATGGCAGCGACATATTTGCCTTTGGCCACTTCGGCCGCCGCCAGTTCATTCTTGACGTCTTTGCGGCTCGAATACCCCAGCACACCCCTGGTCGCGGAAGTCAGCATCGGCCATGCCGGATAGACGACGGTGTAGCCGATCGCCCAGGCAATGGTGATGTAGAAGGTGATGACCCACCAGCGCGGAAGCGGGTTGTTGAGTTCCTTGATGCCGTCCCACTCATGGCCGGTCGTCGAGATGCCCGAAACCTCGTCGATATGCTCGCTGCCCATGATCAGTCGTCCTTGAGAGGAATGTGAGCGGCTCTCTCGGCTTGCCTTCGGCTGCCGGGACGAAGTGCAAAGGCAACGCATCCGAGGAAGAAAAGCGCCATGGCAAGCAGGCCCCAGCTGTCGGCAAACTCCCGCATGAAATTGTAGGTCATCGCCATTCTCCTCAGCGGTAACCGGCGGCTTCGTCATAGGTCTTGAAATCGACCAGCGTGCCGAGCATCTGGAGATAGGCGACCAGCGCATCCATTTCGGTGACCTGCTGCGGATCGCCGTCGAAGTCCCCAAGCTTGGCCTTTGGATAGCGTCTCTCCAGGCCCGATGTGTCGGCATTCGCATCGGCCTGCGCCATGAGATCGGCATTGGCATGAGCGATCATGTCGTCTGAATAGGGCACACCGACACGGCTGTTGGCGATCAGATGCGTCGAGAAATCCTTCACTTCGATCCGTGTGTCCTTCAGGAAGGCATAGCCCGGCATGATCGATTCCGGCACCACGGAGCGTGGTTCGGTGAGATGCTGGACATGCCATGCGTTGGAGTAGCGGTCGCCGACCCGGGCGAGATCCGGCCCGGTGCGCTTCGAGCCCCACTGGAACGGGTGGTCGTACATCGACTCGGCCGCCAGGCTATAGTGGCCGTAGCGCTCGACCTCGTCGCGGAACGGCCTTATCATCTGGCTGTGGCAGAGGTAACAGCCCTCGCGCGCATAGATGTTGCGCCCGGCGAGCTCGAGCGGCGAATAGGGCCGCATGCCTTCGACCTTCTCGATGGTGTTGTCGAGATAGAAGAGCGGCGCGATCTCGACGATACCGCCGATTGTTACGACCAGCAGGGACCCGAGGAGAAGCAGTGTGGCGTTCTTCTCGATGACCGCGTGTCTGTCCATCAAGCCCATTTTCTGGCTCCTGATCGCACAGGCTGGAGGGCGGGGATGGAGCGCGGCATCGGATCCTCCTCGCGCCGGTAGCCGAGGATGGTCATGGCGATGTTCCAAGCCATGATGAGGGCGCCCGACAGATACATCGCGCCGCCGATGGCACGCATGATGTAGTAGGGATGCATGGCCGCGACGGTTTCGGCGAAGGAGTAGACCAGGAAGCCCTGCTCGTTGTATTCGCGCCACATCAGGCCCTGCATGACGCCGGAGACCCACATCACCGCGGCGTAAACGACGATCCCAAGCGTCGCCAGCCAGAAGTGCCAGTTGACGAGCCGCAGCGAATAAAGCCGGTCGCGGTTCCATAACTTCGGGACCATGAAATAAATCGCGCCGAACGAGATCATGCCAACCCATCCGAGCGCGCCCGAATGGACGTGACCGATGGTCCAGTCGGTGTAGTGCGAGAGCGAGTTGACGGCCTTGATTGACATCATCGGGCCTTCGAAGGTGGACATCCCGTAGAAGGCGATGGCCATCACCATCATACGGATGATCGGGTCGGTGCGCAGCTTGTCCCAGGCGCCCGAGAGCGTCATCAGGCCGTTTATCATGCCGCCCCACGAGGGCATCCAGAGCATGATCGAGAACACCATGCCGAGCGTCTGGGCCCAGTCCGGCAGGGCGGTGTAGTGGAGGTGGTGCGGACCGGCCCAGATGTAGAGAAAGATCAAAGCCCAGAAGTGGATGATCGACAGCCGGTAGGAATAGACAGGCCGGTTGGCTTGCTTGGGCACGAAATAATACATCATGCCGAGGAAGCCGGCGGTGAGGAAGAAGCCGACGGCATTGTGGCCGTACCACCATTGCGTCAGGGCGTCCTGTACGCCGGAGAAGGCTGAATAGCTCTTGGAGCCCAGGAAGGAGACCGGCATCGACAGGTTGTTGATCACATGCAGCATTGCGATGGTCACGATGAAGGCAAGGTAGAACCAGTTGGCGACATAGATGTGCGGTTCCTTGCGCTTCAGGATCGTGCCGAGGAACAGGATGAGATAGGCGACCCAGACAATGGTCAGCCACAGGTCCACATACCATTCGGGCTCGGCGTATTCGCGGCTCTCGGTGATGCCGAGCAGGTAGCCGGTTGCCGCCATGACGATGAACAGCTGATAGCCCCAGAACACGAACCAGCCGAGATCGCCGCCGAACAGACGGGCGCGGCAGGTGCGCTGCACCACATAGAGAGACGTGCAAATCAGCGCGTTGCCGCCGAAAGCGAACACAACACCGGATGTGTGCAGCGGCCGCAGTCGGCCGAAATTGAACCAGGGCTGGATGTTGAGATCCGGGTAGGCGAGCTGCAGGGCGATGACCACGCCGACCAGCATGCCGACGACGCCCCAGAATACGGTGGCGATGGCACCGTAGCGGATCGGCCCATCCATGTAAGCGGCGGGGTCGATCGGAACTGTCGGCTTGAACTCCGTGTTGCGCAACAGAATCGCAGTGAAGCCAGCCACCGCGAAGAACAAAACCCACATATGCCGGCGAAAAGGTTCATCTACGCCGAAGCCGGCAGCCACCAGGGCCGCAAACGCAAACAGGCTTAGAAGGACGATCTCTGTGCCGAATTTCATCGTAAGCCCCGATTTCCAATTCCGGCGGGCGCCAAACCGCAGTGCCTTATTGCGCAGCCGTGGCCTGCTCGCCCTGATCCATGTCAGAGCCGCACGATTTTGCTTCGAGCAGCATCGAGTTCGGTGCGATCAGACTGTGGCGATCGAATTTTGAAGCGCACCACCGGCCGCCACCCCTAATCGACAGGCCCGGCGTCCCCGGTCGGGCCGGGTATGGAGGCGATCGCGGGCGTGTGGGAAAGCGCGCCTTCTGTGACGCTGGAAAGTAGGCCGATGCCTTGCCGAACGTCGATCGTTTCAATGCCTTGGGAGCCAGCGCCAGCGTTGCGCTGCCTTCGTGACATTCATCGTTCGGGGAGACGGCGATTTTCCCTTGCGTATGAGGCGTATTGACTTCGGCCGAGTGCGATCCTGCCTGGAACAGCCGGTTGCACGTCAAGCACCTCGAGGAATGGATGCTTCGCCGACGAGTTGGCCGAAACGCACCTGGCTCATGCGATCGGATGGAGAGCGGGCTGTCGCTATGCGATTTTCTTCTAAGCCCAACGCGAGCATGCCCAGCCCCGAACGAAGTAAGTGACGGAGGCCATGCAGCTTCGGTGTCATTCAAACGGCGGTTGCGCCTCGGCCGCCGCAGCGCCGTTCCAGCCGGCTCATGCTGTCCACGGTGACACGGCGGTTGTTCTCGATCCGAATCACGCCGTCCATTCTCAGGCTGGTCAGCTGACGGCTCACGGTCTCGTTTGTAATTCCAAGGAAATCAGAGATGTCGGCACGCGTCATCGGCAACTCGAAGCACGCCGACCTAGCCGCCGGGTCAACACTGGAACCGATGTTCCGGGCGATCATGAGGAGAAAGCTCGCCACCTTCTCCGGTGCGGTCTTGCGCCCCAGAGTCACCATCCATTCGCGTGCCTCGTCGAGTTCGTTCAGCGCCTGCTTGAGGAGGCGATGCACAAATTCCGGTGATTCCTTCATCATCCGTTCGATGGCCGCTCTCGGAAACGAGCATAGCGAGACAGCTGTTGCCGCTTCCGCATTGATCGCGCTTTTCATCTTGAAGGGCCGTCCCAGAAAGTCCGGCGCGAACTGGAGACCGACGATCTGCTGGCGGCCGTCCGAAAGGCTCTTCGTGAGCTTCACCACGCCTGAAAGCACGTTTGAATAACAGTCGACCGCCTCGGCGTCGCCGATCAGTTCGACCCCCGGCTCGATATTGTGCCGCGACGACGTCTTGGCGAGCTGAGCCAAATGGTCTGGTTCGAGCGCACCACAGACACCGTGGTGCCGTGCCTCGCAAGACAGGCAAAGAACGGGAATGCCGGAACTATGAATGTCCTGCCGTAATGTCATTCGATTGCTCTACCGGTCCCAAGTGCCGGCAGGATATCAATCTACGGTAGAAAAATCCTTGCGGCAGTTTGTCCGTGCTGAAGGTTGACCGAAATCAGGGCTTTGCCTCATCAAGGCGTCCAGAGTTCCGGCGACGCAAACACGGTGGACCAGAACATGCGACCGGAGCTAGCTGCCAGACTTGGCGAGAACGTCCCGCGCTACACCAGTTATCCCACCGCGCCGCATTTCCATGCGGGGGTCGATGCCGTCGTTTACCGAGGCTGGTTGGAGGCGCTCGAAGGTGGTGACGAGATATCGCTTTACCTGCATATTCCCTATTGCGACAGGCTCTGCTGGTTCTGCGCGTGCCACACCAAGCAGACACGCCACTACGAACCAGTGACCACATATATGCGCTCACTGGATGCCGAGATCGCCACCGTCTCCAGTCTTGTCGCAGGCAAGGGCCGCGTGCGTGCCGTCCATTTCGGCGGCGGTTCGCCGACGATGCTCAAACCGGAAGATATCGTGGCGCTGGGAACCGTCCTGCGCAACAGCTTCACGTTTCTCCCCGGTGCAAAGATCAGCGTTGAGATCGAACCCAACGATATGGACGATGCCCGCCTCGATGCACTTGCCGAAATCGGCATGACAAGGGCGAGCCTCGGCGTCCAGGATTTCGACCCGAAGGTGCAGAAAGCGATCAACCGCGAGCAGAGCTTTCTGCAGACCAAGACGGTTGTTGATGGCGTTCGTTCGCGCGGCGTCGAATCCGTCAATCTCGATCTGCTCTACGGGCTGCCGCATCAGACCAGGGAGAGCGTCGCCTCCACGGTTGCACAGGCACTGACCCTGGAACCGGATCGGATCGCGCTTTTTGGCTACGCCCATGTGCCGTGGTTCAAGAAACATCAGACGATGATCGACGAGGCCTGGTTGCCGGGTCCGGCGGAGCGGTTTGCCCAATCGCAATTGGCAGCGCGGGCGATCATGGACCAGGGATACGAAGCAATCGGGCTCGATCATTTCGCCAAGCCGGGCGATGCGCTGGCGCTTGCGGCACGCGCCGGGACTTTGCACCGGAACTTCCAAGGCTACACCGAGGACTCCTACGAGACATTGATCGGCCTCGGCCCATCGTCCATCAGCCAGTTTCGCCAGGGCTATGCACAGAATATGCCTTCGACCGCCGAGTATGGACGCATGGTTGCTGATGGCGGGCTGGCCGCTGTTCGGGGTATCGCGCTTTCTGACGACGACCGTGTTCGCGGCTGGATCATCGAGCGATTGATGTGTGACTTCGGCTTCTCGGCGATCGTACTGGTGGAGCGCTTTGGCAAAGCCGGCCAAAGACTTCTCGTCCGAGCGAGTTCCACGGCCCTCCAAGATCCTGCGCGGTTGCTTGAACTTGATGGTGACCGCTTCGTCGTGCCTGCGGAAAGCCGGCCCTTTGTCAGGAGCATCGCGGCAAAGTTCGACAAATATTTCGAAAGTGGAACGGCCAGGCACTCAGCGGCAGTCTGAGCACCGCAGAGGAACGGTCATGGTTCTCAGTCGATCGTGAACCGATTGCGCTATGTTTTTCACTGTTGATCGGCGACCGTCGTGTCGAAACAGGATTCGAGGACCAGACGCGTCTTGGCATAGTGACGATATCGTCCGGTCGTGCCTTCCGGCGCCGTATTCCATTTCGCAGTCCCTGAAGCGCCACGTCGAGTCCGGCCTCTTTTCTGTATCGGAAGCAGTCGACAATCGTCCTGGCCAGATCATGGTTGTCGGCCGACAGCTCCCTTCGGCCTTGCAACAAGAATCCGCAAGGACCGTGCCAGCTGCAGCAGGCGCCGCCGCATCGCACCACCATACTATCCACCCGTGGCTCGCGCTAACCCTTTGATTGGTTCGCGCCAGGGACGCCCGTCGAAACCGAGCCTCGGCAACAATCCGAATCGTAAGCGGCTGGCCACGCTCTTGGTGCCGGTGGCAGAAGTCCGCAAGCACCCCGGCAGCGCCGTCAAGCGTGGGACAACCCGTCCACCCGAATATCTGCCGGCGCAGTTTCAGTGAAAAGCGGGCCTAGGCTAGACGGCTCTCTTGTTACCCCAGAGCATAACGTGCAGCTGCGGCAGCACACGGGCTTCGAACCACCTGTCGCGGGTCACGCTATCAACCAGCCACTCCATGCGCTTCAATATTCCGTCAAGGTCGACAGGCGCGTCTTCATTTGCGGGGCGTGGCGGCGTGTGATTGCCGGGTTGCAGATAGATCGGAAGTCGCGGAAATCTCGCAGCGGCGTCTTTCGCGTAGGCGTAGTCCCTTTCGTCGAAAACAATGAGCTTGAGCACGACTTGCGGCCTGCCTTGTGCCGCCTGGAGACACGCCTCGAAAGCGGCCCAATCGGTCGTCATTTGGCTTGACGGCGGCTTTGGGCTGAGGACTAGCACGTCAAGGTCGGCAAACCAGTCCCTGGCCACCGAACCTTGGGTTTCCAGCGCAAAACGGTAACCTTCACCATGGCCTCGCTCGATGAGCGCGGCGAGCGGCTGGATGGCCGGATTGCCGCCTGACAGCGACACCATCAGCGGGCGGCCACCGGAAAGCGCAAGCACGTTTTGCCACACCGCGCCAATGGACATCATCTCCCATTCATGGCGGAATTGATTGTCCACCGCATGCAGGCTGTCGCACCAGGAACAGCGATAGTCACACCCGCCGGTTCTGACGAAGACGGTCGGCAAACCGATGAGCACGCCCTCGCCCTGGATCGTCGGCCCGAAAATCTCACTCACGCGGATTGCGGGATGCGTATCGGTCATGGCCGGTATTCCGCCCAGGTTTTCGGCGTTTCGCTCACCCGCACGGCCGAGGTTTCGGGCAGGCGTGCCTTGCACCATTCATAAAAATGTCTGGCCAGATATTCCGCCGTGACTTGCTCATGTCCCAGCACGTCGTTGAGATGTCGGTGGTCGAAGCTCTCGTCGATGTAGCGTTTGAATGGCGCCAAATCGTGATAGTCGCGCACGAAGCCGTTCTCGTTCAGTCCATTCGCTGAAAGCTCCACTTCAACGATGTAGTTATGCCCGTGCAGGCGCGCGCATTGGTGATCGGGTGGCAACGAGGTGAGCTGATGCGAGGCTGAGAAGTGGAATTCCTTGGTGATGCGGAACATTACGCGGTCCTCCTTCGCAGCGCATCGAGCCAGAAGTCGGAGTCCTCGTAGTCGGTGGGGTCCGGCTGCCCAGAGAGATGAAACGCCTCGCGCCGCTCGACACAGGTCCCGCACCTCCCGCAGTGACGCTCGGCGCCCTTGTAGCAGGACCAGGTCTGCGCAAATGGCGTGCCGTATGCTGCTCCATTCCTAACAATGTCCGCCTTCGTGAGATTCACATAGGGTGCATAAATGCGAATCTTCGCGTAGCCGTCGAGCGCGTGGTCCTGCATCATCTGGAAAGCGTCGATGAAGGCCGGACGGCAGTCGGGATAAATGAAATGATCCCCACCATGCACGGCCGTCGCCACCGCGTCAGCGTCGTGCGCTGCGGCGAAGCCGAAGGCAATGGCCAACATGATGGCGTTCCGGTTCGGCACCACCGTGACCTTCATCGTGTCTTCGGCGTAGTGCCCGTCGGGCACGTCCACATTATCGGTCAGCGCGGAGCCGGAAAGGCCGCCGCCGATCTCGTGGATGTCGATGATGCGGTGCGGGACGCTCAGTCGCTCCGCACAAAGGGCGGCGAAGCCCAATTCCTTCCTATGCCGTTGGCCGTAATCGAAAGATAAGAGGCCGGCGAGTTCGTGCTCCGCTGCCACCTTGTGAGCAAGGGTGACGGAGTCCAATCCGCCGGAGCAGACGACGAGAGTCTTCATTGTTGGGTCCTTGTTTTAACCGGGTAGGCTGCGACCGGAGATTTCTCTGCGCTCCCAGTACTTCAGGAAATCCATTTTGTGAAGTGAACGGGGGACGAGTTTCATGCGCTGACGTGCCGCTGTGTGCAAGGCGCCCTCGCGGTGAGCCTGCAAGGAACACGGACTAGCGAAACGTCACGCTTCAGCGGAATGCTCAAAGGCGAGCGCACCGGAATATGCTCTGCAGGAGGTCCGGACCTTCGTAAACAAAGTTCTCGACGATCAAGCGCCCGGCGGTCCCGAGCTTCGAGGGACGCCACCGCGAGGGTTTCAGGTACAAGACGGCCCGAGGATGGGCTTGCCGCAAGAGAACGGACTTACCAGTGGGATGTTCAGCGACGCCGATGCAGATGTCTGGAATGATCACGACATCAATTGTCGCGGCAACTTTGGCTGGCCTGCTCCTCGGGTTCCGTAGATCCAGCGCATTCCGCTTCAGGATCGGTTCGAACCGGAGCACGCCCTCGGTCAATGGACTGACCGGCAAACCCTGAATGATCGGTCGTGAGCCGACATCTGTGAACAAGCGGTGTGGTCGATTGCTATCACCCATGTGTTGCGCGCAGGTACCTTATGGCAGTGGATGAACTGGATTTGATGGTTTTACGGCTGGCGGTCGAAAGCGTCCGCTCGCTCTCCTTAAGCTTCGCTGAAAAGGCCGCCGAGGTAGCCACCAGGAGCCGCGGCATCCTGCTTTTCGACGTGCGGGTCGACGGTGACGCGGAGGTCCAGCGGGTCGCAGCCATCCGATATCAGGGCGACCAGATCGGCGTGCTGGCGTTGGACAGACAGGGTCTTGTTACCCACCAGTGCATCGTCAACGGTACGTTCTCACATTTCACTACGCCCTTGGAGAACTGGCACAGCATGCCCCTGTCGATGCAGGCCAAGATCGATGCCAACGGCCATGCCAGTCTCTTCCTAGGGGCCTTGCGAAATGCCGGACATTTGCTGGGCAGCTAGCATTTGGCTAGAATGCATCTGTGAATTTTTGCATGCGCATCGCTGCCGCGGCGGTCGCGGCAAAGCGATCGCCGCGATGATGGCGATCAACGCGCGGGCGTTGCATCGATGCGCGATCGTTTAGACAGAGGTCTCCGCCTGGCATCGAGCAACATGCACGGAGGACGCAAAGCGCAAATGCATCAAGTATTTGAAGGGACGAGCCCCTCGCGCAAATGGAGCTTGCGCTGCCGTTGTCATTCCATCGTGCCGCCGAACTCGGGGGCGTGACGATCGACCACGACGGCCTATTTTTTTGCAAAGCCGAATGTCCCGATTCCGAAGCCACGAAAAAACTCCGATCACAGCGAAGAATAGTAACAACACGGGCGACGCAAGCCGCCTTGCCGTAGCAGGGGAGGTGCTTGCGGTGCTCTCACCGACACGAGATCGCAAATGGCACATGGGTGAGCACCAGAACTGGCGACACCCATGGTGATCGGCTTGACTCGCTGGAGGAAGCACAAGGCTCAGCGGGCAGAGGCGCAAGCGACGGTCGGACACTGGCTGGCTGCTCGGGATCTGATCGAGGCGTAGTCGGACAAGGAAGCGTAGTGCCCTACCTCGATGTTCCTAGAAGCGCGCCGGCAGCCTGGCGGGGGGGCTTGGGGTTAGACTGCCGGCGCACGCCACTCATGAAGAGCGGCCCCTTTTTGCTGTTCCGACACCCATAGTCAACCCGGCAGCGTCTGGATGCCCGCTGTGCTCTTTTCAGAGCGGCGCGCGATGCCGGCCATGTCGGCCGATCCTGCCTAGTCCAGGATGGGGGGCCACTCTCGTCGGCCGAGTTGATGCTCCAGCCAGTATCGCCTTGCCGACCAGCATGAGTTCGCTGTTAGCAATCCATCGTCGCGAGCCGATGCTATCGTGCACGTGTCGCAGCACTCCGGGCGGCTATATCGCCTAAGACAGCATGACGAAGCGTTCCAACTTCCTGTTCGGCGAGCCCGTGTGCAGTTCCATCGGACAGTGGACGAGAATTCTCTTGGCGGTACTGCGCCAGAAGGCATTCGCGTCCAACGGAATCAAGCGACGACTATCAGCCGCAAACTTCACATCACAAGAGCGGTCTTCCACCCATTGCAGATTATCCGACTGATCAGGCGGCGTCCGATATGTCCGCCTCTGCCTCAAGAATTCCCACAGGTATGGACAGCGATCTTGCTATCCGATCCCGATAGCCCTTGTTGTACCTCACACCCCGCTCGATGTTTTGGATTTCCTCAGCGGCAAGCCCGCACGCCACCGCGAGGTCCTCGATTGAATACCCAAGGTGCTCACGATAAGCGCGGATGATGTGGGTCCCCTGCGACATAGCCGTCAAGACTGGCTCGGGAATGCGCGAATCCTTCATAAACATCTCCAAGAAGATGGGAGCGCCTGACAAATCGGGAGATTTCCTCCCCGACCCTGGCGCACACCCAGCAAATCAAAAAAATGGACGTCCATTCGGCCGGACCGGCCTCATCCATGGAATGGGCCACTTGAAATTGGCAGCCGGGTCGGAATATGGCGGCTCACCTGCTTCTGATCAAGTTCTAAGAACCTGCCCACCCTGAGATGGCCTGATCGGCTGTAGCGCATTCGACCTGCGATCCTACACGACTCACTCTCGCCGATGGCTTTCTTGAACAGCAACTCGAACTCCCCCTGACGCCTCCAGTGGCTATTCGCGGCACCGTCCACCCAGCCTCGCGGACGCTGATACCTTCGACCAATTTCCACCGCCGATGCAGCGAAAGACGCGCTTGTGCTTGAATCACACATCGATCAACGCTGTTAACGAAATTTTTTAAGCCGCCGATGCTTGTTCGGAGACCGAAAGGATGGGGCGCCCGAGGAAACAGCCGAAAGGGCCGCGCGCTTTTGTGCTGACGTCGGCTTGAGCAAGCTCGATCCGGCTGCCCTGTGCAATCGCCCGACCGGCCGAAAAAAGGATGGCGATTGTCATGATGCGGCGACGGCGAGTTTCCCGAAATTGCAGCAAGCAATGGTCATCTGGTTCATCCGGGCTTCGGATCCAGACAGGGGGTAGCGCTTTCGATGGACGAGCATCGCCACCTATAAAGGTTCGCAATCATTCGACCGTGACCGATTTTGCGAGATTGCGCGGCTGGTCTACATCTGTGCCCATGAAGAGCGCCGTGTGGTAGGCAAGAAGCTGTATCGGCAGCGAGAAGATCATCGGCGCGATAATCTCGTCGACAGCCGGCAGCACGAGCGTGTGCATAGTGTCGAGTTTCGATGCGGCGGCCCCTTTT
This sequence comes from Mesorhizobium sp. M0698, assembly GCF_040320455.1. Taxonomy (NCBI): domain Bacteria; kingdom Pseudomonadati; phylum Pseudomonadota; class Alphaproteobacteria; order Hyphomicrobiales; family Phyllobacteriaceae; genus Mesorhizobium; species Mesorhizobium sp. M0698. The sequence goes on along the minus strand of NZ_JAMYPQ010000022.1, from coordinate 17,955 downwards.
TCATCGGTGATGAGGATAATCCGCCCTCCACGGGCAGCCACTTCCTGCATGTTGGAGACGGTCTTGTCGAAAAAGCGATCATGGGGCGCGATGACGATCACTGGCATGTTGTCGTCTATCAATGCGATCGGACCGTGCTTCAATTCACCCGCCGCATAGCCCTCGGCATGGATGTAGGAAATCTCCTTGAGCTTCAGCGCACCTTCCATCGCTAGCGGGAAACTGGTGCCACGGCCGAGATACAGGACGTCACGACACTTTGACAGTTCGCGCGACAGGAACTCGATCTCCGGCTGGATGCTGTTGAGTACCTGGCCCATGACGCGCGGCACTTCGGCGAGGCTCCTGACGAGCGCCTGCAGCTCGTCTTCGGTTACGGTCCCGCGGGCTCTGGCGGCGCCGATGGCGAGTGCGGCTAGAACGGCAAGCTGGCAGGTAAACGCCTTGGTGGAGGCGACGCCGATCTCCGGTCCGGCAAGGATCGGGAAGACCGCATCGGCCTCCCGAGCGATGGTCGATTCGCAGGCATTGACGATAGCGCCAATTTTCAGCCCACGCTCCTTGCAGTACCTCAACGATGCGAGCGTATCGGCGGTTTCGCCGGACTGCGAAATGAAAAGAGCCGCCGACTGCGGCGACAACGGGATCTCGCGGTAACGGAATTCGGACGCAACGTCGATTTCAACCGTCAGGCGCGCGTAGCGCTCGAACCAGTATTTTCCGATCAGTCCGGCGAGATAGGCGGTCCCGCAGGCCGAGATCGCCAAGCTCGGGATCCTGGCGAAATCGATGCCAGAAACCATGTCGGCGCGATTCTCTATGATGTTGCTATAGTGACGGAGAGCATGGGCGATGACTTCGGGCTGCTCGCAGATTTCCTTCTCCATGAAGTGGCGATGATTGCCCTTGCTGGCCAGATCGGCCGCGGCCGTGGAGGTATGGCGCGGACGCTCGACGGGGTGGCCGTCGAAATCGAAGATATGGGCGCCCGAATTGCCGACAACGGCCCAGTCGCCCTCGATGAGATAGGTAATTTCATTGGTGAAGGGAGCGAGCGCGATCGCGTCGGAGCCCAGGAACATCTCGCCGTCGCCGTGACCGATCGCCAGCGGTGGTCCGTTGCGCGCCGCCATGATGGTCGACGGATCATCTTCGAAGAGGACGGCAAGCGCATAGGCGCCCCTGACGCGTTTCAGCATGGCACGCATCGCCTCTTGCCGCCTCATGCCCTCCCGGCGGTGTCTTGCCAAGAGATGCGCGACGACCTCGGTGTCGGTGTCGGTCTGGAACTCGGCGCCAGCCGCCGCCAATTCGTCCTTCAGCTCGGTGAAATTCTCGATGATCCCGTTATGGACGACGGCGACACCGTCGGTAAAGTGCGGGTGCGCATTGCGTTCCGTCGAGGCCCCATGGGTTGCCCAACGCGTGTGGCCGATGCCGATGTTGCCGCTCAGTGGCTCTTCCTTCAGTCTCCTCTCGAGATTGACGAGCTTGCCCTCGGCGCGCCGGCGGTGCAAGGCACCTTCGGTGATCGTCGCAACGCCGGCGGAATCATAGCCGCGATATTCCAAACGCTTCAATGCGTCGACTAACCGATCCGACACCGGCTGTTGCCCAACGATGCCAACAATCCCGCACATGTTCGTCTCCCCATTCTTGCCGGCAGCTTCAGCCCACGCGAGACGGATACCCATCCGGCCGCGTTCATTGGGAACCTTGTAGTAGTATTCGGTAATATTGGTACAATTGATTGTAGGGATAACTATCATCCACCCCATGGATGAGTCGCGTTTGTGGGCCCTGATCTAACTTCTCGTTGCGCCTGACGCCCTCATGCCCGAACGCAAGCCCACACCCCGCGGCACGAAGGAACAATCGGCCATGCGCGAACCATCCCGGCTACGCACCTGACCACGGACCGCCGCCGCTCATGATCACGCGGTGATCGGCATGATCACAAGCACTGTAGTTAGGCAGCGTCAGCGACGCATGATCGGCATCATCATCATCGGCAACGTCGGCGCCGTCGGCATGATTCACGTGTTCGTCACGTTGATCATAATCATCGTCGCCGCCGATCAAGTTTCTGATTGCCTGCCAGTTTGACGCGGCTTTCGCCGGTAGAGCTTAGCCCGCGATGGCCTATCAATACGCTGTTAGTCGGCATGGCCGAAACCGAGAGTCAGGCGGCGCACGCCACAGAGCACGTTCAGCGACCGTTTCAGTCAGCGCCGGCTTTCTGGGGGTTCGTAACGGTCATCAGGATTCTCGGGGCATGAATGCACTATCACAAAAGCCTTGGTTCTCAGTGCTTCGTCCGTATTACTCAAACCCGATTCCCGCAGCGGAAGAACTAGGCGCGTGTTACGTTTTGTACAAGGCACAATAGCAGTGAGAAATGGAGATGATGCCTGCGCGTTTTCTAACAAGACAATCACCAAGCTGGCACCCGAATTACATCAGGAACTGTCTATAGCCGCCGCTCATCAGGTAGCGGCCACGTTGGATGGCGCGACGCACCTGATCGCGAAGATGGCTACCTGGATGAGACCAATCTTCTTCGACACGGCGTCTCCCGAACAGGGCAATGGCGATCTCCTGATGAGATGCTCCCGCAAGCGAGCCATCCAAAGCCTGGAGCACGATCCGCAGACGCGCTCCGCGGGGTTCCGGCGGAAAGCAAGCAGCTGCCAGGCGGCCGCAACCATTGATGTCGCTCAGGAACTGAAGGGCAGCGACATGGAACTTCAGGTGCTGCGGCTGCACGATCGCGTCGACATATAGCCGCAACGGGCGGAGAACGGATGCACCGGAAAGGGCGATCTGCAGACTCCGGCAGTCCTCCCTCAGCAGCACGTGCTGCACGCCGGCAGGCGTCAGCAGGATGTCCTTGCAGCATGAGAGCGAAAAAAGGTCAAGCGGTTCAAAACCGTGGTCGAGCCCAACCGGCTCCGCGGCCGCCCGTAGAATACGGGCGCAGTCGCGCGGATCCCAAAAGACCCTTGCCGACGTAGCGTCCGACTGTGGCGCGTCCGCGAAAAAGGAGGCTCCATTGTCTTAGGAAAGATGATCCTGTCGTCAACTCGATTATCTTCATGTCGGCCTGGGCTCCGACAATGCAGGCGGACGGTGCCATTTTGGCGTGGTCGCGCTGGAATTGTGGATTGCGCCGAAGAAACTCCCAGGCCCAGGCAGTGCGTGGCAATCGTCTGGCGTAATGGTAAGCTTCGTGACGACGCCAGTCCGGCCAGCATTCAAGACCGACCGTCGCTTCCTTGGGCAGACCAGCACGCTTCACGGCTCAGGTGTCCACAATGCCGACGGGCCTAGAACCGGTTGCCACAGCACCGGTCCGCTCAGACGTCCCCTGCTGCGGATGCGCAAAAGGCTCGCGTGGGAAATCTCGAGAAACCCGGCCACCCCCTCCGTTTTGCCGACGGACTTGGGTTGTCCGATGCGCGACAATGGCCACGTCGCGAGGCGAAGGATCCGTTCCATGCGCGTGTCCGTCACCGTTACTATCCGGGTCAGATCCTTGGCCAAGCCGAACTCGATCATGCCCGCGAAGAGCTCGTAGGTTGCCTGGGCCAGCCCGCCCGCTGCCTTGGGCGCCGACGGAGGGAGATCGAGCGCGAAACGACTGCTCTCCCATATGTCGGCAGTCGAGGGCACGACGTCAGCACCCAGCAGCACCGGGAACGTGTCGCGCAACATTGTGGGTCCGGTGCTGGGCAAAAGACGCACGCAACCGCGAATTCGCCAGTCGGATCCCTTGAGGAGCAGATAGACAGGCTTCAGACCATCAAACGGGTCTGTTTCCATCTGGTCTTCGGTATCAACTTCCCAATCGAGCCTTTCCTTGAACACCCGAAACCTGAGCCCGTGCATCTCTTTGAGCTCGCTTGCGAACTCGTCGTAAAGGTCTGGTGTTATCAGCTGCATCATGGTCGCCTCCGTGCGGGATGTGTTCCCGCCATCGAAGGGCAAAGCCGGCAGCGATGCAGCCTGTAGAGGTTTACAGCTATCGTGGCCGACGAATCAGGATCTCGCCTGGCCGGAGGCAGCCAGTCGTGCAACGGCCTGGTTGATCGTTCGAACGCCAAGCTTTGCCTTGGCGTTTTCCAGATGAAAGGTCACGGTGCGCTTTGAGACGCCGAGAAGCTGGCTGATAACCCAAGCCGACTTGCCGCGCGCCGCCCATTTCAGGCACTCGAACTCCCGCGGGGTGAGCGTTACACCGTCCACCACGCGATCGTCGGCGAGCCTGCGCCGGACATGGCTATGAAAGTTGATGGCCACCAGCTGCAATGCTTTTTCGTAACGTGTCAGTGACCGCAACAGAGGCGGGCGGGACTCGTCGGAAGCAAAGGTCAGGGCAGCAAACCGGCCGCGATGATCATGCATGGATATCGTCAGGCCGCCGCGGATGCCAAACTCAGCCGCACTCTCCAGAATTTGTTGCTGCGAATTCGGCAGACAGTGCCGAGCGCGATCCACACCCCAATCGAAGGTATCCCAGCCTTGCAGCCCGCGCAGGATGACCGGATCAAGACTGTGGTACCGCTGTTGCAGATAACGTGATGTCCAGGATGAAGGATAGTTTGAGATCAATTGCGGGGCGTCGCCGGGGGCCGACGGGTAAGTGAAGTAGGCGAATAGCGGAAAATCGAAGCCGGCTGCAGCGGATGCCATTGCCTCACGGAGATCGGCAGCATCAACACTCGCAGACAGTTGCTCGACGAAGTTCTCAAACACGCGATGCATTTGCGCTTTGCGTAACCTCCGTGATCGCTCGATGCCAGGCAGAGACCTTGTTTTAAACGATCCCCGGACGGATACAGCGCGTGCCGAGAACCCCGTTAATCTGTTGAAACCCGTGATATTCTGACGTTGTCTATGAGCCGTGTGCCGCCGAGCCAGGCCGCGACAAGCAAGCGTGCCGGTCGGTCAAGGCTTGTCATCGGTCGCAGATCTGCCTCGTCGCGAAGTTCCAGGTATTCGACCTCGCGATAGCCCGCAGCCAGAATTGCTGCGCGCGCATCGGCAAGCGTTGGCAGGACGGGCGAGCCGCGGGCAAGCCGCTCAGCCGTCTGGAGCAATACCGATGGGAGCTTGGGGGCAACAGCACGCTCTGCTGGCGAGAGCCGGACATTGCGCGATGATAGTGCAAGACCGTCGGCTTCGCGGACTGTCGGACAAGGAACAATGGTGATTGGAATATCCAGGTCCCGGGCCATACGCCTGACTAGCTGAAGCTGCTGAAAGTCCTTTTCGCCAAAGAAGCCGAAGTCAGCGCTGGTCTGCAGGAAGAGCTTGGCGACGACGGTCGCCACGCCATCGAAATGTCCCGGCCGGAAGGCACCGCACAGGCCCTCGCTGACACCGGACACCGAAACGGTCGTGGCGAAGGCCGCCGGATACATCTCCTCTGCATCCGGCGCATAAAGCAGGTGCGCGCCAAGCGGTGCCAGTTTGGCGGCATCCTCGTCCTCGGTGCTCGGATACGCGGCGAGATCGGCCTGGCTGTTGAATTGCTTCGGGTTGACGAAGAGCGTCACGATCACCCGGTCGGCCTTCACGAGTGCCGCGCGCACCAGGCTGAGATGGCCCTCATGCAGGACACCCATCGTTGGCACGACGGCAATCCTCACGCCCTCGCGGCGCCATGCGGCGACAATTTCGCGAAGCTGGGCAACGCTCCTGACAATCGGCACGCTCACGCTGCTTCTCCGCTCTTGGTGCCGTCCGCGTCGGTGGGCTTGGGCGCATCGGCAAACACGTGCTCGGCGGCCGGAAACTGGCGCTCCTTCACTTCCCGCGCATAGGCCGCGATCGCAGCCGCAGCGGCCTCCCCCAGTTCAGCATAGCGCTTGACGAATTTGGGCCGGAAGTCGCCGAAGAGGCCCAGCATGTCGTCGACGACGAGAATCTGGCCGTCACAGGCTGCCGAGGCACCGATGCCAATGGTCGGGGTCGCCACCTCCCCGGTGATCCGGCGGGCGAGCGCCTCGGGAACCTTCTCCAGCACGACCGCAAAGGCGCCCGCTTCGCTCACCGCAAGCGCGTCGCGCCTGATGCGCTCGGCATCCCCGCCTCTGCCCTGCACGCGGTAGCCACCGATGGTGTTGATCGCCTGCGGCGTCAAGCCGACATGGGCCATGACCGGCACGCCGCGCGCGGCGAGGAAGCCGATCGTCTCTGCCATCGTTTCGCCGCCTTCGAGCTTGACGGCCGCGCAGCCGGTCTCGGCCATGACGCGCGCGGCATTGCGGAAAGCCTGCTCGGGGCTTTCCTCGAAGGAACCGAACGGCAGGTCGACCACCATCAGCGCCTGCTCGAGGCCACGGCGCACGGCCTGGCCGTGCGTGATCATCATCTCCAGCGTCACACCGAGCGTCGAGGGCAGGCCGTGCAGAACCATGCCGACGCTGTCGCCGACCAGCACCACATCGCAATGGGGATCGACAAGCCGGGCGACTGGGGTCGTGTAGGCGGTGAGGCAGACGAGCGGCGTCCCACCTTTACGCGAACGAATATCCGGCGGTGTAATCGCCTTGGTGTCACCAAACGCACTCAATGGACCCTCCTTCCCCAACGTTACCAACCGCGGGTGTCGCGTTTGCCACATTTTTGTGCAAGTGCGAAGAGCTAAAAAATGGCCGTGCAGCTGTGCGGTGTTGACGTGCGGACAGGCGCGCTTACACTTAAATCGATTCAGGCGCCCCCGAGCTGGCCAACCACTTTCGCGAACATGGACGATCAGGCAATAGGACCCAGGAAAGACAGAGCCGCCGTCAAGGCCGACGAAGTCAAAGTGGACCTGATCGCCTTTGTCGTCGCCGTAAACGACAGTGAACCCTGTGTCCTCACCATCGGCCAGGCGGACACCCTGCCCTCCGGACCATTTGCGCTTGAGCACCGATCGCTGCAATCCGGTTTGAGGGGGTGGGTCGAGCAGCAGACCGGCCATCCGCTGGGGTATATTGAGCAACTCTACACCTTCGCGGATCGGGATCGCATCGGCGCCGAGCGCCAGCAACGCGTCATCTCCATCAGCTATCTCGCATTGACCCGCAAGGAACAGGCAGCTGGCTCGCCCAAGTGCGGCTGGCAGAGTTGGTATGAATATTTTCCATGGGAGGACCACCGCTCCGGCACGCCTCCGGTCGTGCTGGACGTTCTGCGACCGCGCCTGATTGAATGGGCAGACGGCGTCAGCGACGCGGCCGCGCGACGTGAACGCTGGCAGCGGGCGACGATAGCCTTCGGCTTCGACGACCGCCTTTGGAACGAGGAACTCACGCTTCAACGCTATGAGTTGGTCTACGAAGCAGGCCTGGTCCAAGAGGCCGGAAGCGGACGGGACGCGACGCCGCCTCCGCTGGTGCCCAGCAAGTCTATGGTCGCCGATCATCGCCGCATCGTGGCGACCGGCATTGCGCGGCTGCGCTCCAAGATCAAATACCGGCCGGTCGTCTTTGAGCTGATGCCGCCGGTCTTCACGCTTTTGCAGCTGCAGCGAACCGTGGAGGCGCTCGCCGGCAGGCTCATCCACAAGCCGAACTTTCGCCGCCTGATCGAGCAGCAGGAGCTGGTCGAAGAGACCGGAGAGGCCACCACGGAGACCGGCGGCCGGCCAGCGAAGCTTTACCGGTTCCGCCACGCCGCTCTCGACGAGAGGGTCATCGCCGGGACAAAATTGCCGCTGGCGCGGGGTTGACATCCCTTATACTCACAGCAAGTATATGCTGGTTATTTTCAACTAGAGTATAAGCTGGAGGGGTCGATGAGCGCCATGCTGCCTACGGCCGCGTTTCTCTACGAGCGCGTCCGACGAGTGATCCCGCCGATTGAATGGCCGGCTTTCGTCGAGGATATCGAGGCGATCCTTGCACTGAAGCGCGAGCGCAACGCCATCATCCTGGCGCACAACTATCAGACCCCCGAGATCTTCCATTGCGTGGCCGACATCGTCGGCGACAGCTTGGCACTGGCCCGCACGGCTGCGACGATCGAGGCGCAAGTCATCGTGCTGGCCGGCGTGCATTTCATGGCCGAAACGGCCAAGCTCCTTAATCCGGACAAGACCGTGCTCATTCCGGATCTCAGCGCCGGATGCTCGTTGGCGGAATCGATCACGGCAGAAGACGTGCGCTTGATGCGCCAGCGTTATCCCGGCGTGCCGATCATCACTTATGTCAACACGTCGGCCGAAGTGAAAGCCGAGTCGGATATCTGCTGTACATCCGGCAACGCCAAGGCGGTCGTCCAATCCCTTGGCGTTCCCCAGGTGATCATGTTGCCGGACGAATATCTGGCCCAGAATATCGCCGCCCAGACCGATGTGCAGATCATCGCCTGGAAAGGGCATTGCGAGGTGCATGAGCGCTTTACACCGGCCGACATCCGCGAGTTGCGCGAAAGCCATCCCGGCGTGATCGTGCTCGCGCATCCCGAATGCCCGCCCGACGTCGTGGCTGAAGCAGATTTTTCCGGCTCGACCGCTGCCATGTCCGACTATGTCGAAAGGCAAAGGCCGCCACGTGTCGTGCTGATGACGGAATGCTCGATGAGCGACAACGTCGCGTTAGCGCACCCAGAGGTCGAGTTCATCCGGCCCTGCAATTTGTGCCCGCACATGAAGCGGATCACGCTTGCCAACATCCGCACGGCGCTCGAGCAGAACCACCATGTCGTAACCATCGAACCCGGGATCGCCGGGCGCGCGCGGCTTGCGGTCGAACGGATGCTGGCAATTTGAGCGCCGATATCCGCAGCTTCTTCGGGCGGCCCATCATCATCGGCGGCGGCATCGCCGGACTGATGACGGCGCTTCAACTGGCGCCGGAGCCGGTGCTTCTTCTGTCCAGGACGCTACTGGGAGCTGACAATTCGAGCACCTGGGCACAGGGTGGTCTGGCTGCAAGTTTCGGCGAAGACGACGATCCGGAACTGCACCTGGCCGATACGCTTGCCGCCGGGGATGGTCTCTGCGACACAGACGTGGCGAGCCGCATCCTCCAAGCCGCGCCCAAGGCGATAGAGGGGCTTGCGGGCTTTGGGGTTCCCTTCGACCGTACGTCGAAAGGATCACTGTGCCTCGGATTGGAGGCCGCACACAGCCGACGTCGCATCGTTCATGCGCATGGTGACGGCACCGGGCGTGAAATCATGCGTGCCCTGATCGCGGCTGTGCGTTCCACTCCGTCGATTGTTGTCGTGGAGGGCACGGAAGCGCGCCGGCTGGCGGTGCGAGAGAACGCGATCCGAGGCGTCTGGGCGAGCGGTTCGATAGGACCTGTCTTCTTCGGCTCACGGCGGGTCGTCCTCGCCACCGGTGGGATCGGGGGACTGTTTCTCGACACCACCAATCCTTGGGGCAGTTGCGGACAGGGCCTGGCGCTTGCGGCCCGCGCTGGAGCTGTTCTTGCCGACCTCGAGTTCATCCAGTTCCACCCGACCGCGCTTGACGGCCCGGAACGCCCTATGGTGCTGGTCAGCGAGGCCGTCCGCGGCGAAGGTGCTGCCCTGATCGACGAAACCGGCCAGGCTTTTCTCCAGAGCGTGCCAGGGGCGGAACTTGCGCCTCGTGATGTCTTGGCGCGCGCCGTCTGGAACCATCTTGCCAACGGCCACCGTGTTTTTCTCGACGCGCGGCAACGGCCTGGCCCGGAATTTGCTCGACACTTCCCGACAATCGCATCAGCCTGTCGTGGAGCCGGCATCAATCCCGCGCGCGATCTCATCCCCATTCGTCCGGCCCAACACTACCACATGGGTGGCGTTGCCGTGGACGGCTCCGGTAGGACGTCCGTCAAGGGGCTGTGGGCCTGCGGCGAAGTCGCTTCGACAGGACTGCATGGCGCCAACAGGCTCGCCAGCAATTCCTTGACCGAGGCCGTCGTGTGCGCCCGCTGGGTCGCTGAAAGTGTCGCCGGAACGCCTGCTCGCAGAACAAAGCCTGCGTTTGCGGACGTTTACCCATCGCCCGCTCCGACACCCGTGCGTGTTTTCCTGTCGCGCGCACTCGGCATCGTCCGGGATGGTGAAGGTTTGAAAGCAGCCGCACGTGCCTTATTGCCGCTCGCCGAAAGCAAGGACGCGGCCTCGGATGCGGCGGCTGTCGGGCTAATGATCGCGGTTGCCGCCTTGTTGCGCCAAGAAAGCCGCGGCGCTCATTACCGGACAGATTTTCCTCATCATGCGACTGTCGCCCGACGGTCCGAAATCACCCTCGAAGCCGCCTTGGCCGCTGCGCGGGAACTCGGAAACTCCCCAAGCCTCGAAGGGGCAAAGTGATGACGCTCTCACCGCTTCCCACGGTCATGCTTGAGCCGCTTGTAAGGGCAGCTCTTCTTGAAGACCTTGGCAGAGCCGGCGACTTGACCACGGAGGCCATCGTCCCGAAGGAACACCAAGCGGGAACCGTGTTGGCGGCGCGCCAGTCCGGAGTTGTCGCCGGCCTCGATCTGGCGATGCTCGCTTTCCGCTTGATTGATCCTGATGTCGAAATTTCGGTGGAGCGGGCAGACGGCTGCAATGTCATGGATGGAGAGGTCATTGCATCAGTGGTTGGCCCTGCCCGGGCCATTCTCACAGCCGAACGGACGGCACTCAATTTTTTGTGCCATCTGAGCGGCATCGCTACAGCAACGGCATCGATCGTCGCTGCGGTTCGTGGATATGGCGCGAAGATCGTCTGCACGCGCAAGACGACGCCCGGATTGAGGGCAGTCGAAAAGTATGCGGTGCGCGCGGGTGGCGGATCCAATCACCGTTTCGGCCTCGACGACGCAATTCTGATCAAGGACAACCACATCGCCATCGCAGGCGGCGTTCGCCCGGCGCTCGAGCGAGCACGAAGACGGGCCGGTCATCTCGTCAAGATCGAAGTCGAGGTCGATACGCTGGCCCAGTTGGAGGAGGTACTTGGCTTCGCTCCCGATGCGGTTCTGCTCGACAACATGTCCCTCGCCGATCTTCGCCGCGCGGTCGCAATCGTTGGTGGCCGCACTATCACCGAGGCTTCTGGCGGGATCACGTCCGATACAGCGCGAGCGATTGCCGCGACCGGCGTTGATCTGATTTCAGTCGGCCGACTGACCCACAGCGCGCCGATCCTGGATATCGGCCTCGACTATTGGGACTCATGATTGCCTGAGGAACGAACAGGATCGAATCAACTGTCCTTTCCGATCGTCGTCAATCAGACAGCAAAGCAAGGCAGAACCGGAGAACAGCATGGACATGCAAACAGCCAGTCCAACGCAGACATCGCCACAGGCTCAATCCCCTGACCCTGGAGCGTGGACCCTGGAGAAGGCTCAGGCACTTCACGATGCCCCCTTCAACAATCTCCTCTTCCTCGCGCAAACCGTGCACCGCCAGAATTTCGATCCAAACAAGGTCCAGCTCAGCCGGCTGCTCAGCATCAAGACGGGCGGATGCCCGGAGGATTGCGGCTATTGTAGCCAGTCGGCGCATCACGAGACCGGCCTGAAGGCGTCGAAGCTGATGGAGGTCAGGCGCGTCATCGTCGAGGCGAAGAAAGCGCGTGACGCCGGCGCAACCCGCTATTGCATGGGCGCGGCCTGGCGAAACCCCAAGGCGCGCGACATGGATGCGGTGGTGGCGATGGTCGAAGGCGTCAAGGCGCTGGGCATGGAGACCTGCATGACGCTCGGCATGCTCGATCTTGAGCAAGCCGCTCGACTGAAGCAGGCTGGTCTCGACTTTTACAACCACAACATCGATACGTCGGAACGCTACTATAGCGAGATCATCAGCACGCGGAGCTTTGCGGAGCGGCTCGAGACGCTCGAGCACGTTCGCCAATCCGGCATCAATGTCTGCTGCGGCGGCATTGTCGGCATGGGCGAGGAGCCGGTGGACCGGATCGGCATGCTGGTGACGCTGGCCAACCTGCCGGAACATCCGCAAAGCGTTCCGATCAACATGCTGATCCCGATCCCCGGCACCCCGCTTGCCGACGCCAAGCCCATCGAGCCGATCGAATTCGTGCGCGTGATCGCGCTGGCGCGCATCATGATGCCGAAATCGCATATCCGTCTCTCCGCCGGCCGCACGGCCATGACCGACGAGATGCAGGCGCTGTGCTTTTTTGCCGGCGCCAACTCGATCTTCGTCGGCGACACGCTGCTGACGGCGGACAATCCCGGCGAGGACAAGGATACCCTGCTGTTCCGGCGCCTCGGCATCGAGCCGATGGAACTCGAGGCGCAATGAACGGGGCACCGCTTGCCCGCTATGAGGCGACCTTGCAGGGACTGGCGCGCAAGGACCGGCTGCGGACGCTGAAGCCGCGCGCCGGGCTCGACTTCTCGTCGAACGACTATCTCGGGCTTGCCGCCTCCAAAAGACTTGGCGAAGCGGTTGTGGCGGCGATTGCGCGGGGCACGCCGGTTGGCGCCACCGGGTCGCGGCTGTTGCGCGGCAATGCACCGGAACACGAGCAGCTCGAGGCAGACGCGGCAGCATTCTTTGGAGCCGACGGCGCGCTATTCTTCGGCAGCGGCTACATCGCCAACTTCGCTCTGCTGACTGCGCTGCCGCAGAAGGGCGACCTTTTGGTCCTCGATGAGCTCGCCCATGCCAGCATGCATGAGGGTGCGCAGGCCGGGCGCGCCGAGTTCAAGCTGGCCGCGCACAACGACGTCGATGCTGTCGAGGATGCGATCACGTGTTGGCGCGCCGAAGGCGGCATGGGATGCGTCTGGATCGCGGTGGAAAGCCTTTACAGCATGGATGGCGACTGCGCGCCTTTGGAGAGCCTTGTCGCGCTTGCCGATCGGCACGAGGCATTCCTCGTCGTCGACGAGGCGCACGCCACCGGCGTCTGGGGACCGGACGGCCGGGGGCTGGCCGCCGCTTTCGAGGGCCGCGACAACATCGTCGCGCTCCACACCTGCGGCAAGGCGCTCGGCGCATCTGGTGGGCTCGTGACCGGGCCGAGGACACTGTGCGAGTATCTGATCAACCGTTGCCGGCCATTCATCTACGCCACCGCGCCATCGCCGCTGATGGCGGTCGCGGCGCGCGAAGCGCTCGCAATGCTCGCCGACGAGCCTATGCGGCGTGTTCAGCTGCATGAACGCGTTGCCCTCGCAGGCCGCCAATTGGTCGATCGCTGCGGTGTGATGCCAAGTGGCTCTCAGATCCAGCCCTTGGTGATCGGCGATGTCAGGCGCACCATGGCAATGGCGGCGCGCCTGCAGGCCCGCGGCTTCGACATACGCGGCATTCGTCCGCCGACCGTGCCCGAGGGCACGTCGCGGCTGCGCATCTCACTGACGCTCAATATAGGCGAAGCCGACATTTCCGCCATGGTCGAGGCGCTCGTCGAGGTGTTGGCGCAGACATGACCGGAGGCGACATGACCAAGCGCATCGTCATCACCGGAACAGACACCGGAATTGGCAAGACGGTGTTTTCGGCCGGGCTTGCCGGCCTGCTTGACGGCTTCTACTGGAAGCCGGTGCAATCGGGCCTCGACGGCGAGACCGACAGCGAGGCGGTTGCGCGACTTGCCGGGCTGCCGTCGGGGCGCGTGCTGCCGGAAGCCTACCGCTTGAAGAGCCCGCTTTCGCCGCATCGTTCGGCCGAAATCGACGACGTTTCGATCGAGGCTGCCGATCTTTCGTTTCCGGTCCTGCCGACACCGCTCGTCATCGAAGGCGCCGGCGGGCTGATGGTGCCGCTGAACCGCCGGACAAGGTTCATCGACATATTCGAGCAATGGCAGTTGCCGGTCATTCTGTGCGCCCGCACCGCGCTCGGAACAATCAATCACACCCTGCTGTCGATCGAGGCCCTGCGGGCGCGCGCTATCCCGCTGGCTGGCATCGCCTTCATCGGCGATGAGATGACCGATACGCAACGGACGATCGTGGAATTCGGCGACGTGCCGCAACTCGGCAGGCTGCCGCACCTCGATCCGCTAACGGACAAAACGCTGAGACAAGCGATGATTGCCGGCTTCGACCTCGCTTTGATTGCCGGAGGCGAATGATGCCGCATTCCCGTGTGTGGCATCCCTTCACCCAGCACGCGCTCGAGCCGGCAATCCCTGAAATCGTCCTGACTGAAGGCGCCTATCTCCACAAAGCCAATGGCGTGCGCATTCTGGACGCCATTTCCTCCTGGTGGGTCGTCACACATGGCCACCGCCATCCCCGCATTATAAAGGCAATCGAGACGACCGCCTCGAGCCTCGACCAGATCATCTTCGCAGGTTTCACGCACGAGCCTGCCGAATGCTTGGCCAAGGCGCTTGTCGGACTCGCTCCCGCCGGACTCGACTGGGTGTTCTATTCCGACAGCGGCTCGACCAGCGTCGAAGTCGCGCTGAAGATGGCGCTCGGCTATTTCCGCAACATCGGCGCGCCGCGCTCGCGCATCGTCGTCATGGAGCACAGCTATCACGGCGACACGATCGGCACGATGAGCGTCGGTGCCCGTGGCGTGTTCAACGCCGCCTACGAACCCTTGCTGTTCGAGGTCGACACCATTCCCTTCCCGGCCGCCGGCCGCGAGCAGGAAACGCTGGATAGATTCGAGGCCGTCAGCCGCGACCGGCGCGCCGCCGCGCTGATCATCGAACCGCTGGTGCTTGGCGCCGGCGGCATGCGGATGTATCCGGCCTCGGTTCTGACCGGATTGAAGAAGATCGCCGAAGCCTCCGGCACGCTGCTGATCGCCGACGAGGTGATGACCGGCTGGGGCCGCACCGGGAGCATGTTCGCCTGCGAGCAGGCATCGATTTCTCCGGATATCCTGTGCACCTCGAAGGGCCTGACCGGTGGCACCATCCCGCTGGCGGCCACACTCGCCACCGATGCCATCTTCCAGGCTCACTATTCGACGGACAGGAAGAAGACCTTTTTCCACTCGAGTTCCTACACCGCCAATCCGATTGCCTGCGCGGCAGCACTCGCCAATGTCGAGATCTGGCAGGACGAGCCGGTGGCCGAGCGGATCGCGGCCCTGAGCGCGAAGCAGGCCGCCGGGCTTAGACGCTTTCGCGACAATCCCTACTTCACCGACAAGCGGACGACCGGCACGATTGCGGCGCTCGATCTTCGCGCCGGCTCAGCCGGTTATCTGGCCGAAATCGGCCCGAAACTGCGCGCTTTTTTCCTCAAGCGCGGGCTCCTTGTGCGCCCGCTCGGCAATGTCCTCTATCTTCTCCCGCCTTATTGCATCACCGGCGAGGAGCTGGACGGGCTCTATGACGCCATCGAGGAAGCCGGCGAACGCTTCGGTTCGAGGCCATGAGCAGGTCGTCGCGCCTTCTCGGGTTTGGCCATCATGCGCCTGGGCGAAAGGTGGCCAATGCCGAAATCGAGAACAATCTCGGCCTCGAACCGGGCTGGATCGAGCGGCGCACCGGAATTCGTTCGCGCTTCTGGGCAACGGACGAAGACACGCTGTCTGGCTTGGCCACGCAAGCCGGCGACATGGCTTTGGCGAACGCCGGCATTGCGCGCCACGACATCGGTCTGCTGTTACTTGCCACCTCGACGCCCGATCACCTCCTGCCGCCCAGCGCGCCCCTGGTCGCACATCGGTTGGGGCTGGGCCGCGCCGGCGCTGTCGATCTGACCGGCGCCTGCGCCGGCTTCATCTATGCGCTGATGTTCGCGGACGGATTTACCCGCCTGCACGGCAAAGCGAGCCTTGTTATCGCCGCCAACATCCTCAGCCGCCGCATCAATCCAGCCGAGCGCGCAAGCTCGGTCCTGTTTGCCGATGCCGCCGGCGCCCTGGTGATCGGTCAGTGCGATGATGCTGATCGGGGCATTCTCGGTGCCTCGGTGGATTCGGACGGCTCGCGATACGGGCTGATCCAGATTCCCGCAGGAGGAAGCAACAAGCCGTTCCACGGTGACCTCGATCTCGCGCAAACCCGAATGAGGATGACGGACGGCCGCGAAGTGTTCGCAATGGCCGTGGAGATGATGACCGATTGCTCGACAAGCGCTCTAGCCGCTGCCGGAGTGCGGCCACACGATCTCGGCCGGTTCGTGCCGCATCAGGCCAATACTCGGATTTTCGACGCGGTCGGGAGGAACCTCGGCATCGCGGACCAAGCAATTGTCAAGACGATTGCCGAATACGGCAACTCTTCGGCCGCGACGATCCCGCTGTCGCTCTCGCTCGCCAACCAGATGAAGCCATTCCAGCCTGGAGAGAAAATCCTTCTGTCGGCGGCGGGTGCGGGTCTCAGCGGCGGCGCTCTCGTGGTTGGAATCTAGCCGGCCGGCTCACGCGCGCAGGACTGGTCATGAATGGCGATAGGGCAACAGAACCAATGCCAAAATGGCCTTCTGAAGCTCGACATGACCGAGCTGACGCAGCACGACCCCGTGCGAGCCTCTGGATGAGATCAAATGCATCACCCGTTGCATCATTCGTGCCATCTGAATAAAGCTCAAATACAAAGGGTGAGCCGCCCCATATATGTCTGATACCCGACATTGTTCACATAAAAGGCTCGATGCTTACACGCTCTTTACTCTCTTCTCTTTGCTGTCTGCTCTTTTCTCTTTGCTCTTTGCTCTTCCGTCTTGACTAGCAGGAGCATGCGGCTTATCTCATTGCCGCGTTAGCACTCGCTTCGGCTGAGTGCTAAGCACGCTCCGGCAACGGAGAACCGTTCAACATTCGCACCAAGGAAATCCAAAAATGGCAAAGTCGAATTTCCGGCCGCTGCATGACCGCGTGGTCGTTCGCCGCGTCGAGTCCGAAGCGAAGACCGCCGGCGGGATCATCATCCCCGATACGGCGAAGGAAAAGCCGCAGGAAGGCGAGATCATCGCCGTCGGTTCCGGCGCCCGTGACGAGGTCGGCAAGCTCGTCCCGCTGGACGTCAAGTCCGGTGACCGCATCCTGTTCGGCAAGTGGTCGGGCACCGAAGTCAAGCTCAACGGCGAAGACCTTCTGATCATGAAGGAAGCCGATATCATGGGCGTCATCGGCTGACACGCCGCCTTTCATCCGCACCATCCAATCTGAATTTCGGGCGAAATGCCCAGGAGTAAAAAATGGCTGCCAAAGACGTAAAATTCTCCCGCGACGCTCGTGAGCGCATGCTGCGCGGCGTCAACATCCTCGCCGACGCGGTGAAGGTCACGCTCGGCCCCAAGGGCCGCAACGTCGTCATCGACAAGTCGTTCGGCGCACCGCGCATCACCAAGGACGGCGTCACCGTCGCCAAGGAAATCGAGCTTGAGGACAAGTTCGAAAACATGGGCGCGCAGATGGTCCGCGAAGTTGCTTCGAAGACCAACGACATCGCCGGCGACGGCACCACCACCGCGACCGTTCTGGCACAGTCGATCGTCCAGGAAGGCCACAAGTCGGTTGCCGCCGGCATGAACCCGATGGACCTCAAGCGCGGCATCGACCTCGCCGTCGCCGACGTCGTCGCGACGCTGATCAAGAACGCCAAGAAGATCAAGACCTCGGAAGAGGTTGCCCAGGTCGGCACCATCGCCGGCAATGGCGACGTGTCGGTCGGCTCGATGATCGCGGAAGCGATGCAGAAGGTCGGCAATGAGGGCGTCATCACCGTCGAGGAAGCAAAGACCGCCGAGACCGAGCTTGAAGTCGTTGAAGGCATGCAGTTCGACCGCGGCTATCTCTCGCCCTACTTCGTCACCAACGCCGAGAAGATGGTTGCGGATCTGGAAGACGCCTACATTCTTCTCCACGAGAAGAAGCTCTCCAACCTGCAGGCCATGCTGCCGATCCTCGAGGCCGTCGTGCAGACCTCGAAGCCGCTGGTCATCATCTCGGAAGATGTCGAAGGCGAGGCCCTGGCCACGCTGGTCGTCAACAAGCTGCGTGGAGGCCTGAAGATCGCTGCCGTCAAGGCGCCGGGCTTCGGTGATCGCCGCAAGGCCATGCTGGAAGACATCGCCATCCTCACCGGTG
>NZ_JAMYPQ010000021.1:0-70121 GCF_040320455.1 Mesorhizobium sp. M0698 | reverse complement strand
GGGGGGGGTCCCCACCCGCCCTGGCCCGCCCCCCGCTACCCGGGCGGGGGGGGGCGGCACCCGAACCCCCCCCCCCGCC
Source organism: Mesorhizobium sp. M0698 (assembly GCF_040320455.1). NCBI lineage: Bacteria > Pseudomonadati > Pseudomonadota > Alphaproteobacteria > Hyphomicrobiales > Phyllobacteriaceae > Mesorhizobium > Mesorhizobium sp. M0698. Next base: position 70,042 of record NZ_JAMYPQ010000021.1, on the reverse strand, counting down.
CCGCCGCCCGGGCGCCCGCGGTCAAGACCAACCGCCAGACGATGCGCGGCTACGGCGCCTGAGGAAGAGACCATGATCCGCAAGCAAGACCGTCGCCTACGTGTCGGTGTGCTCGGCTGCGGGCCGATCGCGCAATTTGCCCATCTGGAATCCTGCGTGAAAGCCAGGAATGCCGACCTCTATGCGATCTGCGATGCCGCTCCCGACCTGCTGGCGCGCATGGGCGCGACTTATGAGCCCGAAAAAATGTATGGCGACTACGATGAGATGCTCGCCGACCCTGAGCTGGAAGCGGTGATCGTTGCGACCTCGGACGCCTATCACGTTGCGATGTCGATCAAGGCGCTCGAGGCCGGCAAGCACGTGCTGTGCGAGAAGCCGATCGGCGTCTCGGTCGAGGAAGGTGAGACGCTCGCCGATGCGGTTAAGCGCTCCGGCAAGGTGCTGCAGGTCGGACATATGAAGCGCTTCGACCCGGCACTGGAAGCGGCGCGCGATTTCGTCCGCGACGAGATGGGCGAAATCCTGGCGCTGAAGGCCTGGTATTGCGATTCCACGCATCGCTACACCAACACCGACGCGGTGCAGCCGCTGCCCGTCACCAGCAAGCTGGCAAAGAAGCCGGCCGGCAATCCGAAGGCCGACCTCAGGCAGTATTTCATGCTCGCGCACGGCTCGCACCTTGTCGATACAGCACGCTTCCTCTGCGGCGAGATTGTCGCGGTGCGCGCCCGCCTCAATGAGCGTTTCGGCGCCTATTGCTGGTTCGTCGAAACTGAATTCGCCAATGGCGCGCTCGGCCATCTCGACCTCACCGTCGCCGTCCGCATGGACTGGCACGAAGGCTTTCAACTCTATGGCGAGAACGGCTCCGTGATCGCAAAGACCTTCAATCCCTGGTATTTCCGAGCGAGCGAGGTCGACATCTTTCACGAGAAGGATGCGACGGCGCGAAAGCCGCTTGGCGCCGACGGCCATTTCTTCAGGCGGCAACTCGAAGGCCTCGCCAACACGGTCCTCGACGGCGCGCCGCTGCGCGGCGCCGATGTCGAGGACGGCCTCGCCTCGATCCGCGCCATGGTGGCGATCGCCCGCTCGGTGGAGAGCGGGCTGCGCGTCGAGATCGCTGCCGTCACGGGAGCGGTCTGATGCAGGTCGGGGTGTTCGCCAGGACCTTCCCGGGCAGCGAGCCGGCCGGCGTGCTGGCGGCGGTGCGCGACGCGGGATTTGCCGTCACCCAGTTCAATCTTGCCTGCGCCGGCCTGCCGTCGATGCCGGATGCGGTACCTGACGGTGCCATCAGCGCCATCGCGGCAGCATCCGGTGCCTCAGGCGTCGCCCTGGTGGCGCTGTCGGGCACCTACAATATGGCCCATTCGGACAAAGCGGTGCGCGACGACGGCATGCGCCGGCTTGGCGTGGTCATCAAGGCCGCGGCGTCCCTTGCTGTTCCGCTCGTCACCCTGTGCACGGGAACGCGCAACGCGGACGATCAGTGGGCGTATCACCCCGACAACGCCGACCGTGAGGCATGGGACGACATGGCAGGCGAGATCGAAAAGGCGCTTCAACTCGCCGAGCGTCATGGCGTCGATCTCGGCATCGAGCCCGAACAGGCCAACATCGTAACCTCGGCGCAGGATGCGATGCGCCTCATCGCCGAGATGGGCTCGAAGCGGTTGCGCGTCGTGCTCGATCCGGCCAACCTGTTCGAACAGGCGAGCCCCGAGGAAGCAAGCGCCATCGTGGCCGCCGCCGTCGAACGCACTGCCGGCCACGTCGCCATGGCGCATGCCAAGGACCGCTTCGCCGACGGGCGCTTTGCCACCGCCGGCAGGGGCGTCGTCGATTTCCCGGATTTCGTCGCCAGGCTGAAGTCATCAGGCTTTGACGGGCCGCTGGTCACGCATGGCCTCTCGGCCGAAGAGGCACCAGGGGTTGCTCGCTTCCTGATGGGGCTGACCTGATGGCGCGCCTGGCCGCTCTGCTTAGCGACGACGCCACGCTTCGGATTTCTGATAATGGCAACGGGCTTGCCGTCGTCTTCCAGCATGGGCTGGGCGGCGGCGAGGCGCAAATCGCCCAGGCTTTCCCGGCCGGTGCCGACTTGCGGCGCATCACGCTGGAATGCCGCGGGCACGGCGCCTCCGGACTGGGCAGCCGCCGTCCGTTTTCCCTGAGCATGTTCGCGGACGATGTTGTTGCCGCCGCCGATCAAGCCGGTCTCGACCGTTTCGTCGCCGGCGGCGTTTCCATGGGCGCCGCCATTGCCTTGCGCCTTGCCTGTCGCCACCCGGACCGCATCGCGGGTCTGCTGCTTGTGCGCCCGGCCTGGATTTTCGACAGCGCGCCGGTGAACCTGCGGCCGATCGCCGAGGTCGCCGGCCTCATCCTCGACCACGGCCCCGACAAGGCCAGGACGATCTTCGCGCAATCGGAAACCGCCGAGCGCCTGCAGCGCCACGCGCCCGACAATCTCGCCTCATTATTCGGCTATTTCGACCGGCCGGACGCCGCGCCATTCGCGCAGGTCCTCGCCGACATCGCCGCCGACGGACCGGGCGTTTCTGAAAGCAACGCCGCTGCCCTTGGCGTCCCCACGCTGGTCATCGGCAACGCCATGGATGCGGTGCATCCGCTGCCGGCTGCGCGCACGCTTGCCACGGCGATCCCCGGCGCAACCTTTGCGGAAATCTCTCCCAAGGCGCTCGACAGCGTCAGGCATTTCGCCGAGCTGCAGGCTGAGATCACGACCTTCCTTCGCGCTCACTTCAACATCCGGAGCCTTGTCCCGTTATGACGACCAAATCCCTGTCCGGCCCCGCTGCCATCGCCGCCCTTCCGCGCAACCGGTTGCTCGGCGAGTTTTCGCTGTGGTCGGCCGACCTCGCCAATATGGAGCGCGACCTGAAGCGCATAGATCCGTTTGTCGACCTCCACCACATCGACGTCGCGGACGCCCGCTTCACCCCCGGCTTCCTGTTCTTTCCGGACCTGGTGGCGCGGATTGCCATGCTGACGGCAAAGCCGATCCATGTGCATTTGATGGTTGAAGCGGAGATCGTCGAGGAGCAGACGCGCCAATTCATCGAGGCCGGCGCCGATCTTGTCAGCGTCCATGCGGAAAACGGCGAGGCCGGCCTACGCGCCGTGCGGCTGGCGCGTGAGCTCGGCGTCGAGGCCGGGGTGGTGCTGAGACTGGAAACGCCGGTGGCCGCGGTCAAACCTTTCCTGTCGCAGGTGGCTTTCGTGACGCTTCTCGGCACATCCATCGGCGTCAAGGGCCAGAGCCTGTCCGACCAGGCCGGCCCGCGCCTGATCGAGGCACGGGCGCTGATGCGAAAAGCAGGTCGCGAGAACGAAATCATCTTGGCTGCCGATGGCGGCATCCGCCACGAAACGGTGCCCCGCCTGCGCGCCGCCGGCGCCGAAACCGTGGTGCTCGGATCGCTGGCATTCGGCGACCCCGACCTTGCGCAGCGCATGGCCTGGCTGCATGGGCTGGAGATTGCCGCCTGATGACAAAGGTTGCGCTTGCCTTCGATCTCGGCGGAACGGAGCTGCGCGGCGCGCTGGTCGAGAGCGGCGGCCACGTGATCGCCCATGTTTCGGCCCCGACGATGGCGATCGCGGGATCGGAAGCGGTGATCGGCCAGATCATCGCGCTGGCCGGGGACCTTCTGACACAGCACCCACAGGCCAAGGTTGCCGGCATCGGCGTCGGCGCACCGGGGCCGCTCGACCCCAAGGCCGGGATCGTGATCGCACCGCCGACACTGGCTGGCTGGCACGATGTGCCCTTGATCGACATTCTCGGCAAGTATTTCGGTCTGCCGGTGCGGCTGGAGAACGACGCCAATGCCGCAGCACTCGGCGAATGGCGCTTCGGCGCCGGGCGTGGCACCGGGTCGATGGTGTTCGTCACCGTGTCGACTGGCATTGGCGGTGGCGTCGTTGCCGAGGGTCACGTCTATCATGGCCGGCGCGGGCTGGCGGCCGAGATCGGCCACATGACCATCACCGGCGAAGGAGACCGCTGCTTCTGCGGCGCCGTCGGCTGCTTCGAGGCGGTCGCCTCCGGAACCGCGCTCGGGCGGCGCGCCACGGCGCTGACGGCGCCGGGCGACGGCTCGCTGCTGCGGCGCCTTTCGGCCGACGGCGACATCTCGGCCAGGCACGTGGTCGATGCCGCGCGTGCAGGCGACGGGCGCGCGCGCACACTCATCGAGGCGGAGGCGAATTGGCTGGGCATCGGCTTCACCAATCTGCTTCATCTCTATTCGCCGGACCTGATCGTAATGGGTGGCGGTCTCGCCAACGGTTTCGACCTCTTGGCTCCAAGCATCAGGGCGGTCGTCGAGCAGCGGGCGATGCCCGCCTACCGGGACGTACCCATCGTGCCGGCGCAACTCGGCAATCAGGCCGGACTGATCGGCGCCGCCAGCCTGATCCTGTGGGAAGGCGAACCAGGCGCGCCGCTGGCGATGGCGCAAGATGACGAAAACAACAACGACACGACCAAACGTGCCGGTGCCCGGGAGGCAAGCCATGGCTGAGCTCAAGCTGAGCGGCGTGCGCAAATCCTACAGATCCGTCGAGGTCATTAGTCCACGACCAGGCGACTCTGCTCGACTACACCGCTGGAGGTGCGCGCCATCGCAATGGGCGCATACAAGCCTTCTGGTAGTCGCGGCGAGACTGCGAACTGCCCAGCGGCGGCATGACCGTTCGAAGCAGGGCTCGGCCAGCGTCGCCCGTGCGGAGGCGTCATTAATTTTGCTGACAGATTGCCGATCTACATTGGTCGGCGGTGCCTGGCGGGCGGCTCGACTGTTGGTTGGGGACAAGGATTTCGACGTGGTTCGCGCTGGCTGCGATCGGCGCCGAGGTTACCTAAGGCGATGTGCCGGCGGCCGAAGCCGCATCCACCTTCTCGAGCTCGAGCTTCGGTGAGAGAAGTGACCGGGAGGAAACTCTTGGCTGCTACGGTCCTACCAGCACGTAAATCCCCCATCGACGGGTACGACGGCTCCGGTCATCAAACTGGCCGCGTCGGAAGCGAGGAACAGGACAGCGCTGGCGACTTCGTGCGCCTGGCCCATGCGGCCCATTGGCGTGTCTCGCAACCACGCTTCTATACGCGGCGCGTTTTCCGGAATCGCCAGGACCATCGGCGTTTCGATGTAGGTTGGCGCCACCGCGTTAACCCGCACGCCATGAGGCGCCCATTCGGCGGCGATCGAGCGGGTCATGTGATGCACGGCCGCCTTGGAGACATTGTAAGGTGTTTGCGGCTGCGGCCGGTTGCAGATCGTGCCCGACATGGAACCCAGATTGACGATTGAGCCGCGGCCGGCCGCGATCATGTGGCGGCCGAAAGCGCGCGAGCACCAGAAGACGCCGTTGATGTTGACGTTCATCATCCACAGCCAGAGTTCATCACTGATATCTTCCGACGAAATGCCGCTGCTGCCGACGCCGGCATTGTTGACGAGAATCGAAGCCGGCGTGCCCCGAGTGGCGAGCGTGTCAGCAATCTCGCTCATCCTTGTTGACGAAGTGACGTCACCGAGCATCAGCTCGGCCGAGTAGCCTTTCGCAGTCAGTGCATCCCTGCCAGCACTGCCGATCTGCTCGTCGGGCTCTATGATGACCACATGCGCTCCGGACTCGCCCAACGCTTCGGCGCATGCGAGGCCAATACCTCTGCCTCCGCCGGTCACCACGGCGATCTCGTTGTCCACCCTGAAGCGCGCTTGATACATGGCCTACCTCCCCGAATTTCGATGCCGAGACGCTACGTGTCAAATGTCGAAGTTGGTCGGCAGAATGACGATATCGCGAATTGTCACCGTTCTCGGCCGGGTCAGCATGAACAGCAGGACTTCGGCAATTTCCTTCGGCTCAAACAGATTTCCGGCCGCCATCGCCCGGTCGAGGTTCTCCTTCGGCCAGTCGGCGACGAGGGGCGTCAGTACCGGTCCGGGGGCGATCGCGCCGACACGGATGCCGTGCTTCGCCACCTGTCGCCTCAGCGCATGGACGAACGCTTGAACTGCGTGCTTGGAAGCGGTGTAGATCGGCTCCCATGGTATTGCGGTATGGCCGGCAACGGAACTGGTGACGACAATGTCTCCCGTGCCCCGCTCGATCATGTGCGGCAGGACCGCATGGACCGTTCGGAATACGGCATTGACGTTCAGGTTCAGCATCCCGTCAAAGGCGTCCGGATCACCATCAATGAAATCGCCGCCGATATAGGCGCCGGCATTGGCATGGAAGGCGTCGAGGTGACCGACCTTGTCCAGAATGCCGGGCATCATGCCTGCCACGCTTTCCGGATTGGTGAGATCCACCCTCAAAGGAATCGCGTTCTCGCCGAGATCAGCAGCCAGGCTGCGCAGTTTCTCATCCGCATAGTCGATCAGGACCACCCGCGCGCCAGCATCGAGACAACCACGGACACAAGCAAGGCCGATACCCGATGCCGCGCCCGTGATTGCAATGACCTTTCCAGAGAGTTGTTCGCTCATCTTCGTCCTCCAGCCGTCGGGTTGCTTTCGGTGTTGAGTGCCTCGCCCGTGCAGGCGAAGCGGTACTCGTCCAGGCTGCGCTGGATCGAGGCGATCAGTAACGAGGTAGGCTCGAGCGGTTTGCCTGCAAACGCCTCGAATGCGGGCAGATGCTGGCGAAACAGCGTGAGCGGCACCGTCTTGCCGTGCAGGGCCGCGGTCAGGCTCGCGACCGCTGCTTCCGCCTCCGGCTGGTTCCAGTAATACCGGATGCGGTCCGAGAACGAGTAATGGCGCTGGATGCGCTGTTCGGCTTCCGAGCCGTGATAGTGGCCCTGCCAATTGCCGGGTTTGGCCAGCATCAATCGCTCCATGGCCTGATAGAGTGGACGGGCTCCGTAGTCCGGCAAAAGATCGGTCGCGATAAGGTCCAGCGCGTAGAGCGCCTCGCGCAGGACGAAGGTCAATTCCGGCCCCACTTTCAGGATCGGGAAGCCGTCCTCGACCAATTGGCGCAAATATGTTCGTCCCTGGTAGTCGGTTGAATGCGCCTCGTAGACCAGGCTAGGCTCCTGCTCGAGCAGCCGCGTCAGCCCGCGTGCCCTGGCGGAATCGTAAAGAACCACATTCTCATTGCCAAACTCCACACCGGGCTGGACCACCAGTGCGATGACGCGTGAGAACGCATCGGCCAAGCCTTGCTTCAGGAACAGGTCGCGATGAACATCGATCGTGTGCGTCGCCGCCGCTACGCTGGTCGGCTCAATGTCGCTGATTGCATGGTTGGCGCCGCCGGGCGTCGGCACCTCGGTGCCGATGATGTAGACCGGGGCCTCATCTCCTGCGGCGCGCGCCGCGTGCTCTGCCGCCAAGGCCAGCCGCGCTGCACGCTCCGCCGTTCTGGCGTCGTCGAGCGCGGCAGGCTCGCCGGCGCATCCCATCGAAGCATCGAGGTGGATCTTTCGAAAGCCGGCGGACACGTACGCCGTGACCATCTCTTCTGCCTTCGCCATCGCTGCGCCGGCATGTTCCCCGCGCCACGGATTTGGCCCAAGGTGATCCCCACCGAAGATGATCCTTTCCATCGGAAGCTTTTCTTCTGCCGATATGTGCTGGACGAGACGAACAAAATCGCTGGGCAGCATTCCGGTGTAGCCACCGAACTGGTTGACCTGGTTGCAGGTTGCTTCGATCACAAGCATGTCGGAGAAGCGTGCAGCATTGCGCGCTGCTGCCCGAATGACCAATGGATGCGCTGAGCAGACAGACGTGACGCCTATCGGCGAACCATTGCGCCGCGCCGCCGCCAGGCTTTTGAGGAGACCGGTCATCGAGCGTTTCTCGGGGTCACGGCGATGAATTCGTCAAGCTGCCGACGCGAGGCGGCACCTTCCATCGGACCTTGAATAGTAACGTTGCGGGCGCCCGCGGCATTGGCATACTCTAGGGCTTTGAACACAGGCATGCCGAGACGGCGGCAAGCGACGTAAGCGCCGCCGAAACAGTCGCCAGCGCCCGTCGGATCAATTTCCGCAACCCTGAACGCCGAGCAATCAATCCGCGAGCTGTCAGCACCGAAGAATGTTGATCCGTGTTCGCCGCGTTTAAGCGCAATCTCTGTCACACTGCGCCCAAAGAGCGCGATGACCGCGGCAGATTCACCATCAACTCCAGCTGCCATGAACAATTCGTCGCCGGAGGGCAGGATAAGGTCGGCGACATCGACGAGCTTGGCGAAGCGCTCCTGCGTCTGCCCGAGCCCGAGCAATTCCTTGCGCAAGTTCGGGTCAAGTGAAACGGAGCCGCCGCGCCGCTTGATGACGCCGATGGCATAATCCATCGTCTCCCAGATACCCGGGATGGCAAAAGCGCTACCCATGACGTGGAGGTGTCCAGCCCGCTCGAAGAGCGCCTTCGCTTCAACCGTCAGGCTCACCAGGGCCGCCGCCGATTTTCCGATGTTGAAGACAAAGTCGCGCGAGCCGTCATTGCGATAGCGAACAAACGCGCTTCCGGTCGGATAATCCTGGCTGACCGAGATGGCCGATACGTCCACGCCGTCAGACCGGAGCCGTTCGATGTTGATGCGGCCGAAATCGTCATCGCCGACCGAGGCGACAATTGCCGCCGACCCGCCGATCTTGGCGCATTGATCGATGAAAATCGCCGGCGCGCCGCTGGGAAAGGGTCCGATAAGCTCTATCGGCTCGAGAAAGCCGTCGCCGCGACTTTTAGCCATGATCTCCACCAGGATCTCGCCGATGACCACCGTCGGCCCTAGTGCGTCGGGTGCGAGCTTGGTCTGACTTAAAATCGCATCTGCGGGCATCATACAACTCGGCTAGCGCACATCTTTTGACTGGAGCACGCGCCTGGAGGTTGCGGCCGCTCGCTCCACAGCGAACGACAACCCGAGACGGCCACGATGGGAATGCGCGATGCTCCTCCCAGAGGCTACATTAATTGTGTTTGTAGCTTTATGCAACATATTAATCAATCGAGACGGACACGCCACAATGGCGTTCTAAATCGCGATCAGACAGGTAGCAGCAGCATCGGTTCGCAGTGCCGAACCTGATATTAGCCTTCGTCTTCCTCTGCCCCTTCGAGTTCCGCCGTACCGTCGGCGAAACGCTGACTTTGCAGAGACAAATATCGCTGGTGTAACATGCAGGCCGCACCGAAAGCGGAACCGACAGTTCCTTCATCATTCATTGTGATCGATGGGAGCGGGAAACTGGATTCCTGTATGGCATGGATGTGTGCAGCGACCCTGGCAGCCATCAAGGGATAGAGTGCGGCGACCGAACCGCCTAGCACGATCTTGTCGGCGTCGATGATTCGGCAAGTCTGCACCAGGCCTATTGCCAAAGCCCTTGCCCAGTCCTCGGCTGTTGAGACGGCGCTGGGCAACCGGTTTTGGACATCGGAAAGGAAGTTGCCGAATGTCGGATCACTGAGGGCGGAGGTCTTGCGATAATCGGCCATAATGTTTTCAAGGCCGATTAGTTGTTCGAGATTGCGGCGCGGGCCTGGCGCGTCGCTGATAATCAAGTGCCCAATCTCCCCCGCCAGCCCGTTGGCGCCGCGAAAAAGGCTGCCGTCAACGATAATGCCGCCGCCGACACCGCTCTCCATAACGAGAAAAAGCGTGACGCCGGAATGCACCTCGCTGCGCCCGTAAGTCGCGCCGATCGCGAATGCGTTGGCATCGTTCTCGGCAAGGACCGGAACACGAATCGGCAGGGCGTCTCTCACCAGCTTTGCAAGGTGAACATTTCGCCAGCCGAGAAGCGGCGCAAAGTGGACGAAGCCATTCTTATCCATTTGCGCCGGGGTTGATACGCCAACGCCTTCACATCGCTCCAGTTTTGACACAGGAATAGATTGGAGAGCCAGCCTCACGGCGCGGTCGACCGCGGCCTCTACGTTGATCGACGGACCATCAAACGGTTCCACATTCGTCGAAACGATATTGGTTCCAAGATCGATCTCTACCGTACTGATATGCTCGACACCGATCTCGACCCCAAGGAAGAAAATAGCATCCGGCACAAGCTCCAGCATGATGCCGGGACGGCCGGCTCGGGCATAGCCCGCTTGTTCAGGCAGATCCTCAATTGCTTCGCGCACCAGACCGTCAGCCGTCAGGCTCGCGATGATATGCCCCGACGAAGAGCGGTTAAGCCGTAACTTGCGCGCGAGTTCGGCTCGAGTGAGACGTCCAAATTGATGAAGGGCTCTTAGAGCCGCCACTTCATTGTTTTGTCGAATCCTGCGATTTGAACTGGCGGTCAGCGCCGGGTCATTCACTTAGGTCTCTCCAGGTTACCTGCGGTCCGCAAGCCGAACGCAACCACAACGCGCTCACTTGGTACACGCCGCGCAGGCGTGCAGCAACTGGCGCGATCTTATTGAACGCGCATCCCCCGAAGCTTCTGTCTCACGGATCCGAGGCTGCCGATGAACAGCGAAAAAACCGCAGCACTACAGCGCTGAAGACCGCGGAGCAGGGCGCCTTAGGCAGAGGGTCCGCACTGCCGCATAATCAGATTATCCTCGACTTATGGACGGGCATTCGTCGTTCGCCGACGAACCGCCTCTTGCATTTTCAGGTCGATGAAGGCCTTGGCGTGCTTTGCCAACGGCATGTTCTCGGTCCAGGTGTCGCGCCATATGGCGCATGCGAGGGACAGACCCTCATCGACCACGGCGCTGGAGAACGATTCAAAGGTGATGTCGCGGTTATAGCCGATGTCTAGCAGCGCGTCGAAGATGCGATCGAAATCGATCACTCCATCGCCGAGGTAGCCGCGATTGCTTTCGCCGATGTGAAAATAGCCGATCTTGTCGCCGGCCAGACGAATGGCCGCCGCTGGATTGGCCTCTTCGATGTTCATATGAAACGTGTCGAGATGGAGCGTGACGTGATCGGAGCCGGTCGCCTTGATGAAGTCGAGGCCCTGAGCCGCCGTGTTCAAGAGATTCGTCTCGAACCGGTTGACGACCTCCAGGACCAGATCGACGCCGGCCTTCTTTGCTGCGTCAGCCGTCTTGGCAATGGCTGCAATGCTGTTCTTGCGGCCGCGATCACTCGGCATTGTCGAGTATTTCGTATGCGCGGAATAGAGAATGCCCCCGAGCTTGGTGCCGCCGATGTCCCGCACCGCCGCGACTGCATTCGCGAGTAATTCCTCACCTGCCTTCACGACAGCGCCGTCCTCGCTCGACACATCGGCGCCCAAGGGCAGGCCCATGGTGAGGGCGATTTCGAGATCTAACGACTGAGCCTTCTTGGCGAGGCGATGGATGTCGAACTTTTCGGGTTGAAGATACGCAAACTCGATCAGCCGGTAACCGCACGCAGCCGAATTCTCCATCGCTTCTTCAAGCATGGCCTGAGTGCCACCGCCGGTCCATACGAACGAATGAATGCCCAATCTGCGCATCGGCTGTTTCCTCCTGGGTACTGGCGACTCTATAAATGTTGACAATGACAACAAAAATGCCCCCATCGTGACAAATGTCAAGGTCCTCGACGGCGCAACCAATGCTTGTGCGCGCGGCAACTCCTAACCGGATCGAGCATCATTCACGCAAATATGCAGAGGATAATACGCGGAATCCCGGGGCCGTTGCCTCGGCGGGTTTTTTGGCTTGACAGAATTCCCGTACCGTTTAATTTGTGGCCAAGAACAACATATAACGCTGCCAACCAGCGAAACGTGGAGGAGGAAATTAACTTGCCCTGATCCAATTTCTCCGCTCTTCGCGACAGATGGGCTGATAGCGCTCTTCTGTGCTCGTTCGCATGAATATGGCCAACTCGGTCCGTGAGTTGAGACCAAGCCGGCAATTCGAAACAGCAGAAAATGTTGCCTCCCAAGGCCGGCACCTGAGGGGAGTTTTCTGCTCGGGTGCGGGCACGAAAAGCGATGAATCTTCATAGGGCCAGTGCCCGTGCGTTGGCGTCTTAAATTTGGATCAAGCCGGGAGGCGCCACCGGGCCGATTGGAGGAAATCGCGGAGGCGGGGCCCCCACAATGCCTTTGATGGCCAGGAGGTTTCCGGTCTGGCGAGAAGGAACATTGCCATGACTGCGAAATGACGGACTGACATTCAAGATTCTTTGGAGGAGTGAAAGATGAGACATGAACTCGGAATAGGCCTTGCCGCATTGGCAGTGGGGCTAACGACCAGCGTGATGCCTGCCATGACGTATCAAAGGTTACAATGAGCACATCATATTTTGACATAAAGATATGTTTATGTCACGGTGTATGATCTTGGAAGCCGAGGCTCACCGTGGTGCATTCTGAATCCTCCTTGGATTCCCTTTTCGGACCCGTTGTCGCCAAGGCGGATGGATCGGAGATTCGTTCTGCCTTGGAATCGGCCGCGCGCGAACGAATCCTTATCCTCGACGGCGCGATGGGCACGCAGATCCAGGGGCATGGCTTCAACGAGGAACAGTTCCGCGGCGACAAGTTCGTCGGCTGCGCCTGCCATCAACAGGGCAACAACGACCTGCTGATCCTGACGCAGCCGAAAGCGATCGAGGAAATCCACTACCAGTACGCGATTGCCGGCGCCGACATCATCGAGACCAACACCTTCTCCTCCACGTCGATCGCCCAGGCCGATTACGGCATGGAGGATGCGGTCTATGACCTGAACCGGGACGGTGCCCGTCTGGTGCGGCGGGCGTGCATTCGCGCCCAACAGGAAGACGGCAAGCGACGCTTCGTCGCCGGCGCGCTGGGACCGACCAACCGCACCGCCTCGATGTCGCCGGACGTCAACAACCCCGGCTATCGCGCCGTCAACTTCGACGATCTGCGCATCGCCTATGGCGAGCAGTTGCGCGGCCTGATCGACGGCGGCGCCGACATCATCCTGATCGAGACGATCTTCGACACGCTGAACGCCAAGGCGGCGATCTTCGCCTGCAACGAGATCTTCCTCGAAAAGGGCGTGCATCTTCCGGTCATGATCTCAGGCACGATCACTGACCTGTCGGGCCGCACGCTGTCGGGCCAGACACCGACGGCCTTCTGGCATTCGATCCGCCACGCCAGTCCGTTCACGGTCGGCCTCAACTGCGCGCTCGGCGCCAACGCCATGCGCGCACATGTCGCCGAGATTTCCGGCGTCGCCAACACCTTCACCTGTGCCTATCCCAATGCCGGCCTGCCCAACGAGTTCGGCCGCTACGACGAGAGCCCGGAATTCATGGCGGCGCAGATCGAGGGTTTTGCGCGCGAGGGACTGGTCAATGTCGTCGGCGGCTGCTGCGGCTCGACGCCGGATCACATCCGCGCCATCGCAGCGGCAGTGAGGAAATATCCGCCGCGCGCCATTCCGGAGATCGAGCGCAAAATGCGCCTGTCAGGTCTGGAACCCTTCACGCTCACCAAGGAAATTCCGTTCGTCAATGTCGGCGAGCGCACCAACGTCACCGGCTCGGCGAAATTCAGGAAACTGATCACCGCCGGCGACTACCCTGCCGCCCTCGACATCGCGCGCGATCAGGTCTCCAACGGTGCCCAGATCATCGACATCAACATGGACGAGGGCCTGATCGATTCGAAGAAGGCGATGGTCGAGTATTTCAACCTGATCGCCGCCGAGCCGGATATCGCCCGCGTGCCGGTGATGATCGACAGTTCGAAATGGGAGATCATCGAGGCTGGCTTGAAATGCGTGCAGGGCAAGCCGCTGGTCAATTCCATCTCGATGAAGGAAGGCGAGGAAGCTTTTCTCCACCATGCGAAACTCGTCCGCGCGTATGGCGCGGCGGTCGTCGTCATGGCGTTCGACGAGGAAGGCCAGGCGGACACGCAGGCGCGAAAAGTCGCCATCTGCACCCGCGCTTACAAGCTCCTGACCGAGCAGGCCGGCTTCCCGCCGGAAGACATCGTTTTCGACCCGAACATCTTCGCCATCGCCACCGGCATCGACGAGCACAACAATTACGGGGTCGACTTCATCGAGGCGACGCGGGAAATCATCCAGACCCTACCTCACGTCCACATTTCGGGTGGCGTCTCGAACCTGTCCTTCTCGTTTCGCGGCAACGAACCGGTGCGCGAGGCCATGCATGCCGTGTTCCTCTACCACGCCATCCAGGCCGGCATGGACATGGGCATCGTCAATGCCGGCCAACTTGCAGTCTACGAATCGATCGATCCGGAACTGCGCGAAGCCTGCGAGGACGTCGTCAACAACCGCCAGCCGGCGGGCGGCGGCAGCGCCACCGAGCGGATGCTGGAACTTGCCGAGCGCTTCAAGGGAACCGCCGGCAAGGAGGCCAAGGAACGCGATCTCGCCTGGCGGGAGTGGACTGTCGACAAGCGCATTTCGCATGCGCTGGTCAATGGCATCACCGAGTTCATCGACGCCGATACCGACGAGGCGCGGCTTGCCGCCGAGCGGCCGCTCCATGTCATCGAGGGCCCGCTGATGGCCGGCATGAACGTCGTCGGCGACCTGTTCGGTGCCGGAAAGATGTTCCTCCCGCAAGTGGTCAAGTCCGCGCGCGTGATGAAACAGGCGGTCGCCGGGCTGCTGCCGCACATGGAAGCCGAGAAGCTGGCCAACGCCGCCAACGGCATCGACACCGGCGAACGCCAGACCGCCGGAAAAATCCTGATGGCGACGGTCAAGGGCGACGTCCATGACATCGGCAAGAACATCGTCGGCGTCGTGCTCGCCTGCAACAACTACGAGATCATCGATCTAGGCGTCATGGTGCCAGCGACTAAGATTCTGCGGACGGCGCGCGAGCAAAACGTCGACATCATCGGCCTCTCCGGCCTGATCACGCCGTCGCTCGACGAGATGGCGCATGTCGCCTCCGAAATGGAGCGCGAAGGTTTCGACATTCCGTTGCTGATTGGCGGGGCGACGACCAGCCGCGTTCACACGGCGGTCAAGATCCACCCGCGCTATGAGCGCGGCCAGACGGTCTACGTCACAGATGCCAGCCGCGCCGTTGGCGTCGTCTCGTCATTGCTGTCCCACCAGGCAAAGGGCGACTATGTCGATATGGTACGCGCCGAGTACCGCAAGGTGGCGGACGCGCATGCGCGTAGTGAAGCCGACAAGCTGCGCCTTCCGCTCGCCAGGGCAAGGGCAAACGCCCACAAGATCGACTGGTCGGGCTATGTCCCGCAAAACCCCTCCTTCCTTGGGCTGAAGGTTTTCGAGACCTGGGACCTCGCCGAACTCGCCCGCTACATCGACTGGACGCCGTTCTTCCAGACCTGGGAGATGAGGGGGCGCTATCCGAAGATTCTCGAAGACGAGGCACAGGGGCCGGCGGCGCGCCAGCTGTTCGAGGATGCACAAGCGGTGCTGAAGCAGATCATCGCGGAACAATGGTTCGCACCGAAGGGCGTGATCGGCTTCTGGCCGGCCAATGCCGTCGGCGACGACATCAGGCTTTTCACCGACGACACGCGTTCGCAAGAGCTGGCGACCTTCTTCACGCTGCGCCAGCAACTGACCAAGCGCGACGGCAAGGCCAACGTCGCCCTGTCGGATTTCGTCGCGCCGCTCGAAAGTGGCAAGGCGGATTATCTCGGCGGCTTCATCGTGACCGCCGGCATCGAGGAAGTGGCGATCGCCGAGCGCTTCGAGCGGGCCAATGACGATTATTCCTCGATAATGGTGAAGGCGCTCGCCGACCGCTTCGCCGAAGCCTTCGCCGAGCGGCTGCACGAGCGTGTCCGAAAAGAGTTGTGGGGCTATGCGCCGGACGAGAACCTGGCCCCGGAGGATCTGATCGGCGAACCCTATTGCGGCATCAGGCCGGCGCCCGGCTATCCGGCGCAGCCCGACCATACCGAGAAGGCGACGCTGTTCAGGCTGCTCGACGGCGAACGCAACGCAGGGGTCACCTTGACCGAAAGCTATGCCATGTGGCCCGGCTCGTCGGTCTCCGGCATCTATCTCGCCCATCCGGAAAGCTATTATTTCGGGGTGGCCAAGATCGAGCGCGATCAGGTGGAGGACTATGCACGGCGCAAAGACATGTCAATTTCGGAGGTCGAGCAGTGGCTCGGGCCCATCCTGAATTACATCCCAGTGCAGGTCGCTGAGGCCGCTGAATAGATTGTCGGCGTACCAGCTTCAAAGTGGAATTCGTCCTGTATTCAAGCCTTGCCGGGCGCGCCAATGAAATCAATGTTTTTGGCGCATCCTCCGGGCCCACCATTGTCGTTATTTATCAATGACTTAGCATCATATTTTGGTTTGGTTGGCCAAGTCAATATTGGCGAACCACGGTGTATCGCGTTGATTTTATTGATTTATGGTAGGCTCCCGAGGACTGCCGATCGATTTGCTGCGCGAGCGTGGCGCATTCGTGCAGTCTTCCAGTCAACGGACGAACTTATGCAAATCCCTGCTCACACATCTGAACTTGGCTCGCACTTTCCGACCGTTGAGACTCACAACAACTGCGACCCTTCGGAGCCCGCTGTCGGCTTATTTTACCCCATTCCCTACACGCGCCATAGATAGGTCCATCCCAAAGCTGGCTCGATTGGCGGGCCGCGCCTCACGCCAGACGATCTATTAGGCTGCGCACGGCCTTCAGACCCACAAGGACGACAAAGGCGCTGCCGCAAGCTCGTCGCCGAAGGGCACGAGATCGGAAATTCAAGCGTGCATGCCGCCCACTGGCAACAAATGATGTGGTCGGACGTTTGGGCACAAGCGGTGTCGGGCACCTGAAGGCGCACTAGCCAGGCGGAAAGTATTCCGAGGCCGGCGGACCTGAAGATTTCCCGCTTCTTAGCCGTCCAGGCGATTTGACACTGTATCGCCAAGGGAGAAGAAAATGGCTGAAGGTCATTCCAAATTAGAAGGGCCGGATCTGGTCCAGGGCGTCGCGTTCGCCGATCTTCCCGATGGCGGCAAGTTCGTCGGCCATTGTGGCAACGAGCAGGTACTGCTGGTGCGCCGCGGGGCTGAGGTCTTCGCCATCGGGGCGGCATGTACACATTACGGTGGGCCGCTCGTCGACGGTCTTGTGGTGGGGGATACTGTCCGGTGTCCGTGGCATCACGCGTGCTTCGATTTGCGCACTGGCGAGGCCTTGCATGCCCCCGCCTTCAATCCAATCGCATGCTGGTCGGTGGAACTACGCGATGAACGGATATTTGTGGGCGAGAAGCGCAAGCGGACGGCACCGAAGCAGCGCGATAGAGGCTCCGGCCAGGTTCCCGAGAATATCGTCATTGTCGGCGGCGGCGCGGCCGGTTTCGCAGCGGCCGAAAAACTGCGGCGCGAACACTATCATGGCAGCATCGTCATGCTCAGCAACGACGAAGCGCCACCCGTTGATCGGCCCAATCTTTCCAAAGATTACCTCGCCGGCAAAGCACCGGAGGATTGGATCCCGCTCCGCCGGGAGAGCTTCTACTCAAAGAACGATATCGATCTGCATCTCAATGCGGACGTCGTCAGCATCGATGCACGTTCTGGCGAGGTTGTACTCGCTGATGGCGCCCGGACCCCCTATGACAGGCTGCTGCTTGCGACCGGAGCCGAACCGGTCCGCCTCACTATCCCCGGCGCCGACCAGCCACAGGTTCACACGCTGCGCTCGCTCGCAGATTGCAAGGCGATCATCGAGCGAGCCACGACTGCGCGCCGCGCCGTCGTGCTTGGCGCCAGTTTCATTGGCCTGGAAGTTGCCGCGGCCCTGCGCTTGCGCGACATCGAAGTTCATGTCGTGGCACCGGAGAGACGGCCCATGGAGCGGGTCCTTGGTCCGCAAATGGGCGACTTCATCCGCGCCCTCCATGAGCAGAATGGTGTCTTATTCCGTCTCGAAGATACCGCGAGCAGCATCGACGGCACCAACGTGAAACTAAGTAGTGGCAATACGTTGACGGCAGATTTCGTCGTCGTCGGCATCGGCGTGCGACCGCGGACTGGGCTTGCCGAGAAGGCAGGGCTGACCGTTGACGACGGGGTCGTCGTGAACGCGTTTCTGGAGACGAGCGCGCCAGGGATCTTCGCCGCCGGTGACATTGCGCGGTGGCCCGATCCTCACACTGGCGAGAACATTCGGGTCGAGCATTGGGTGGTAGCAGAGAGGCAGGGGCAAACCGCAGCACTCAACATACTCGGCCATCGCGAGAAATTCGTCGCCGTGCCGTTCTTTTGGAGCCAGCATTACGATATTCCCATCAACTATGTCGGTCATGCCGGACAATGGGACGAGATCGCGGTCGATGGAGACATCATTGCCAAAGATTGCCTGCTGCGCTTCAAGCGCAAAGGGCGCACGCTGGCTGTCGCTTCGATCTCCCGCGACATCGAAAGTCTAGAGACAGAGGTGGAAATGGAGCGCCAATGACCTAGCGAAGTGCAAGCTGTTATCCGCCTTCCGTGGCGATCAACATCCAATTGCGCTTCCTCGAGGATATCACAGGCGAACGTCCACGCATCGATCACCTTAATGATCTCCTGGGGATCGCCAGCAACGATCGCATCATTGGGCCGAGCGTGTAACGCTGGCCAGGTCGGAAACGAAGCGAACAGCAATCTCAGCGGTATCATCTCCTTGAGAACGTTGACGACCCGTCGCTTCGCTCGTTCCGATGGACGTCAGCCGCAGCATCTCCTCCCGACCCCGGCGTTCTGCAATCGCTCGCGACCTAATCCGCGCGCTGCGTTCGCTCGGCTTCGCCACCTCTTCCTCTCTACCTAGGCGGAAATCAGAGTCGCCGCCGCTCCGGGCGGGAGAGTCGCAAGAGACCCTGTTGGTCTCCTCGACGGCAAATCGACGTCGGCATAGCGCGACGAGGGTGCGGGTGGTGGACAGTACGACAGCATCGGACGCTAAATCCGCAAGCGTTCCTTCGCACACCTTGCGCACGATTGTATACGAAAATGAAGAATAATGTTGACAATTTTCCAATCCAGGTTTCCCTTTAAGGCATCCGCGCAGCCGATGAGCAAAACACAAAGCGCGATAACCAGAAGGGGAATGCAGAATGATCAACCGACGCGCGACTCTCAAACCGATGGCGCTTGGCGCCGTCTCGACCCTGGCCATCGCCGCCATGGGTATCCCGTCCGTGCAGGCCCAGAACAAGGAACTGAAGATCGGATTCGTCGGTGTCACAAGCGGCTCCGCCGCCGCCTGGGGCACATCGAATGTGCGTTCAATGCAGACGCGTGCCGCCTGGCTCAACGAAACCGGCGGCGTCAAGATCGGTGACAGCACCTACAACGTCAACATCGTTACCTTCGACGATCAGAAAGACCCAAAGCGCGCCATCGCCGGCATGGAGAAGATGGCTCAGGAGGGCATCCACTATGTGGTCGGCCCGAATGTCGA
Source organism: Mesorhizobium sp. M0698 (assembly GCF_040320455.1). Taxonomy (NCBI): domain Bacteria; kingdom Pseudomonadati; phylum Pseudomonadota; class Alphaproteobacteria; order Hyphomicrobiales; family Phyllobacteriaceae; genus Mesorhizobium; species Mesorhizobium sp. M0698. The sequence continues at coordinate 50,671 of NZ_JAMYPQ010000021.1, read as the reverse complement.
TGACGGTGCCGCCGCCGTGCGTCCGGTCGCCGAGGCCAACGGCATCATTTATTTCCCGTACGCTTTCCCGAAGGCGCTTTATCAGAAGCCTGCCTCGAATGCCGTGCTCGGCATGATCGCCAACTATCAATCGGGCCCGGCGATCTACAAATATCTCAAGGAAAAACAGGGGGTGAAGACGATCGCCTTCGTTGCCGCCAATGAATCGGATCCGCTGAGCCAGCGCGATGGTGGCGTCGAGGCAGCCAAGGCGTTGGGCCTCGAGATTGTCGCCCAGAACGACACCTATCAGAACGACACGCGCGACTTCACGCCGGTGCTCACGCCGATCGTTTCGCTGAAGCCCGACCTGCTGGTGCTATCCGGCGTCGCGCCCGCCAATGCGCCGCTGCTCATCCGCGCCGCCCGTGAGCTCGGTTTCGAGGGCCTGATCTCGACCGAAACGGCGCAGGACGCCAAGGTTCTGGAGGAGGGCGCTGGCGAGTACGCCAACGGCTTCATCTCCGTCGGTGGCGCCTCCACGCCGGAAATCGCCTCCGACACGATGAAGGAATTCGTCGACCGCTACACCAAGATGTTCGGCGAATACAATGACGAGTCCAATACCAAGGTCTATGCGCTCGAATACATCCTCGAAACGCTGAAGGCCAATCCGGCGGCAATCGACAATGTCGAGGAGTTCAAGAAGACCATCGACACCTTCTCGGCTCCCAACCCTTACCTGAAAGGCGACGCCAAGCTGAGCTATGTTGGGACGACCTCTTTCGGCCAGAAGCGTCAGCTCGCGGTGCCGATGGTTGTCAATGAGTACAAGGACGGCGCCTTCCAGACCCTGTTCGTCGGCTCGGTTGATTAGGGTTAGGTTCCTGCGGTTATTTCCTCCCGCGTTGCCGGGGGCCCGGAGCATGTTCCGGGTCCCTCGGAAGATCGAAGGCGTCAATGGAACAGGTCATCGCCAACGGATTCTACCTCGGTGCCCAATATGCACTGATCGCACTGGGGCTCACGCTTATCTTTGCCTTGATGAACGTGCTCAACTTCGCCCATGGGCAGATGTATGTGCTGGGCGGGTTCATCACCTACACAATCTATGGACAACTCGGGCTGCCTTTTGTTGTGGCGCTGCTGGCGTCCGGCGTGACGCTCGCTGTCGTCGGCGCGCTGATGGAGAAATTCCTCTTCCGAACTGTCATCAGGCGAAGTCTACGCGAAGAAAGCACAATGCTGCTCGCGGCGGCAACGGCATTCTTTTTTGACGCGGTCATCCTGCTGTTGTTCGGTGAAAAACAGCGCGGTGTCCCCAAGATCGTCAAGGGCGTGTTCAACGAGGGCGGCATCATCATGCCCTATGACCGTATGGTCGTCGGCGTGCTCGCACTGGTCTTCATCGCGGCCTTTGTCCTCTACATGCAGTACAGCAGGGTCGGGCGAGCCATGCGGGCGCTGGCCCAGGATCGGGTCGCCGCCCAATTGATGGGCGTTCAGGTCGACCGCTATTCGATGATCGGCTTCGCCATGGGCGCCATGCTGGCGGGCATCGTCGGCGGTCTTTTGGTCACCATCACTGGCGTCAATTCCGGCATCGGCGGGCCGATCTCGATCAAGGCCTTCATGATGGTGATGATCGGCGGCGCCGGCGTTGTCGGCGGTGCGATCGCCGGCGGCTTCATCCTTGGCATGATGGAGTCGGTCGGCCTCACCGTGCTGCGCCAATATGGCGACGTCACTTACCTCGTCATCTTCGCCGCGCTGATGGTGTTCCTGTCGATCCGCCCCAACGGGCTGATGGGCAAGCCGTGGGGTTGATGGTGCCATGACGCGTAGCGTGAAAATCGCCCCGGTTGCCGCCTTTCTGGCGATCGTCTTCATCGCCGTGCCGGTTCTGATCTCGGCCAGCGGCCGGATCGACCTCTATTACACGCTCACCTCGGTGGCGTTGCTTAGCATCGCCAGTGCCGGCGTGTGGCTCACTTTCTACATCGGCCGGATCAATATCGGCCAGGGCGCGTATGCGCTGATGGGTGGCTACGTCTCGGCCATACTTGTGGTGACCTATGGCTGGTCGTTCTGGCTGACGCTGCCGGTCGCCGGCCTGTTTTGCGCGGCCGCAAGCGTGCTTATCGGCCTGCCGATCCTGCGCCTGCGCGGCGTCTACTTCGCCATGGTGACGCTGGTGCTGACCGAGGTTGCGCGGCTTCTGGCGCTGGCGCTGCCGATCACCAACGGTGCCAAGGGCATGGTCAGCATCCCGCTGCCTGGGGCGCTCACGATTCTGGGCCTCACCATCATCCCGGATTTCGCCACGTTGCATAATTCTCGGCTGGCCTTCTACCTGCTGGCGGTCGCGCTTATGCTGGTCTGTTTCGCGGTGGTGTACCGGCTGGTTCATTCGCGCGTCGGCAAGCTCTGCCAGTCGCTCCAGCAGAACGAAGATCTGGCCTCGTCGATCGGCGTCAATATCGCCTATCTGCGCGTCATAGCCTATGCCGTCTCGTCCTTCTTCGGCGGCGTCGCCGGTGCGATCTTCGCCGCCATCTCGCAGTCGATCTATCCGTCGAGCTTCACGGTCACCGACTCTGTCAACTTCATGCTGAACTGCTTCCTCGGCGGGCTCGGCTACGTATTCGGGCCGATGCTCGGCACGCTGGTGCTTTATTTCGGCTGGGACCTCCTGTTCCAGACTGGCCGGTTCCAGCTTCTGATCTACTCGACCTTGATGATCGTGCTGATGCTGTTTCTGCCCAATGGGCTGCTCAGCCTTGCGGCCACGACCCGGAAGAAGGGTTGAGCCATGGCCGATCTGCTTGAGGTCTCGGCTCTGACGAAACGCTTCGGCGGTCTCGTCGCGGTCAACAACATCTCCTTTTCGGTGCGCGAGAAGGAGATTCTGTCGGTCATCGGTCCCAACGGCGCCGGCAAGTCGACGCTATTCAAGCTGATCTCGTCGTTCCTCAGGCCGACATCGGGCGAAGTGCGCTTAAAGGGCGAGCGCATCTCCGATCTCGCGCCGCACATAGCCGCACGCAAAGGCGTCGTCCGGACGTTTCAGGAAACGACGATCTTCAAAAACATGAGCGTGCGCGACAACGTCATCATCGCTCACCATCTGCGCTCCACCGCGAGCCTGCTTGGCTTCTTCCTCGGTACTGGCACGGCTAAGGCTGACGAGGCAGCCTTTGGCGCATCAGCCGACGAGATTCTGGCGTTGCTTGGCCTGTCGTCGCTCGCCGGCGAAATCGCCCGAAACTTGCCGCACGGTCACTTGCGGGCTCTCGGCATCGCCATCGGCCTCGCCACGAGCCCGTCGATCCTGCTGCTTGACGAGCCCTTCGCCGGGATGAACCACGACGAGACGATGAGAATGGTGGCGATGGTCAGACGGTTGCGCGAGCGCGGCCTCACCATCCTTCTCGTCGAGCACGACATGCCTGCCGTAATGAAGATTTCTGACCGCATCGTCGTCTTGAATTTCGGCCAGAAGATCGCCGAGGGAACGCCAGCGGAAATCCAGAACAATGACAAGGTGATCGAGGCTTATCTCGGCAGCGAAGACGAGGCCATCGGGCTATGAACCAGATCCTGAAATTTGCTGATGTCCAACTCTACTATGATCACGTCTACGCGCTGAAGGGCGTGTCGCTGGAAGTCAATGAGGGGGAGACCGTCGCGTTGGTCGGCGCCAATGGCGCCGGCAAGTCGTCGATCCTTCGCGCCATTACTGGGCTGCGCAAGATCAAGTCCGGCGAGATCCACTACAATGGCCGGCGCATCGACGCCGCCGCCCCCGATGCGATCGTCAAGATGGGCATCGCCATGGTGCCGGAGGGACGCCGTGTCTTCCCTTACATGTCGGTCAAGGACAATCTCCTTATGGGCGCCTTCACCCGATCCGACAAGGCCGAGATCGCAGGCTCGCTGGAAATGGTGCTTGGCCGCTTCCCCCGCCTCAAGGAGCGCTATTCGCAAGCCGCCGGCACGATGAGCGGCGGCGAGCAGCAGATGCTGGTCATCGGCCGCGCGCTGATGGCCAAGCCGCGTCTGCTGCTGCTCGACGAGCCGTCGCTGGGCGTCGCGCCCAAGCTCGTCCAGGACCTTGCCCGCTCGATCGTGGCGATCAATCGCGACGAGAAAGTCAGCGTTCTGCTGGTCGAGCAGAACTCACGCATGGCGCTGCGCATTTCCCAGAGAGCCTATGCGCTGACTACCGGCAGCGTTGCGCTGAGTGGGAACTCCGCTGATTTGCTGACCGACGAACGGGTCAAGCATCTTTATCTCGGCGGCGAGATTTGAGGCTGATCGGCATGCGCATACTCGTCATCAATCCCAACACGACCGCATCGATGACCGCCAAGATCGGCAAGGTCGCGGCGAGCGTCGCTTCTGCCGGGACGGAAATCGTCTCGGTGAATCCCGGCGATGGTCCGCCGAGCATCGAAGGCTATTACGACGAAGTCTTCGCTATTCCGGGTATCGTCGCCGAAATGAGCAAGGCGGCCGCTATCGATGCCTATGTCATCGCATGTTTCGACGATACCGGGCTGGACGCGGCACGTTGCGCCGCCGAGGCCCCGGTCATCGGCATCGGCGAGGCCGCCTTCCACCTCGCTAGTCTCGTCGCCGGCAAGTTCAGCGTCGTGACGACGCTCGCCCGCTCCGTCCCCGCGATCGAGCACAACCTGGCGAAATACGGCCTCGCGTCGCGCTGCGCGAAAGTCAGGTCGTCGGAAGTTGCCGTGCTCGATCTCGAACTGCCGGGCTCGGACGCCAGGGCCAGAATCTCGGACGAGATCGCGCGCGCCATCAACGAGGACAGGGCGGAGGCGATCGTTCTTGGCTGCGCAGGCATGGCCGATCTGGCAAGCAGCCTATCGGAGGAACACGGCGTTCCCGTACTCGACGGTGTCGCCTGCGCGGTCACCTTGGCAGAGAGCCTTTTCAGAGTCGGTCTGAGGACATCGAAGATTGGTGGCTACGCTGCTCCCCGCGGCAAACGGTTTTCGGGCATCTATGAATCGCTGTCTCCGGCGGGCGCTGCGGCAGCTATACCGCCGACCCAGAACGCGCCTGGCCCCACAAATTGAGATACTATGTCCCGGGATTGACCGCCACGTAAGCGATACTAGATTGCATCGACCGTTGAGCTGTTTGGGATGAATCAGGCAGTATCGTGCCTGCGCGTTGAGAAGCATGTTGACAGTGCTCAGAGAAGAAGACCGCGACGAAAAACCGGCAGCCCGCTGGTCGCCGATTTACTATGGTCTGAGAGATGCCATCGTCAGCCACCGTCTCGCCCCTGGCACCAAGCTGCCGGAAGATGAGCTGGCGTCGATCTATTCGGTGAGCCGAACCGTCATTCGTGCCGCCCTGCAAGCTCTGGCTCATGACCGGTTGGCGCGGCTGGAGCCAAACCGCGGCGCCTTCGTGGCCCAGCCATCGACGGTGGAAGCGCGAGAGGTATTCGAGGCACGAGCGCTGATTGAACCAAAGGTGGCTTGGCTTGCCGCGAAGGCAGCAGTGCCATCCGACATTGCGCAGTTGCGGCAGCATCTCGAGAGGGAGCATGAAGCACTTCACGCCGGCCGGGACAGTGAGGCGATCATGCTGTCGGCACGTTTCCACGTAGGCGTCGCCGAAATCGCTGCACATTCGGTGTTCACCAAATTCGTTCGCGACCTTGTCTCTCATTCTTCTCTCATCATCGCACTCTACTGGAAACGGCGCGACGCGACCTGTGAGAAACACGCCCATCACGCTCTGGTCGATGCAATCGAAGCAGGGCGTAGTTCCCAAGCGGCCGACCTGATGACCAGCCATCTGGTCGCCCTCCTGTCGGGGCTCGACCTCACAGACAAAATAGAAAAGTCAGACAACCTCTCGGATTTGCTTCGTCCGTAGAACAGGAGAGGACACAGCACTGCTGTACCCGAACAGCGCCAATTGCCGGCGCTGCCCGGATTATGGTCTCACGAGTTTTCGGCGCTTGATGCAGTGGAGTGACGCCCAAGGAAACGGATCGAAAGAAGCGGATTGGCAAGCGCGCTCCGCGCTAGCATAGTCCAGGCTCGTGAGATGGCGGTAGTTCAGGTCGCCGACCAAGTCCAGTGCCCAGATGTATTCCGCCCCCAATTGCTTCATTGACTAAGCTTGGGAAGAGGGCACTTCAATGAAGGGAAAGGTTCGGTCCCTGCGCAGGCTTACCTCGATGTGACGCGATTACTCCAATTGAAGAGGCTAAATGACTGAAGTGGTGGACTTTTTTGCGGACAGAATGACCGAGAGTGAGCGGGCAGGATCGAAGCGGATCGTAGCGTAGGGAAACATCGGATGCCGGCGCGCAGCATCGTGTCATGGCGTAGAAAAGGCGGGGCTCGCCGTGCTGAACGAAACCGCGAACTTATGTGTTGCAGATTGCCCTCAAAGCTACGCCAGAGCCCTCCGTCAGGATGCGGAAGCGTGATCGCGACCGCGCCGAGCGGATCCGGCTTGCCGGTGGCCCAAAGCCGACATTGAGGGAACGCGCCGTCTCGCTCGCTCTTGAGAACGGCGAAGTCCGGACAAAAGACCTGACCGACATCGGCGTTCCTCGCTGCTACCTCGCCCGCATGTGCAAGGAAAGCTTGCTCGTGAAGGTGGGCTATGGGAGCTACCGTGTGGCAGTTCCCAAACAGGGCCTCAAGCTAGTCCGCCATGCAGCTTAATTCGGGCTGCCGCATCTGCTATGTCGTTGACGATCGCTGCGCGCGCCTCGGCGCTGTCGCGCTTATCAAGTGCTGCAAGAAGCTTCTCATGATGCCTCACCGGGCGGCCGCGGAATACTGGCGCGCGCTGTGCCATTTGGTGCTGACGAAGCGGTTGTGACATGTTCGGCAGCCCGCGGGATAGGGCCGCGATGTTCGACTGTCTGGCTGTCGCGGTACCATACGGAACGATACGGGAAGATTTCCGACTTTGGCCCACGAAAAAGCCAATGAAATCAACAATCTTGGTACATCCTCCGGGCCCACCATATTATTACATATCAATATGTTACGCTTAATTCTTCGGGTTTGAATTGAGCGCTGTCGGGTAAATCCGTGACTTTTAGCGAAATGATTTTGGGCCCGTTCGTCGATTTTCTCCGTCTCGTTGATGGCACCCGTCACAGGTAGCTCAACACTCCCGGCTTCAAAAGACCCTTCAGCGATGCGTACGGCAATCGGCGGCAACGACGTGCAATTAGGCGGGTTCTGAACTCGGCCGTAGTCTCAAAATGCCCTTGTGCGGAGCAAAGTGTGGATCCATCCGCTTGCAGGTTCATGACCCTTCGCCAATCGCCGCTCCAGTCGCGAGCGGAATACCGGCACCAATTGCACCGGCCGCGGCGGTCCGTAGACCGCGGCTGCGGCCCGGTCATCCGCTGGCCGGGTAGTATCGCGTCTCCTGGAAGCTCCGATCTCCATTTGCCCGATGGCGCTCCCGATTGTGAAATCGGATGCAAGTGAAAAAAACTACCGGGCAATCAAAGCAGACATTTCTGGACTGTTTGCCGACTGGGGCGGAGTTTGGCGCGACGCTTGAACTTCAGCCGGAGCCCAAATGGCTTTACCATCCGATCCAGATTTCCACGCCCATGAAACACTTCGGCTGATCGGCCCTGATCCGCAGAACTGGGTGCCGGACCGCGAGGGCATCAACCACAATGTCTTCATCGTCGGCGGCGGGCAGACGGGCGCCACCTTTGCCTTCGCGTTGAGGCGCGCCGGCATCGGCAAGGTTACGGTCATCGATGCCGCGCCGGACGAGAGCAAGGCTGGCATCTGGCTCTCCCATGCGCGGATGAACCGGTTGCGAACGCCAAAGGGCTTGCCGGGGCCGGAACTCGGCTTGCCGGGCTTGAGTTTTCAGTCCTGGTACGAAGCCCGCCACGGTGCGGAAGCCTATGCCGGTTTCGACCGCATCGTACGGACGGATTGGGCGAACTACCTGAAATGGTATCGCGACTTTCTCGGCATCGGCATTCGTTACGGCACACGTCTCATTCGCATCGAGCCGGCTGGCGGGCATTTTCGCCTCCACCTCGAAGCCGACGGCACGCCATCGGTCGAAACGGCGCGCAAGATCATTCTGGCCAATGGATTTGGCGGCAGCGGCGGTCCAGTGATACCGGCGGTACTTGCCGCCTTGCCGCAGGGCCTTGTCGCACACAGTTCGGCGGCAATCGATTTTGCCTCGCTCAAGGGAAAGGCAATCGCTGTCGTCGGGTCGGCGGCTTCGGCATTCGATGCGGCCGGAGCTGCCCTTGAGGCCGGCGCGAAATCGGTGCGTCTGTTCGCCAGACGCACCAGCATCGCCAGCGTGCCGATCAACCGCGTGCGCGGCTATCCCGGGGCCTATGACAATTATCCGCTGCTGCCCGTTGCGGTGCGCTGGCGCCAGGCGCTGCGCTTCCGCGAGGCCGGTTCGACGCCACCGCTCGATGCGGTGGAGCGGGCGGTGCGGCACCAGAATTTTCATCTCCATCTCGGTGCCCCCTGGACAAATGCGGATGTCGAAGACGGCAAGGTCGTCACCGAGATCGCCGGCGAAACATTTGCCTTCGACTTCGTCATCGCCAGTACCGGCTATTTTGCCGACCCGACCCGCAAGCCGGAACTTGCCGATTTCGCCACCGCCATCCGGCTATGGCGCGACCAGTACGCGCCGTCGGAAGCAGAGCGGGATGAGTTTTTCGGCGCCCATCCTTATCTCGGCCTCGGCCATGAATTTCTCGAGAAGGCGCCGGGGGAGGCGCCATTCCTGAGGAATATCCATGTCTTCAATCCCGGCGGCTTTGTCAGTTTCGGCCTGCCGATCGGCGATGTGCCGTCGATCAGGCGCGATGTGCCGGCTGTGGTCGCGCGCATCAGCCGCGATCTCTTCCTCGCCGATCTCGACAGCCATGAGAGTCGCATAACCGGGAGCCATCCGGCCGAGTTCGGCGAAGACGCCTATGCCGCTTCCGTCTGGCGGCCGGCGCGGACCATCGCGGCGGAATAGACGCATTTCCATGGACAAACGCCGATGACCTTCAGCCCTGACCTTTCCGACCCGTTCGTCGCCACGGCGGTCGAACTGCGCGATATCTTCGATCGGGATGCCGTGGCGCGCGACAAGGCCGGCGGGCGGCCGGTCGAGCAAATCCGTCTGCTGAAGGAAAGCGGCCTGCCGTCGGCGCAGATTCCCAAGCGCTATGGCGGCAAGGGCGCACCCTGGCTGTCGGTGCTGCGCGTCGTGCGCGAATTCGCCCGCACCGACGGCTCGCTCGCCCATCTCTACGGATACCATCATCTGCCGCTCAATGGCGTGCTGTTCCGTGGCACGGAGGCGCAGAAGGACCGGCTGCTGACACGCTCGGCAAGGGAGAACTGGGTCTGGGGCAATTCCGGCAACGCCATGTCGAAGACGTCGACGGCCAGGCACAACGGCAAGGGCTGGATCCTTAGCGGCTTCAGGCCGTTCTCTTCCGGTTCGCACATCGCTGACTATATCCAGGTCGCCTGGGAGGACGGTCAGGACCGGCTGGCAGCCGCAATCCCGGCTGACCGTGAGGGCATCGTCATCGAGGATGACTGGGATGGTGTCGGCCAGCGGCAGACCGGCAGCGGCAAGGTGACATTCAAGGACGTGCATGTCGGCGACGACGAACTGATCGGCTCGCCAGCGGTGCCGCTGACGCCGTTCCAGACGCTGACGTCACTGTTCCAGCAGGCGGTCCTGCTCAACCTGTTCGTCGGCAGCGCGCAAGGAGCGCTGAGCGAAGGCCGCGACTATACGATCTCGCAATCGCGCCCCTGGGTCTATTCCGGCTATGAGAAACATACCGACGATCCGTTCGTGCAACGCAAATATGGCGACCTCTATATCCGCACGCTCGCCGCGGCCGAACTGGCCGATATTGCGGCGCGAAGCCTCGACGCCGCCTATGGCCAGGGCGAGGCGTTGACCCTGGAGCAGCGCGGGCAGACGGCGATCGATCTCGCCACCGCCAATGTCTACGCCGGACAAATCGGCCTCGATGCGTCGAGCGAGGTTTTCGAGGTGATGGGCGCCCGTTCGGCCACCAAGGCCAACGGCTACGACAGGTTCTGGCGCAACGTGCGCACGCACACGCTGCACAACCCCGCCGAATACAAGAAGCGCACGATCGGCACCTGGTTGCTGACCGGGGAATTGCCGGCCGGCGGACTGTACCGCTGAGGAGGCGGGAAAAAAATGGCCAGGCGCAAGGACAAGCTAAAGCTCGGAGCGTTTCTTCTTTTCACCGGCCATCATGTGGCCGCCTGGCGCCATCCGGCGGCAGGCGAGGGGACCAGCCTCGGCGACTATGTCGAACTTGCCCGGCTGGCGGAAGCGGCCAAGTTCGACACCATCTTCTTTGCCGACGGCGTGGCGGCGCGGCTGAAGGATCTGGAGGCCGCCAGTCGCAAGGCGCATAGCGGCGTCTATCCGTTCGAGCCGATCACGCTGCTGTCGGCACTGTCGGCTGTGACCAGGAATATCGGCCTCATCGCCACGGCGTCGACCAGTTTTTCCGATCCCTACAATCTGGCCCGCCAGTTCGCGTCGCTCGACCATCTGAGCGGCGGGCGGGCCGGCTGGAATCTGGTCACTTCGTCCGATCCGGAGGCAGCGTTCAATTTCGGTCACGAGACGCATATCCAGCATGGCGAGCGCTACGACCGCGCCGAGGAATTCGCCGATGTCGTGCTCGGCCTGTGGGACAGCTGGGAAGATGACGCCTTCCCGCGCGACAGAGCAAGCGGGCGCTATTTCGACAAGGACAAACTGCATGTGCTGAACCACAAGGGCCAGCACTTCAAGGTGCGTGGTCCCCTGAACACGCCGCGAACGCCGCAAGGCCATCCGGTCGTGGTCCAGGCCGGGGCGTCGGGTCCGGGCAAAGAGCTGGCGGCTCGTACCGCGGAAGCGATTTTCGCGGCGCAGATCACGCTCGACGAAGCCACCGCCTTCTATGCCGACGTCAAGGGCAGGCTCGGCAAATATGGCCGCTCGGAGGATGACCTGAAAGTCCTGCCAGGCATTTTCCCGGTCGTCGGCCGCACCGAAGCCGAGGCGCGGGAGAAGTTCGAACAGCTGCAGGATCTCATCCAGCCGGAAGTCGGCCTCGGTCTGGTCTCGGCGCTGGCCGGCGGCTTCGACCTCAGCGCTTATCCGCTCGACGGGCCGGTGCCGGATTTGCCGGAGACCAATGCCGGCAAGAGCCGGCAGGCTCTGGTGATCGATCTGGCGCGACGCGAGAGTCTGACGATCCGGCAGCTCTATCTGCGCATCGCCGGCGCCCGCGGCCACTGGCAAGTGGTCGGCACGCCGCAACAGATCGCCGACACCATGGAAGAGCGGTTCGAGAATTACGGTGCCGACGGCTTCAACATCATGGCGCCGATCATGCCCGGCGGCCTGAAGGATTTCATCGAGCTGGTGGTGCCGGAACTGCGCCGCCGTGGCCTGTTCCGCGATGAGTATGAGGGCAGCACCTTGCGCGACAATCTCGGCCTGAAGCGGCCGGCAAACCGCTTTTCGCGGCATGCCGCGGCGGCTGCGGAGTAGGCCGGCAATGGCGCGCGACACGCTCTTTCTCATCCAGCCGGGTTTCGCCGACCCAAAGCAGCCGGGCCAGACGTTCGTCTGCCCCTATTGCAACCAGGTTGAGGGATTGCTCGCAGCCTTTCCCGATCTCGCCGCCAGGCTCGACGTTGAGCGCGTGCCGTTTTCGAGGCCGAGAGGCAAGGTGATCGATGCGCTCGGCGAACGGCACCAGTCGCTGCCGGTGCTGATCATCGGCAGCGATCCGCCCGCCGGCCTGCCGACGGCCAAAGGCAAGGTCTTCGTCGACGATACTAGGCGTATTCTCGCACTGCTTGCCGAGCGCCACGGCTTCGCTCATCTGCATGAGTGAGACGATGACCTTCGATCCCGATACGTCCAATCCATGGATTGCCAAGGCGGTCGAGCTGCGCGACATCTTTGCCCGCGATGCGGTCGAGCGCGACCAGCTTGGCGGCAGACCCGTCGAACAGATACGGATGCTCAAGCACAGCGGCCTGCTCACCATCGTCATTCCCAAGGAATTCGGCGGCGCCGGCGAACCCTATTCGACAGCGCTGAAGATCGGGCGCGAGTTCGCCAAGGTCGACGGCTCGATCGGCCATATTTACGGTTACCATTTCAGCGCACTGATCGCCGCCAGGCTCAATTCGGACGAACCGCGCTCAGCCGATCTGCTGCGGCGTTGGGCTGCCGGCGACTGGTTCTGGGGCAACACCGGCAACAGTTTTTCCAAAACGCTGTTCGGCCGCAAAGATGGCGAGTGGACGATCGTCAACGGCTTCAAACCCTTCGCCTCCGGCTCGCATGTCGCCGACTATCTTTCGACCTCGTGGGAAGACGAGGTCAGCGGCGAGAGGAAATTCGCGGCGATCCCGGCGAACCGCGAAGGCATCACCGTTCTCGACGACTGGGACGGCATCGGCCAGACGCAGACCGGCAGCGGCAAGGTCGCCTACAAGGACGTCAGGATCCACGACAGCGAGTTGGTGCGCGGTTGGGTCGACGCGTCGTTGCCAATCCGCACTATCGGCCCGCTGCAGCAGCAGAGCGTGTTGCTCAATGTCTTTGTCGGCACGGCCCAGGGCGCGCTGCTGGCGGCGCGAGATTATACGCTCAACAGTTCGCGGCCGTGGATGTATTCCGGCGTCGAGCGCCATATCGACGATCCATGGATCAAGCGGCAGTATGGCGAGCTCTGGGTCAAGACGCGGGCGGCGACGGCGCTGGCCGATCGCGCGGGGGCGGCGATCGATCATGCGATCGCGCGCGGCAAGGCGCTGACCGAGCAAGAACGCGGTGAGGCGGCGGTTGCCGTCGCCGCGGCCAATGTGCTGGCAGGCGATGTCGCGCTCGAAGTCACGACCGAGATATTCGAGGTGATGGGTGCCCGCTCCGCAGTGCGCAAATACGGCTTCGACCGCTTCTGGCGCAACGCACGCATTCACACCTTGCACAACCCTGCCGAATACAAGACCCGCACCGTCGGCACCTGGTATCTGACCGGCGCTTATCCCGAGCCCGGCGTCTTTCGATGAGCGGCCGGCAGCTCCATCTCAACGTCAACATCCTGCATGCCGGCTTCTCGCCGGCGGCATGGCGGATGGACGGCGTCGACCCCTATGCCGCCTTCACCGTCGACCACTATGTGCAGGTGGCGAAGATCGCAGAGCGCGCAAAGCTCGACGCCGTATTCCTTGCCGACCAGGCGGCGATATCGGACCGCATTGACTATCGTCCGATCACGTCGCTGGAGCCGACCATCGTGCTGGCGACGGTAGCCGCCGCAACCGAGCGCATCGGCCTGATCGCCACCGCTTCAACCAGCTTCAACGAGCCCTACAATATCGCCAGGCGCTTCGCGACGCTCGACCATGTCAGCGGCGGACGCATCGGCTGGAACATCGTCACCACGGCCGATCCCGCCTCGGCCCGCAATTTCGGCCTCAACGGTGCCATCGATCACGGCCGGCGCTACGAGCGGGCGGCGGAATTCGCTGACATCGTCAAGGCATTGTGGGACAGCTGGGAGGACGATGCCTTCATCGGTGATGTCGCCAGCGGGCGCTTCGTCGATGCCACCAAGGTTCACGCCATCGACCACAAGGGCGCACATTTCTCGGTGCACGGGCCGCACAATGTGCCGCGTTCGCCGCAAGGGCATCCGGTGGTCGTCCAGGCCGGCGGGTCCGATGACGGCAAGGACCTCGCCGCCCGCCACGCCGAAGCCGTGTTTTCCGCATCGCAATCTTTCGAGGAAGCGCTCGGCTATGCGCGGGAACTTAAGGCGCGTGCCGTCGCCTATGGCCGCACCGGCGGCGTGCCGCTCAACCTCGCCGGCCTAGCCACCATCATCGGCAGCACAGAGGCGGAAGCGGAGCGGCGGCAAGAAGAGCTGTGGGATCGCATTCCGCTCGACTACAGCCTTGGGCGGCTGTCCGGCGTGCTCGGCATCGACCGCGAGCGATTGAAGCTGGACGAGAAGTTGCCGGAAGGGACTCAACTGCCCCCCAACGGCGGCCACACCTTCTTCAAGGCCACGCTCGCGCTCGCCCGCAGCAATGATTTCACGGTTCGCCAGCTGATCCGGGCGCTGAACGGCAGCACTGGCCACCGCACCATCGTCGGCACGCCGGAGCAGATCGCCGACGATATCGAAAGATGGTTTGTCGCCGGCGCCGCCGACGGCCTCAACCTGATGCCGGACGTGCTGCCGACCGGACTGGAGGTCTTTGTCGATACGGTGGTGCCGATCCTGCGCCGGCGAGGGCTGTTCCGAACGGAATATGAAGGGCGCACGCTGCGCGACCATCTCGGCCTTGCCCGGCCCGAAAGCCGCTTTGCACCGCAGCCGAGCAAGGCGCCAGGGCTGCTAGGGGCAGCCCTTTGAGTGATCATCAAAATACAACGGAGCGGAAGGTCCTGCCATTGACCTCCATGCCCGGCCAAAATACAGGCCCGACAATGAGCGCTGATACCGAATTTCTTTGGTACATCCCGAACCAGGTCGATCCCGGTCACCGCGGCGAGCCGGCCGTCGAGGACCACAACAGCCTGGAGACGCTGACCAGCCACGCGAAGGCGCTTGAGGAGCATGGCTGGAAGGGCGCGCTGATCGGTACCGGCTGGGGTCGGCCCGACACTTTTACTGTCGCGGCCTCCCTCGCCGCGCGGACCACCTCCTTCGAGCCGCTCATCGCGATCCGCCCGGGGTACTGGCGGCCGGCGCACTTCGCATCCGCCGTAGCCACGCTCGACCAGCTGACCGCCGGTCGCGTGCGTATCAACATAGTGTCAGGCAAGGACAACCTCGCGGCATATGGAGATAGCGAAGGCGACCAGATACATCGCTATGCCCGCACCAGAGAGTTCATGCGGCTGGTTCGCAGACTTTGGACCGAAGAGAACGTGACCTTTGCGGGCGAGCACTTCCGGGTCACCGGGTCGACCGTCATGCCCCGCATCCATGTCTGTGGCGATCGTCGCCATCCCAAGCTCTACTTCGGCGGCGCGTCGGAGGCGGCCGAGTGGGTGTCGGCCAGCGAGGCGGATGTCCAGCTCTTCTGGGGAGAGCCGCTCGACGGCGTCCGGGAGCGGATCGAGCGGCTCAAAGCCTTGAGCAGGGAACTTGGCCGAGACCTCCCGCCTCTGGAATTCGGGTTGCGGGTCACCACGCTGGTCCGCGACACCACCGGGCAGGCCTGGGCGGACGCCGAGGCGAAGGTCGACGAGATAGCCAAGGGCAAGGGCGCCGGCTGGAACGATCACGGTCGGGCGGTAGCGGTGGGTCAGCAGCGGCTGCTCGATCTGCACGCGCGCGGCGAGGTGCTGGACGACAACCTCTATACGGCGCCGGGCAAGTACGGCGGCGGCGGCGCCGGCACCACCTGGCTGGTCGGCTCGGCCGCCGACGTCGCCCGCTCGCTCGGCAGGTACCGGGATCTGGGCATCACACACTTCGTGCTCTCGGACACGCCGTATCTTTCCGAGATCAAGCGGCAAGGCGATCAGTTGCTTCCGCTATTGCGCAATGGGGCCTAAGCCGCGCTTCTTGAATGACCTGGGGTCGTCAGAACACCGAATAAGCCAGATTGCCAAATAGGGAAGAAAATGTCACAGCCGGCCGCCTTCAGCATCCGCCCTTCCGACGCCGACCTACGTGGTGAAGCGGCGCTACGGCGGCGTTATCGAGCGCCGCAAAGCGCGCATACCGGCAACTGGAACGAAGCCCTCGAGGCGATCCTTTCGCATCGCTCGGTCCGCAACTATCTCGTCGAGCCGCTGCCGGATGGCACGCTCGAACTGATCGTCGCTGCCGCCCAGTCGGCCCCGACCTCTTCCAATCTCCAGGCGTGGAGCGTCATCGCAGTCGAGGATCCGGCGCGCAAGGCGCGGCTTGCCGGACTGGCGGCGGTCAATCGCCATATCGAGCAGGCGCCGCTGGTGCTGGTCTGGCTGGCGGACCTGTCGCGCCTGCGCGCTATTGCCGAGGCAAACGGACGGGTGGGCGAGGGCCTCGACTACCAAGAGAGTCTTCTGCTGGCCGTGATCGACGCCGCACTTGCCGCACAGAATGCGGTGGTGGCGATCGATGCGCTCGGGCTCGGCTCCTGCTACATCGGCGCGATGCGCAATCATCCGCAGGAGGTGGCGCGCGAACTCGGCCTCCCGCCGGAAACCGTGGCGGTGTTCGGCCTGACCGTCGGCTATCCCGATCTCCTGGCTGCGACTGACATCAAGCCCAGACTGCCCCAGGCTGTGGTGCTGCACCGCGAGCGCTATCAGTCAGACCTCGATCCGGACGATCTTGCAACCTACAACCGGACGCTTCGTTCATTCCAGCAGGAGCAGGCGATGCCTGTGGTCGACTGGACGGAGTTGATGTCGAACCGCATCGGCAGCAAAGCAGCGCTGAAAGGCCGTGATCGCCTGGGCGAAGCGCTTAAAGCGCTCGGCTTCAAACTCAAATAGGGGCGCGCGCCTGCTCGCGAGAGACCGAGGTGAGACTATTCCGCAGCGACGATGGCGATGCGAGCCGGCAGCGGCACCGGCGGCGTGAAGTCGAGCGCGCCAAGCCGACGCGCCTCGGCCTTCAGCCAGGCATGAAAGCGCTCGACCGTCGCCAGCTTCGCCTTGTGCGGCGTCGTCGCGAAATAATAGGAAAACTCGACCGGCTGCGGCGAGCCGAATGGGCTGACCAGACGCCCCGCGGCAAGGTCGGGTTCGGCCAGCCGAAATTTGCCAAGACCGATGCCCTTGCCGGCAGCAGCGGCGTCGAGAACCAGCGAGGACTGGCTAAGCCGTATGCCGCCCTCGACAAGCCGGCCGGACAGGCCGTTGGATCTCAGCCAGCCCTTCCAGTCGGGGCAGCTTGGATCGCGTTCCGGTCCGTCCTCATGCAGGATCGGCGCTTCACGCAGGCCCTCCGGCCCGCGATAGAGACCGTGCATGCGAGCAAATTCCGGGCTGCAGACGGGCAGCACCGCTTCCGAAAAAAGCCGTTCCGTCAGCAGGCCGCTATAGGCGCCCGACCCGT
Source organism: Mesorhizobium sp. M0698 (assembly GCF_040320455.1). Lineage (NCBI taxonomy): Bacteria > Pseudomonadati > Pseudomonadota > Alphaproteobacteria > Hyphomicrobiales > Phyllobacteriaceae > Mesorhizobium > Mesorhizobium sp. M0698. The sequence goes on along the minus strand of NZ_JAMYPQ010000021.1, from coordinate 33,552 downwards.
AGCGGATGACGCAGTCGACGTCTTCGCTGGCAAAGTCGGCAAGCCTGGTCGATGCGTTGACCAGCACTTCTAGGCCGGGTACCGCGTCGCGCAGTGCGTCGAGGCGCGGGATCAGCCATTTGCTGGCGAAGGAGGGCGCGACCGACACTTTGATCGGCGCATCCTCCTCGTCGCCGGAAATCCGCGCGACCGACTCGACAACGACGTCGAAAGCCTCGGTGAGGCCGGGCATCAGCGCCTGGCCGGCCGACGTCAGCAGAAGCTCGCCGCGGTTGCGATGGAACAGCGGTTGACCGAGGTGATCCTCGAGCAGGCGGATCTGCTGGCCGATGGCGGCAGGCGTCACATGGAGTTCTTCGGCCGCCCGCGTAAAGCTCAGGTGGCGGGCGGTTGCGACAAAAGCGCGAAGCGACGTCAGCGGCGGAAGCCTCGCCAACGTCGGCCGCAGCTTCCTTGATTTTGCGCGAATGAGATCGACCATAGAGCGCATTCAACACGTTCAGGCCGGGCGCGACGAGGGCGGGCTTTGCGCTAAAGTGCTCGGTGGAAAATTTCGTTTGCCGCAGCGTCGCGGCAGCGGGAACGGAAATCTAAAAAATCGTAATGTCTACAATTCTTGTAGAAATAAGATCGGAGCGCTGATTTGGGCGTCGAGCAGCGTTGCCAGATCCTGGAATGAAACGGTCGTGCGAAGCGGTGCTTTCGGCAGACGATAGAAAATCATTCTTCCGGTTTTGCGGCGTGGCAGAGATCATCGCGTCGAGGCGCCGGAGTGTGTTCGGCCGCCGGATGCCATCGAAGCCGTTTTCCGGAGCTCAAGGCCATGTCTGTCAATCGTCGTCATTTCAACCAGCTGCTGTTGCTTGGCGGTGCGAGCTTCGCATTGCCCGGGGTTTCCTTCGCTGCCGAAGGAACGCCGGTCCAGGGTGGCACGCTCAACTGGGCCTACTATCCCGACCCCACGTCGCTGATTGCAATCAACACCTCGTCGGGCACCGGCCAGGCGATCGGTCCCAAGGTGAATGAAGGTCTGCTTGATTTCGCCTATGACCTCAGCCCGAAACCGCTGCTGGCGACGGAGTGGTCGATCAGCGATGACGGCCTGCGCTACACCTTCAAACTGCGCGAGGGCGTCAAATGGCATGACGGCAAGGACTTCACGTCGGAAGACGTTGCCTTCACCATCTTCCGGCTGAAGGAGGCGCATCCGCGCGGCCGCATCACCTACCAAAACGTGACCGCGGTCGAGACGCCCGATCCGCACACCGCCATCATCGTGCTTTCAAAGCCGGCGCCCTATCTGATCACGGCACTGAGCAGCTCGGAATCACCGATTGTGCCGAAGCACGTCTACGAAACGTTCAAGCCGGCGGAACAGCCGAAGCTCGAACAGACGATCGGCACCGGTCCCTTCATTCTCAAGGAATGGGTGCCCGGCAGCCATCTGATCTTCGACCGCAATCCGGATTATTGGGACGCGCCTCGGCCCTACCTCGACCGCATCGTCCTGCACGTCATCCTCGACCCGGCCGCACGTTCGGCGGCTCTTGAAACCGGCGAGATCGATATCGGCGCCAATCCCGTGCCGCTGGCCGACATCGAACGGCTGAAGGCAAACCCCGCTCTGGTCGTCGACACCAACACCTACGCCTATTCCGGCCCACAGCAGCAATTGTTCTTCAACTACGAGAACGAAATCCTGACCAAGCGCGATGTGCGCCTTGCCATCGCCCACGCAATCGACCTGCAGAAGCTGGTCGACATCGCGCTCTACGGTTATGCGCAGGTATCGCCGAGCCCGATCAGCACGGCGCTGCCCAAATGGTATGACCGCAGCATCAAGGCGCGCGAGCCCGATACCAAACTGGCGGAGAAGCTGCTCGACGACGCCGGCTATCCGCGTGGCGCCGATGGCACGCGCTTCAAGCTCCGGCTTGCCTACAACGCGTTCCTGCCGGCGTCCTATGCCGATTTCATCAAGCAGTCGTTGGCGACGGTCGGCATCGATGCCGAGATCCTCAAGCTTGACCTGTCGACGTTCCTGAAGACCGTCTACACCGACCGCGCCTGGGACCTGGTGGTCGAGTCGCTGTCGAACACCTTCGATCCGACGCTCGGCGTCCAGCGCGCCTACTGGTCGAAGAACTTCAAGATCGGCCTCGTCTTCTCCAACGCTAGCCACTATGCAAACCCCAAGGTTGACCAGATCCTCGAAGCCGCGGCAATCGAGCCCGACGAGACCAAGCGGCGCGAGCTCTGGCACAAATTCCAGCACATCATCCATGACGACGTGGTGTCGGTCGATCTGGTCGCCGCCGGCGCCCAGATCGTCGCCAACAAGAAGGTCCGGGATTTTGCGCCCGGCGCTCAGGGGATCAACAACAGCTTCGCGCAGATATGGCTCGCGCCAAACGCCTAAGCGTTCTGCAAGCCCTCTGGTTGGGACCGGCGCGTGAAAACGACGATCCCGACTTTTCTCCATGAAAGATAAATCGCGCCAATTCGGAGTACCGACCATGACCATCAACCGACGCCTGTTCAATCAGTTCCTGCTGCTGGCCGGCGCGAGTGCAGCACTTCCCGCCGGGGCATTCGCAGAAGACGCAAAGCCGGTGGCCGGAGGCACGCTCAACTTCGTCTACTATCCCGAGCCCAACCAGATCGTTTCCATCAACACCAGCGCTGGCGGACCGGCCACCATCGGTCCGAAGATTTTCGACGGCCTGCTCGCCTACGACTACGATCTCAATCCGCGACCGCAACTGGCCACCGAATGGTCGATCAGCGACGACGGGCTCGAATACGTCTTCAAGCTGCGCCAGGGGGTGAAGTTTAGCGATGGCCATGATTTGACCTCCGAGGACGTGGCCTTTTCGATCTCCCGGCTGCGCGAAGCGCATCCGCGCGGGCGCATCACCTTCCAGAACGTCACCGACATCGACACGTCGGACCCGTATATCGTAAAGATCAAATTGTCGAAGCCGTCCGCCGCCCTGATTTCGGGGCTGGCCGCGACGGAATCGCCTGTCGTGCCCAAACACATTTACGAGAAGCTGAAGCCGGCTGACGATCCGTCCTTCGAGCAGATCATCGGCAGCGGGCCGTTCGTGCTGAAGGAATGGGTGAAGGGCAGCCACATCCTCGTCGAAAAGAACCCGACCTATTGGGATGCGCCTAAACCCTATCTCGACCGGATCATTTTCCGCTTCATCACCGATCCGGGCGCGCGCGCCGCGGCGCTCGAAACGGGCGAGGTCGACATCGGACCGAACCCTGTGGCCTTCGCCGATCTGGAGCGTTTCAACGCGCTGCCGCAATTCGTCGTCGACAGCACGGTCTTCACCTATAGCGGCCCGCTGCACCAACTGATCATCAACCTCGAAAACCCGATCCTGAAGGAGAAGAAGGTCCGTCAGGCAATCGCGCACGCGATCGACCTCGACGCGGTCAATGCAATCGTGTTTTACGGTTATGGCCAAGTCTCGCCGACGCCGATCAGCGTCGTCAACAAGAAGTATTTCGACCCCGACGTAAAGGCCGCGACCGTCGATACGGCATTGTCGGAAAAACTGCTCGACGAGGCCGGCTTCAAGCGGGGAGCGGACGGCATTCGCTTCAAGCTCAGGCTCACCAACAATCCCTACAACCCGTGGGGCTATGCTGACTTCCTCAAGCAGGCATTAGCCAAGATCGGCATCGATGCCGAGATCGAAAAATTCGATTTCGGCACCTATGTCAAAACCATCTACACCGACCGCACATGGGACCTGTCGACGGAATCCTGCGGCAACATCTTCGATCCGAGCGCCGGCGCGCAGCGGCTCTACTGGTCGAAGAACATCAAGAAAGGGCTGCCGTTCTCCAACGGCGCGCACTATGAGAACCCGGAGGTTGACCGATTGCTGGAAGCCGCATCGGTCGAGCTCGACGAGGCCAAGCGCAAGCAGCTCTTCTTCAAGTTCCAGGAGATCATCGCCGATGAATTGCCGATCATCAATCTGATCGCGCCACCGACCATCATCATCGCCCGCAAAACCGTCAAGAACTACGCGCCTGGCGCCGAAGGCCTGTCAGCGAATTTCGCCGACGCCTATCTCGACCCGAACGCCTAAATCTGCCGGGCAATCATGAGAGAAGGGCCGCATCGAGCTGCGGCCTTTTCGTTTCTTCCATTTCGCAAAGCCGGTAACTTCAGGCCAAAGCACGCAGCCTTGGGCTGGCGCCGACCAGAAGGCCGGCAAGGGCTATGGCCTGCGCCAGTTGTTCGCCGATTGAGCTCGATTCCCAGGCGACACCGCGCAGCGGATGGCCGATGGCGAACAGATTGCCATGGGTCTCGCCATCACAGGAAATCACCTGGCCGTCATGCGTGGCGTCGATGCCGAAGCCGATCGCATGCGGCCTGACGATGCCGTTTTCGAGCAGGTTCTGGACGAATGGATCGGCGATCCGCCGCCAGTCATGCTCCTGATGGCCGCGGCAGTTGACGACGCCGTCGAAGCGCAGCCGTTCGACCGCGCCGGTATCGCGCCAGCGGATTTCAGCGACGATCCCATTTGCCTGCGGATGGAGTGCCAGCACCCGTCCCGCTCCACCCGTCCAACGGCCTTGGCTTCGCGCCAGTGCCACGCGCTCAAAGCTCGGTGGCGCCGCGCGGTGCGCGGTGACATCCCAGAAGGCGCGCAGATGGCGTGCGAACTTCAAGCGCTCCCTGTCGGTGGCGCCTTGCCACAAGGCCAGGATCCACGGCCGGATCGTCAGCGGCAGCCCTTGCCAGTCCAGGCCGGTGGTTTCGATTGCCCGGCGTTCGGCCTTGACCAGTGCGAGAAGCGCCCTGGTGGTTTTCGGCAGCGGCCGCCCGGCGAGGAAATCGCGCCACGCTTCCGTGTTGCGCCGAGGTTCGACGATCTGTCCGCGCCGCGACACGACGCGATAACCGCCCTTGAAGCCGCGCGCTTCCATGCTGGCGACGACGTCGACCATGCTCAGGCTGGAGCCGATCAGCAGCAGTTCCTTGCTGCCGGCGAGCCGATCGAGCGCCGCCGAATCCCAGGGATTGGCGACGTAACGGGGATCGCTGACGACGGCTGCTTCCGTGGTGGACGGCTGGCTCTGGAACACCCCGGTTGCCAGCACCGCCTCATCGGCCAGCAATTGCTGGCTATCGCTGGTGCCGACGCATACCCCTGACGGGCCGGTCAGCATGTCGACGGCGGATGCGTTGATGTGGCGCAGCGACGAACGCGGGTCTGCTTCTCTGATCGCTCTCGTCAGTTCCGACTGGACATAGCTGCCGAACAGCCAGCGCGGCGGGCTTGAGTCCGGGACATCCTCGGGCGGTGTCCAGCCGTGCTCCGGCCCATTCGCCATAAGCCAGCGAACGAGGTGATCGGGATCGTCCGGATGCAGCGAGAAGATGCGCGCCGCGCCGTTGACGAGATGGTTCGGATCGCAGGTGCTGTAGGCAACACCGCGGCCGAGTTGGGCCCGGCGCTCGATGATGGTGACCGCCAGCGGCTCGGTCGAATGGTCAAGCAATTTGATCGCTGTGACCGCACCGGCAAAGCCACCGCCGACAATGATGATTGAGCGAGGGGAGGAAGGGGTATGAAGCATCAAGAACCTTTGCGACGCCGGTGGTCGTGGCTCTAGCCCATCGCCCCGGCAACGATCATCGTGCTTTCCCGTAACCCGATGTCAAAAAACAATAATTGCCAGCTGGCGAAAGGCATTCTTTCACTCAGCGGGTTTGGCAGGCGCTAGATAGGAACGCCCTTTGCGACCAGCCCGAGAACCGCTGATGACTGAAAATCGAAAGATAAGGCTTGGAGCCTTTGTTCGCGGACCGGGCCATCATGTCGCTGCCTGGCGCCATCCCGATGTGCCTGCCAATCCGGGCCTGAGCTTTCAGCACTATGCGGACGCCGCGCGCACTGCCGAGCGTGGCCTGTTCGACATGGTGTTTCTGGCCGACAGTCTCAGCGCGCGCAATGGCGAGCAGCCGATCGAGACCTTCGAGCGCACCGGCCATGTCGTGCATTTCGAGCCGCTGACGCTTTTGTCGGCGCTCTCGACCATCACGCAAGGGATCGGGCTCGTTGCGACCGCCTCGACCACCTATTGGGAGCCGTTCCACTTGGCGCGGCTGTTCGCTTCGATCGATCATCTCAGCGGCGGCAGGACAGGCTGGAATGTCGTCACCTCAGCCGATGCGCCGGCGGCGGCGAATTTCAGCCTCGACCAGCATCCCGTTCATGCCGACCGTTACGCCCGCGCCGAGGAATTCGTCGCTGTCGCGCAGAAGCTTTGGGACAGCTGGGACGACGATGCCTTCGTCGCCGACAAGGCTTCGGGGATCGCCATCGACCGGCGCGGCATCCACGCCCCGAACCATGCCGGCCGGCATTTCCGCGTCAAGGGACCGCTCAACGTCGCTCGCCCACCGCAGGGCCATCCCGTCATCGTCCAGGCGGGCTCGTCCGATGCCGGCCAGCACTTGGCGGCGCGGACGGCGGAGGTGGTTTTCACCGCCCACCCGACCATCGAATCGGCGCGCGGCTTTTACGGCGAACTGAAAGGCCGGCTGGGCTCGTTTGGCCGCTCCGCCGACAGCTTGAAGATCATGCCCGGTGTCTTCCCGGTCGTCGCGCCGACACGCACGGAGGCCGAGGGCAAGTTCGATGCGATCCAGCGCCTGGTCGATCCAGTGGTTGGTGTGGCGCTGGTTTCAGGATTGCTCGGCGGTGTCGATCTTTCCGGCCATTCACTCGACGGACCGTTGCCGGAACTGGGCAGTTCCGATGCCGTGAAGAGCCGCCTGAAAGTCGTTTCCGAATTGGCCGCGAGCCGGAACCTGACCATCCGCCAATTGTATCTCGCCGTTGCCGGCGCGCGCGGCCATTTCCAGATCGTCGGCACGCCAAAGGATGTGGCCGACATGATGGAGGAGTGGTTCGCCGGTGGCGCGGCGGACGGCTTCAACGTCATGCCGCCGATCCTGCCGACGGGCCTCACCGATTTTGTCGACCTCGTCATTCCGGAGCTGCAGCGGCGGCGTCTGTTCCGGACTGCTTACGAAGGCGGGACGTTGCGCGAGAACCTCGGCCTTGCGCGTCCGATCCGTGGCGCCGCTGAACAGCAAGAGAGGAAAGCATCATGAGCGACAGGACGATCGATTCGAAAATGTTTCGCCAATGGCTGGCGGATGGCGAAGAACTGGCGGTGCTAGACATTCGCGACAGCGCGACTGTCGGAAACGCATCGCCGCTGTTCGCCACCAACCTGCCCGCGGCTCAGGTCGAGGCCGAGATCGACCGCTTCATCCCGCGCAAATCGGTGCGCACCGTGCTGGCGGACGACGGCAGCGGCGTTGCCGAGCAACTTGTCGAACGACTGGTGGGGTATGGCCGTACCCAGCTGTTTTCGCTGAACGGTGGAATTCCGGAATGGACGCAAAGCGGCTTTGAAGACCCGCCGACCTTCGATACACGGGGCGTCGATTTTTCGCTGGCGATCCGCGACGAGAAGGGGACCCCGGTCGTCAGCGTTGAAGAGCTCGCAGTGCTCAGAGGCCGAGGCGCCGACGTGGTGGTGCTCGACAGCCGCACGGTGGCGGAGTTCGAAAAGGACCATGTGCCGGGCGCCATCAGCGTGCCTGGTGCCGAACTCGTGCTGCGCTTCGCCGACCTAGTGCCGTCGCCGGACACGCAGGTTGTCGTCTCCTGCGCCGGCCTGCCGCGCGCCATTATCGGGGCGCAGACACTGATCGATGCCGGCGTGCCCAACCGGGTCGCCTATCTGCACGACGGCACCAAGGCATGGCGCGAGGCCGGTCTTGCACTCGAAACCGGCAAGACCGCAATCTATGGTCCGGCAAGCGAGGATGCCGAGCGTTTCGCCGGGGAGCACATCGCAAAGCTTGCCGAAGGCGACAGCTTTCCCCGCATCAATGCGGCCACGGCCGCGAACTGGGCGAAGGACGAAAAGCGGACGACCTACCTGCTTGACGTGCGCACGCCCGACGAGTTCGCCGAAGCGCATATTCCGGGGTCGATCGCGTCTGAGGGCGGGCAGTTGCTCGGTGTCGCCTATCGCACCATCGCCGTGCGCGGCGCCCGCGTCGTGCTGATCGACGATCTGCTCGGTGTCCGCGCGGCGACGACGGCGCATTGGCTGCAGCGCCGCGGCTTCGAGATCGCCATCCTCCTGCATGACTTCCAGTCGGCCAGCCTGGTTGAAGCGGCGTAGAGGAAGAACTGTCGGGTGATTTTGGAGGCCGCTATTCGGCGGCTTCCTTTTGACGGCGGCGGCCTGAGAGGACATTCTTCTGCATCGCCGTCAGTGAAGAGCGCACTGCATTGCCGCCGTGTTCCAGCATCTTCGCCTCATAATCCGACAAGGCTTCGACAAGCGGCTTCTCGCCGCGTCTGGCGGACACAAGCTCCGGCACCAGCAGCCCGGCGTCGTAGATCGCAGTGTTGCCGCCGAGTGCGCGGAAATAGGTCATGGCGTGGATGGCGTCGCCAAGCAGTGTCACTCGTTTCGTCGGCCAGGGATCGACAGGCTCTGAGCTGTGGACATGCAGCAGCGCCACCGTCGACGGGTCGGTGTAGCGAACGAGGTTGAGGATCTCCGGATGCCAGTGGCCGATCTTCGAGATCAGCAGGTCCAGCAGCTCTGAACCGGAAAGCTTTGCCAGCGCGTCATCCGTGGCGAGCTCGTCCTTCTCGTATGCGGTGTTCCACCAGACATAGCTGGTGGTGTTGTTGAAATGGAATCCGGAAATATCCTTGTGGGTGTCGTCGTCCAGCCCGATCAGCCCATGCTTCCGAAATGCCTCGACATCGACCCGGTGGCTGGTGACCATCAGCCCATGACCTTCCGTCGGTCTGACGCCGGCATTGTAGTCGAGCAGCAGCGGCGAAATCTGGTGTAGGGCTGCGGCATGCAGCGTCATCTTGCCGGCCAGGCGCCTGACGCCGGTGTCGAAGCTTCGCGCATGCGGCACCAGTTGCTGGCGCACGCGCGAGCGGGCGCCGTCGGCGCCGACCAGCACGTCGGCATGAATTGAAGAGCCATCCTCGAAATGCACCGTTACCGAACCGTCCGGCTGCTCCTCGTAGCGGGAGAAGATCTTGCCGTAGCGCACGATGCCGTCGAGGCCCGACAGCAGCACCTGGCGCAGCGTGATGCGGCTCACCGATTTTTCGATATGGGTGTCGTCGGCCTCGCCGAGTGCGTTGCCGCCCCAGGCGTCCTCGCCCAACGTCTCGAAATTCTCGTCGAGCAGGATGTTGCGGTCCGGCGCCTGGCCGAGCGTGGCGACAAAAGCCTCGTAGAGTTCCGGCGGCAAATTGGCGATCAGCGAACCGATGCCGCGCTGGCGGATGCGCAGCCGAAAGCCCTGGACATAGTCGGTGCGAGCGCGATCCTTCTCGAAGACCGCGATGCTGACGCCGTCCTTCTTCAGGCCCTGCGCCAGTGTCAGGCCACCGGGGCCTGCGCCGATGATAGCGACTTCGACATGTTCGGAGATCATGGCGTCGCTCACCCGACCGCCTTGAGCCTGGGTTTGACAGCGGCAACAGCCGGCGGCTCGGCCACGTGACGGGCAGCATGGCGGCTGAGCGCCGCCTTGGCGGCGATCGTGCGGATCATGTGGTTCTGCGGTGCGTGGGAACGGGCGGTCAGCGCATCACGGTGGTGGCGTTCAAGCTGGAAATCTCTGTTAAGGCCTGGATTGCCGGCAAGCTCCAGCGCCAGCGAGGTGACGGCAACGGCATTGTCGATGACGACATGCCTGACCGTCATGCCGTCGGTGCCCACAGGCCGGCCGGCGTCGACATCTTCGGCGAGCGAACGCAGCAGCCGCGCGCTGCTCGCAAGCCGAACCTCTATGTCGCCCAGCCCTGTCTGGATGTGCGGCACGGTCGACAGCGGCGCACCAAGACTTGCCGGCGCGTGCGTGCTGACAAAGGAGACAAGCCGGTCACGGGCAGCACGGGCGGCACCGTGGTAGACAGCGCCGATCAGCGAAAAGAAGAACGCCGTCGCGCCTTCCTCGCGCCTCAGCGGCTCGGATGCCGGCTGCGCCTCGGTGATGTCTTCGGCAGGAACCGCAACATTATCCAGAATGATGTCGTCGCTGGCCGTCGCCCGCATGCCGGCGGCGTTCCATGTCTTTTCGACGCGCAATCCGGGCGCGTCGGTCGGCACCAGGAATGAAGCCAGACGCGGCTGCGGCTCGTCGGTCAGCGCCAGCAAGTTCACCCATTTCAGAATAGGAATGCCGGTGACGTAGTTCTTGTGGCCGGATATCCGCCAGACATTGCCGTCGCGCCGGGCAATGGTTTCGGGCGGCTTGCCATGGGCGGGCGAGCCAATCCGCGGCTCGGCTTGCGCGGCGTTGATCAAAGCAGGGCCAAGACGGCCGGCCTCGACAATCCGCTGAACCAGATGGCGCGGCCATTTTCCGGATTTCCGCATCGCATACTGGCTGTTGTAGTGCATGGCCAGCACCAGCGCCGTCGACGGCTCGCCACGGCCAATCTCGGCGATCACCGCCTGTGCTTCCGTCAGCCCGCCACCGAAGCCGCCATGTTCGCGCGCCGTGACCAGGCCAAGCAGCGCCGCCTGGTGAAGCCGGTCGAAATTGGCGAATGGGAATTCCCTGGTCGCGTCGTGATGCGCGGCGGTCAGCGCGAGATTGTCGGCAAGGCTGGCCACTCTGTCGAGGAGTTCCGGAAATCCTGAAATCGTGGAGGTCATGATGCTGGCTTTCCTGTCAGGCGGCGGCGCGCGTATCGACCAGATCGAAGGGTCGTCGATCGACCCAGGCCTCGACGTCGAAGTCGCCGGCGAGGAAGCCCCAGTCGCGCAGGAAATCCTTGTAGTGGGAAATCGCGCCGACCAGCTCAGGCTGCAGTCCGAGGCCGAGATGTTTGTGGACATCCGGGCCGTTGGCGGCCAGCACCTGCTCCTCGGTGGCACCGGCTTCGCGGGCGACGAAGCGCCTCGTCTCTTCCGGATGCGCCTCGGCCCAGGCGCTGGCGCGCAGGATGGTCTCGATCAGTCGCGCGACCAGATCGGGGCGTTTCTCGGCCAGCAGGTCATCGACGGTCAACACCCGCGGCGAACCGGAATTGATGCGGATGTTCGGGTCGGGGTGGAAGCCGAATTCGGCGACCTGGATGGCGCCGATCAGATTGGCGACGTTGATGCCGGCCGTGCCCTTCACATAGATGGCGTCGACCTCGCCCCGGATCAGGGCTGCGGCTTCCTCGCCATAGGCCTGCTTGCGCTTGAGGCCGAACAGCGACGGTCCTTCCTGGCTGTCGAGAACGCTGTCGGCCAACGCTATGTCGACGATCTCGACGTCGCCATGGCTGAGGGCTTCGAGCGAGAGGGCCGAGACCAGGCCCTTCAGCGCCGTCGCCCGCATGAAGTCGACGATGCCTTCGGGGCGCCGGGCGATGCCGAAGCGGCGGCCTTTCAGGTCCTGGGTTGTCCTGATGCCGCAACCGGGCAGGGCGATAATTGCCTGGAATTCGTCGGTCCAAGTGATGCCGACGAGACGCGTCTTGCGCCCTTCGGACCGCGCGCGGATCGGCGGCACGTTGCCGCCGTGGCGGAACGACCAGTCGAGCGTGTGGTTGAAATGGCTCTGGCGGATGTCGCGATTGGGCGAATCGATGATCGACTTCAATTCGATCCCCTCCTTGCGAAAGGTCTCGTCGAGAAGCCCGAGCTGTGCGGCGAGCCCGACAGGCGTCGGCACCGGGCAGCGTGTGTACCAGATTTCGGAGATCCCAGTCGCGGTCATGATGGCTCCTTAGGTGTTGCGCAGGCCAGCCTGCTTCATCAGCGGCAGGATGTTCTCGCCGAAGAATTCGAGGTCAGGCTTGAAATCGAAGAAGGACAGCTGCAGGCCGTCAATGCCGGCGTCCTTCAACTTGACGAACTGGTCGACGATCTGTTCGGGCGTGCCGATGAGGTAGATGTTGCCGCCGACCTTGGCGTAGGGGTCGTCGCGGCCTTCGCGTCCTTTCCAGGCCTGGGCGTCGCTGTTGAAGGTCTGGAAGCCTTTCGGCGTGCGGCTGTCGGCATGGGCGACGATCTCATCGGCGACCGCCCAGGCTTCCTTCTCGGTCGGCCGGCTGATGATCAGCGGATTGAGCAGAGTGCGCACGGTGCGGCCGACACCAAGGGCCGCGTCCTTCACTTTCTCCGTATGCGCCGGCAGCGCCTCCAGCGCGCTGGCGATGTCGGAGCCGGCCGGGCTGGTGACGAAGACGATGTCGGAATAGCGGCCGGCAAAGGAAATGCCGGCATCGGAGCCAGTGGCGTTGACCAGGATCGGCCTGCCGTAATTCGGCTTCGGCGTGACGAAGCCGCCATTGAGCTTCCAGCTCGATTCTCCGGAGAAGGAGAAATTCTCATCATCCTGCCACAGCCGCTGCAGCACTTCGACGAATTCGGCGGCGAGTTCATAGCGGCGGTCATGCTCGATGCGGTTCCAGCCGAACATTTCATGTTCGACAGCGCGATGACCGGTGACCACGTTGATGCCCCAGCGGCCGCCGGAGATGTGGTCGAGCGTGGCGCCGAACTTCGCCAGATGCAGCGGATGCCACGGGCCGTAGAGAACATGCATGGTCGAAATCAGCATGATCTTCTTGGTGATCGCGGCCATGGCCGCCACGGACACAAAACTGTCCAGCGCCTGGCCGTTGAAAACGCCGCCATAGCCGCCCTTGGGCAGCCATTGACTGAGCGCGAAGACGAGGTCGAAGCCAAGCTCCTCGGCCTTCAACGTCAGATCGCGATTGTAGTCGAAGCGCCAGTCGGTCGAGCGCGGCAGCGTCGAGTTGGTCCAGCCACCGGCCTGGATCGGCAGGAACAGCCCGAGCAGCACCGGCTGCTGAAGTGCTTTCGACAGCGGGCTGTCCGGATAGTCGGTCGGCGCCTTGAAGAAGGGCGTGCCGACGATGGAACCAGGCTTGTGGGCGAGCGTCATGGCGAACTTTCTCGGGTGGAGGAAGGGAACCCGTGCGAAGGACCGCGCACGGGTCAGGCTCAGGCGACGATATGGGCGGTTGCGAGGGAGCCGGCATTGCCCTCGGCGCCCACCGTGTGACCGGCTATGCGCCTGTTGTAGAGGGTGATTTCCGGTTGGCTGACGATGCCGATGTCGGGCAGGTCCTCGACAAGGATCTGCTGGATCGCGGCCCATTGCTCGAAGCGCTTTTCGTGGTCGACCTCGACGGCGGCCGCTTCAAGAAGTTCGTCGACCTTGGCATTGCTGTATTTCGAACCGTTGGAGAACGGCACGCCGGGCTTGAAATTCTTCGACCAGTAGAGCCGCTGTACGCCTACCGTCGGGTCGAACAGATTGCTCATGCCGTTGAAGGTGAAGTCGAAATCGCGGTCGGTGTAGATGCGCTTGGTGTAGGTGGCAAAATCCTGGCTGCGCACGGTGACCTCGATCCCGACCGCGGCCAATGCCTGCTTGATGTAGTCGGCGCCGCGCTTGTAGGTTTCGCCGCTCGGGACATAGTCGTGGACAAGCTTGAGCCGGGTACCGTTGGCGTCGCGCGGCAAGCCTGCTTCGTCGAGCAGTTTCTCGGCAGTGGCAATGTCGACCGGATAGGTCTTCAGGTCGGCGACGTACCACTTCTTCAGATTGGGGTTGATCGGGCCTGGAATGGTCGCGCCATAGCCATAGTTGATCGTGTCGCGGATGACGTTGCGGTCGATAACATGGGCGAAGGCACGGCGGACGCGAACATCCTGGAAATAGGGTTTCTCCAGGTTGAACTCGACCCGGCTGATGCCATTGGAATACTGATAACCCTGCTTCTCGAAGCCGATATGCGGCAGCGTTTCGAAGCGCTGCAAATCGCTGTACGGAATCGGCGTGGCCGGCGCCAGATCGATCTCGCCTGTCTCCAGCGCCAATGCGCGCGCCGAAGCGTCAGGGATGAAACGGACAATCAGCCGGTCAAGGTAGGGGCGCGGCGCGTCCCAATAGTCGGGATTACGTTCGTAGACGATGTGGCTGCCGCGGACCCATTCCTTGAAGACGAAAGGGCCGGTGCCGACCGGCGCGACGTTGACCGGATTTTCGGCTGCCTTTGTGCCGTCATAGAGGTGCTTCGGCACGATCGGCGTTTCGGCCGCGGCCAAGGCCGTGATCAGGTAAGGCGCCGGCCTCGACAGAACCAGCGTCACGGTCAGCGGATCCGGCGTCTGGATGTCTACAAGGTTGAGGAAGGTGTTGCGGCCGCGCGGATGAACCTCTCTGATCGTGGTGATCGAATAGGCGACGTCGGCGGCGGTGAACGGCTGGCCATCATGCCACTTCACGCCTTCGCGCAGCTTGAAGGTGTATTGCAGCCCATCGTCACTGACCGACCATTGTCTGGCCAGGGATGGGCGCGGCGTGAGATCGAAATAATAGGTCAGCAGGCCCTCGGTGGTCTTTGCCGAGACGTAGACCGAATTGAATGCCGTGTGGGCGATGGTCGTCAGCACAGGCGGCTCAGCCGAGAGCACCAGCGTCGCCATTCCACCCTGTTTCGGCTCGGCGGCGTAGGCGCTGCGCGATGCAGGCAACAGGGTCGCTCCGAGCGCGGCTGCCGAGATGCCGAGGAACCTGCGGCGGTTCGGAATGAGGAAATGAGACATCGCGCCCTAGTCCTTTTTTTGCTGCCGGCCCCGATCGGCCGATCGTCGGCCACCGAGTTGAAAATCCGTTGTTCCAAGAGCGGGCCCGTTTGCGAAAAGATTTGGCCAACCAGCTCCCGCGCTTAAGATTTCATACTTCAAACAGCTAACTTTGTAGCATGAAATAAAATTCTATTCTGCAATGTAACCGTTTGCAGGATAAAATTTCTTAAATCAGGTTTGACAATGTCTATAAATCTTGTCAACTAAAAAGCACGGAACTTTCCGGGAAACAGCAAACCCGCATCGTCAGCCACAGCCGGGACAGCGAAAACGATGTCGACCCTGACGCGCATTGGCAGAACCTTCCGGCGCACCGCCATCCAGGCGGTGCCGACCGTTCTGGGCATCGTCATCCTGAACTTCTTCCTGCTGCAGCTCGCGCCCGGCGATGCCGCCGATGTCATGGCCGGCGAGGCTGGCTCGGCCACTGTTGAAACGATGGCGGCGCTTCGCCAGCGCTTCGGGCTCGACAATCCGCTTCTCGTCCAGCTGTTCAACTATCTCTACAATCTGGCGCATTTCAGCCTCGGCTTTTCGCCACGCTACGGCATGCCGGTCGCCGACCTGATCGGCCAGCGGCTGCCCGGCACGCTGGTGCTGATGGCGGTGGCTCTGGCCGTCGCCATTGTGCTCGGCCTCGCCCTTGGATCGGTGATGGCGGTGTTTGCCGGGCGCCTGCCGGATCGTGTGCTCTCCGTTATTTCGCTGCTGTTCTATTCAATCCCGGGTTTCTGGATAGGCTTGATGCTGATCGTGCTGTTTTCGGTCAAGCTCGGCTGGCTGCCGAGCGGCGGCTCGGGAACCATCGGCAGCAACCTGACCGGCCTTGCCGGGCTCTGGGACAGGGCGCGCTACATGATCCTGCCGGCACTGTCGCTGGCGCTGTTCTACGTGGCGATCTATGCGCGGCTGACACGAGCGGCGATGCTGGAGGTCCAGTCGCAGGACTACGTGCGCACCGCCGCAGCCAAGGGCCTGCCGCCGGCCATCATCACCATTCGCCATGTCCTGCGCAACGCGCTGATCCCCATTACCACCATGGCCGGCATGCATGTTGGCGGCATGCTCGGCGGCGCCGTGGTTGTCGAGACCGTCTATTCCTGGCCCGGCCTCGGGCGTCTCGCCTTCGAAGCGGTCATGGGCCGCGATTTCACCGTGCTGCTCGGCATCCTTCTGTTGTCGTCGCTGCTGGTCATCATCGCCAACGCGACCGTCGATCTTCTGCACGCCTGGCTCGATCCCCGCATCGGAGTACGCTGATGGCTTCCACCGATTTCGCCGCGGGCGATGCCCGTTCCCGCCGTCTCCATGCCGATGCCCGCGGGCCCGCGGCACCGCCTGAACCCGAGGCAAAGAGCTGGAGCAATCTCCACGCGCCCGACGCACGCTCCGCTTCGGCAGCGTCGGTGCCGATAGCCGTTGGAGGGCGTGCGCTGAAGGTTTTCCTGCGCAATCCCAACGCCATGTTCGGCGTGGTGTTCCTGTCGTTGGTCGTGCTGGCCGCACTGCTAGCACCAGTCCTCTATCCGGCCGATCCGCTATCGATGGTGGCGCGGCCCTTCCTGTGGCCGGGCCAGAACCCAGCCTTCCCACTGGGCACGGACTCCATGGGCCGCGATGTGCTTTCTGGCATTCTGCATGGTGCGCGGATTTCGCTGTTCGTCGGCCTGGTGGCGACCGCGCTCGGTCTCGGCTTCGGCATCCTGGTCGGCGCCGCCGCCGGCTACTTCGGCGGCTGGATCGACGATCTGCTGGTGCGCCTGATCGAGATCTTTCAGACCATACCGAGCTTCGTGCTTCTGGTCGTCATGGTGGCGATCGCGCAGCCGACCGCGCCCGTCGTGACAGTGGCGATCGCCGTCATCACCTGGCCGACGGTGGCGCGGTTGACCCGCGCCGAATTCCGGGCCATCCGCGAGAAGGATTTCGTCATGGCCGCCCGCAGCCTCGGCTACGGCCATGCCCGCATTATCTTCCGCGAGATCCTGCCCAATGCGCTGCCGCCGTTGATCGTGACCTCGTCGGTGATGGTGGCGACCGCGATCCTGATGGAATCGGCGCTGTCCTTCATGGGCCTCGGCGATCCCAACGTCGTCAGCTGGGGCTCGATGATCGGAGCGGGCAGGGAATTGATCCGCACCGCTTGGTATCTGACAGCGCTTCCGGGACTGGCGATCGTCTTTACCGTGCTGGCGCTCAACCTGATCGGTGACGGCCTCAACGACGCGCTCAACCCGCGCTTCTCACAGGAGCGCTAGAGATGGCGGCTCCTTTGCTCAGGATCGACAATCTGACGGTTCGCTTCCCGAACACTGAGCCGGTCAGCCGGCTGAGCTTCGAGGTCGGTGAGGGCGAGACGCTGGCGATCGTTGGTGAATCAGGCTCCGGCAAGTCGCTGACTGCGCTCGCCCTGATGCAGCTTCTGCCGCGCTCGGCGAAAATCCCCAATGGCCGGATCGAATTCGCCGGCAAGGACCTGCTCGGTCTCGACCAGAAGGCTATGCGGAACCTGCGCGGACGCGAGATCGCCATGATCTTCCAGGAGCCGATGACGTCGCTCAATCCGGTGCTGACCATCGGCCGGCAGATCACCGAGGTGCTGACGCTGCACGAAGGCATACGCGGCAGGGCAGCGCGGAGCCGTGCCATCGAGCTTCTCAATCTGGTGCGTATTCCCGATCCGCAGCGGCGCATCGACGACTATCCGCATCAGCTTTCCGGCGGCATGCGCCAGCGGGTCATGATTGCCATCGCCGTTGCCTGCCGACCACGCCTGCTGATTGCCGACGAGCCGACGACGGCGCTCGACGTGACCATCCAGGCGCAGGTGCTCGACCTGCTCGATACGCTGCGCCGCGAATTGTCGATGGCTGTCGTGCTCATCACCCACGATCTTGGTGTCGTCGCACAATGGGCCGACAAGGTCGTCGTCATGTATGCCGGCCGCAAGGTTGAACAGGCGCTGCCAGACGCACTGTTCAGAACACCCCTTCACCCCTATACGCGCGGCCTGCTGGCCGCTTCGCCAAGGCTGAAGACCAATCTCCACTACCGCGACGCCAGGCTGACCGAGATTCCCGGCAGCATCGTCTCGGCCGCTGGCGAAAAGGGCTGCCCGTTCCGCCCGCGCTGCACGGTGGCGCGCGACAGCTGCGCCCATTTCGTACCCGCCCTCGTCGAGGTGAGCGAGGATCGTCTAGTCGCCTGCCCCTACAGCTTCATTCCGGAGGTTGCGCATGGCGCTGCTCTCGGTCTCTGACCTTTCCACCCATTTCCACGCCCAGGGCGGCACGCTGCGCGCCGTCGATGGCGTATCCCTCGAAGTCGGACGCGGCGAGACGGTTGGTCTCGTCGGCGAAAGCGGTTGCGGAAAATCGACGCTAGGCAAGACCATCATGCGGCTGGTCGACCCGACTAGCGGCAGGATCGAGTTCAACGGCACCGACATCACCGTTCTCGACGCGCGCCGGCTGAAGGCGGCGCGCCGTAATATCCAGATGATCTTCCAGGATCCGTTCGCATCGCTCAATCCGCGCCACATGATCGGCGACATCCTGACAGCACCCCTGAAGGTCCATGGCATTGGCAACAAGGCCGAGCGGCGGAAAATTGTCGAGGACATAGTCCAGCGTGTAGGATTGCCTGGAGATGCTCTCGGCCGCTACCCGCATGAATTTTCCGGCGGGCAACGCCAGCGCATCGGCATCGCCCGGGCGCTGATCCTCAATCCGGAACTGGTCGTCTGCGACGAGCCGGTGTCGGCGCTCGATCTCTCGATCCAGGCGCAGATCCTTAACCTGCTGGTCGACATGAAGCGGCAGCTCGGGCTGTCCTATCTGTTCATCTCGCACGATCTGTCGGTCGTCCGCTATTTCGCCGACCGGGTGCTGGTTATGTATCTCGGACGCATTGTCGAAAGCGCCGACAATGCGACGCTGTGGACCTCGCCAAAGCATCCCTACACGCGCGCGCTGATGGATGCCGTGCCGGACCCGGCGCGCCGACGTCAGGCCGCGCCGATCCATGGCGATCTGCCGAGCCCGCAGAACATCCCGAACGGTTGCCGCTTTCACACGCGCTGCCCGCTGGCGACGGACCTGTGCCGTTCGCAGGAGCCGGCATTCCGGGCGATCTCGCCCGGACACCACGTCGCCTGCCACTACGCCGAACCAACCATCAACTGAAATTCAACGGAGCAGAAAAATGTCCGACTACCGCTATCTTGGCCGCAGCGCCCTGAAGGTTTCGCCGCTCAGCCTCGGCACGATGATGTTCGGCGGGCCGACCGAGGAGACGGTCGCGCATCGCATCATCGACAAGGCGCGCGAGCAAGGCATCAACTTCATTGACACCGCCGACGTCTACCACAACGGCAAGTCCGAGGAAGTCGTCGGTCGCGGCATCAAGGCGACGCGCGATCATTGGGTCGTGGCGACCAAGTTCGTCAACTCGCATGACAAGGGGCCTAATCTCGGCGGCCATTCGCGCAAATGGGTTATCCAGACGGTCGAGAACAGCCTGCGGCGCCTGGGAACAGACTATATCGACCTGTTCTACTTCCACCGCGCCGTCTTCGATGCGCCGCTGGAGGAGCCGGTGCGGGCGATCGCCGACCTGATCCGCCAGGGCAAGCTGCGCTATTTCGGCGTCTCCAACTTTCGTGGCTGGCGCATCGCCGAAGTCGCGCATCTGGCCGATGAACTCGGCATCGACCGGCCGGTGGCCAGCCAGCCACTCTATAACATCGTCAACCGCACCGCCGAGGCCGAACAGCTGCCGGCGGCCGCCTATTACGGTCTTGGCGTCGTCTCCTACAGCCCGCTGGCGCGCGGCGTGCTGACCGGCAAATACGAGCCGAACCAGGCGCCTGCCGCCGACACGCGGGCCGGCCGTGGCGACAAGCGCATCGCCGAGACCGAGTGGCGCCCGGAATCGATCGAGATCGCCAGGCAGATCGCGGCGCACGCAAAGTCACGCGGCGTCTCGGCCGCCGATTTCGCGCTGGCCTGGGTGTTGAACAACCGGCTGATCACGGCGGCGATCGCCGGCCCGCGCACCGAGGAACAGTGGGACAGCTATGCGAAGGCATTGGACTTCAGGCTGAGCGCCGAGGACGAGGCCTTTGTCGACCGCCTCGTCACCGCCGGCCATGCCTCAACGCATGGGTTCAATGATCCGAGCCATCCGGTCGAAGGCCGCGTGCCGCGTTCGGAGCCGGCCGCGCCGATCCCGCTGACACGGCCTCTGCGCGCCGCCTGACGGTCGCCGACGAAATGGCGGGGCCGGCGGCCCCGCCCGCGTTTCCAATTGCTTTGGACAGATGAGAAGCCCATGAATTTCCACGTCGAACGGCTGCGCCAGAACATCGTCGTGCTTTCGGGCAACACGCACAGGCCGTCGAAGTCGCGGACGCTGGCGCATCATCTCGGCAAGGCGCTGCGCGAAAGATTGTCTGTCACGGTAAATTTCCTCGATCTTGTCGATGCCGGTCGTGGTCTGGGTGCTGCGTTTACGCGAAAGGAATTGACGCCGGAGGCGCTGGATGTGGTGGAGGCTGTCGAGCATGCCGACGCGCTGATCGTCACGACGCCGGTCTACAACGGGTCCTATGTCGGCCTCTTCAAGCATCTGTTCGATCTCATCGATCCGCTGGCACTCGTCGATCGGCCGGTCCTGATCGGCGCGACGGGTGGTGGCCAGCGCCATGCATTGGTGGTCGAACACCAGCTCCGCCCGCTGTTCGGCTTCTACTCGGCGCTGACCGTGCCAAGCGCCGTGTACGGCAGCGACAGCGATTTTTCCGATGGCAAGCTTGTGGATCCGCTGGTCCTGGCGCGGGCCGGGCAGGCCGTGGATCAATTCGTTGCCCTGCTTTCAGCGCGCCAGCCGAAGAGCCAACCGGTCCGGGCGGCTTCGGGCTGACGGATATCGGGTTCGAGCAGGTGCCGGATGCCTTGGACGGCCAAATAAGCAGAACGTTCGGTGTTTTGGCCGACATCGGCGACGGAACCATACGGAACGATACGGGAAGATTTCTGATTTTGGCCCACGAAAAAGTCAATGAAATCAATGCTTTTGATGCATCCTCCGGGCCCACCATTGTTATTATTTATCAATGACTTAGCGGTGTGTTTTGGTTCGGGTAGCCAAGTAATAACTGGCGAACCGCCGTCCATAGCGTTTGATTTTATTGACTTATGGTGGGCCTCCGGAGGCCGCAGATGTGTTGCCAGCCGCCGGTGGAGTGTCAGGATCGTTTATCAAGTGCTTGAACGACGCCGGCACGGTGTTCGGAATAGAAATCCGCCCATAGTCCCGTAGGCAATCAACCTCGAATTACTGTCTGGATGCTACATCGGCCATCGCCGCACCCCACCCTGCGGCGATCTCGTAGCCCATGCGTGAGAAGCCGAATTCGCGATCGAATGTGTTCGGCGCTTTGACACGCCAGTTCTTCATGACCTCGCCCGGGAGGCCGCCAGCAGCGGTGACGACCAAGTCACGCTCGCCGGCGCGGAGTTCACGACGGCGTTCATTTGGCGTAGCTGGGAACAGGCCGGCGACGTCAGGCAAGACCGTCCGGCTGCAGCTAGCAAGTTAATCGCGACCCACGGCGGACCGCTCCGTACGCGCGCGCGGCGTACGGCAAGCTGCTAGCCTCAATCTCCGGATGAGATCAGAGTCGCTCAGACCGGGTCTTCAGGATCTGGTACAGCACGTTTCGGATGCGCTGCCAAACGGTTAGCCGGTTGATCACGCCTTCGCCTCCTGTTCATCGCAGATGAATGGGCTGCGGTTCAGATGATCTGTGCCGCCAGCGCCACGCCGACCAACGACGTGCCGACCCCTGCCGTGCGGATGGCTCGCGGCCAGCGCCGAAGTGTTAGGGCGGCTAACGCGCCGGTCGCGTGAAGAGCCGAAGTAGCGACCACGAAGCCGACCGCATAAGCGATGCCGCTGGCCGTCTCGGGAATTTCGAGGCCATGGGCATTGCCGTGGAAGAGGGCGAAGAGAGCAGTCAGCGAGGCGGCCACAGCGAGCGGAAGCGGCTTGGCAAGCGCCATCATGGCGCCGAAGACCACCAGCGATAGCGTTATGCCGGTTTCCAGTGAGGGCAGGCCGATGCCGGCGATACCGAGCAGGGCGCCAGCGAGCATCGCCGAGACAAAGCACGACGGCACGATGATGATCCCCTTGCCGCCGGCGCGAGCGGCAATGATGCCTACAGCCATCATGGCAAGCAGGTGGTCCATACCGGTCAGCGGGTGCTGAAGGCCGTCTACAAAGCCGTGGGCATGAAAACCGCCGCTATGGGCGAAGGCCAATGAGGGGATGAGGGTTGTGGCGGCTGCCAGGGCGAGTCTGTCGAAGAATGAAAGCGTTCTGTTCATGGTTCTGGACCTGTTTGATAGGAGTGCGATCGGTTCAAGGCCGGTGCTCATTGTCCGCCCCTGGCATGGTGAATTGTGCGGCGCCGGACCTCTCGGCCAGAAGCCGCGCCTCGCCGAAGTCAAGGGGCGTTTGTGCCTTGCCGTTGTGGTAGACGAAGGCTAGGCGGCGCCGGCGCGACGTCAGTTTCGCGGGCAGCGGGTGATAGGTGACGCCGGCGCCACCAATCAGCGGCATGACGGCGCCGACATCGACCATGTCCTGCGTCTCGACGCGCAGAAGATGCAGCCGCACGCCGTCGGCGGTCTCGCCGACGAACGGAATCCCGGCGAGGCGCAGGAAACTGGAGGGGTCGGGCGCCCGCGAAAACCCTTCGAGAAACGCGATCTCGAGGAGATCGAGATCCGTCGCCGGCGCGTCGGCGGGTTCGGGCGCATGGTCGTGCGGTAGATGCGGTGTCTGCCATTGCAACGGCTTGCCGGCCGGCCCGTTGTGGCCGACGGGGTGGGGATGGTGATGATGACCGTTCGGCTCGTGATGGTGACCGTCGCCATGGTCATGGCTGTGGTGGTGATGATCATCGTGCATGATCAAAAGCTCGTCGGCTTGTCGATGATGGATTTGTGTTTGCCGAGATTGCCGTGCGCGACCATCGAGCCCAGCGCCTCGACGACAACCCGCACGCCAAACAGCGCCGTGATGTCTGACGTGTCGTAGGGCGGCGACACCTCGACCACTTCCAGTCCGCAGATGCCGGGCGCCGACACTAGCCCGAGCAGCTTCAGTGCCTCGCGCGGCAGGAAGCCACCGGGCTCCGGCCAGCCCGTACCCGGCACGAAACCGCAATCGATGCTGTCGACATCGAAGGAGATGTATACGGCGTCGGTGTCCTTCCATGCGAGCTCGAGCGCGATCTCCGCCGCCTTCTCCAGCCCCATCTGTTCGATATCGGAAATCGTCAGCACGTTGGTGCCGCGCTTCCGCGCCTCGGCGACGCCGTAGCGCGGCACCTGCCAGCCGCCGATGCCGAGCTGCACCAGATTGGTGGCCGAGACGTTCGGCAAGTTGGTTGCCCAGTACCAGGGCGTCGTGTGCATACGTTCGTCGAGATCCTTTTCCTGAATGTCGATGTGGCGGTCGAAATGGATGATGCCGATGCGCTTGGAGGTCACGTCGGCGATACCGCGCACGCACGGAAATCCGATCGCATGGTCGCCGCCGAGCATGATCGGCAGCGCCCCGGAAGAGGCGACATGGCTGACGCCCTTGGTGATCTGGTCGAAGCTCTTTTCGAGATTGGCGGGGATGGTGAAGACGTCGCCGGCGTCGCAAAGCGTCATCTGCTCGCGCAGGTCGACACCGAGCTCGTAATTGTAAGGCGTGTAGAGCGCCGAGATGCGGCGCATGCCTTGCGGCCCGAAGCGGGCTCCGGGCCGGTAGGTGGTGCCGCTGTCGAAAGGAATGCCCATGACGGCAGCGTCATATCTGCCGACATCGCGGACGTTCTCGACATAGGGCGCCTTGAGGAAGGTGTTGATGCCGGCGAAATGCGGCAACTCGCCTCGCGCGAATGTCGGGATCGACTT
Organism: Mesorhizobium sp. M0698; assembly: GCF_040320455.1. Taxonomy (NCBI): domain Bacteria; kingdom Pseudomonadati; phylum Pseudomonadota; class Alphaproteobacteria; order Hyphomicrobiales; family Phyllobacteriaceae; genus Mesorhizobium; species Mesorhizobium sp. M0698. Next base: position 9,850 of record NZ_JAMYPQ010000021.1, on the reverse strand, counting down.
GTCGATGATCGAATCCGATCCGGGCAGGCCCATGTCGAGTGCCCATTTCTGTTCCTTGCGCCAGCCATCCTCGGGCAGCTTTCCTTCCGCCTCGATCGACTTCCAGCCCTGCATGTCGCGGATCTCGAAGTTCGGATGGTGGAAGCGTTGGCGTGGCTGGTGGTCGGTGAGCCCGGCGCGACGATGCCGGCGTTCTGGACTATCTCTGTGCATGAAACCTCCTTCACGACGCCGTCGTCGCGATTGCGCTATCCAGTCGGGTCGTCCCGACCATCGCGGCCACTTCGGCCACGTCTCGTGCGGAAGCCCGGTGCTTGCGGTCGAGCTTCAGATCGTAGGTGATCGTCGCGCCATAGGCGGACGGGAACTGGGGGTCGTGGCGCACCTTGTCGAAGACCAGCACGCGGGTGCCGAGCTTGAATGCCTCGCCGATATCGTGGGTGACCATGACCACGGTCATGCCGTGCTCGGTCCAGAGCTCGGTGAGCAGCTCATGCATCTCGATGCGAATACCGGGATCGAGTGCGCCGAACGGCTCGTCGAGAAGCAGGATCTGCGGCCGGCCGAGCAAGGTCTGCGCGATCGCCAGCCGCTGCTGCATGCCGCCAGAAAGCGTGGCCGGATAGAGATCGCGCGCATGGCCAAGCCCGACCCGTTCCAGCATGGTTTCGGCTTCTTGCCTGGCGCTTTTGCGCCTGGCGCCGAAGACGCGGCCGAACGGTCCGCCCGAACGGAAGTCCTCGACCAGCAGCAAGTTCTGCAGCGCGGTCAGATGCGGGAACACGGAATAGCGCTGGAAGACGATGCCGCGCTGCGGCGTCGGTTCCGGCACGATCGGCTGGTCGCCGACGACGACCACGCCGCCACTTTGCTGTTCCTGGCCAAGCAGGATGCGCAGGAATGTCGATTTTCCACAACCGCTGGCGCCAACCAGCGACAGGAATTCACCCGCTTCGGCGGAGACATTGACCCGTTCCAGCACGCGGGCGTCGCCGTAGCTCTTCTCCAGCCCATGGACGAGGATCCGGCTCATCTGGTCCGCACCGGATGCGCCCAGGGCGAGATGATGTGAGAGAGCCGCACGAGCAGCCAGTCGGTCATCACCGCAAGCAGCGTGATCCAGGCGACGTAAGGCAGGATGACGTCCATCGATAGGTAGCGACGAACGAGGAAGATGCGGTAGCCGAGCCCCTCGGTGGAGGCGATGGCTTCTGCCGCGATCAGGAACAGCCAGGCCGGCCCAAGCGCCAGCCGTACGCAAGTGATGAGGCGCGGCATGACCTGTGGCAGCACCAGCCTGAGCACCATGGTCCAGCTGTTGCCGCCGAGCGTCTGTGCCTTGGCGACGAGCTCCGGCGGCAATTCCATCACCCGGTTGGCGATGTCGCGCACCATGACCGGTGCGACGCCGAGAGCGATCAAGGTGATCTTGGCCGTTTCGCCGAGGCCGAGCGCAATGAACAGGATCGGCAGCAGCGCCAGTGGCGGGATGACGCAGACAACTGTGACCAAGGGCAGCAGAAAGGCCCTGACGCGCGGGATGAAACCTATGGCGACGCCGAGGCTGAGCGCCACCAGCGTGGCCATGCCGACTCCGGCGAACAGCCTGATCAGGCTGGCATAGGTGTCGGCCCACAGGATCAGGTCGCCGGAGCGCTTGTCCGGCACTGTCGCCAGGTCTGAAAAGGCCGACCACATCTGTGCAGGGGAGGGCAGCAGCTTGTCGCTGGGATTGACCGCCAGCCTTTGCGACGAAGCGAAGAGATAGGCAATCGCCACGGCGGCAAACGGCAGCGTCCCAAGCAGCAACGCTCCGCCGCGCGAGACCGTCGCGTTGATGAGGCGAAGCCGCGCTTTCGACCTGCTAAGTTGCAGGCGCGCGACTTCGGGGCCTGCTGCGGCCTGCATGATGCCGGTTCCTCTGGCTAGCATGTCGCGCTCCCGCGTCAGAGCGTTCCGCCCGCCGCCTCTGCCATAAAGGCCTGATCGAAGCGGAGCTTGACGTTGTTGACGTCGCCCAGCGTCGAGCCGTCGGGGAAGCTCATGCCGATCACGTCGACGCTCGGCGCGTTGGTACCAAGAATGCCGTGGCTGAACAGGAAGTTGCGCACCAGATCCATGGTCTTCGGCAGTTCGGCGCCGTTGGTGAATGCGACCGCCTTGGCCGGCTCGAAGAACATCGCCGTTGATGCAAGCTGAGCGTCGAAACCGGCAAGATCCGTCCCCGACGCCTTGGCCATCTCTTCCTTGGCCGCCTTGCCTTCGGGCGTACCCGACGTCATCAGCGCCATGGCTTCATACCATGCACCGACAAGCGCCTTGCCCAAGGCCGGATTGTCCTTCAGCGTCGCGGTGTTGACGACCATCATGTCGATGATCTCGCCGGGGATCTCAGTCGAATCGAATACCTTGTGGGCGCCCGGCATGGCAGCGATTTCCGAGACCAGCGGATTCCAGGTGACGACGGAGGTGACGTCGCTGGTGCCGTAGGCAGCGACCATGTCGGCATCGGAGGTGTTCACCACCGTAATGTCCTTTTCGGCCAACTCCACCGTCTCCAGCGCGCGCGCAAGTAGGTAATGTGAGACGGAGAGCTCGACGAGATTGACCTTCTGGCCGGCAATATCCTTGAGCGCGGTCTTGTTCTTGAGGATGACCGCGTCGTTGCCGTTGGAGAAATCGCCGACGATCAAGGCCGTCGTGTCGACACCGCCGCCGGCCGGGATCGAAAGCGCATCCATGTTGGTCATCGAACAGCCGTCAAAGCCGCCGGCCGTGTACTGGTTGATGCTCTCGACATAGTCGTTGATGCGGGTGATCTCGACATTGATGCCGTATTTGTCGGCCCACTTCTTCATGATGCCGCTGTCGGAAAGATAGCCCCACGGCATCCAGCCGACATAGATCGACCAGCAAATCTTGAAGTCTTTCTTGGGCGCCGCTTGCGCGGCTGAGATGAAGGGGAGGCTGAGTGATGCGGCTAGGATGATTGTGGCCAGTTTGCGAAACATTACATACCCCTGTTTGCGATCCGGATTGCGTCCGAACGTCTGTTGGGGGGTTCACGGAGCGCGCATCCGGGAGAGGTTCGCGCCAGCAAACCCGTGCAGGGTTCTCCCGGGATTTTGGCCCGCCGTGTTCCGCCAGATGCCTCAATGCATCTCAAGCGGTCGCGTCTCTTGGACCAGCACCGTGATCGACACGGCCGGAACCCTAGACGCTCTGCACATGAATAACGAAGCAAGGGGCGTGCCAGTCCGGAAAGCCGTCCTGAGGCGGCCTTTCCCCGGATTTGCAGGCAATCGCGTTATGCTGATGCCACAAAAGTCATCGCAACGCCGACGGATTAGGCAAGGAAAATCTAGCGTCAACCAATATGAGCAAGCTTGTGCCCTGGGGACCTCCGCTGATCGCACCCTGCTCTATGGTCGCCCACACATACATGCCCAATAGGGACACGTTCGGGAAGGGCGTGAGCGCGCGGCGGATCCGGATGCCAATTGGCGCCGACCCATGTGACGAGTGCGCCCGATCGTGCAAGGGCAATTCGTGAAATAAGCGCGACTGCAATGATGCTAGGCAAGCCCGATCGCGTGTCGGGAGGCAGTTGTGAAAGTTGCGATCATCGGACCAGGCTCGCTCGGGAAGGCCTTGGCGAAATGTCTTGGCCTCGCCGGGCACGAAATTCGCCTCAGCTTCAGTCGTGACGAAGGCAAGTTGCGCGCAATCGCGGCAACCCTCCGTGTTGGCTTCGGTGCCCCTGACGAAGTAGCGAGATGGGCCGACGTAATTGCCCTGGCGACGCCATGGCCGGCTCTCGAGCTGGCGATGGACGCGCTTGGCGATTTGTCGGGCAAGATCGTCTGGGACAATACCAATGCAGTCGCACCTGACCTTTCCACGATGCTGCTAGGCACTACTACGTCTGTAGGCGAGGAGGTTCAGAGGCGCGCGCGGGGCGCCCTTGTCGTCAAGTGCATTCCGACCTTTGCCGAATTGCTTGACAGGGATGATCCGCGTCTCAACGGCGATCCGGTGACGAGCTATGTCGCCGGCAATGACGCAGATGCCAAGGCGGCGGTTTGCCGGCTTCTCGCCGATCTGCCGACAATACCGGTCGATGTCGGCGATCTCACGGCCTCGCGCCTGATCGAGCCGATGATGCTGCTATTGGTCCAGCTCGCCTATCGGCGCGGGATGGGGCCGGCAATTTCCTTCAATCTCATTCGACAGGACGGACGGACTCATGACTGATTATCTACCCGCGCGGCGCAAGGCGATTCCAGTAGGACGTCTGCTGATCGATGGCCAATGGCGCGATGCCGTCAGTGGCGAGACTTCGACGACTTTTGATCCGACCACGGAGGCGGCGATCACCGATATTGCGAAGGCGGACGTCACCGACACGAGCGATGCCGTCGCGGCCGCGCAGCGGGCTTTCGAGCAAGGACCCTGGGCGCGGATGCATCATGAGGAGCGCGCCAAGATCCTGTTTCGCATCGCCGATCTAATGGACGAGCGGGCCGAGGATTTCGCGGTGCGCGAGGCGATGGATATGGGTATGCCCTATCGCGATTTCCGCGATATCATCATGCCGCACTGCTCAGGACTGTTCCGCTTTCATGGCGGGCTCGCCATGAGCGCGATGGACGGCGCCTATCGTACCAGCTACGAACCAAATATCAGGATCCTGACGCGGCGCGAGCCGCTCGGTGTGATCGCTGCGATCACCCCGTTCAATTTTCCCCTCGCGCTGTCCTGTTCGAAAATCGCGCCGGCACTCGCGGCGGGTAACACGGTCGTTCACAAGCCTGCGACCGACACGCCCCTGACGGCCCTCGCCTTGGCGCAAGTGATCCTCGACGCGGGCGTGCCGCCAGGCGTCTACAATCTCGTCACCGGCCCGGGCGGCACCATCGGCGACGCGTTGGTCAACGATGCCCGCGTCGGCAAGATCGCCTTTACCGGGTCGACCACCGTCGGCCAGGGCATCATGCGCAACGGTGCCGGGACGATGAAACACCTGACCATGGAGCTCGGCGGCAAGAGTCCCAATATCGTTTTCGCCGATGCCGATATCGATGTCGCGATACAGGCAGCCTTCTGGGGCATCTTCTGGAACAAGGGCGAAGTCTGCGTCGCCGGATCGCGCCTGCTGGTTGAACGCGCCTGCTATGACGAGGTCGTCGAGAAGCTGAGCGCCATTGCGAAGTCGGCGACGCTCGGCGATCCGCTGGACCCTGCGACGATGATCGGGCCGATCGCATCGCGGGGCGAGTATGACAAGGTCTTGAGCTATGTCGAAGAGGGCAAGCGCACCGCGCGACTGGCCGCGGGCGGCGGCACCCGCCAGGTCAACGGCAAGGGCCTCTTCATCGAACCGACCATCTTCGCCGATGCGACCAACGACCTAAGGATATCGCGCGAAGAGATTTTCGGCCCTGTCCTGCCGGTGATTCCATTCGACAGCGAGGAGGACGCGATCCGGATCGCCAACGATACGAGCTACGGGCTCGCCTCGGGCATCCAGACCAGCGATCTCGGCCGCGCCTTGCGGCTCGCCGACCGGATCAAGGCAGGCACGGTCTGGCTGAACTGCTGGCACAAGTACCATCCTAATGCGCCGTTCGGAGGTTTGAAGATGAGCGGCTATGCCGCGAGCAGGGCCGCGAGGCGTGGGAAAGCTACACCCAATATAAGACGATTTGGGCGAATCTCGTCTGACCATGTGCCTGCCACCCCCAAAGAATAAGGACCAATCATGGCTTATATCACTACGATCGACGTCCTCGGAATCACACCGAAGGAGTACCGCGCAATCCTTGATGAAATGGGCGTAGAGCTCCGACCCGAACCGGGGATCTATCTGCATTTGACCGCACCGATTGAGGGCGGCTATCGCGTCGTCGAGGTGTGGGATCATCGCGAGGGATTCGAGGCATTCATGCAGACGCGGTTGGCGCCGGCGGCGGCGGCGATCGGCTTGAACCGAGAGATAAAGGTGACGATCGAACCGCTCTACAACATCTTCGCGCCCAGGTTGGAGGAGCTGCCGCCGCTGGTCGAGGACGCGGTTTTGCGCCCAAACGCTCCCATTCCGGCCTGATATCACGCATGTCGATCCGCGATCCCAACCCGCTCGACCCGCTGCAGCCCAAACACATCGCGATGGTCCTTTCAAACCCGGCTGTGTCAACCACCACAGGCTGGCCGGTCGGGTTTTGGTGGAGCGAGTTAACTCATCCCTGGCTCGCCTTCACCGAGCGCGGATATGGAGTCGCGATCTTCTCGCCTGAGGGCGGCAAATGCGAGGCGGATGCGTTGAGCGACCCGCGCGATCCGTCCGGCTATTCGGATACGGATCTGATCTCGCTCGGTTTCCTGTCGACGCCGAAACTGGCGGCGCTGGTGGAGACGACCCGGCCCATCGCAGAGCTGTCGGTCGACGCGTTCGACGCTATCGTCGTCGCTGGCGGCCAAGCGCCGATGTTCACCTTCGAAGGCGCAACTGAGTTGCAGCGGCTGTTCATCAACTTTTTCGCGGCCGGCAAGGTCGCGGCCGCCTTGTGTCATGGCGTCGCGCTGCTGCGCTACGCTCGCCTCTCAACCGGCGAGCTGCTGGCCAAAGGGCGCACTGTTACGGGTTTCGCCAATGTCGAGGAAGACTTCGCCGACAATGCCGTCTGGGAGATGGGCGCGCTGCCACACGGTACGCATCTGATGCCATGGCGGATCGAGGATGAGATGCGTGCGCTCGGCGCGAATTATGTTCAGGCCGGGCTGTGGCGCGATTTTGCCGTGCGCGACGGCAATTTGATCACCGGCCAGCAGAACTTCTCCGGAGCGGCGACCGCCCGTCTTGTCATCGAGGCGCTCGGTGGCTGAGGACCAAAGACCGCTCCTGTCGGTGAAGTTCGGGAGACAAACTCGCCGTCAGGGCGGGCGATGCCAAACGACATCGGCCCAATAGGATCCGGGTCCGTCCAAGAACTCCACCTCAAACAACCACTATCAGCAGCGAGGATGAACCATGGCCGTAGTGACGACACTTGATATTGCCGGCCTGACGGCCGAAGATTATAGCCGCATCCTCGATCGGATCGGCGTGGAGAAACGGCCCGCTGGCGGCATCTACCAGCACATCGCGCATGCCACAGACGATGGTTATCGCATCATCGAGATATGGGACGACAAGGCAGGCCTGGAGCTCTTCTTGCAGGACACATTGTTTCCCGCCGCACAGGAACTGCAAGTTCAGCGTGAAATGACCATTATGACCCAGACACTGCACAACATCTTTGTGCCCCGGATTGGTGAACTGACTGCCCTGGCAAATGATGCGCCTGGTGGACCAGTCAAACGGGCAAAAGTGTAGGCATCAAGGATCGAGGATGCGGCGATCGATCATCGAAGTCCTGGAGGAACTTGCGTCCGGACGCCCGGTACAACGATGGTGACCGCGGCAAGTGCAAAGAGGTTGTTCTTTCCTGCCGGCGACTATCGCCATGCGCCGGCCGGAGTCGTTCAGCTGCGTGTGATTCGCAGCGGTTCATCCTATGCAGAGATCGATCTTGGCCGCGGGCTGCGGCGCGTCTTCACCCGCCCCGGCGACCTGCTGCTCAGTCTTCCCGAGCGTGCCACGCGGTTCAAGATCGAGGAGCCGCGAGAGCTGACGATGATCACCGTTGACTCCGCGCTGGCGTCAAGGCTCCTGGTATCCGCAGGCGGGACCCCCGAGGACCTGGCAATCCTGACCGATCGACCGATACGCGATTCGCTGGTGGCCGAGTTGTGCCGACGCCTCGAAGGCGACCCGCCAGCCAACCCGATCGTCCGCGAATGGACGCTGGGCCTGGTTTTCGCGAACCTGCTCCGTCTCGGGCATGCACGCCAGCGGCAGCAGAAGTCTCCGGTCCTAACCTCGCAGCGGTTCGACCGGGTCCTCGCTGCGATTGACGGCGATCTGGAAAAGGGGGTGTCGATCGACCATCTTGCCGGAATCGCGGGAATACCACGACGCGCCTTCACCGCCGCCTTTCGCGAGGCGACGCAATTGCCGGTACATCAATTCATTTTACGCCGCCGCGTTGATCGCGCGGTCGAGCTTTTGGAAAATAGCGATCTGCCGCTGGCCGAGATTGCTCAGCACGCGGGTTTCACTCACCAGGCCCATATGAATCGCGTCGTGACCCGATTGAAAGGGCTGTCGCCAGGCCGGCTGCGGTCTCGCAGGCGCGACGGCTGACTTGTGATCTATTCCAGCATCAGGATTCGAATGGCGGAGATGTGAGTTGCTGAAACGTCCGTTGGCTAAGATGCCCGACAGTTTGCGTGCAGAGCTCGAGGCCGCAAATCTGATGACTGCTTTCGAGCAACGGCCTCCCTATCAGCGCAATGATTACTTGCATTGGATCGAGCGCGCCCGTCACCCGGAAACACGCCGAAAGCGCATAAATCAGATGATTGACGAGCTTACGAAGGGAGGAATCTACATGGGAATGCAATAAGAGCTGGCATCGCCGCGAAGCTAGCAGATCCGTCAACGATCATCTTCCGATCCGTGGCCTATCGAGATCGGGTGCTTTCCGCATTGATCTTCATCGGTTTCCCCACGCTTTTGCGCAGATTATGCAGGGAGCCAATAGTGACAATCGAACCTATCCTCCATTTTCGTTTGCGGCAGGTGGCCATATGATCGTGACATCGCAAACCAATAACGTGCTCGGCAGCACGTCAGGGAGGTGGCGCGTCTGGTCGCTCTCGGACGGTTACATCGAGATGCCGGCGGACCTTCTGCGGGACCCGCAGGATAATCCGGTGCCGCAAGCTGCGTTGGCAGGGGCGCTTCGCCTGTCTGTCAATTGCTTCGCGCTCGCAGGTCCAGGCGTTGACGGCGTTCTGATCGACAGCGGAGGAGGGGGCTGGGCTCCGACAGTGGGGCGTCTTGAGCAGGCCATGGCGGAAGCCAAGATCGACCCGGCTTCGATCACGGTCTTGGCGCTCACCCACGCCCATCAGGATCATGTGCACGGACTTTTGACCCCCGACGGCCGAGTGCTCTTTCCAAACTTGAAGGCGATCGCTATTCCCGAGGCGGCTGTGGGGAGCTTTTTCGCTTACGCGCACCTTGCGCAGTTCCGGCCCTTGCTGAAGCCTGTCCAGAATGGCGACCAGGTGGGTGAGCGATTGAGGGCGGTCGCCCTGCCCGGTCATGCTGCCGGTCATACCGGCTACGCGTTCGACTCGGACGAGGACCGTTTCCTATTCTTCGGGGACGTCGTTCATGTGCCGGCCTTGCAGTTCGGCAATCCCGCGTTCAGTTGGGGCTATGACGACGATCAGCTGACCGCGCGCGCAACCCGCCTAAAGGTTTTCAGTGACGCGGCCGAGGCGGGGACGTGGATCGCCGGCGCGCACCTTGGCTGGCCGGGCATCGGCCGCGTGCTGCGTAAGGGCGAAGCATACGGCTATGAGCCGGCAGGAGGACGAGTGACCGGATAGGCGGCCCGGTGCTGATCGGTTTATACCGCTCTCTTCGCCCAAGGCAAGGATCTCGACGAGCAGCGCGTCGCACTCCGGCGTCCTCAACGGCGGCGCTGCCATCGTCCGGCCCACCAAAATATCTGATTTTGATCCACTGGCGGCCGATCGATGCCTGAGGCTTACCGGATCGGCGTCTCGCCGCGAAACAGCGGCTGGTGCGCCCGCATCAAGGCGGCGATCCGGTCGGCGACTTTCCGTACCGGCGGGGAATGACGTTCCTCGTGATGGGTGACGATCCATTGGTCGGTTTCAAGTTCGGGGATAGGCTGAGCAACGCGAACCAGCCGCGGATCGCCGTCACCGACGA
>NZ_JAMYPQ010000020.1:0-102757 GCF_040320455.1 Mesorhizobium sp. M0698 | reverse complement strand
ACAGCCAGCCGGCCAGATGTTCGAACATCGCCGCCACATCTCAGGTGGCCACCGCTTCCGCGATTACTTCATGTTCGTGCATCGGCCCCACACCGGTCGTTGCGTTGCTCCGGCTTAGTGGACGATTCTGGCGCTACAGCCATCTTCGCCAAGCGATACGGATACGTGCTGCATCTTCACACCAACCCCACCCTGAAATCCTCCAGAACGTGAGCCAGCCCTCGCGCGCCGAGAAGGGTCACAACACGCCTCGCTTGAAGCTTCGGTACCGCGCGATCGTAAATGGCAAGATTGGTCGCCTCGTTGAGGCGCGAGGGATAAATGATCCCGTCGGGCTCAGATGGGTGCTCGTGAAACGCCAGTGACCACCGGCGTGCCAGGTTCTGGCGCTGCGCCCGAACGACATCGGTCGGCACACCCATCCGAACGGCATTGTCGCCTCTGAGATCGACCAGGCATAGGTCTGTCGTGGTCGCGATCTCCGCGTAGCGCCGACGGGTCAGCTCCACCTCCTCTATTGGAAGATCGTCGAGAAGCCCTTCGCGGCGGTCGCGGAGCACGGTCTCTAGGAAGCACACCTTCAGGGAGTCACCGAGGTAAAGAACGCCAAACCGGTTGGCGTCAACGCGGCGTCGAGGATCGCTGAACCGGCTCGGCGACTTCCCGTATCCCAACGGATCGGGATAGGTGCTCCAGTAGATCCGGCCGAATGGCCGTCCCGGCGATATGGTCTCGATTTCGAGCTTTGCGCGCCCAAAATCGGGTGGAGGTGGAACGCCGGGCATTCAGTCGAAATCGCCCCTGGCCTTGCCTTCCGCCGCGACCAACACCGAGGCGTCATCGCCTTGCTGTAGGGCTCGAAGGCCCGTCCGCCCATCGAGGGCGCCATGGCGCGACACCAGAAACCGATAAACCGCCCAGGCGCTGTTGCCGAGCGTCTCATGGAGCGCCGGCAATGTCCCGAACGGCCGGCCGTCCTTGTCGAGTTGCCACACAGGAAAGCGGAAGCCGCGCTTGGCGCCATCGATCCCGAGTACCTGACCGCTCTGCCGCTTGGCATTGACCGTCACCCGCGAGGTGCCGAGCAGTTTGGCGAAGGCTTCCGCGCTCAGCATGTCCTCGCCGGCGACAATTTCGGCGACGCGCTTGCGGCCACGTTCGCGCGCCGCGGCAACAGCCGCCTCGAGTTCGGCATCCGGCTTGCCCGTGTCCTCCACGGGAAACACATCCGCAGCGATCGGTTGCTCCTCGACCGGCGTGATCGTCTGCGCATCAGCCGTTGGATCGACCTCTACCCGGAACGAGACGCGATGGCCGATCTTGCGGCTGCGTGCGATCGCTTCCTGATAGCGTTCGAGCAGCACCTTCTTGAAGTCTGCCTGTGCCGGCAGCTTCGTTGTGAAGCTCACGGTGGCGGCGACCCCCGCCTGCGACGCGGTCCCGCTATGATTGCTGCGTTTCGGAGCGGCCATGATGACAACCTCTTGCTGTCACCAATATGGTTGCAGAGCGCAAGTTCGTCAAGTTCGATAATTTCGTAAAGTCAGTGGAGAATGGCTGCGGATTAAACAATTCCCCAGGCGCGAAACCTTCCCCTGCCCGTCATCTCGCGCAGGCCGAGTTCGCCGACCAGATTGAGCGCCCCCTGCTTTGTCACTTTTAGCCGCTCCTGGATCATGCCTGCCGAGACGAGTGGCCGCGACAGCACGAGTTCGACCACGTCGGACAGTTTGGAGCTGGCGCGGCGGTCGCGGAGTTTTCGCTCCATCTGGCTTTTGGCCAGCACCAGCCGGTCATGCTCCTTCAGGCCGACCAGCGCGGCGTCGTGGATGGCATCGAGGCAGGCCAGCAACCGGTCGGACCGATTGCGCGCCCGCCGCCGCTCGCGCGGAATGTTTTTGGCGCCGAGATGCAGGCTGGCGAGATGGTTGGCGGCAAGACCCTCCTGGCGCAGCAGCGCAGCCACCAGCAGCGGCCCGAGCCAGGCGGCATGCTGCAGCACCTCAATGTCGGTCCAGGCGTCGAGCAGGATTGCGCTTCGCAGGACCACCGGCAACTCTTTCGTTTCGGCGAGCACCGCCTGCCATTCGGCGAGGCGTTCTTCTTCGTTCCAGTCGAGATCGTAGATCAGGCCGTCTTGCGGCTCCGGCCGGTCACGTCGTGACGTTTCCTCTTTTCGAGCCGGCACGTCGGCGCCGCTGAGAATCTTCGACGAGCGCGCCAGGACGGCATCGATCTCGGCAAATTCCTCGGCCAAACGATCGTCCTCTGCGTCATCACGACCGTCGGCTTCAACGGCGCTTGCGGCGACAACCCCCTGCCCTTCCCGGCTTTTTGGCCCCGATGCCGGTGTAACGCCGCCGCGACCGGTCAGCGTCAAAAACCCGTCGCGGCTGAGCGCCCAGTCCGGCTTTTGCGCAAAAATCCGCCGGCGGGTTCGCAGCACCGCGTGCGCCCGGGTGAGTTCGTGGGTCGGGGTGCGGATGTCCATGTGGGCGTCGTGCAGCACGAGGTCCTCGACGTGGACCAGTTCGCCCGCGAGCCAGAGCGCGGAAGCGGCGTCGGCAAAATGCTGGCGTTCGACAAAGCCGTCGCGGACCGGCGAGCGGGCGACCCGCTCGTCGAGGCGGACCAAAACCTCGGTCGCGCGGGCAACCGGCCCGATCAGGGTTTCCAGGGGCAGTTTGTCGAGCGTGTAAGCCATTGTTTTCATGATGCCTGATTCGCGTTGGTCAAGCTAGCGAGGCTATCACTGGACTTACGTCGTGTTTCTTCAGGGAAAAAAGACACTATCGATAATGACCGCATATCGGGACTGTACAGCACCACGCCCTAGGACGCTCAGGAGGCCGAAAAACGTTGATTTGCCGGCTCATCGAAGCCGTAGGAGCTACGCAAAAAGGCACTAGAGACGTTTACAAAGGATCGTTTGTTGATATCTTCGGTGTTTGTACAAACGCCTCTTTCCCATGCTGAGAGACGCCGCAAATGGCCCGTGAAGCGCAAGATCGACGCTCCGGACGACCAAGAGGCCGGCAAATCGGCTACGCGCGCGTGTCGACGGACGAACAAGCGACGGAAGCGCAGGAGATTGAGCTGCGATCGGCCGGTTGTGACGTCGTCGTTCAGGAACATGGATCCGGTGCGTCGAGAGCTCGCCCGGCCCTACTGCGGTTGATGAGCGACATCGGCGCCGGCGATATCTTGGTCGTCGTGCGTCTCGATCGCCTTGCGCGCTCGGTCAGCCACCTTCTTCAGGTGATCGAGGATCTGACTGAGAAGGGCGCGCATTTCCGATCTCTCCGAGATCCAATCGACACGTCGACGCCACAGGGCATGTTTTCGCTACAGGTACTCGGCGCCGTTGCCCAGCTCGAGCGTGCACTGATTTCGGAGCGAACCAAGGCCGGCATCATCGCTGCACGATCCAAGGGGCGACCGCCAGGCAATCCTGGTATCCGGGAGCGCAGGCCCGAAGCCCTGGCGAGAATGACCACGATACAAAAGGCGGCTTATGGCCGACGGCTACAATCAACTATGAACCAATGGCTTCCGACGGTCCGCCGGATGCGACCAGACCATAACTGGGACGACATCGCTCGGGTCCTGAAGCAGCGCGGCCTCGACTGGACGCCTGAACGACTGCGGCGGGCAGTGAGGTGGCTCGTCACCGAGCACCTGGCCGAATCCACACTGCTAAAGCGGGCGTCTCCTCTGCCTCCCGAAGATCGCCTGATGACTCTTGTGGCAGGGATTTCGCAGTCTAACCCAGACCTGTCGCTCCGCGACATCGCTGGCCAGCTCGAGCGCCTGCATGAGCGAACCCCACGAGGAAGCGCAAAATGGTCTGCCTCCTCAGTCAAGAACCTACTCGATCGAGCCCGGCGGCTTGGACTCGTCGCCGAACTACCCGCGAGCTGACCGTCATCCCGCTGCAAAACAGTCCTCAGTTTACAGTCTGTGGCTGACGCTCGACATTCCCGAGCCGCTTGTACGCGGTTCAGGCATCAGCTGGAACAGCGCTGCCGGCCCGCGTCAGCCAAGCCGCTCGATCGGTTTCGGCGAGTGAGTTCCACCACACCATTCCGGCGGTTTCATCGGGCGTCGGTTCCTGGTCGTGTTGGTTTTTTCATGCCTTCGATGCTCTCACAAGACGCTCGTCCCGACAAGCGCTGCAGCCACCGTCCACGGATCGAAACCCGCCCGGCTGATCATGATCCGCGCCCTGGCTTGTCGAGGCTGCGGCGCAACGCATCGCTGATTTCCAGCCGGGATTCGGTGCGCACAACCTTGCCTGCCGCCTCCAAATCGACGGCAGCGGCTTCAGCTCCGGTTCCGGTCGTCTTCGACGCGTCAAGCTTGTCTCGCAACAAGGCCATCACCATCGGCCAGACCGAGAACTTTCCGACCTTTGCTCGATCTGTCAGGCTGCGCAAATAGCCGCCGGCGCTGTTGATCTGGTCCTGCCGCTGGTAGATCGCGGCAACGGCAATCGCCGCCTGCTGCTCACCCATTGCCGTTCGCGCTTCCTCCCAGGCGCTCGGGCTGATGCCCATAGCTGGCCGGGCAACCTCGGCCGCGGCCAGAAATTCACGCCAGTTGCGGATTCCGCCGCCGCCCTTCACCAGCCAAAGCATGTCTGGGCAGGCATCCAGCACGATCCCAAGCGGCAGTTCGCGTTTCGGCAGGCTCCGTACGTTGTCGATGTCCGTAACGTTGCCGTCCGCTTCATCTTTGTCTCCTAAGCTACTTTCAGATTCAAATTTAGAGTCTGGTTTTGAATTCTGTATGTGGCGTCCATTTCGGGACTCATTGGCGTCCACTTTCCGCGTTTTTACAAATGATTCCAATGCCTCACGCACTTCAGCCCAAAGGCCTTCAAGCTCCTCGGCAATCGCCTCGAGGGTTTGTCTGGTTGCGGTGCGTGGTATCTGGCCGACAATCGCCTGGTAGGCCTGCTGGACCCTGCCCCAGTTCGCCGGCACGCCTTCCTCAATCCCGGCGTCGATCATCTTGACGATGTCACGGCGGCATATGGTTAGCCGCTCCTTAACGAGACGAAAGGCCTTCTTCTCAGATCTGACCGCTTCCGCAAGATTCTTGAACTCCTCAGCGCGCGCCACGATCGGCGAGATGTCAAAGCCATAGGCCTGCTCGATCTCGCCCCCCTGACCCTTCCGGGCGAAGCGCTTGCCGTTTGGGCTGTCCCGACGGATGATCAAGCCGCACTCGACCAGAACGGCCAGGTGCCGCCGTAACGTCGTTGGGGGCATTCCGTTGGCGCGGCGGATCAGCTGCTCGTTGGATGGCCATACAACCAGTTCGCTGTCGCCATAAAGCGCCGTGTCCGGATGGAACGACAACAGCGCGTCGAGAATAGCCAGAGCGCGATCGGTGGCGCCCAGAGCGATCCTGGCGTCCTTGATATCTTGGAAGACATGCCATTTGTGGACTGTCGCGTCCTTCGGCACCGCCCTTGCGGTGACTTGGCTTGAAATCATGCCAAGCGTCATCGGTCGCCGCCCAAAGGGCGTCGTTGCAATATTCGTCTCCATTTTCTTTCACCCTCGATGAGGCAAAAGAAACCTGCTCGCCAAAACGACGCCAATGACTCTTGACAGTGATTCGTGGAGATGCGATTCTCAGAGTGCTTAGTTCAGAGAGAGGCTTCCACGGCTTGCCGTTCGGGGGCCTTTTTCTTTTGCGGTTTCAGACTCCTTGTTTCGTGATGGACTTCCGAAAGGCCTCAAACAGGTCGTCCAGTTGTCCGGCGATAAACGCTGCGAAACGCGATCCTTCAGCCTCTCCCACGGCAATCATGGTAGTTTTTCCGTTGTCTTTGAGGCTGACGCTGACTGTTTTGTCTGGAGCAGCCCAGGATTTCATAGCAATCTTGGGCTTTGATGGCTTGGCCGGACTCGCAGGTTCTTTGATCGCATTATGATCCGATGGAAGCGTCTCAAGCAGAATAATGAATCTGTCGTCGGACGTTGCCTCGCGGAATTTGTTTTTGCGAATAAGATCGAAAGCTTTTGCGAGTGAGCCGTCTATGGAATAGCGGTTCGAGAATTCCTGCCATCGTCCTCGACCAATCCCGGGAGCTTTACCAATCGATTGCAGTATCTCCTTGTCGACCGATGAGGCGATTTTGATCATCTCGGAGACATGCGATTTTCCTGTCGACAGCGAAGCGCAGATGGTGTCCCGTTTGTATCCCGCTTCCTGCTGCGCAAGCGCAAAAGCGCACTTTTCAATGTATGAAAGATCCTCTCGAGCGGTGTTTTCTTCGCCTTGGAAAATGACTGCTTGTTCATCAGTTAACTCGCGGACGGCCGCTTTGAATCCGATCCCAAGCTGCTTAGCTGCCGCTAATCTTCTGCGACCATAGACGATTTGAAACTCGCCATCCTTGCCTTGCACTGGCCGAACCAATCCAGGCACAATCTGACCGCGCTCCCGCATGGATTCAGTGATCTCAGCAATGGCGGAAATCTCGTAGGCGTCATCATATCGATCGGTGATAGACGACGGCCGTATTTTGTCGGGATCGAGTTCAATGATCTGTTCGCCTGACTTCAGTAACTTGTCGGCGATATCGCTACGCTCTTGCATTTGGCGAACACCAGCCGCCACCTTCATCAGGTGCGGCGATGACGTGCGGCGGCTGACGCCCTCCTCCGAATTGTCCTCCCCGAGTTGCCCCAAAACAGCAGCAAACATGCCCTTAGAATCTTTACGGCTCACTGTTCACGCCTCCATGCCATTGTGATGAGGCTTTCTATTTCCGCGTTCGCGGCATTGATCGATTCGATTGCACGATCATAAGTTTTAGGTGCCGAAAACCTCGATCGTTGCACTTCATAGAGGCTCTGCTTCCAAGTGAGAGCGTCCGCAACCGCAGTGGATTTGGAGACTGAATTCAGAAGTAAATCCTCGCCAAACACTTGGCGCATTAGGGCCTGCATGTTGGCTTGCGGGTGGTCGTTGGCCTCAAACTTTGTGATGAGGAATTTGGCGAAATCCCAACGTGCGCCTGCACCAGCCTCATCCAGGATTTGCATATAAGATGCGGCCAGCTCCAAAAACTTCCCTGTGGAGTCGACATCGAGCATGTGCGCTGGAACTGGGATTAGGACTCCGGTAGCGGCAGTGAGCGACGAAAGTGTCAGGAAATTGAGTGACGGCGCACAGTCGAGAAGGACGATGTCGTAGTTATCGACGATCTGTTCGAGCGCCTGTGACACTCGAAGCAGAAAACTGGTTCCACCGCTCTTGCGCATCTCAAGGGTGACGGCCGTCTCGAATTCTGTCAGCTCAAGACCGGCGCAGATGACGTCGAATCCGATGATATGCGTCTGATGAATAATCTTTTCCGTTGGCACCGGATCATCAAACCGAATCGCTGAGTAAAGGGTGTCACCTTCTCGGTAGTCAAATCCGGGTAACGCTCCTTGCAGACTTGTTAACGACGCCTGGGGATCCATGTCGACTGCGAGAACGCGATATCCACGTAGTGCCAACCAATGACCCAAGTGAATAGTGGTCGCTGTCTTGGACGATCCACCTTTGAAGTTCGTGATCGCGATGATCTGGCAATCCTCGCCTTTAACACGACGAGGATTGATCCATTTCTTCCGTGCCTTTTCCGCCAGGTGCATCCGAAGGTCCAGCACCTGCTCCACAGAATATAGGCGCTTTCCGGTGGTCGTTGTCTCTGGCTCAGGTCCCTGCCCTTTTAAGGAGACCTGCCGTATGTAAGCTTCGGTCACTCCTAGCAATGCTGCCACTTCCGTCGAAGTGAATTTGCGCATCGTACGAATCGCATCAGGAGGATACTGAGCCAGCGAAAGATTGTTGAGTGCCTTCTCGAGTTTCGTCGAAAAGGTATTCATGAACTGAAGGCTACTTAGATGCCGCGTCACCCAGATTCTCCTCTTGCACCCAGCGCCTATTGATAGCGACTGTGGTTAACAAGCTGTTAACGCCACGCCAACTACGCCAACTTTTCGAATTACGCGGTTTTTCCGTTACTGGAGGTATGCCCGATTCGGAGCATTCGAGCAAATGGACACAGGGCAGTTCCCAGCTGGGAACTTTTCGTTATCGCTGGCTTCCCTGTGCCGTCAAAGTTGCGCATCAGGCATTGAAAACGACAGCTATGAAGTTGATCACGCAGCATGGGGGCACGGGCGAGCCCCGTTGCCCGTTTTGTTCTCGGTCGACGTTGGTGTACCGGTTGGCCTCTGGCTTCCGCGTACGGCGGCGAGCGACCTTACAAAAGCGCAGGCAAGTTTCGGCGCATGGAGAGATACCCCCCACATTGGCGCGGCGGCGAAATTCCCGTTGTGACGGAGGCACTGAGCTCGCGCAGTCCTAGGGGAGTCACCATCCTTTGCGTCGGAGACGATGGGTTGTGTTTGTGATGCAGCCATGCCGCGCCGCTTCCGATGTCACTTCGGTGATCGCCCCCCAGGCTGACAAGTTAGACGCCCCACGGCCCCTACCCTGCAACGAGGCATTCCTTCCGGGCCGAGCGACTCTCGCGAATGGCAACTCAGCGGCTAGGATCTATCGCCAGGCGTCCCACGCGATTTGACAGCAATCAGCACCGTTTGGCACGTGGGCGTCCTGTCCACGCGCACTTTCCTCCAGCGTCGAGCGAGAGGCTCCTGCAGTCGCCAGGCAACTTCCCTCGGGGGCTAGTCCAAGTGTCGGCGAAGGATCCTGGAGAACTCATCGAGAAGCAAACTTCTCGCACACCGTACTTTGAGTTCCCAGCTGGGAACAGCTCTTCAAGTTGGAGGCTTGCGCCGCACCAATAAACCTTAGAAACCCATCAACTTGAGGGTTGGATCTGTGGCGCCGGGGTGGATTGGCGCATCCAGAGTCACCTGCGGCTTGGGGGGCGTACCGCACTCTACAATCCTGACGCCTTAGTTAGATTGACGCGGAAGCGATCGCGCCGGCGCTGGTATTTGCGTGTCATCTGCCGAGGCGTGACCAAGCTGCTTCTGCACGTAGCGCTCGTCAACCTCGGCAGAGGACGCGAGGCCGGCACGCAGCGAGTGGCCCGAAAATATTTGGCCGCGCTCGCCCTCGGAAAGATCACCGCGCACGCCAGCGGCCAAGGCCGCGCGTTTGACCGCCGCGCCACCTCCTGATCGTTGAGCCGCTCGGCGCCCACAGCTTTGCCCTGCCCCGTGACGCGGCGGAAGAGGGGGCCATGCGCGATGCGGGCCAGCTTCAGCCAGGTCCGCAGGGCGACGACCGGGCAGGTGGCATCGGACGAGCCGCGGCCAATCTCGACCTCGCGCCAGCCGGTCTTGCCTCGCAGCGTAACCAGCACGCCCTTGTCCGGGAAAAATTCAATCCAGCCGCACCCGTCCTCGGTTTGATCGCGCGCAACATCGAGGCCCACGATTTCGGAGCGGCGCAAGCCGCCAGCGAAGCCCAAAAGCAACATGGCGCGGCCGCGCAGACCGCGCAGCGTGCCACGATCGAGCGTTTCCAGCATGGCGACAAGATCGTCGCGCAGGATGGCTTGCTTTTGACGGGGAGGGGAGGCGTGTTTATTGCGGATACCGGCGAGCACGGTGGCGATATGCCGGTCCTTCCGGTCGAGCGGTTGACCGCGTTGCGTATAGTTCCAGGTCAGCGACGACAGGCGGCGCTCAATGGTCGACACAGACTTTTTGTCCCGTTCCGATCCTGAGGCCTGGGCCGTGATGTAGAGGCCGACGACTTGTGGATCTGGCGGCAGCGGATCAAACGCCTGGCGCCGGCACCAGGCGCAAAAATGCTTCCAGTCGGCGGCATAGGCGCGACGGGTGTTTGCCGAACTCGCCGCCTCGACGTAATCGCGCGCGCGGTCGGCCAGCTTTTCTAGATGGGCAGGCAGTGATGCTTGTCGCGAGTCGAGGACCTGCGTGGGAGGGGAGGGGGCCTCATCCGGGTGCCCCATTTCCATGACGACGTCGACAATGTCAGGCAGGTCGCTGGTGTCGACCGCGTCGATGGGCGTCATGAAATTACGGGGACTGCCCATCGAAACTCTCGATCATTTGAATGTCACAGTGGTGCGATTCTGAGAGCCCCAACGTGCGACCAAGCGCCCAATTGTCCACCGCGAGGTGCTTGACCAATAGCTCCCGAGATTTGCGCCGGTCGCGTACGACCACACGATGGGTCGTGCTATAGCATGACCGGGCGACGGACCATGTCCGATCCAGTGTTGACCCTCCTAGGGCCCTCTTTCTCAGTGCCGATCCTTGCCTTCATGTTCAACATCCCTTATGTTTCGTTCAACAGGAGAATCCAGGATGAGCGTACGTGGCGCAACGGCAGCCGAAAGCGAGGAGCGGATCGCCCACACCCGGAACCGTCTGGTGCTTGAGCAGGCGAGGGCGGTCGGCCTTCTCGGCGCGGCCAAGAACACACGCCTTTCCGGCAGGGTGCCGTCGGAATTGATCGAGGCGGCAAAGAAGCGCGCTCATGTGACCTCCGACACTGAGCTGCTGGAGCTCGCCTTGTCGCGGCTGGCCCTCGAGGACGATTTTGGCGCCCGGCTCGTCCGCCGCAAGGGCAGCATCACCGCAGACATTGATCTTGGCGTTTGATCTCGGGAGCGCACTGCGTTCCCTCAAACCACAGCGGCGTGCCGGCGGGCTGGAACGGCGGCCGGATTCCGCTCTGTCCTGGGCAGGGGACCAGCCGCCTGTCGGCGGTGCATTGCTTCTCGACACGAGCGTCTATCTGGATGTCCTTCAGGGCCGCACGCCCAAAGTGGTCGATGACCTTCTGACCTATCGGCTCTGTCAGCACTCGGCCGTCTGCCTTGCCGAGCTCAGCCACCTGTTCGGCCGGCTCGACCCAGCGCACCCCACGACGAAGTCGGTCCTGAAAGTGGTTGCAGGCACGATTGAAGACATTCCAGTGCACCGGCTGCATGCACCCGACGCCACCGCCTGGGGACGCGCCGGCATGCTTGCCGGCCTGCTGTTCCGGCTGAGCCGTCTGCCGAAAGGGGAGGGGCATGAACGCCGCTTCCTCAACGATGCGCTGATCTTTCACCAGGCCGGTCTGCTGGGCGCGACGGTTCTGACCGGCAATGTTCGGGATTTCGATTACCTCAACCAGCTTGTTCCGTCGGTGCGTGTGATCGTCTACCGGCCGGTGACAGACTTGCGCCCGCAGGGTTGAAAGCGTCTGTGGCAGATATGCCCGTGCACCGTGATCGTCCAACCTTCTTTAATGACCAGCAGTCTTCAGAAAGGTCACTGACACTCTCCTGCGACCGTTGAAACGCGGGCGATAACGGCCATTTCTAACGTAAGGACAAAAACGACCGATAATGCAAGATTATCGGTCATTATTTGTTGGCGACAGGCGCGGCGGTTATTGCGCAAATCGATTGCTAAAAGCGCCGCCGTGATTCATCCTGTTCTCGATGATTCTTCGCCCCAAGCCGTCCCCGCGCCGCCATGCCCAGCCTCCCGCGACCGAGCCGTTCGCGCCGATGGCGCCGGTGCCGTTCTGGCTGCGCAAGGCGGTCGAGGCGGCGCAAACCTGCGCTCCAAAGGGCCTTGAGGATGCTGCGATTGCCTTTGGAGCCGCGATCGCCATGCTCGACACGGTCGTGCGCCGGGAGGAAAGATGGGCCGGCGCCTGGCGGCAGCGGCTGGCGCTTTCGGCGGCCGCGGTGACGGCGAAGCAGGCTGGCCGCGTCGAGGATGAAGCCGCCCTGCGCGATTCTTTGCTCCTCACCCGCCCGGGCGACGATTGTGGGCCGGCCGGTTCTTTTGTCCTGGCCTGGCGCCGGCTGGCGGCGCGGCCCGTGGAGAACCTTCTGACGGAGGGAAACCTCGCTGCGGCATCGGAGGAATTCGGTCACGCCCGCAACGACAAGGCTGTCAGCGATCTGACTGACGAGCTCGGTCCGCTGCCTGCGGCAGAGGGCGTTGTCGAAATGCTGACCGGCGCTTTCGCAGCTGCTGAGCGCCGTGGCTTCGGGCGCAATTTGGGTTCATGGCTCGCCGACGCCATGCTCGCGAAAAAACTGGGATGGTCGCATGCGGTGCCGCTGCTGGGAGCGCAGCCGGGATCGGCTGGCAGCACGCGTGGCATGCGCCCGAAAACAACCAGCCTGACGCAGAGGGACCAGGTGCCGGGCAGGGAGACGGTGCAGGGCCTGCTCGTGGCGCAGTCGCGGGCCGCGCTGCGGGCCATCGACCTTTCGGCCGAGCTCGGCCGCCGCGCCGAACGGCTCATTGCCGTCGCGCCGAAACTGAGGGCGAAGGGTGCGGACCTGGTCGTCGACCAATTGCTGAACGAAGATGCGCTCGTCGCGTCGCGTGGTGACAAAAAGACCGGAATGAGCGACCGCGGCCTGCGGCGCCTGTTCGACAAGCTGGTCGACCTCGGCGCCGTGCGCGAGCTGTCGGGCCGCGCCACGTTCCGCATCTACGGACTGTGACAGCGATGGCCGAGGCGACGCGCGCGAAACGGGGGAAAGGCCGACCAGACGACGGTCTGTTCGATCGTGAGTTGGATCACCTGTCGCCGGAGGGGCGCTGGCGCGAGTGGATGAACCGCGTCGAGGCGACCATTTTTGCCGCCACCGAGCCCGTTGGCCGCGAAACGCTGGCCCGCATTGTCGGCAAAAGCTGCAGCATCGACCTTTTGATCGACGATATTCGTGAAGAGCTGCGCGGCCGGCCCTATGACCTGGTTGCCGTCGCCGGCGGCTGGAAGCACCTGACCCGCCCGGTCTATGCCGACGCCATCCGCAATGCATTTGGCACGGCCGTCGGCGGGGGCGGGCGGGCGGTCGACCTGGCGCAGCCGGAGGTGCTGGTGCTGATGTGCATCGCCTATTTCCAGCCGATCACCCGCACCGAGCTGTCGAGCTTCTTCGGCAAGGAGATTTCGCGCGATCTGATCGGCCATCTGCGCGGCGCCGGGCTGATCGCGTCCGGCCCGCGCAGTCCGACACCGGGCGCCCCCTACACCTACGTCACGACCAAAGAATTCCTGCTGGAGTTCGGGCTCGACACGCTGCGCGACCTGCCGGATTTTGAGGCGCTCGAGGATGCTGGCTTGCTCTCGAAGGAAAAGCTGCTGGCCGGAGATATTCCGGTTGGATTGGCGAGTGGGGAGGGCGAGAGCGAAGAGGAAGAAGCAGAGGCCGATGTCCTTGAGGACCAGGTGTCTTGAGCGGGTCGTTGCCGCGTTGCACCCTCAGCGACAGGCGGCACTCATGACCAAGACGACTGATCCTGTGGCAGCCGGTGATCGGGATCATGGACCGCGACCTGATCGCCTTCGACAAGATTGGCCAGGAAGATCACCAGATTGGTGCCGCCGGCATGACGCAGCGACGGAAACAGGATACCGCGAAGCCCAGCCTTGATGACCAGGTCCGCGAGCTTCCAGGAAGGCGGGATTTTCTTCTCGATGCGAGCGATCTGTCGCCAGGCACAATCCCATTCTTGCCAGGTGTCGTCCCAAACGTTCGGGTCGAATCCCTGCGAAAGGTCGGCGACCTCGGCGAGCGTGATCTTGTAGGCTGCAAGGGTGGCCGGCGGGTTGATGCTGGCGCCCTGCTTGTATTCATCGAGGGCCGTTTGCGGCGCGCGTGACAGGTAAAGCGCCTCGACGCCTGGTCGATTGAAGCGGCCGCCGTCGATTCGCCGCGCCCGCACCGCTGATGGGCAGGAAGGCCCATTTGGGTGTCAGATAGCGGTGAAAGATCTCGTCCGGGCCGACGTGGGTGATTCTCACCCGCGCGCGCCATTCTCGAGATCCCGGATGAAGGCCAGAACCGCCTCGACCTGGCCGTCCGCAACGAGCTCGGCCGCCGTGCGATGGCCATAGTCGGCGAGGGGCTCGTTGCGATACCAGTAGATCGCCTTGTCGACATTACCGGTGAGTTCCGTCGCGGCCGAAATCACCTTCACCATTTCGCGCATCCGGCCCTGCAGGCGTTCCGATGCGGGGTTGCGCAGCGTATTGCGATGAACACCGATTAACCGCGCCAGGTTGGCCACCTTCACGCCCAGCGCCTGCGACAGGCGCTTCGGCGAGATGTAGGGCGTGCGTGGTTCCTGCAGGCTCTCGACAAAACCTGATACCACCGTGGAATGTGCGAGCTGTGCGTGGGTCATGACAAATCTCCGACCTCTTATTCGCACAATATATGCACATTAAAGCGCATACCAAGTGAACAGAGGCCTGAACCCTTCTAGCGCACTGCGTGTCCTTCCTCGTCCTCATAGCGGTTGCTAGCGGCAGCAATGCGCCTAATCTCGGACGTTCGGACAGGTTTGAACACCTCCTGGAAGCGGAACGTATATCGCCAGTGTTTCTTCCCGAATTCCTGATCGTGCGCTATGCAGGCCACCCTGCGGGTTGGGACTTGTAACTATACTGGGGACAGGTCGCCCGCTTGCCGAGCAGCTTAGGGAGGCGGAGAGCAGCTGGTAGCAATATTGGCGACTTGATAGCTGATACGTAGAGTTGGGAGACATGATGACCGGCAAAGATCTGATTGCGAGGCGCAACGGCTTCAGTCCCTCATCCCACTATCAGAGGAGGATGTCATTGTTAGGCAGCTGAACAGCGCCTTACGCCGCATCCCCGCCCTCCAGCTAGTGTCCACAGAAACCTGAAAGCTGTCTTAGGTTACAGCACAACCCGGTACGCGAACGGCGAAGGAATATGCGTTTCAGGCCGATCAGAGCTGGACTGAAAGCTGCCAGTTCATTGACTTAGTGCGCGAAATAATCTCGGGCACTGATGTTAATAGAAACTCGCCAGTAATCTTATTGAACAGAGCGACTCGGTGTCGCGCGCCCAACTGCTCAGACGCTGCAATTTCGCTTTCCGTCAGAGCGAAAAAGAACCTCTTGAAGCCAGGTTGCACCCGCAGTTGATTTGCGGTCTTGATTTCGATGAAGATGATCTCAGGCAGATGCAATGTAAGACCGTATGTCCGCCTCTGTCGGTGAGGTGGCTCGCCCTACACTGCGCGTCCGAGGATTGCTCGGGCGGGCCGAGCCGATCCTCATCACAGGAGGACGAGCCGTGGCAGATTATAGTCGGGACGATCGAAAAACATGCGCGCGTGACGCACGCAATCGGCGCCGAGATCGAGGTCGGCGAGCGCGGCCGTGCCGGTTGCCGGCTTTGCGGATCACTTCACATATCTCCGCGCAGGCGACGCGCCACGAAATGTGTCTGCCATGCTGGCCGGCATCCTGGCCGATGCAACGAATCTCGGTCCGAAGCGGATGGCCGGCGCATCCAAGGGCATCAGCGCCAATCAGATTGGCTGGATGCGCACCTTCCATGCTCGATCAGAAACCTATCGCGCCGCTCAGGCCTGCATCACCGACGCCCATACCGGTGACCCACATTCCCGCCTGTGGGGCAACGGAACGACCGCGTCGTCCGACGGACAGTTCTTCCGTGCGAGCGACCGAGCGGCAAAACGCGGTGACGTCAATCTGCACTATGGCAGCGAACCGGGATCGAAATTCTACAGCCACCTGTCGGACCAGTACGGCTATTTCAGCATTTTGCCCATCAGCCCCACGGAAAGCGAAGCGGCCTATGTGCTCGACGGCCCGTTCGACCAGGAAACGATCCTGGACATCCAGGAGCACTTTACTTTACGGATCCCGGTGGCGCGAGCGATCACGTCTTCGGGCTGTTCGCTCTTCTCGGCAAGCGCTTCGCGCCACGACTGCGCAACCTCAAGGATCGGAAATTCCACACATTCGAGAAGGGCGATGCCTACCCGGCGTTGACCAACCACATCGGCGCGCCGATCAACACCGCGCTGATCCTTGACCATTGGGACGATCTGCTCCATCTGGCAGCCTCGATCACGACGCTCCGTCGTCCCCTCGACCATCCTCAAGAAGCTCTCGGCGTCTCCGAAGGAAAATCAGCTGGCCAAGGCGCCGCGAGAACTCGGCCGGATCGAGCGATCGCTCTTCATGATCGAATGGTATTCGAGCCCAGCATTGCGCCGGCGATGCCAGGCGGGCCTCAACAAGGGCGAGGCAGCGCACAAACTGAAGCGCGCGGTGTTCTTCCACGAGCGTGGCGAAATCCGTGACCGCTCATTCGAGCCAGGCATTCCGCGCTTCCGGTCTCAATCTCGTCGTCAGCGCCATCGTCCATTGGAACACCATCTATCTTGACCGCGCAGCCACACACCTGCGCACGGCGGGTCGGAATATCCCGGATGGAGTGCTCAAACACATCTCGCCGCTCAGTTGGGAACACATCAACCTCACAGGCATCTACATCTGGCATTCTGAACACCAGATGCCCGAAGGCTTCAGAACGCTTCGCTTGCCAGTACCAATTCGACGGGGGCGTGATGTTCATATTTCGTTCGGCCTTAGCGTACGGAAAATCGACGAGTAGCCAACGTTAGGGCCCGCATCCACGATAACGGGTATGAACCCCTTTTGTCTCCACTCGTCGTCAGCCGGTTAAGCGCGCTTTGGCCTGCCTTTCCGATTTCATATTCGCGATGCCCAAAAACCTGGGAGATGACAAACAAGTCGCTGTCGGTAGGCCTGATCAGCAATTCATGACAACCACAGCGAACTTTCATCGCCGACCCGATCCCCAGCGCCCGACGAAACAGTACGGAGACCAATTTCTTCCACCCGATGGCGTGCGCGACGCCATCTATGTGATAAAGCTTCGAGTAGTAGCTCATATGGATTCTCATTCTTCCACACCGAGGACGCCGGAAGCCCATTGTGTCGCCGGCCGCTTTCTCTACAAGGGCCAGTCTTAGCCGTGGATCAGCGTTATGGGGTTCTGGGTGTTCGTCCCGACCCGCACCTTGTCGCCGATCTCCTTCGCCCTGGCCAAAGTCTTAGCCATGTCTTTTGTCGTAAGCACCGTGCGCCGATGCGGCTTCTCGAATACGCTCACAACATAGGTGGTGGCTGGCTTGTCGGTCATCCCAGGCCTTAGCCGGTTCCTCATTCGCACGCATCGCTTTCATTGGCGTGAGCGCATAATTTTGCCAGCCGGCGACTACACCCGCCGGTCAGGCCCGGTGCTCTTTGGGTTGGTGCCCCCCTGCCTAACGGGGCGCCGGGTCGCCTCGATCTGCGTGGTCCTTGGATGGGCCTACGTACTCCGCGCAACCAGGTAGGCGATCCGATATGCGAGAAGGAGCAAAAGAACGAGGATCGTATATTCGAGAACTGTGCGTGAGGGATAAATTTTCAAGGCTTCCGACCTGTTGGCAGCGGGCTCAGTCAGACATAACTGCCGCGGTAGCAATCTATGGATTGTCAATTCCTTACGCCACAAAAAAGCCGGCACGTTAAGGCGCGGGCCATGGAACCGTGGCTTCTTTGCCTGCGCGAACGGAAAGGAATTGAAGGGCCTAGCCCGCCACCTTGGCATCGATGACCACCAAGCTGCCGACTTGGCTAAATCCCTCGAAGCGGAGTTCGAGCGCCGATCGGCTTCGGAATGCGTGGCGATGCTGACAAAGCTCAATATCGGTGCGGTTCAGCCAAGCTCAATCGCCGAGCTCCGCGAAAAGTATCTCCATCAGACGGCGGTGCTCAAGAGCGGGTCCGGCCCCACCTATCAGTTCGTCAGGCACGATATCGATGCCGCTGACCGATGGGTCGATTTGTTCGAACCGTGCGCGATCGGGCCCGACAATGGCCATATCAGCACACATCCGCCAGCGGAGAAGTACGGTGCCTCGACGAGGCAGGTTCTGACGGAACTCGGATTTGACGAGCCGCGGGTCGAAGCAATGATCAATCAGCGCGCGGCGGCAGTCCAATGGTCCGAATTCTATTTGCCAGAATGATTTCGGTCCGCCAGCTCAGTGCAGAAGACTTGAGCAGGATTAGGGTCGCAGCACCAAGCGGTTGTGTTAGCCTCCCATATGAGCCAGACGCCGGTCACCATCGTGCTTTTTCCGCCGGGACCTGAGGGTTCCGATAACAGGGCACTCGCGGCAGCGGCGTCGACCGGGAAGCCGGTCATGGCTCTCTACATTTTAACGAGCAAAGCCAAGGCTTGCGCGCAATCGGCGGAGCCAGTCGCTGGTGGCTGCATCATTTCCTGGCCCGCCTGCAACTGAAGTTGCGAAATCTTGGCGTCACCCGCAGTTTTGGGCGCGGTCCAACACTCCAAACCGTCAGCAAAGCCCTCGCGGAGTGTGGCGGCGACGCGGTTCTCTCTGGAACCGCCGATACGATCCAGCCGAAGCTGCAGTGGATGCCGAACTGAAAACCTCTTGGAGACAGCAAGGGATCGAGTGCCGCAGCTTCCCGGTCGCTTTGCGTCAAGAGCGGTCCATCATGAAGACCAGTTGGCTGGGATCGATCCGCCTAACAAGCTGGTGTTCGCTCACCTCGTTCGACGTCAATTGACGGAGATCAAAACCTAGATGCCGGTCCAGGGCTCCCAGCGCGGTTTCATCAGATGGTCTGCGCTCGAGCGCGAGAAAAGGACACGGGGCGCATCACGTCAGAGCGCTCCTATGGCGCGTCCATAGTGATGCCCTTTCAGCGGGACCAACTTAGGCACGGACTTCGGCATCGTCCGGAGAAGTAAACGGTGCGGCGCAACTAAAATGTCGCAATGCAAAAGAGACTGTCATATACTGGGAGTTGTAAGGGCGGGGCAACAAACCATCGCCAACTAGAAGGATAAGGAAATGTCCAAGACCGCTGAAAAGACCAGCGAAACCGTTGAAAAGACCGAACTCCCGGCATTCGACCCCAGCAAGGCCACCGATCAGCTCCGCGCGGTCGCCGAAAAGGACGTCGAGCAATCGAAGGAAGCTCTTGCCAAATTCCAGTCGGGCGCTGAAGATACCCAGAAGGTGCTCAAGTCGACCTTCGAAACCGCCAAGTCGGTCGGTAACGAGCTGTCGTTGAAGACGATTGCCGCGCTGCGCGCCAATGCCGAAGCCGACTTGTCGCATCTCGAAGCTCTGGTGGGTGCCAAGTCGCCGTCAGAAGTTTTTGAGCTGCAGACCACTTTCCTGAGCAAGCGCGTCGAAATGGGTGTCGAGCAGGCCAAGGAATTCCAGGCGCTCACAACCAAAGCGGTGACCGACGTTTCCAAGCCCGTCAAGGACGCCTTCGAGAAGGCCTTAAAGGATCTCAAGGTCGCTTGACAGCTCGGGCGACCGCTATACCCGCAACGCGGCGCCTCGTCTCGCCTTCTTCCGGGCGTAGCGGCCAGCACCTCCGACTGGACTTTGGTGCAGCGATCAAAAGATCGACGCATCCCGGTCTTTGATATCAACCCTTATGCCTTCATGGCTCGGCAGCGGACAGATTCCGGGCGTCCATATGCCAGCATGCGGTTGAGAACCATGCAGCCGATGGCGACCTCGGTCTGCTGAGCCGGGAAGGAACGCGCCCGCAAGCGGCGTCCAATCAGCGCCTTGTAGCGCCCCGATGGCGGTTTCGATCAGGGCACGCTTGCCATAGCCGGTGGCCGCCTGCCATGGCAGCCGCCCGTCTTTCGCGATCACCGCGACGTGGCTGTCCCTTTGACCAGGCGGTCCGGTGTCACCGCTTTCCACCGCTGTTGCACGAGGCGGGATGACAACCCTTGCGAGGCCACTGTGCTGCAGGACTTTTCCGTCGGTCGGCTTGCCGTCATAGGCGCCGATCGTCGGTGTCCAGCCCATGGGCAATGATGGGCTCAATATTTGATCTCATGGGAGTGGAGATACCCGTCCAGGGTATGCTCCGCAGTTCAGTTCGAGCTCGAATTTCGAAGGCGCTCCCGAGCACAGCGAATGGCGCGAGCAATTTGCTACCCGTCGATATGCCCTTTGACGAGATGGTCCTGCGCACCGTCTCGAACCGCCTCTGGCAGGGGCAAGAATCAATCATAGGCGGCGCGAACGACGAACTTACAGGCCTTCACAACCGTCGCGGCTTCGCAATGCTCGCTAAAGAAGTGGTGAAGCGCGCCGCCCGGACCGGAACGGGGTTGGTGGTGACCTTCATCGATCTGGACGGCATGAAGCCCTCAAATGGCTGCAGGCGTGGATCTGATGGGCAAGGCGAAACAATCCGCAACTCACGAGAATTAGGCACGGTTTCGTTTTGAACTCGTAGCTGGTTCCTTTGACGCCGTTGGCGCAATCGAGGGCAGATTTGCAGATTTCTAGTGCGACAAAAGGACAGGCAGGCGCAGATCGCCAAGAACGCCTTTGGTTGCGCCACCCACGACAAAATCTCTCATCCGGGAATGGCCGTACGCACCCATGACAAGCAGATCGGCGCTCATGCCGACAGCGCGCTCCTGAAGCGTAACGCCAATGGGGCGATCTTCAGCATCGATTGAGACTCCCTCAGCGGGAAGGCCACGCGTTCTCAGGCTTAGAGCGAGGCGTTCGCCAATATCGCGCAGCGGCTTTTCGCTTGTCACTGTCAGTACAGTTATCTTTGCCGCACATTGCAGAAACTCATACGCGTCGGCAACGGCCCGGGCCGCAACGCGACTCCCATCCCAAGCGATGATGACATGATCGATTGCACCGACATTTGCGCCTTCCGGCAGAATTATGGTCGGTCGGCCCGAACCAAACAGAACCGCGTCAACGGTCATACGCGCAGTCTGGTTATTTGGCTCCAACCCAATCAAAGAAAAATCGAAATAGCGTGACTGCGTTGCTGCAACATCGCTGATAGATGCCGGCTGAACAGCAATCTCCTCGGTTGTCAGGGGCGATCCGACGCGTGCCGCTTCAGCTTTCAATGCCTCTAGCAAATCGAGCCCATGCTTGCGGCTGGTCGCTTCTGTCTCCCGGATCATTTCGGGAAGGTTGATCAAGTATCTCGACACGGGGTTGGAAATACCCGGGATATCGACATTGACCGTTAATGCGTGAAGCGCCGCGCCAATGTGCTTGACCACCGCGATTGCGTTTGAGACGATTTTGGTGGAATTCGCTTCCGGATACGTCACCAGAGGAAGTAAGGCAATTTTACTCATCAGACCTCAGCTCCATGATTTCGGTCGCTGTCGAGCGACCATTGGCCCAATGCGTGTTACACCTCAAGCCTCGCCACTTCAGCCCGCCAAAAAGCTCAGACGACCGAGGTTCGCTATAGCCTAGCTCAATATTCCAAGGCGATCTTGCGCCGCATCGATTCCGTCCTGAACGATTGTGGCTATGATGGCAGGCGTCGATGACGAGAGAGGGTCAACCAAAATTAGCCTGTTTGTTGCCATGAGCGCAGTAGCGACCGCAAGCATTGTTTTGACAGTAGCGGCAGCCGAGGATGTGGTGGCAACTCCGCTGTTCACGATCCGCGCCCGGGATATCTGGTGCCGGTAAACGCGGACATCAATCAAGTTGATGTGATCCTCGTCCCAGAGATCGATCTGGACGTCAACCCGGCCGGCGTCAAAGGGCTGGGCGAACTCGGCAATGTCGGAACGGCGGCGGCTGTGGCGAGCGCCGTGTACCATGCCAGAAACAGAAGTTCAAAGACGCCCCTTGAGCGCGGAAAGAAGTTCGCCGCGAGCAGGAAGAGCGCCCGCAATGAAGAAGGGGAAGCAATGGTGGCCCTATGGCGGACTTACGATCCGCGTCTTTTCGGCGTCCGTGCGCCGCCGCCGGCCCGTCGGGCCCTCGATCACCTCCAGCCGACCGGCATAGCCGTCGCTTGAGACGTCCAATTGGACGCCCATTTTGCCGTCTCTATCCATGCAGTCACCTCCGTCCAAATCAGAGGATTCTTCGCATGGTCAGGCCAGGCTGAGCAGGTCCGGAATCGAGGGGGTCGTATGAGCGCTTACAGACCTGAAGCCGTTGAGGAGGTTTAGGCATGACAAAGGCTTCCCTGCACATGCTGAAGGGCGTGGGCTATTTGATCTCAACGGTGACTGTGATCCTGCTAGCCATCGTAAGTTGGTCGAGCGCTTCAACCAGTCCTGTACTTACTGCCTGTTTGCTCGGCGGCGGCGCGTCATCCATCGTTGGGATGTTCTGCCGTTGGCTGACATACGAAATTGAGAAGCGCCGAGGGGGACGAGCAATAATGTCTCGTCGGCCGCTTCATGCCCTTTGGCGCCGTGCCTGCACGCTCCTGTATTCGCTTCCAAAGCCGTTCGCGCATTTCGCGGTTCAAGGTGATAAAAGCAGAGCCGACATAACGGCCAGTACCGCGTTCGGCCATCAGTGCGAAGGCGGGCTTTCCGACCTCGCGCTCGACGCCAAGCAGCTCGAATTCGTCGATAGTGAAAGCCTTCGTCTTCAGCCAGGCTGTCGAGTTGCCGCTGCGATATTTGCTGCCCTTGCGCTTCCAAACCATACCCTCCAGACCGGCCCGATCGACGAGGTAGAAGATTGCCTTGGCGTCGTCTGGCAGGGCTTCGCTGAACTGGATGCGCTGTCCTTCAGCGATTGCCCTCCAACGGCACGTCGCGCAGGTCGTGGCCGTTGAGGTGCAACAGATCGAAGGCGACGAAATAGAGCTCGTGCTGGCGCCGCGTGATGGCTTTGCGCAGCGCACCGAAGTCCGACAGGCCGGTCTCATCGAGTACGATGATCTCGCCATCAATAATGGCGCTTTCCAACTCCAGTTCGGCGGCGGCCTTTGCGAGGTCACGGTACTTCGAGGTCCAATCAAGGCCACGGCGGGTGAAGATACGCACGCCGCCGACATCCGTGACGATCTGCGATCGGTAGCCGTCGAACTTAACTTCGTGAATCCAGTCGTCGCCCTCTGGAGGTTTCTCCACAAGGGTCGGGAATACGGTTCGATGAACTCCAGCCGAGCGTGTCGGGCGATGAAGATCATGAGGTCAGATACTTCGCAAGCAGCACCGCATCACGCCCCGAGCAGGTTCGGGAGCTCATTCAGGAGCATGGCAACAATCGAAAACTTTGGAGCGCGAGGCCACGAACCTGGGAAGGGTGACAAAGCTATCCGATCTCGGCGCGCCAATCATCGGTCGCCGGCACGGCCAAGAGCCCGCCGACAGGGCAGACAACTTCTACATCTGCCCTGCATGTGGCCAGCCGGTCGATAGGCGAGACCTCCGGGTCATCTGGCACGAGCAGCCCGGACACAAGCCACTGGAACGTGATTCCTGATTGTTCCCTTGTCGGCGAGTCTAGTTGGCCTAGAGATGACTTCGCCGCCCTCAACCCGGTATCAACCCGCGGTCGGCTTGCTGCCCATGCCCGCGCCTTCCGGCTGAGTCAAGCGCTCCGTCGGAACTCTTAGGAGCGTCGCTGGTTCATCTTGTCTAACCCACAGGAGACCCGGTCATGGACCACACCAACCACGTACGGCTTACAAACGCTGAGCTGACGCCATCGATACTCGAAGGCGCGACCATTTACGGCCCTGACGATGAAAAGATCGGTTCTGTCGATCATCTGCACGGCAGCCAGGTCGTCATCGATGTCGGCGGCTTTCTCGGCATAGGCACCAAGCCTGTAGCGGTTTCCGCCAGCCAGTTGGATTTCATGCGCGACGAGAACGGCGACGTCCATGCCGTTACCAACTGGACGAAGGACCAGCTTAAAGACATGCCCGAGCATCACGATTAGGAGACAGTGAGAATCCCCGAATGGTGCTCCAGGCACCACGGACCAGAAACCACGTTGCGAAGCTCCGCCGGAAAATCGACCTCGTGGCTATTCGCCGGAACTGGCCGAGGAGCGCTGGCGCTGACGAAATCACTCCCGGGCCGAGGTGACCTCCTTGGGCCCGAAAAAAGCCGCGCCACCGGAGAGATCGATGACGCGGGCCGGCCGATGTTTGTCCATCTAGACACCATGCGGCGGCATCCAGAGCAAGAACTCAACTATTCGATATCGCTAATGTTCCATTGGGAAAGGCGTGCTCGTTCGCTCGCGCGTTTGCGTCGCCGGCGAATGGACTCTGATTCCTAAACCCGCGGCTTTTTAGCCGTTAAGCCTGTTGTATTGCGGAGAGCTTCCAGTCCGCGCCGTTCTGGCGCGTGAAGGTCCACAGTTCGGTTGTTTCCGTCGGCCGATCGGCGTCGCCCGCGACGATCTTGCCACTGTCGCGCTCGCGGGTGACGTCGCGAGACTCGTAGCGCAACGCAGCCGTCGCGTAGTTGCGATCATCTTCCCGCCAGCATTCTGCAATGTCGGCCTGCAACAGGCTGACATCCGACACGTCGTTCCTGAGGCCGTTTTTGGCATTGTCGGCAAGTTCCTCGGACAGGTAGGACACCATCTCCGGGGTCGCCAGCCGGCGCAGGGCAGCATGGTCTTCGCGCCCGAACGCTTCCTGGACTTCGGTCAACCGTTGCTGGAACGTGTCGAGGTCCGCCTGGGTCAGTATGATTTCATCGGAAGCGGTAGCTTGAGCCGTCCCGCCAAATCCAGACCCGATGCCCGGAATGGGAAACGATGTGACGTTGTCCGCATCGCGCTGGGTCGTGTCGCTTCGCCCAAAGCTCCCCACGCCTCGCGGAACGCCAGCCATGGCAGGCGCTTGGCTGCGTGCCGACTGCGACCCGAAAAAGCGGAGGGCCAGCATGATCGCGCCGCCGATCAGCAGCGCCTGAAGCAGCAGGCCAAACATGCCTGCCAAACCGCCGAACCCGTGGCCCAGAAGAACTCCGATCAGACCACCAAGCAGCAAGCCCCGCATCATCGAACCGCCGAAGCCGTTAAGGAAGCCTGGTCGTTGCGGGAATACCTGCGTCTGGCGGGCCGCAGTATTCGTTCCGGTGTTGGGCGTCATCGAGCGCTCGACCGGAGCGACAGGCTGTGGCGCCGTTCTGGTCGGCGGGGCCGACTGAAACGTGCGCATGCCACGGCTGCCAAAGCTGCCGCCACGGCGCGCCTCAGCGTGATCCATCGCGACCATGGAAAATGCCAGGAACAGTCCTGCAAACAAAACTGCAAACCAACGCGAAATCAACATAGGTAAGTTCCCTAATCGATGCTCTTGCTGCTTCATATAGGCAGCGCCGAGCGAAATAGCAGTGATCCGCACCTTCCGCGTTCAACCGGTGATCCAAATTCTTTGGACACGTTCTGACTGGATCACGACTATGTCGGACGGACCCAATGGGCCCTGATCCTGTCGACGGATTGCGTCCCTCGCGTGCGGACTTGTCCTGAGAACCCGGCGAGCCTACGTCCCGCCGCCCCAGGTTGAGGCGAGGGCCCGCATGGCAGCCTATCGGTTCTGTTGCAAATTTTGGGACCTATATACGTGTCTCACCCAGCATTTGACAGAGCACAGGTTTCAGGATCAGAGTCCGGTTAGGGCAAGCGTTGCACCGAGGCCGGGCGGACTGATCAATCGCCACGCTACATCGCAATGACTTCCGGCACCGTTATTCAGAGGCTCGAAAACACTGGGGAGGTGATAACCGGGTGCCCGCCCATCATGCCTCATCAAGAAGATCGTGGCGGACTGCGGGGGTGCCGGCGTCGGTCGGCAGCTCCTCTTCAGGCGGCGTGTTTTCCATCTGGTCATTGTCGGTGCTGGTCTCGGGGAAGTAACCCGCCGCCTCGTTTGGAACGTCTGCCAGCCAATAGCCGCCGCCTTTAACGCGGGCCACACGGTCGCGCGTGCGCCACAGCATCGTTGAGAGGACCATCTCAGGGTCAGTGCCTGCAATCGTCAGCCCGCGTTCGGTGAGGGCCTTGAACAGGTCCGTGCGCGATACCGGTTCATTCCGCTCGCGGATTATGGCGCGTCCACGCTCGGCCAGCTCGTCGGCCTCCTTCTTGTCTGTCTGTGCGAAACGTTCGAGAGCCTCGGCAAAGCCCATGTCGAGATAGAGCGGCGGTTCCTGTTTCTTATCGGTCACCCGATCAAATCCTTGTACCGCAGCCGGCCCTCGACGCACGTGAATATGTCATTCAACAGGGTGTAGGTTTTCGCCTCCTAGGTCGCGACCGCTGTTTGCAGGGCGGCCATGATCTTCTTGCCACCGTCGATCGACAGGTCAAGGTCTCCGTCACGCAGACGCTCATCGCTTTTGTCGATCCGGACCTCATTTCGGCGAACATCGCCGAATTCGTTCCTGCTCTCGATCGTGATCGTCCATTCCACCGCCATCGCCGCCGCCTTAAACAAAGCAACGGTGATGGCCCAGTCGGCGCTAACAAATCGTGGCCGGGCTCACCCCAGAGAAGTTACCGGTCTCCATGCCTCGATGCCCCGAGCGCTTCATCCACCGAGTTACTGCGCAAGAACGTTGCTGATCTCGACCAGGTTCGAGCGCACGCGCAACATGTAGAAGCCAATTGTCGTTAGGTGATCCGGCAACAGCCAGCCATCCTCGCGGCCATTGGCGATGATGAAGGGCTGGATGCGCAGCGCCGAGACGAACTGCGAGTCCATCGTGTCCCACAGGCTCTGCAGGTGCTTTTCGTTGATCACGTCCTCGAAATCGGCCTCGGCGCCTTTCATCAGCCCGTAATAGGCATAGAGCTGGCCATAGGCGAACCAGAAGCGATCGTCGGCGCGGAAATCGAACCAGCCATTGTTGTAGTGCTCAGCGCGCTCCTTGAGGATCGCCGAGGTCGAGCCGATATCGGACGAGATGCGGTCGATATACTGCTTGAGATTGTCGGCGCGGGCATCGAACACCGTCTGGCAGGTTTCCAGCCGGGCGTTGAAGGCGCGCAGCTTGCGCACCGCATCGCGATAGTAGCTCGGCGTCGGCGTCTTCGGCCCGAACGGGTTCAGGCCGAAATACCAGGTCTCTTCATCGAACTGCAGATTGCCGCGCGCGTCCTGAAGATCGGCGTCGATCTGCGAAGTGGTGCGCACGCGGCCGAGATTGTCGGCAAGCTCGGTCGCCGTGCGCCGCACCGCCTGGTTGATGCCGCGCTGGAACGAAGCTTTGTTGTCCATGAACGGCGTGTGGTCCCAGTCGATGCCGAACAGGCCGAGCTTGTAGAGGATCATCGACGACACCCAGGCATTCTGGTTGACGTTGAAGTCGGTCAGGTCGGCAGCGACCTGGGCAATGGCTGAATTTCCGCAGGTCTTGGCCGTGTCGGTGCCGGTGGCGGCGGAAACCTGTTCACCGGCGGAGCTGTTGCGTTTTTCGAACGTGTATTTGTCGACGTAATTCGGGTCGAAATTGTTCCACCACTGGGTGGCGTAGAAGAAGTTGACATAGAGACCGATCAGCACGAGCACAGCCAGGCCGAGCACCGCCTTCAGGATCCAGCCGCGTTGCGTGTACCAGCGCCCCGCCCACAGGAACGGCCACAGGATCGCACCGATCAGCAGGCCGATGCCGCGGCCAATCCACTGGAAAATCCGGGTGAAGAAACTCACGATCGGATCAAGCATGGCGATGTCACCCCCTCAGTCAGTCAAGCCGTAGAGGCGTGTGCGAAACGCCACCTTGTCCTTCAAATATGTGGTTTTCAGAACGTCGCGCTGGGTAAGCCATTCTCAGTTTGGAGCCGCATGGTTATCGACACACGAAACCTCGCTTGGCCATCTTGCACGCGACCGGCAATTCCGGCGCGCTTTATGAGTTCGCTTGAGTGCACTGTTTGCTTCCATCTGATGTCGACAGACGTTCGCCAAATGCAAGCGGAATTGGTCTCATGACAGCCAGCTTTTCCGGCATAAATCTGTCCCGCCATCCGACGCAGGTTCGCGAGTGTCCGGCCACCAACCACGATCATTTCGTGCCATCGGTGAGAAGCGCCTTGAGTACTTCGAGCCTGTCGTTGATGAGCCAGCCGTAATAGTTCTCGACGGGCAGGGTGCGGCCGGTCTTGTCGGTCACGGCCTGCCTCAACTCACGTGCACGTCTGCGCGGCTGGCCAACATTGTAGAGCGTGGCGGTGATTCCGGGATTACCGGATATATCGAACCCCTGTTCCCGATAGGCATCGATCGAATCCCGGATGATCGCGGCGATGTAAACAAGACTGCGATCAGGATCCATGACGTCGCGATAGATCGCCTGCGGGCGATCGGGCGACAATCGGGGAAGCTTGCTGACCCGGCTGACCATGTCTGTGACCTGCAGGGCTGCAAGCGGGCTTATCTGTCCCAGGCCGAAGGTCTGCCCCGCATAGAAGGGTTGGAAGAAGGCCCGCTGGAACGTGATGGGTTCGTAGTCGACGCCATCGACCTTGCGACCCCGGAATGTCTCTTCCCAGACCTGGTCGCGGCAGCTCCAAATCAGCGCGCTGCTTTCGAGAGAAGAGCAGGATGCGAATTCGGGCCGCTGGACGAATGACTGGACCGGAGTGCCCCTGTAGCTGAAGGAGAACTTCAGATCGGCATAGGCGAGCGCCTTGACGTAATAGGTCTGAACCGAGTCGACCACGCTGATATTGTAGGTGTGCTCTCCGACGAGAGCCGCGACGATGTGGATCGGATCGATGCCATAGGCGAGCGCCGCCTTCCTGATCTTGCCGACGAGTTTGCGGTCGTCCCGTAGCAAGGCGGTTATGGCCCGATACTTCTCCTCGTACGTCGTGTTGAATGCCTTGGAACGAAGCGCGGACGCTCTTGGGATCACCGGTTGCTCGGCAAGACGATTGCCCGTCGGGACGACTGTGACAGTCTGCGCCACGGCTGGGGCCGTTCCGACACAAGTTGCAACGATCGTCACCGTCATCAAAAAGCGCTGCAGCTTGGCTGTTGGCATGAGGCTCCGTTGGCAGCCTCCGGCTCCGTGAAGGGATGCAGGGTGTGCCGTCATATGGTCATGGCAGTGTGCTTTCGAGCCTATAACAGAGAGGCGGAGGTTTTGCGAGCCGGCAAGGTGTTCGGATGCAAGGACGCTGGAAAAAATGTTCGGCATCGCGTTACCTAACCGCGCCGACGAAAAGATCGTCTTCGCTCAAGATGGAAACCCACCGTCTCGTGTTGTATTCCGCTTGGCGCTTCAGGTAGTGATAGTTCGTCTCGTACCAGGGACGAACCCTATTGGTCAGATTATCGAGAATGAAATCGCCCTTGTCGGTTCGAACCGCCAATACAGCGTGTCCTTCGCCATCGGACTTGCGCACTACCGTCAAGAGCAGACTGGAGACGCGTTCGCATCAGCGGTCGCCGATTTTCCAGTGCATAATCCTCGCAATCACCCAGATTATCGTCAGGATAGGACCAATATTCTGGAACTCCATTGTGTTCCATGTCGCTCACCGGCTTGACGCGGTGGTTTACGGATACGTTAACGCCTACGAGCGATCGCAAAAGTCATCGGTCATGGTCGGCGAATGCAGGGCAGCTCGCATTCATGCGAACAAACGGACGGACAACGCAGCGATCGGTCATTACGAATACTGTCGGAACTATCGCGATGATTGCTCGATCGTCAGGCGCGACCCGAAGCCCATCGAACTGACCCGCTCCTTGTGTAAGACAAGGATCGAAATCAACAACGGGGCCAACACGACGATCATGGCCATGACGGACATAGATACCCGGGGTGTCGAGGAGAAATGGGAGTATCCCTATAAGGGATTTGGCGACTGCGACGACATCGTGCTGGAAAAACGTCGCGAACTGATGAGACAGGGCGTGCCCCCGCAAAACCTTTTGGATAACGGTGGTCAGGCAGTCGAGCGGCGAGGGGCACGCGATCCTGAGCGTCAACACGACCGCCGGTGACTTCATTCTCGACAATCTGGAGCCGAAGGTCCTGCTGTGGTCGGACACCGGATACACCTACCTGAAGCGCCAGTCGCGATCCAACTCCGGCCACTGCGAAGCGATCGAATCCCAACAGAACATTCTCGTGAGCGGCACGAAATAATCTCAGGACGCTGACAGGAGACCGGCGCCGAGAAGCAGAAATATCGAGGCGCCGAGCCCGATCCGATAGTAGACGAAGGGTATGTAGCTGCGCGTCGAGACCAGCTTCAGAAAACCCGCGATCGCGACATAGCCGACCGCGAAGGACAGCAGGGTGGCAAGCGCGGTCGGACCGGTGCCGACCGGACTGTCTGCCCCCCAACTTGCATAGAGCTGGAAGAAGCCTGAGGCGAGCACGGCAGGTATCGCCAGCAGGAACGAATACCTGGCCGCGGCCTCTCGCGTGTAACCCATCAGCAGTCCGGCGCTTATAGTGCCTCCCGATCGCGAAACGCCCGGGATGAGGGCCATCGCCTGGGCGGCGCCGAACAGAAAGCCGTCCCGCCAGCCCAGATCGCGCAAAGCCTTGCGCTTGGGGCCCAGCCGGTCGGCGGCCGCGAGAACCAGCGCGAAGACGATCAACATGGTTGCCGTGAGATAGAGGTTGCGGGCCGGACCTTCGATCAGGTTCTTCAGCAATAGTCCCAGGATGGCGATCGGCGGGGTCCCTAT
This sequence comes from Mesorhizobium sp. M0698, assembly GCF_040320455.1. NCBI lineage: Bacteria > Pseudomonadati > Pseudomonadota > Alphaproteobacteria > Hyphomicrobiales > Phyllobacteriaceae > Mesorhizobium > Mesorhizobium sp. M0698. Next base: position 72,434 of record NZ_JAMYPQ010000020.1, on the reverse strand, counting down.
GATCACCAGCCATCCCATGCGGGCATCCGGGTCCAGCCGTTCACGGCGGCCGGCCAGGGAACGCAGCCATGTGGCGATGATGCAGATGATGTCATGCCGGAAATAGATCAGGACCGCGATCTCGGTCCCGATCTGCGTAATGGCGGTAAATGCGGCGCCGGGATCGCCGGCCGGTGGCAGGAATTCACCAACGATCCGCAAATGCGCGCTTGAGGAGATCGGGAGAAATTCCGTCAGTCCTTGAACCACTCCTAGGATCGCCGCCTCGCTCCATCCGATTTCAGCCAATTGCACTTCCTTTGCGGCCGTCACGATCTTCCGGCAACCTGAACCGACGACTGTCTTGGGTGTCAATCGCGATAGAGCGTTGGGCATAGGTTTTGTTGGCTTTGACGAAACCGTTTGCGAGGACGAGCAGTTTCCTAATTCGGGCTGCGGTGAGAATTTTTGATGAGCACAAATCGGTTCAGTTTCTGAGTGCCTGCGCCGGCGATTGCCGGTATGCAAGCATCGACGGCACCAGAGCGATCAGACCCGTGACAGCCAATAAGACAAGGGCGGACTGCCAGTCCTCGCTGTGGAACTCGACGGGCAATGTAAAGCCGCTGGCTCCGCTCAAGAGGTGCGCACCCGTTCTGGCGGCCGTGTAGCCCAGCCCGAAGCCGAGAAGCACCCCTGCTGCGATGATTGCGAACGTCTCCAGCCAGACGATTTCAAACACCACCGTCCGCGCGGCGCCCCGAACGCGCGCAAGGCACCAATCTGCCGGCGCCGCTGCATGACGTGAAGGATCACGACAAGCAGGATCGCGGCGGCGACAAGCGCCTGCGCTCCGCCGGCCACCAAGGAAAGCACGCGTCGCGCATCGCCGAGCGTTCCGTAGAGCCTCGTCAGCACCTCGCCCGGGAAGATCGCGACGGTCCGATTGTTGCGGTGCGCCTGTCGCAGCTTATAGGCGTCAGCGACCGTACGCGGTTTCACCACGATGGCTGGCAGGCCGGGTGTCGATGGATCGAGGACGGCCTCCGGATGGATCGGCTGGTCGAACTCGCTTGTCTCTGCGGCGCCTTGGGCGGCAGCCTGCAGGAGCGGCGATCCTGTTCCCGCCGGATCGCGTTCATGAATGTGCCAGACCGCTTCGATCGGAACGATGACGGCTCGGTCCCAGGCGGTACCGGTCGGCCTCAGCCGTCCCACGACCGCGTAGGTGACATCATTGTGCATTGCGGTCGCCTGGCGGACCTGGCCGTGCGCCGGGTGAAAGCGGCTTCCCATGTTCTTCGCCACGGACGCTCCGACAAGCGCTTCGCCGAGCTTCTCGAACGTGCGTCCTTCGGCCGCGCCGCCCAGTCCGTCGACCAGCGCTTGCGTCGTGCCGACGATCGGGAAATCCTCGACGAAATCACCGAACCCGACGGGGGCCGCCCAGGCCACACGTTCGTCCCTGATCAGCCCCGCCAGTACATTGCCCGGCATGAGCGTCAAGGGCGCTGCCTGCAGGAACACGGCGGACAGCAGCAATTGGGTCTCGCTGCCGGGCGCGCCGACTACCAGATCGAAGGCGCCCGCCGCACGCGCGCTACCCAACCGAAGCGCCCGCTCGCCGAGCGTGACAGCGACGCCGAGCGCGGTCGCGAGCGCGATGAGCAGCGCCACCGCAGCCACGCCGATCCAGTGTCGCTTCAAGTCCGCAGCGATAAACCGCAACAAGGGTCATTTCCTTCGCGTGAGCGCGGCCGCAGAACCGGCAGTATGGTTACCTCGGCTGATCGGATTCGCGACCGATCGTGCGCGCACGTCAAAGAAACGCCTCATCATGCGTGGCCGCGGGCTTGCCGGTGTCGCTGACGACGGCGCCGGACTCCAGATGGATCACGCGATCGAGGCCTTCGATGAGGCGTTTTTGGTGGCTCGCCACGATCAGCGTCGCACCCGCCTGGTTGGACAGTCGCAGCAACAGGTCCGCGACAGAGGCCCCGGAATCGGCATCGAGACTGGCTGTCGGTTCGTCGGCGACGATGATTGCCGGCCGCCCGACCAACGCCCGAGCCACCGCGACCCGCTGCATCTGTCCACGAGACATGGTTTCGACCGGCTGATCGGGACGATCTATATCGACCAGCTCGAGCAACTGCATGCCGTCCGCTCTGAAGTCGGTATTCGAACGGAGCCGCGACAGTCGGCTCGGCAACAGCACGTTGTCGAGCGCCGAGAGGCCGGGGAACAGGTGGATCTCCTGCATGACAAGGCCGACATGCATAGCGCGCCAACGGTCGCGACCAGCTTCCGAAAGACCGGAAAGATCGGTCTCGCCCCATCGCACCGAACCCTTCCGAACGCGATCGAGCCCGGTGACGACGTTCAGGAAGGTCGTCTTCCCGCACCCGGACGGACCGGTAACGGCAACCTTTTCGGTTGGCGCGATTTCCAGCGCGGACAGAGCCAGCGCAGGCCTGCCAAGACCCTGAAACGACATCTCAAGGTCACGGATCGTCAAACGGAGCATCTGCGGTCAGGCCGTGCGGAAATGCGCATCGACGATGCGAAGCAGGCTGACGAAGCCGGTTTCCGGGTCGGTCCATGAACCGACCTCCAGCCGCCCGCTCACCTCGATCGGGGCATTGGCCTGCTCGAACGTCTGCGCCTCGTCGAGGTAGATTACCACGATGTTGTCCGGCCAGTCGGCGTCGGAGGAACAGAACGGGCAGAGCGCCATTGGGATTTCCGTGAGCACGAAGAAATTTGCCTCGGCCTTGAGCGGCGGCGCCATGAAGCCTTGCATGGAGACTTCCGCTTCCGCGAGCCCTTTCACCTTGTCCGAAAAGCTGAGCCCGAGAACGCTGATCTTTCCATAGAGCTCATCGAAGCCAAGGGTTGCCGTTGCCGTGGAAGCGGAACTCGCGCCAGTCATCTTGACCAGTGCGACGGCCGAGCCAAGCAGCACCAATTTGCGGCGGGTGATCGGGCGCTGTTTCATGAGCGAAACTTGCTTCCGGCGTTCTGCTCCAGGCGCCGCAGCGTCAGGAGCCATGTCGCGACTGACCGCGCTCAGACAGATATGAGATTCTTGCAGTTGAGGAGGGGTTCTCCGTAACTCGGGTTGCGAAGCTCGAATCATAGGAGAACCCCATGCAGGTTTTTGGCCTGCCCGGTCATATTATACGCAACGCCGGCCGGGCGTCGCGGCTTCTCGGCGCGAAGACCCCAACTATCGAAGCAGAGAGAAGACGCGACGCGGTGGCGCGATGGCGGCGCGCGATGCGGGACGGACTGGATGCCGGGCAGGCAGCGCGGGCCGTCGGAGTGCCGCGTTCGACCCTCTATCGCTGGGAAAGCGCACCCGAGCCGAAGAGCCGGCGTCCGCACCGGGTTCGCGCCAACGGCTGGAGCCCGACCCTTCGCCCCGAGGTCGAGCGGCTCAGGCTGGACTTTCCTTTCTGGGGCAAGGACAAGCTCGGTCCTGTGTTGCGTAAGGCCGGCTTTGCCGTCTCCAACGCCACTGTCGGCCGCATCCTGAAGAAGCTGGTCGAGCGTGGCCGGGTGACGCCGGTGCCCGAACTCATCCGCAAGGCCGGCCGCAAATCGCCCCCAAAGACCAGGCCACACGCCATCCGCAAGCCGAAGGACGTTTGCTTCGAGAAGCCCGGCGATGTCATCCAGATCGACACGCCGTGCGTGTGATCGCCCGTGGCGACGATCAGCGTGTCCGGATGCGTCTTGGCGAACTCCATCCCGATGCCGACGGCTTTGTCGAACTCGATGGTCTCGAACAGCGACCGCTCCCAGTCCATCGGATGCGACATCTTGTCGACGGACGCCGCTTCGACCATGAGGAAGAAGCCGTCCTCGTCCTTGGAAAGCTGATCGAGTGCGGTCTGCGTCATCTCGACAAGGCCGGGCTGGTTCGGGAACTTCTCGACGCTGCCCTTCTTGAGGAATTCACGGTCGAGTGTCGTGTCCATGTTGCCGGTGTGGAAAAGGCCGAGGATCTTGCCGGTGTTGGTTCCCTTGGCGGCCACGAGTTCGGTCTTGTCGGTCGCCAATGTGTAACCGGCATCCCTCAACATCGCGATGTAGTCCTTGTCGTCCTTGCGCTTTGAGCCCGGCGTGCTCTGCGGCAGGAAGTAGGCGGAGCCGCCGCCAAGGACGATTTCGGGCTTGACGTCGAAGAACATGCCGACAATGTCAGCCTTGTCGGCGCGCAGGCGGGTATGGGCGAGGACCGCTGCAGGGGTGGCGTCTTCCACCTCGGCGGTCGAGACAACGCCGATCGACTTGTTGCCGGTGCGCCGCAGCGCCTCTGCGATCGTCTCGACCCTGGGGTCGTCAAGGCTAGCCTTGGTGCGATCCGCATAGACGCCGAGCGCGTTGACAGCCGTCTTGTGGCCCGTCATGTAAGCCGACATCGTGTTGGCGCTATCGGTTGAGATCGCATTGGTCGCGGACGTGCCGATGAAGGCCATGTGATCGAGGTCGTCAATGTTGAGGCGCCCGTTGGCTTTGCCTTCCGTCATGCCCTTCGACATGATGCGGGCGCCGGTGCGATGCGCGACCGAAAGCCCGTCGCCGAGGAAGAAGATGACGTTCTTGGCCTTGGGCGTTGCCGGGGTGCCGAAAACCTGCCAGCTCACCGACTTCATTTCGTCGCCGGCCTTCGCCTCCAGCTTGTAGGTACCAGGCTGCGAAATGCTGGCTGCGCGGATCAACACCGCCGAAGCGTCGAAACCTTCTTCCTTCTCGATGAATTCGAATTTCTTGCCCAACACGGTTTCCGCCGGCTGGCCGTTGATCGTCACCGTGACTTGGTCGGCGCTAACGACCTTGTCGAACTCGACCTTCACGTCGAAAGGCGACTGCGCCAGGATCGTGGCCCGATCAAGCGGGTAGACCGTCGCTGCCCCCGCAACGGCATCTCGCTCGTTTCGAGGCGCATGGTGCGCAGCTCGTCTCGGGCTGTCGCTTCATCGGATCGTCGAAGAGCCGACGTTAGCCGGTGCGGGCCTGCAGATAGGAGAGCATGAGGAACTGTGGGGCGGTCACGCAGCTTTGCTGCGCTGATCGGGTCTGGATTGTCGTTTGCCATGCCCGGATACCATTCCGCGAAGACTGCTTTGAGACTTCCGTCGAGTGTCCGGGTGCGGCCATTGGTCTCGCCAGTTGCCTCCGGTGCTCAACGCGAGGTGCAGTGATGATCCAAAAGGCGCTCGGCCGGCGAGCTTTCCCAGTTGGTCAGGATGTAAAATCCCGGTCTTGCGCCGGCGAGTTCGGCGCCAACGACGACGACATTTACGTGATGCATGGCGCGCCGGGCCTGCGGCAGGCCGGAAGCGATGATGCCGACTACGTTGGTCGTTTCCAAATCCGGCTTATCGACTGCCTTGATCCAATAGCGTTTCCCCATCAGAGCCAAAGGGAGAAGCTGCCACGGACCTTCCACCTTCGGCCCCTTCAGGACAAGTTTCTTTTCCACCGACACCGCAACGCAATCGATATGGATGTGGAACTGATCCTGGGATCGCTCAGTCCTGGAATTCACAGCCATGGCGATGGCCGTTCGTGGAAGGTGACGTCCGAGGCTCGCCGAGACCTTGCTTCGTGCTTTCCATGCCCGATTCCAGAGTTGGGAACTGCCCTGCCAACGGACAGACGGGCTTTCAACGCCGGCAACAGCCGTGAGTGGCGTCAACAGAAACTCGGTCCGGTAGCGGGGTGATTTAATGAGAGCTGATCCAGGCACGCCCTGCCTGGGCAGGATCACTTCCTCGCAGGGGAAAGCGCTGCCAAGATGCGCTGCGGCAAGAGCGCAGGTCTGCACAACCTGCCAGAGCGCGTTGCGATGCGCTGAAGCGGAGCCGACGTCGGTGGCCGCCGCAGTCAGCAACGCGATTGTCAAAAAGACCACGGCTGCAGCACGGCAGTGGGGGAACAACGGTAACCTGTGAAGGGATTTCACAGTGAGGGGATGCCCGTCATGAGGTCTTGAGCCTCGGCCTGTGGTCGGGCGAAACCGAGACGGTGAAGGTGGAACGGCTGGGAGCCTCGCGATGGTTCCGATGGGCGACTGCTCTTCTGCCCGATCACTGGTTTGATGACGTTTCTGCATTAAACCTCGCGTCCTTGGCCGTGACCGACGTCAGTTCAGATTCTGCGCCCCGCTCAGCGGCCGGATTGAGATTGCTGTCCTTCCCTACTATGGCCTTGTCAGCGCTTCGCGGCACGTCCTCCATCGCATTCTGAAGCATCGAGCGGGTTTCCTGCAGGTCGAGTTCCTTCTCGGCTTGATGTATAGCGTCGTCAAACTGTTTTCGAAAATCGCCCGCAATCCGATTGAATGTCTTCATCATTGCCCCCGCCGATCGCATGACTTTTGGAAGCTCCTCGGGGCCGAAAACAACCAGCGCCACCACGAAGATAACCAACAGGTGGGTCATGCCAAGTCCGAACATCGGTACGTCCTCTCGCGCATATCGCCGGCAGCGACAACCTCTCCGCGGTTTGCGGTGGCCGATCCGGTTGAATGCCTCGACCTACGGCGCCAAATCCAACCATCATACCCTCTCGCCTGAGCCATTCCAGTATGCGGCCGCGGGAATGTCGTTCATACTTCGAGCCATGTGGCACCACCCGTCAACCCGAATATCAGGCGCACGTCTGGTAGGGATATTCGCAACCGTGCTCGCAGCAAGCGGACTCCTCGCTGGAGCCGATGGCACAAGGCCCAGAATATTTGAAGCAGGCGCCTACTCCTTTTCCGACGAACTCGGCGGATTCCGGATCATTGCCGCTTCGGGAGCCGGAACAAGGGCCGATCCTGTCGTGATTACCGAGGAACTCGAGTCGGCAAGCCCGGTAACCCTCACCATACGCGCCATCCGGCCGGTTCAGCCATTCGGTGCCTCCGGCAACTATGCCACCGGTTTCATTTCCCTAAGGATCGTTGCCCTCAACAACAGCGGTCACGCCTGGGTCGAATTCGAGTTCGAGTTGCAGGAGATTCTCAACCAGCCAAGCGATTCCAGCGACGGGCTTTCGTTCGACCAGGCGCGCCGCGAAACGGATGCAATTCGGTCCGATAGTTTCGCCGAATTCAGTCGTGAATTCGAACCTTATGACCATCTTCTGTTCCGGAAAGGCGAGGTCGATCCGCTGAGCACGGTTTCGTTCTCATTCCTGGTGACTGATTTCACGCCGACTGCGCGGCTCTATCTCGTTCAGGACCCGCGCATTCCCTCAACCTGAACGTGCCGCGCATCATCGCGGCCGTTGGTTCGAACAACGCTGCTCGTCATGCATGCCGGCAGTTTGGCAGGTGTCGTTGGGCGCGGCATGCCGATGGATTTGCTGGTCATTTTGGTCGCTTGGCCGTGCCTTTGATTCGGGCCACAAAATACGGACAATGAGGGCAAAAACCGACGCGAACGACGATTGAGGGATCGCGAGCGCCCGCGGTACGAGTTCTCCGCCGAGTTACTTGTGGAGCGTTCACACTAGCGACAGTTCCGGATCGTGTTATGATCTTGCGCATGAGGACGATCACGGCCTCTTACATTCTGGTTTTCGCGGCGCTCGCTGCAACGCCCGCGCGGGCCGAATGCCAGTGCCTCGCCAACGGCCACATTTTCCATCACGGCGAAATCGCTTGTCTGCAATTGCCGTCAGGTCCTGAACTCGCGCAATGCGATATGGTTCTCAACATTTTCGTCATGGAAAAAATTCAGGATGGATGCCCGGAGGCGACTGCGCCGTTTGGCTTGCCTGTCAACGGGGACGAGCAGAAACCAGGCGAAGGCGGAGATAAAGCCAACGATTTGGCTTTATCAACAGCAAACGCCCGGAGCTAAAGCGAAGCGCAGCTTGCGCGCAGCCAACAGTGCGACGCAAGGCCAATGCATACCCTAGCGGTGTTCCAACACCGCTAGGGACCAGTCCTATGGATGAGCTTCCTGTTAAGATTCTGCTATCCTGTCAGTCCTTCTTGTTCCGGTAGCTCTCAATGGCTTTGCCAACCATGTCGATGGCGACGTTGGCGCCACCAAAGCCGTTCAGCTCAACGACCTTGCGGCCTTCAGGTAGCTGCTTGTAAACTCGAAAGAATGCCTCGATGCGCTGTCGTTCGATGGCCGGAAGATCATCGATGGTCTTGATCCCGTCATATTGCGGATCGATGTCCGTGGCCGGCACAGCGATGATCTTGTCATCCGTTTCGCCGCCGTCGACCATGTTGAGCACGCCGATGGCGCGGACTTTGATCAGAGCACCGGGCACGACGGGTTCCCGGGTGAAGACGAGCGCATCCAACGGGTCGCCGTCGCCGCCCAACGAACTGGTAACGGAACCGTAGTTGGCCGGATAGACGACCGGCATGGACTGGTATCGATCGACGATGATATGGCCAGTTTCTGAGTCAATCTCGTATTTAGTGAAGCTTCCCGCCGGAATCTCGATAACCGTGTAAAACTCGCTGGTGTCTTTCGGCTGCGGAAAATCGAAAGCTGTGACGAATTCGGCGAAAGCAGGCTGCGTGCCCAGCAGGGCCGCAACCGCCATGACAGTCGGCAAAGCGCGCATGGTTGTCTCCAGAGGTTGGACGGGCAGGGCGCCCTGCATCCGCCTAGCCACCGTATGTGACGGCAGCATTACAGGGTTCCGTTATTGAAATTGGATGACCGTATTTGCACCGATCCTGCGGCGAGCAGAAATGGGCCGAAATAGAGCGCTGACGAGTGATGAGCGTCTATGGGCGTTTGCGTTTATGGGGCGTTTAAGAGACCGTGGCCGCTTCAAATGTGCTATTTCAGGCGAGCCCATTTCCGGCAAGGGGATAGCTTGCGTCGTAACTCCTGCCAATCGGGCACGCTACACCCACAACAAGCCGTTCGGCGAGAGCTGCCACGTAGACGCCTCGCGGTTCAGTGCGACGTTGTGTGGCAATCATCAAAAAGCAAGTGAAACTCCAACTTCAGTTGAAGTCCTTCGGAGACTACGCCACCTTCACCTTGAATCATTGCCAGGGTTCGAAATTCGTGAAGGAAGACACAACAACACCACGTCCGCTATACTCCACTGAAAGGGCTGCTTCATGTCGGGAATGTCGCGCAGGGGATTCTTGCTGGGCGGCACGGCAGCAGTAGCTGTCGGCGCTGCAGGCGGGCTGATTGCCGGCAGGGCCGTAGCAGCCGATCTGACCTTGCCGGTTTCAGCGATCAGTCGGTCGATTTTGCCCGGCACCGTCACCAAAGGGATGATGAGTTTCGGTGCGGGCGGGCCGCCGCCTACTCTGCGTTTATTGCGAGATAGGCCGTTTTCCATAGACGTGGTCAATGATCTCGATGAAGCGACGAGTGTGCACTGGCATGGATTGCGCATCGCCAATGCCATGGACGGCGTGCCTTATCTCACCCAGCGTCCTATCGCGGCGGGCGAAAGCTTCCGTTACACTCTGACACCGCCGGATGCCGGCACCTATTGGTATCATCCGCATTGCAACACGCTCGATCAGATGGCCCGCGGTCTGACCGGCGTGCTTGTTGTCGAAGATGACGAAGATGCCGGTTTCGACCAGGATTTGCCGCTCAATATCCGCGACTTCCGTCTCGGCGAAGACGGCCAGTTCATCGAATTGTTCAAGGCACGCAACGCTGCGCGCGGCGGCACGCTGGGTACGGTCTCGACGGTAAATTGGGAAGTCACCCCGATTTACGATCTGCCGGCGGGCAGCCTTGTGCGCCTGCGTTTGGCAGTCACCGATGTCACCCGTATCGGCACTTATGACCTCGATGGCGGAACGGCCAAAGTGATCGCTCTTGATGCCAACCCGCTGCGGCAGCCTGTTGCGCCTCGGGGCATTGTCGTCGCGCCCGGCCAGCGCGCCGATATCGCCCTCCGCGTGCCTGATGGCGAAGACGAGATTGTCAGCCTGAAACTCAGAACAGCCAAGGGACCTCGCGTTCTCGTCCGATTCCGGCCTATCGGCGCCAGCGCCGGGCGGGCGCTTGGCGAACTCAAGCCGCTGCGGCCGAATCGCGTACCGGAGCCGGATCTTGCCGATGCCGAGACAATGGACTTCGTCTTTGGCTGGTCGCCCAATGGTGATGCGCCGGCGCCGGGTATTTGCGGCACGCTCGGCTACACCTTCTGGTCGATCAACCGCGTCGCCTGGCGAGGGGACGCGCCGGGGCCAGTTGGTCCGCTCGCGGCTCTAAAACGGGGCAAAAGCTATGTTCTGCGCCTTCGCAACGAAACGCCGAACGATCATCCGATCCATTTGCACGGTATGTCTTTCCGTCTGCTACGCTCCGATAAGCGCAAAATTGCGTCGCTTGTAACGGATACGGCCCTTCTTAAATCGCAAGAAGTGATGGAAGTGGCGTTGGTCGCTGACAATCCGGGTAACTGGGCATTCCATTGCCACGTCATTGAACATCAGAAGAGCGGCCTGACCGGTTATTTGCGTGTGGAATGACGCGGTCCTCATCCAGGGTTGCGTTGCCGAGCGCGTGAAAGGGTCGAAATTGGGCGAGGCGGAGCGTCCGAGTTCTCGCCGCACTGATGGCGCTACTGCTCGCGGGCGCCGGAGCGGCCGGCGACGGGTGCTGATCTGTGCATCTGATCGAGCCTCTGCTGAGTGGCCTCCCGGGCTCGCTCGCCAACGCCGGTTCCCATGCCACCGCCGTCGCGATTGCGTTCGTCATCATCACGGCGCTGTACCTCGTGCTGGGCGATCTGGCGCCCGCTCCGGATCGTGCTATGATTTCGCATGAGGACGTTCCATGCCTCTTGCATCCTGGTTTTCGCGGCGCTTGTTGCAACGCCCGCGCGGGCAGAATGTCAGTGCATCGCCAACGGCCGCACGTTCCATCACGGTGAATTCGCCTGTCTGCAATTGCCGTCGGGACCGGAACTCGCGCAGTGCGACATGGTTCTCAACATTTCGTCATGGAAAAAAATTCAGAGCGGCTGCCCGGAGGCGACAGCGCCATTGAGTGTGCCCGTCGAAGGGGGCGAGCAGCAATCAGGCGAAGGCGGACACAAAGCCTTAACAACGACGAACACTCCGACCTAAGACGAAGAGCAGGCTGCGCACCAGCCGGAGAGATCTCTTTCGGCAAGGCGTCAACTTTGGGTGAACTGTTACACGACCGTCACTTGATCGCGCTGACCAGTGGGTTGTCGCCATCAAGGATGGAGACCCAGCGCCCCGTGTCGGTGCCGGCTTGCCTCTTCAGGAAGCGGTAGCCGGTCTGGTCCCAGCGGCGCACCGTGTTGATGAGGTTATCGAGGATGAAGTCGCCCTTGTCGGTTCGAACAGTCAGCACTGCATGACCCTCGCCGTCGGGCTTGCGAACAACCGTCATCAATAGATCCGACACAGGAATGCCGCTGTTTATCAGCAGCCGGCGCTTTTCCAGCGCATAGTCCTCGCAATCGCCGAAACCGCTGTCTGGATAGGCCCAGAATTCGTCCTGGCCATACTGGTCGAGATCGCTCCTCGGCTTGACTTTGTCGTTGACCGTCAGGTTGACGCTCGTAATCTGCCGCCAGAGTTTTCCGGTCATGTGCTCCGGACCATTGTCGCGTGAGCGGATCTCACATTCGGCCCGATGGGATTTGCAGAAATTGTAGTGACCGATCGGCTGCGAGATAAAGCCACCGATCAGCATCGACTGTGAAGCCGTCGCCGCCGACCACGTGGACGTTATCGCAACGATTGCAACGACCGCACCGCCGCCCAACCGTACGCACAACCGCACTCGTGAGGAACTCATCCGACCCGCCCAACCAACTTTTGTTAAGAATGAGTTAAGGTCGATCCCGTGGGTACTGTCAATCAGAGCGAGAGGAACATCCTTCTGAATGGTTACTTGCGCCGTGTGCGTTGCTCGGCCGCTACACGTCTGCAAGACATCCGTTCCGACGTGGCAGGTCTTTGCCAGAGGGACCGATATGGTGAGATGTCAGCCGCCGGTCACGCTTGGTGCGAATTGGAAAGTGATGAATGAGCCTCGATGAGATCACGCGAGCGACGATCGCGTTTATCCGGACGCATGAAGCATGGGGTTTTCCGCTGGTGCTCGTGCTGGCCTTTGGGGAATCGCTGGCGTACATCTCTCTGTTGTTGCCTGCAACCGTGATCCTGATCGGTGTCGGTTTTCTCATCGGCGAAAGCGGTATCGCATTCTGGCCTCTGTGGCTTGCCGCCGCCATTGGGGCGGCATTGGGGGACTGGCTGTCCTTCTGGATCGGCACGCGGTTGGGAAACGGGGTTTCGCACTATTGGCCCTTGTCACGTTATCCAAACCTCATTCCGCGCGGTCACCTGTTCTTCGAGCGATGGGGGGTGGCCGGCGTGTTCTTTGGGCGCTTCTTCGGTCCTTTGCGCGCATCCGTGCCATTGGCGGCGGGCATCTGTAAGATGCCCGCCCTGGCGTTTCAGATTGCCAACACCACCTCAGCCTTCGTCTGGGCCACCGGCATTCTGGTTCCTGGCGCGTTCGGCCTCAAATGGCTGCAGCAGTAGATGTGATGGACAGCCGGCGGGCGAGCAGCTTGTCGATCCGCTTTCCATCCATATTGACGATCTCGAACCGCCAGCCCTCATAGTCGAAATGCTCCCCGGCTTCCGGGAGATGCCCAAGCCGGGAGAGGGCGAACCCGGCGATCGTGTGAAAACCGCCATCCGGCTGTCCTGATCGGAAGCCAAGGCGAGCGAAAGCATCATGAGCCGGCATCATGCCGTCGATCAGCAGCGAACCATCCCCACGCTCGACGATGTACGGTTCCTCGCCCTCCGCGTCCGGCAGATCGCCGGCGATGGCCTCGAGCAGATCGGTTTGCGTGACGATCCCTTCCAGGCTGCCATATTCGTCGATGACGATCGCCAGACGTACAGGCGCCTTCTTGAATTGATCGAGCACACGAAAGATTGCTGTTCCCTCGTGAACGATCAGAGGCTGGCGGATGGCAGCCATCGGATCGAGCGTTTGCCCGTCAAGCACCTGATCGAGAAGGTCCTTCTTCAGAATCATGCCAAGCGGTTCGTCGATGCCATCCCGGCCGACCAGAAGCTGCTCATGGCGACATTCGCGAATGGTGCGCAGAATCTCGTCCGGACTGTCATCAGCGTCAATCCAATCGACGTCGCGGCGCGGCGTCATGATATCAGCGATGCGCCGGTCGCCGATACTGAAGACGCGCTCGACGACCTCCTGTTGCGCCTGGTGGAGCAGCCCCGCCTCCTGGCTTGCCGCGATGAGCAGCTTGAGTTCGTCCGGCGAGTGAAGGGATTCCTCTCCCGTGCCGGGTCGCAACCCACAGAGGCGCAGTACCAGGTTGCCGAGTCCGTTAAGCGAGATGATCGCTGGCCGCAGCAGAAATAGGAATAGGCCGAGCGGGCGCACGACCCAGAGTGCCGTGCCCTCGCTGCGCTGAAGGGCAAGGCTCTTGGGGGCGAGTTCGCCGAGCACGATGTGCAGGGCGGTGATAATGATGAAGGAGATCGCAACCGCGATCGCATGAGAGCCGGCCATGGCGAGCGATCCCGGCAGCGCGCTCAGCAATGGCTCGATCAAATGGGCGAGCGCAGGCTCGCCGATCCATCCGAGCGCAAGCGACGATATGGTGATCCCGAGCTGCGTGGCAGCAAGGTTGGCGTCGAGATTGTCGACCGCCCGCTTCAAGGCACTGGCATTGGTCCTGCCGGCATTGACCAGTTCCATCACCCGGCTACGGCGGACTGCGACGAGAGAGAATTCCGCTGCGACAAAAAAACCGTTCGCGGCAACGAGAACAAGTACGGCGAGTATCCCGATCAGATCGTAAATACTGCCATCGGAACTAGGCATGGTCTCCTTTTGGGCGGCAATCCGCCACGGTTGTTGATGGGAGTCCGCCTATAACACAACTCCTCCGTATTGACACAGATAGTGCCGACGACGGCCAGGCGATGGAAGTTTGCTTGCCGGTGCCGAAATCGCGAAATCGCGATACGTTTTACCGGCGTCGCCCATTACTTTGGCATGCCGAAGAATCCGAAACTTGTGACGCTTGGTCGTTGAGCGGGCTGGTGGCACGCTGATCGTTATCAAGAGAGCGGCGATTCACGCGCGAACCTTCATCGGCGGGCCATCGAAATCCCACGCATTGCGTACCTGCCGCACTTGGCAACGTCGGCGTCGACGGTTCCACCCCATCGATTAGGCCATTCTTGCGCGTGCGCTTGGCCTGCCGACTCGCTTGCTCGAGGGCCGAAGCATCCTCGCCGAAGGCGCGGGTGGCGCGGACGGCCGCTTCCAGCAGCGGCCGTTTCATGCCCCGAAGGAACGCCTGATCGACGCGTGACCGCGGACCGGCAAGTGTTAGCGCGCCAAGCAAAGTGCGCCCTGGTCCGAACACTGGCGCCGACACGCCGGCCGTTTCGGGATCGCGCTGTGACCCGCCCTTTCCGCTTCCGCACGCCATCGATGCAGCAGCATCAGCAATGCGTTCTCGTCGATCGCGAGCTTCTTCAGCGGCTGGCTGGCGCTCGACGCCAGGCACGATCCCGGCGACAAGCCAACTCGCCAGGATCAGTCTCGCCGCCGGTCCCATAGCATCTTCCCTGGAGGCTTTCCGACGCCGGCTCCGTGCAGGAGGAGAGACTTTCGCTTGGGCCGGCATCCGAAACCCTACACACCACCCGCCATTCTCCGGCTCGCGCGACCTTGCCGTTGTGGACCCCTAAGCGGACGTTCAATTCAATGATGCCATCCAAGCTTCGTAGTGGTCAGAATGAGAGTAACCTGCCTCGCGGTCACGCAACTTGATGCCGGGCGCGTCTTTGTTTTCGACCCCTTACGGAGTGTCGCCGACCATGCCCGAGAACAGCACCGAACCGCGTTGCTCGAGAAGCGATAGCGAGGTGTAGTCCAGAATCGAGAGCCCCCCATCGGCAACCAGGGTTTGGCCGGTGATGAACGAAGCTTCATCGCTCGCCAGGAACGCGACAGCGGCGGCGATTTCGGCCGGTGTGCCCATCCGGTCGAACACGCTTGGCGGCACCGTCCAGTCGCCGGTACCCGACGCTGGCGCCGCTGCATCGATTTCGGTGGCGATCCAGCCAGGGCTGACGCAGTTCGCCCTGATCCGATGCGGAGCCCCCTCGATGGCCAGCGATCGCGTCAGCGCTTCGACGGCCGCCTTGGCGACGCAGTACAGGCCCCAATTGCCGTGCAATGTGGCCGTGGACGATATGTTCACAATCGCACCTCCACCGGAATCCCGCAGCAGCGGCAAGCCGTAGGAGGATACAAAATAGGTGGAGTCCAGGTTGGCGCCGCGCATCTTGTCCCATCTCGTTCGGGGGCGATCGCCGGGCTCAACCCCGCTTCGGCGCGAACCGGCGCCTGCGTTGTTGACACGACACTCAGTCGCCCCCATTGGCCGATCTGGCCGATCAGGTCCTCGACTTGATGTTCTTCCGACAGATCGCACGGGAAAAAGCGGGCTTCGCCTTCGATCGCCTTTGCTTCCGCTTCAACGGCGCGGCCCTTCTCGCGGTCGCGGCCGGCGAAAGCGACCCGGGCTCCCTCTTTCAGGAAATACTGGACGATTCCGCGTCCTATCCCCGAATTCCCGCCGGTCACGAGAACGTCTTTACCTTTGAATCGCATGGACCAACTCCTGCTCAAAACTGGCGCAGATGCGCGCGAACTGCGGCATCTCTGGTCCCATTTCGCTGAGAAACGACGGACGATAATGGTGTATATCTCGCCCTTCAAATCAGCGTCAGCGCCACAGCCGGGTCGAGGATTAGCCATCGATTGCCGGGAGCAAATTCTTCAAGTGGCGGCGATTGCGGCGCGCCGGATCCGGCCCTCTTTTGAAGTCATGGCTGGTATTGTAAACTGCTGTCGGATCTCCTCGCATCCGCCAAGAGTTTCAGAAAGGCCTTCGGGGCGTGATCTGGCGGGGAATCACTCGTGCCGTCGCCGGCTGCATAGGCTACCACGAGTTCCCAGCAGAGCTCTGTTTGAGCGATCGGGTTGATGCTGAGCGTGGAGCGCCGTGCTTCGGCGATGGCCTCCGGAACAAGGGCGATCCCGAGGCCGCGCGCAACCAATTCCAGGAGCGTTTCAAGGTCGCTAACCTCGAAGACGGTACGACGCTCTATGCCGACCTCCAGAAAGGCGCGGTCGACGAGTTTCCGCGTCCCCCAATCCGGCTCGAAATCAACGAATGGGTCGTCTTTCAACGCGGATAGCGACGCCTCACCGCAGTCGGCCAGAGCATGATTCAAAGCGCAAATCATGACAAGGGATTCGCAGGCGATCATGGTTGTCGCAATGCCGACAGGCGGCTCGAACAGAGGCAAAAAGGCGAGATCAATTCGGCCGCTTCTGATCTTCTCCAGAAGATGGGTCGAGCTTCCCTGGCAGAGCCGGACCTCGATACCTGGGTGCTGCGCATGGAACCGCGCGAGCAGCGACGGCAGATCCAGAAAGGCCGGGAGGCTCTGCACGGTGCCGATAGTGAGCGTGCCTCGATCCAGTCCCCTAATCGCCGCCACGGTGTCGCGAGCTTCGCGCACCGCTTCAAGTGCCGCTCGCGCCTTGTCGAGGAAGACACGGCCGGTGGTCGTAAGCCGCACCTGTCGCGTACTGCGAATGAAGAGTTGAGCGCCGAGCTCCTCCTCGAGAGCCCGGATGGAAACCGACAGAGCCGATTGGACGATGTTCACCCGCTGGGCGGCCCGGGTGAAATGGTTCTCCTCGGCGACCGCCACGAAGTGCTGCAACTGGCGCAGTTCCATGATCGCATCCTATTAAGGCATCAAACTGATCAATATCATCTCAATTATCCATTGGAAAGATGGACGTAGATTTCTCATGTTGCGGTGCACATAGGAGAATGCATTATGGATACGCTTCAACAATCGACATCCCTCGCCAAGGCACTCCCAACCCGCCGCTTGGGTCGCACCGATATGGAGATCACCCGTGTCGGTTTTGGCGCCTGGGCGATCGGCGGAGCCGATTGGGCCGTCGGGTGGGGCTCTCAAGACGATCGCGCGTCGATCGCTGCAATCCGCCATG
Organism: Mesorhizobium sp. M0698; assembly: GCF_040320455.1. NCBI lineage: Bacteria > Pseudomonadati > Pseudomonadota > Alphaproteobacteria > Hyphomicrobiales > Phyllobacteriaceae > Mesorhizobium > Mesorhizobium sp. M0698. Next base: position 55,365 of record NZ_JAMYPQ010000020.1, on the reverse strand, counting down.
CGGTGGAACGCGGTATCAACTGGATCGACACGGCGGCTATCTACGGCCTCGGCCACTCGGAAGAGGTCGTGCGGCAAGCGCTCGCCCAGATCCCGGCCAATGAGCGGCCTTACATTTTCACCAAGTGCGGCCTCATCTGGGACGAAAAGGATCGCCAAGCGCTGCCCCGCCAAGTCGGCGCGCGCGCAAGTATCCGCCGCGAGGTGGAAGCCTCGCTGAAGCGGCTCGGGGTTGAGCGCATTGATCTATACCAGATGCACTGGCCGGCGGAAGATGGCACGCCGCTTGAAGTGTACTGGCAAACGCTCCTCGACCTGAAGAAGGAGGGCAAGGTGCGTGCCGTCGGCCTTTCCAACCACGGTGCCGCGCAGTTGGAAACGGCCCAGAGCCTCGGCCATGTCGACACGTTGCAGCCGCCGTTCTCCGCGATTCGTCGCGATGTCGCCCAGGCGGAGTTGCCCTGGTGCCACGCTCATGAGACCGGCGTCATTGTCTATAGCCCCATGCAATCCGGCCTCCTCACCGGCGGCTTCTCCGTCGAGCGCGCCCAAGCCCTGCCGAAAGACGACTGGCGATCCCGCAACGCCGAATTCTCCGGCGAAAAGCTCACCCGCAACCTGGAGTTCGCCGATGCCTTAAAACCGATCGCCGAGCGTCACAGCACGAGCGTTGCCGCGGTTGCGATCGCCTGGACGCTGGCCTGGCCGGGGGTGACGGGTGCGATCGTCGGCGCCCGCAGCCCGGCTCAGGTGGACGGCTGGCTCGACGCCGCAACCCTCGAATTGACAGGGCGGGATTTGGCTGAGATCGCTGCCGCCATCGAAGCCACCGGCACCGGTTCGGGCCCGTCGCAGCCCAGAGCGTGATTGCACCCATGACAATGATCGAGGCACGTAGTCAGACGCGGCTCCTCGGCTTACCGGGGAGCCTGCGCCTTGGCTCCTACTCCCTTGCCGTTCTCCGAGGTCTGCAGCCGGCGCTGGGTCCGGCGGTTGATCTCCAAATCGGCGATCTGCGGCTGCCTCTTTATGACGAGGACCAAGATGGACCGTCGACACCGGAGACAGTGCAGGCGTTCAGGCAAGCCGTTGCGGAAAGTGACGGGGTCGTGATCGCGACGCCGGAGTACAATCACGGCATCCCAGGTGTCGTCAAGAACGCGCTTGACTGGGCGTCGAGGCCTCTCGGTCGGTCGGCGTTGACCGGCAAAGCGGTGCTCGTCATCTCTGTGTCGCCGGGCTTTACCGGCGGTGTTCGTGCTCAGGCACAGGCCAACGAGACGCTGCTCGCCATTCAGTCACGTCCCGTTCTCGGTCCGCAGGTCGTCATTGGCAACGTTGCCGATAAGATTTGGGATGGACGATTGGTCGATGAGCCCAGCCTACGCTTCGCCTTGGCGGCGATCGATCGCCTGATCGCCCTTTGCCCAGCTGTTCGTCAGGCCGAACATCCGCACCCGTCATTGAGCTGAGGTTGGGATAGTTTCCAAAGTGCACTCACGATGGCAACCGCGCGAGGATGGAGCACGTTCCAACAGGAACCGTATACCGCAAGAGTTCAGGCCCAAGAGATCCCCAGCCAACCCGAGCGTCTGGATCGGGCGGATCGGCACAAGTGAGAAACGCGCGTCTCGCGACCGCATCGAAAGGAGAACATCATGGACGTCGGCTTCATCGGACTGGGGCACATGGGTGCCGCAATGGCCACGAACATTCTTGAGGCAGGGCATGCCATGACCGTCTACAACCGGACGCCTGGCAAGGACGAGGTCCTGGTCCGCAAGGGTGCGCGTTCGGCGGCCAAACTTTCAGAGGCCTGCCGCGGCGAGGCTGTCGTCACCATGCTGGCAGATGATCACGCGGTCGAAAGCGTGGTCTATGGCGATGGCGGTTTGCTCGCGACCCTTCGCACAGGAGCGACGCACATCTCCTTCAGCACGATCAGCGTCGCTCTGTCGGAGCGCCTCGCGGCCGATCATGCCGCGGCTGGCCAGCGCCTCGTCGCAGCGCCGGTGTTCGGCCGGCCCGAGGTGGCGGCTGCCGGCAAACTGTTCGTCGTCGCGGCCGGAGCGCCGGATGCCATCGCCGCCGTGCAGCCGATTTTCGACGCCGTGGGCCAGAAGACCTTCGTCGTCTCCGAGACGCCGAAAGCCGCCAACCTGGTAAAGCTTAGCGGCAACTTCCTGATCGCCTCGGTGATCGAATCGCTGGGCGAAGCCATCGCGCTGGTCAGCAAGGGCGGTGTCGACAAGGAACAGTATCTCGATATTCTGACGTCGACCTTGTTCACGGCCCCCGTCTACAAGACCTATGGTGCGCTGATCGTGGAGGGCAAATTCGAGCCTGCCGGCTCGCCGCGCCGTTGGGTCAGAAAGATATCCGGCTGACGCTGGCAGCAGCCGAGGACCTGCGCGTGCCGCTGCCGGTGGCAAACCTCCTGCGTGACCGCTTCCTCACCCTGCTCGCCCATGGCGGCGAAAAGCTCGACTGGTCGGCGCTCGGTTCGCTTGCAGCGAGAGATGCTGGGGAGGCAGTAAACTGAGCAACTGCGATCCCGCGCCAGCATTGGCAGACTGGACCAGTGCCGGTTCATGCGAAGCGCCTTGAAGGCAGCCTTCCGATTGATTTCATTGGATGCGAGTGACCGGCTGCCGGTCGTCCTCTTTCCATCGACGTGCTCGTGGCCAGCGTGCGTCGATCTCAGGATGCTGTGCGCCTTCGACGGCTGCTTAAGAACTCCATGATGCCGTGTGCGCTCATCGGCGGGCTCAGCGCATATGCGAGGTTCTCCTTGATTTGATGGGCATGTCACTGCCTGACTTTGCCGGGGATGCCGAGGCGAAAGTCGCCGCCAAACTCATCGCCGCCGCTGCCGATGACGGCGCTAAGGCGGTCCTGGGAGATGTCGACGCTCACAAGAACGCCTGGGCCGCCAAGAGCAACGAGGAGCGCACCACGCTCAGCCAGTCGGCGGCCGTTTGGGCAATCCGCCAGGCGGCCATCGGGTGAACTGTCCATCGTGCGCTTCCCAAGCGTTTGTCGTGGGTGAGCCCCTCACTGCGCCGACACAGAAACTCGAGGACGGCGAGATCACCGAGACGCAGGAATATCTGCCCAATCGCTTCGAGTGCATCGCCTGCGGCTTGAAGATCAACAGCTTTTCGCGCCTCGCTGCGGTTGGCCTGGGCGAGCGCTACAAGAAGACTCAAGTCTATGACGCAGCGGAATATTATGCGCCGCAGGACAACTATGAAGGCTATGAGGATGACAACAACGAACGTTGATCCTGCGGAAAAGTGCGCAGGGCAGGGCATGACCCATGCTGGACTGATCGCTTCCGCTGGGCGCGAGCCCTCATTCGACGGGGTTCCATTGCTCGACCGTGATAGCAGTGCATTCGGCAAAAAGTAGATCGAGAATGCGGCCGAGCAGACTGGCGACGCCGGTAGCCAGACATGACTTTCGCGCATTTCAGATTCGAGAAAGTCCTTGACTCTTGACGCCTATTAGCGGACTTTCGCGCATCTGAAATGCGAGAAAGTCCGTGCCCATACTGCTGGTTGGAGAGACAATAGACAAGAGACGTGCGCATGCGCTAGCGGCGGTAGGGGAACTCGTCCCGCTCGTCCGCGGTGTTTATGCACGATCAGGCGACGACGTTGAGCAAGCAGTTTTAGGCCACGCCGTGCGCATCGCGCGCTACCTCTATCCTACTGCCTATCTATCGTCGGCCTCTGCCCAACTTCTTGCTCCCACACCTGACGGCCGCCTGTTCGTTAGCGGTCGGCGCAACCAACGAACCCGGCTACGGATGCTCGAAATAATCCAGAATGAGGCGCCCCCCCATCCTTCGACTGCCTCTGCGGTGGTAGGGGACGATCTCGGCGAGTTGCGAGTTGACGTTTCCTCGCCGCGCCAACGCTTCCTGGAAGCGTTCCGTTTGCGGAGCGAGCATGCCAGCGCCATCACCGAACCGATGCGCGCCGAGATGGCGGCAAGACTCATAGAGGAACATGGCTCGCCACAGGTGGCCGCTGACGCGGTCTGGGCGTTGGCTCGCGAGAACGGATGGTACCGCGAAGGGGAGGGCGCTGAGCGTTATCTGATTGCGCGCCCGGCGGCGCCCAAGGGCTCCGTTAACAAGGCAGCACTGGATCTCCTTGTGGCATGGCATGGGGATCCCCTCGGCCGTCTAATCCACGATGGATTCGAGTGGCGCTGGAAGCCTGTGAGGCGCAGCGGTCCGCCACTCGTTCGACAGACTGCACCAGGCAAGCTGCCGGCTTTCATCGAGTCGCTCCTCCCAGAAGGATGGCTCGCGCAAGTGCTCCATCAGCGGGATGAACGCGAAGCGCTGCGACGCGGCAAGCGCTACATGTCAAATATCGCGGTCGTCGAGAGCCAAGCCGAGCTTAACGTCCTGCCGCGAGACGAACTCGACACCAAACTTGCCGCGTTCACCGACGATGGGCGCTTCACTGGTCGATACGTCGGCCCGTCGCGAGGCGAGATCGAGGAGACGTTCGAGCACAACTTGGCTCAGCTGTTTGCGCGCGCGGAAACGCCGAGATTATCGGGTGTCCAGATCAAGGCGCCGATGAATTTGGCATCGGACGGCGCCCTGCTGCCCGCGATCGATCTGCCATTCACTCACATCCTTAAGCCGGCCGGAACCGCGGGCTTCGAAATGCTGCCGGTCGTCGAATGGCTTTGTCTTGAACTTGGTCGCGCAGCGGGCTTCGAGGTTTCGGCCGCCGCGCTCATCGACATGCCGGATGGGATGTCACCTGCATTGGTCGTCGAGCGATTCGACGTGCGACGCGGGCCCGATGATCGACGCTTCCTAGCGCTCGAGGACTTCTGTTCGGTTCTCGATCTGCCGGCCTCAGCCAAATACGACGGCACGATCGAACGCATGGCGCGGGGTTTGCGGCCGCTTTCGACCGACCCTGCCGCCGATATCGAGACCTTGTTCCGCCGGGCGTTTTTCGCGTGGCTGATCGCCGACGGGGACATGCATCTCAAGAACCTGGCGCTCCTCAAGATTGCAGAGCTTGGCTCTAAGCGGTTCGAGACTGTCCGGTTCGCACCCCTTTACGACGCCGTGACGACCCGCGTCTTTCCGGGGCTTGGTGGCGATCGTACGGCGCTGAAGCTCAACGGTAAGGACGACCGGCTTACACGGCAGGACTTCCTAACTCTCGCGCGCACGATCGAACTGCCGGTCGCGCGAGCGGAAGAAGCGATAGGTTCGATTGCCGCCGCCCTGCGCGAAGCAGCGCCTACGCTCGCTCTGCCGTCCTTTACCGGACGGGCCGACGCTGCTCAAAAGGTCGCGGAGCGAGTGAAGGCGATCGTGAGCGATCGTATCAAGGCGTTTCCATGACCGGCAGCGCGATCAAGATCTATGTCGGCGTCACCGATCTGGATTGGTTCGAATTTGTGTCGCGCCGCCAGGACGTTTGCGAGGTGAACGGGCTCGCGATCAACACCGGGCCCAGGCATCGAACGGAGGACGGCCATGAAACATTATATCGGTCTCGAAGTGTCCATGAAAGAGACGGCGCTCTGCGCCAAGCCGCATGACCACCACCATGGCCGTCCCTTTTTGCAGAACTTGACGCACACAACTATCCCAAGCCGTGCACGCAAAGCGGCGCACGCCTCTGAGGTACGAACCGCCGCTGACTTCCATAAAGACGGTACACGTGTCAGGCGTCGATACCTGGATGAAGAGAGCTGTGCAAAGACCCGTTCTCGGGGCGCTCACGCTATATCCTTCAGCGTGTCGAGCGGCCCTTTCAAAGCGGACCTGGGTTGGATCAACTCCGGCGCAATCAGGAAAATCTGCGGGGCCGTCGGCGGTTCATTGATCAGTTCGAACGCCTTCGCAATCATCGCCTCAAAATTCTGCCGCACCATGATTACGGGGAAGGGCAGGAAAGAGGCGAATGGGTCATAGTCGTAGCAACCGACGACAAGCTCGCTAAACATCTCCGCCGGCCGGCCCGCCATGAAACGCAGCAGACCCTCCATATTGATCGACGAATTGATGAACAATGCGCGCGGCAGCTTGCCATGGCGTTGGCAAAATGCCTCGAAAGCACGCAATGTTATGTCGGGCGAATAGCCGGAGGACTGTACTCCGTCATCAGGGTCGGCGCCCAACAGTGCCTTTTTGGTCGCATGGAAAGCGGCGATGCGTGCGCGGCTTGCGTGGTCGTTGCGGCCGCCAAACAGAAACAGCTCGTCCGGCCGCAGGGGGTCATCATTGCCGAACTGGCGGATGATTGACTCCGTCAGCATCCGCGCGCCCTCATAGTTGTCGCTGATCACCGAATGCGCCTTTGCTCCCGGTAGGTCGATGTTGACATGCCTCAGTCCCGCCGCCTCGCAGACCTCGTGCACGCCGTCCGGATCGGTGGCGCCGACGATGAAGAGCTGGTCGATTGAGTAGGAAATCAGCGTCTTCGCGGTCCGGCGTTCCTCTTCCGGGTCGCGGCTGGCACTGACCACGACCGGGCATTGACCCCGGCTGCGCACATTTCCCTCAAATGTCTGCGCCATGGAGGAGAAGTAGCGATTGTCGTGGATGGGCAGCATCAGGCCGACCAGGCCCGATCGCGATCGTCGCAAGCCTCGCGCCTGCAGATTGGTGGTGTACTGGTGGCGTTCGGCGAGGCTGAGAATTGTTTCCGCCGTACTTTCCTTGATGCGGCGCTTGCGCCAAGTGCCGTTCAGCACCGCGCTCACGGTCGACGGCGAACTGCCCGATAGCACGGACAGGTCATAGATCGTCGCCTTCTTCTTGACCTGCTGATGCATCTGGCCCTCCGGAGCGTCTGTTTAGAGCAATATCCCGCTGGAGCAATATCTCGCTTGACGAGCGCGTCTTGATGCACAATAGTTAATGCACCATCGATTGTGCAAGCACAAATCGGTGGCGGAGGTGTGTTCCCGTTGGGAACGTTATGGGAGGAGTACAGATGAAAAAGTTCATGATCGCGGCGCTCGCCGCGACCCTTATGCTTGGCGGATCAATCGCTGCCATGGCTCAACAGGCCGGCAAAGTCGGCGTCGTCGTCAAGATCGGCGGCATTCCCTGGTTCAACGCAATGGAGGCGGGCATCAAGGAGCGCGGCCAGAAGCTCGGCGTCGACGCATTCATGGTTGGCCCGACCAGTGCCGATCCGGCACTGCAAGTTCGCGCCATCGAGGATCTGATCGCTCAGGGAGTCAAGGTCATAGGTGTCGTGCCGAATGACGCGAAGGTGCTTGAACCTGTCCTGCAGAAGGCGAAGGACGCCGGCATCATCGTCATCACGCATGAATCGCCCGGCCAGAAGGGCGCCGACTGGGATTTCGAACTCGCGTCCGCGACCGGCTTCGGCGAGGCTCATGCCAAGCTCTTGGCGGACAAGATGGGCGGCAAAGTCTTCGTTGGTTCGCTGACGGTGCCGCTGCACAATGCCTGGGCCGATGCGGCAATCGCGTATCTGAAGAAGAACCATCCGGACATGAAGCTTGTCGGCGATCGTTACGGCGTCGCCGAGGATGTGGACAAGAGCCGCAGCACTGCACTTGATCTGATTTCCGCCAATCCCGGCTTGAAAGGCTTCCTTGCCTTCGGCAGCCAAGGCCCGATTGGCGCTGGCCGTGCAATCGAAGAGCGCCGGAAGGTGGGCCAAATATTCGTGCTCGGCCCATTCTCGCCGGGGCAGGGCCAGAAGCTCATCAAGAGCGACGCGATCTCCGGCGGCTTCATGTGGAATCCGAAGCAGGCGGGTGAGGTCTTCGTTACGCTAGCCGACCAGCTCATGAAGGGCAAAGAAGTCAAAGATGGCGATACGATCGAAGGGCTAGGGACAGTCAAGCCCGACTTGGAAAGCTGACATTCTTCAGGGCCTTCACGCCGCCAAACGTCATGTTGACATTGCGCAGCGATAGCAGCGGCCAAGAGCACGCTGATCAAGGTCATCACTGGCGTGTACAAGCCCGAGGCTGGCGCCGGGATCGACTATGACGGCCAGAGCTACGCCCATATGTCACCGGTAACGGCGCAGGCCGGCGGAATTCAGGTCATCTGGCAGGACCTCGCTCTGTTCCCCGAGATGACCGTCGCGGAGAACATCGCGTTTCAGACTGTCATCGGCCGGTGGCCGCGCCTCGTTAACTATTCCGAAATGCGGCGTGTCGCGACCAACGCTTTGCAACGGCTTGGTGTTACCCTCGATGTCGATCTCGCACTCCAAAATTTTCCCATCGCACAGCGGCAGATCGTAGCAATCGCGCGCGCGCTCGTCGGCGAGGCGAAGCTTGTCTTCATGGATGAGCCGACGGCCTCGCTCACGCAATCTGAAACCGACTATCTGCTGGACATTGTGCGTAATCTGTCGGCGTCGGGCGTTGCCGTTGTGTTCGTCAGTCATCGCTTGGCGGAGGTTCTCGAAATCTCCAGCCGTGTGACGGTGCTGCGCGACGGCGCCTTGGTTGGCGTCTATCCGACCAAAGGTCTGACCCAATCGCGTATCACAGAGCTGATGACCGGTAAGACCTTCGACTATTCCGTCCTGCATCGCGATTTGAGCACGAGCCCGGTCATGCTTGAGGTTAAAGGGCTGTCGCGGCCCGGTGAATTCGAAGACGTGTCATTGACGGTCCGGCGCGGCGAGACGCTCGGCGTCACCGGGCTGCTTGGGGCAGGGCGCACCGAGCTGGCGTTGACCTTGTTCGGCATGCGCAAGCCGAGGTCCGGCTCTGTTGTGCTGGATGGCAGGCCCGTTCGCTTCGGTTCCAACCGTGACGCGATCGCCGCCGGCGTCGCCTATCTTTCGGAAGACCGGCTGTCGCTCGGCCTCATTCAGCCCCAATCAATTGCCGACAACATAGTCATTGCCTCGCTGGACAAGGTTCTTTCGGGCGGTTTCATTTCGAGCGATCGCAAATGGTCCCTGGTCAGTAGCTGGATAAGGGATCTCGGCGTTAGGATCGGAATGCAGGAAGACGCGGTTTCGACCCTGTCGGGGGGAAATCAGCAACGTGTCGCCATTGCAAAATGGCTGGCGACCCAACCGAAACTGCTGATCCTCGACGGACCGACGGTCGGTGTTGATGTTGGCGCGCGTGCCGGCATATTCGATATCGTTTCCAAGCTGGCCGACAGCGGCCTGTCGATTATCTTGATCTCGGACGAGGTGCCGGAAGTCTATTTCAACGCGGACCGTGTGCTGCACATAGCTCAGGGGCGCGTTGTCGGCGAATATGTTCCCGGCGCCACGTCCCTCCAGGCGATCGAAGAGGCGGTCTATGCGTAGGTTTGTCCGCTCTCATGCAACAGAGCTGGCTTTGCTCGCCGTGATCGCGGTCATCTGCGCCTTTCTGTCGTTTGCGACAGACCGGTTCTTCACTCTCGGCAATGCGTTTGACCTCCTGAACACAAGTTCGGTAAACATCATCTTCGCCATCGGTCTGCTCGTCGTGCTGATTGCCGGCGGCATTGACATCTCCTTCGCGGTTGCCGCCTCCGTGGTGCAATATCTGACGGCAATCGTCCTTGGCTGGATCGGCGGCGGGAATTGGATTGTCGGCCTTACCATTGCTGGCGCATTGGGCGCCGCGTTGGGCTGCATCAATGCTTTCCTGATCCATAGGTTCAGGATCATCTCGATCGTCGCCACGATTTCGACCTACAACATTTTCTTCGGCTTGCTGATGTTCTTCACAGGCGGCGTTTCGATCTACAATCTGCCGGACTGGCTCACCAACCGCGTGGTGCTGTTCGAGCGCGAGATGGCTGACGGCACCTGGGCGGAGATAACCCTACCCGTGCTCATTATGGCCATATGCGTATTCGCGACGTGGGCGTTGATCACGCGCACGACCACTGGTCGGCAACTCTACGCTTTTGGCGACAATCCGGAAGGCGCGCGCCGCTTCGGCATCAATATCGGTGCCATGCAGTTTATCGCCTTCGGCTGGCTTGGCCTGATGGCAGGCATCGCCGGTCTCGTCCAAGCGCACTACGCGCAGGAAGTGGTGCCTAACGCCCTATATGGGCGCGAACTCGACGTCCTGGCAGCCGTAGTGCTTGGCGGTGCGCGGCTTGGCGGCGGCAAGGGCAGCGTGCTCGGCTGCATTCTTGGCGTTCTGTTGGTCTCGATCACCCAGAACGGACTTAATTTGATGGGCGTGTCGCCTTTCGCGTTCAAGATGATCGTCGGCACCATCATCCTGACCGCCATCACCCTGTCGAACACCAGCATCGAACGCCTGCTGCCGTTCCTGAAAAGCCGGCGGGTGCCTTCATGACGGCTGTGATTGAACGCGTCCGCAACTTGCTTGGCCCCGAACTGGCAGGTCCGCTTGCTGCCTTCGTGGTAGTCATGATCGTGTTCGGCATTGCCGCACCGAACTTCCTTTCCCGGGCCACTTTTGGCTCCGTCGCCTACCAGCTGCCGGAGCTCGGCCTGCTCACACTCGCCATGCTGCTCCCGATCCTGACCGGCGGCCTGAACCTGGCCATCACCTTCACGGCCAACATCGCCGGGCTGACGCTCGCTTGGATCCTTCAAAGCCAGGGCGGCGTCGACGCGGGCATCGGTGCCTTTGTCCTTGGCGCGATCCTTGCCCTTGCGGTCGGAGCACTTAGTGGACTGATCATGGGGCTCGTCATCGCCAACACCAAGGCTCACCCGATCCTGGTCTCGCTGTCGATGATGATTTTCCTGCGCGGTCTCGGTGAGTTCCTGACGCATGGCGGCGACGTGTCCGGCTTTCCCAGCTTCCTGGCGCCGATCGGCTACGGTTCGATTCTTGGTATCCCGGTTCCGTTGCTCATTTTCATCGCCTGTGTGCTGATCTGGCACCTCCTGCTGACGCGCATGAAGCTAGGCTTCAACACCTATATGATCGGCTCCAACATCGAGGCCACGCGCTACTCCGGCATCAATACGCGCAAGGTGCAGGTTCTGGTCTACACACTGTCCGGTGCGATGTGCGCGGTCGCCGGTATCATCATGCTGGCGCGCTTCAATTCGGTGCGTGTCGGCCACGGCGAGTCCTATCTGCTGATCACTGTGCTTGCCTGCTTTCTTGGCGGGGTCAATCCGTTCGGCGGCTTCGGTGGCGTGATCCCTGTCTTCGTCGCGCTCGTGGTGCTCCAGCTTCTGTCCTCGGGACTCAATCTGATGGGCGCCAACCAGCATCTGGCGACGGCGGTCTGGGGCATTTTGATGATCACGGTGATGATCCTGCGCTGGGCTGCCGGGCGCCTAAAGTTCCTAAACACAAACAAAGGGTGAGTTAGATGCATGGTTTTGGGGTCCACACCTCGATGTGGACGATGAACTGGGACCGGGCGGGCGCAGAGAAGGCGATCGCCGCTTCCGTCAAATACGGCATGGACTTTATCGAGATCGCGCTTCTGAACGCGCCGGCGGTCGATGCCGCGCATACGCGCGCCTTGCTCGAAAAGCACAATCTTCCAGCTGTTTGCTCGCTTGGCTTGCCGGAGCGGGCCTGGGCCTCGGTGCGGCCGGATGCCGCCATCGAACATCTCAAAGTGGCCATCGACAAGACTGCAGAGATGGGCGCTCTGGCGCTTTCCGGTGTGATTTTCGGTGGTATCGGTGAACGCACCGGCGTGCCACCCACCGAAAAGGAATACGACAACATCGCGCATGTGCTGACCGTCGCCGCCAAGCACGCCAAGACGCGCGGCATAGAGCTCGGAATCGAGGCGGTGAACCGCTACGAGAACCACCTGATAAATACCGGCGCGCAGGCCGTCTGGATGCTCGAGAAAGTCGGCGCCGACAACATCTTTGTCCATCTCGACACCTATCACATGAACATCGAGGAGAAGGGGGCCGCCAATGGTATTCTGGCCGCTCGCGACCACCTGAAGTATATCCACTTGTCTGAGAGCGATCGCGGCACACCTGGTACGGGCAATTGCCCCTGGGACGAGATCTACGCGACGCTCGCGGCGATCGGCTTCAAGGGTGGACTTGCGATGGAAAGCTTCATCAACATGCCGCCGGAAGTCTCCTACGGCCTCTCAGTCTGGCGGCCAGTCGCGAAGGACGAGGCCGAAGTGATGGGTAATGGCTTGCCGTTTTTGCGCAACAAGGCTCGCCAATACGGTCTGATCTAGCACAATGGATGACGGGCAGAAGGCGGACGGCGCGAAGATCGCCGTCTTCGACGTCGGCAAGACCAACATAAAGCTCTCGGTGATGACATTCGACAGCGTGCTCGCCGAGAGTCTTTTTGTCCGTAACGACGGCGCTCATGGTGAAAAACGCCTGCGCCCGGTAGAGTTTTGCCCGGAAACGCCAAACTAGAAGAGGGAAATCGGGCGTCAGGTATTCGCAACATTTAGTCGAAGCAATTGATTGATAAGGCTTCGGGCTGGCACGCCTCGTGTGCTTGGGAGGGGCTGGGCTACAGATGAAATGCCGGATGCCCTTACACAGCGTGTAGGTTCTCATCGATTTCGCCATCGACATTTCCGGCATGCCTGTCGGGACGAGGTCGACAGCTTCATCATCCTGCCGCCGTCAGGCGCGCGGTCGCAATCGGCCCTGCGCGGGGGTCGAGGCATTCCTGAAGAGCTGTTTTCCCGAATGCGATTTTACTGCCAACGGCGACATTTTGCCGTTCGACGACGACTACCAGGTGTTGCCGATCTGCGGCGTGGGCGGCGACGAGCCGGGCACGCTGCGGGTGCTCGACTATCCCAAGCAATCAGTGGTGATGGGCATCGCTGCCGCACTTTAAGGCTTTCAGGCTTAGCCGGCCCCCGGCGCTGAACTAGCTGGACTATCGCTCGACCGGAAGCGGCTCGTGCTGCGGCTCGGCGTGATGAAACACCTGTCCAAGATCGCGCGCGTCGAACGTTTGCCCGCAGACTGGGCAGTAGACAAAGTGCTTCGATTCGTCATCCACCGGCCCGTCATGCTGCCTTCGTAGCCGGTGGCGATGTTGTCGGTTCTGATCCTGGTCATTTATCCGCAACGCAACCGTCGGGTATTGGTTTCCGTGCGGAATCACGTTCCGTTCACTCTGGCTAATATAAGCTTTGTACCTACAATTCAGTGGGTGAGTAAAATTGTAAGTACCGGCTCCGGCCGGCTCGAGTTCGTTCCGCCTATGGAGCCAAAGCTGGTCGCCAAGCCGCCCGAGGGTGAGCACTGGATTCACGAGATCAAGCTCGACGGCTACCGCGCTCAAATCGTCATCAACAGCGCCGACGATATCCGGGTCTTCACCAAGTCCGGCGCCGATTGGACCAGCAAGTTCACCGGCCTCGTCGAAGCGGCGCGTGAGCTCGATGTCGAGAACGCGAACTTCGAGGGTGAGGCGGTTGTCACCAGCACGGCCGGGCTGCCCGACTTCGACGCGCTGCAGAAAGCCGTGCACAGCAATCCCTACGCCATGATCCTCGGTGCCTTCGACATCATGCATCTGGACGGCCACGATCTGCGCGACATCGGCTGCAAAGCGCGCCGGGAAATTCTATTTGGCATTATCAGGCCGAACAGCCGCATCCAGTTCAGTGAGGCCATACCTGGCGACCCAAGGCGATCTTCTATCTTGCCGACCAGGCGGGGCTCGAGGGGATCGTCTCCAAGCGCGCCGACAGCCCGTATCGAAGCGGCCCGACGACGAATTGGCTGAAGACGAAGAGCTTCACAGTCCAGGAATACGAGCTACTGGGCGTCGAACGCGAGCCGGGCAAGGCGGCATTCGCCTTGCTGGCGAAGCCCGGTACCGGAAAATATGTCGGGTCGGCCTTCATCACCCTTGGCCGCGATATGAAGGAACGCCTATGGAAGCAGGTCCAGGAACATGCCGGGCCACCTCCGGAGGGTGTTAAGAAGCGACCGGCAACGCAGTGGGTTGGGCCGCGCGTGAAGCTGCGGATCAAGCACCTTCGTGGCGAGCACAAGTATATACGGCACGCTTCTCTGCTTGGCTTCGGCGACGATCCGGAGCGTCCGGGAAATTAAGGCCCCGCCTGCCAAGTCCAGGAATGGCCGGCGGGCCTTTTCAGCGCAATGAAGGGACTTTTCTTGCGCCGATTTCTCCTCCCGGAGATGGCGCTATCAACTGTGAATGGGCCACGGTTGTTCCCGACGCCGCATATGCACCGGACCATTGCGCAGCCAGGTCAGACTTAGGTCCCCATGATCGAGCGAGGCTGAGGGGCGCACCTCAATTCGGGCCGCGGGTCAGTCGCTCGATCCGTCCAACACGGAAGCAGCGAACCTCAAATGCAGTCTGTCTCACAACACTGCGCTGGCTGCAGCCAAGTTCAATTCATCAGTCTCGTTGCAGAATTCGTTGTCAATAAGTCACTTGCGCCAGCAAGATAAATTGAGCCATTGCCGTTCATCTCGATGCGGTTGACCACAAAGATGCGAGGCTTACTGTCGGTCGACAATGCACCGCCACCTGTAAGAAAACGCTTTTGTGACGGCAGATAGACTATACCGCCTAGATCTGTATCGCCACCGCCAATGAGCGTGGAGGTTCTCTCCACGCCTTGGGGTTTTTGAGCTAGCGCGATCCCCATCCACGGGCCGCTGGTCGGCGCCGTCAGGCGTAGCTTGGCGCCGGCCTGCATTGTGATGGTGGCCTGATCGTCGAGTAGAACGATGGTGGTACCTTCAGCTGCATCGAGAACCGCGCCGGAGGAGAGCGAAAGCCCTCCCGTCCTGATAACATACGTTCCCGCGGCAAGATTGACCACCGCTCCGACCGATAGAGTGAGCCCTCCACAAAAAGTGCCGGGAATGAGATTTGCGGTGGCGTTTTTGATCACCAGGTTATTGTAGGTGCAGACATTGTCTGTTGGCCAGACCAGTCGAGAGATAATGGGATCTGCCAGCTCTTTCTGATTGAAAAGCGGTTGAGGGTAGAAGCCGGCAGACGGCCCGGAGGGGCCGACGACTGACGTCACCAATGTCCTGATGGACGATGCGCCATTCGTGGCTAGCGCAGACACCGATCTTGAATTCACCTGCGCAACGCAGCCGGCTCGAACCGCAAATCTCGAAATGTCTAGTGATGGCCACTGGGACCCCGCACATTCGGGGATTCGAAGCTGATTTTCAGGTGGTGCTAAGCAAGGCCGGCAAGGTGGAGACGATCACCGTTATGCTAGGTATGCTCATACATCGCGCTTTGCTCTGAGTGGCGGCCCAGCAGCTTGGGTTAGGGGGGCCGCTGGGCCTGACCAGCGAGCGTTCGGGAATGCTCGACTGGCTGGTTAGTATTTTAGATAAATCTAATATAATCGAACCATGCGAACGAAGTACGCGGCGGTAAGAAAGTGGCTGGCGTCCGATTCACTTACCGCGCGGTTTTGCCTTGGGTTCTGGCGAGCTTTCGGACGGGTTTGCAGCCAATTTTGCAGATCGCCGATCTGTTACCCACAGGGACTTTTTCCTCGCCACCAAATCGTCACGATCGCCCTCAGCGGTCGCTCGGCTATGCATCGCAGCTATGGCGTAGTCGGCTCTGTTGGTTCGATAGTCTTCTTTTTGGACAGTCATCGTTTTCTCCCAGTTTCATAGCCCCTCTTTTGCCCTTGCGGGGAGATTAACTGCCGGTGCATTACGCGAGTCAATCGATGAAACGACCACTCGGCAGTCGCGAGGGCGGGAAGCAAGCCGACAATTTTAACGTTGGAACGGCTTACAGAGTGCCGGCAACACAGCCGCCCTTTCGTCGGGCTGCGTTGATCGCGTCCATGTTGCCCTTCAACTCGCCGATCTTGGCTTCACCTGCCTTGATGTCTGTGTCGTCCATCATGCTGCCAACCGGCAAGCCAAGCCAAAACACGCCATCCACGTCATGGCGGGCGGTTCTGTCTTGTACGGCCATTATCGGCGCCAGGTCGGAACTCGTTCGGTAAGTTCGGCTTCCAACTGGCTGCAGGACTTGCCCGCGTATACGCTGGACGAAACCAGCGTGGGCTTGATGTCGGCTGGGCGAGTAGCGCAGCCCGACAAAAACGCTGATGGCTACAAACGCACATAACTTGATTCATGCTTCCCCCAAAATGCCCGCGGCTAGCAGGCGCTGAGGGCAGGACGAAGTCTATTTGCCTTGACGGCATGCGGAATATATTCCTATTATGCGGGATGCCGCACCCTCGCCGACACGAAGCCGTTTCCGAATATCACCTCGCCAAAATTGAACGACAGGCGTGGCTTCTGACGGTAGAACTCCGCGACGCGCAGTTGTCGCTCAAGCCATTTGGCGAGCATTGGGAAGCGATCGACCATCTGCATCGGGACATAAAGCGGGCGCTCAATCTGCTTAACAATAGGCCGGCGGACTACGAAGAACCACATTTCGCGCCTATGTCGCGAGGGTGAAGAACTAGCCTGTCAGTTTAGTGAAGTCGTGGCGCCGCGCGCGAACATGTGCCAGCAAATTCGTTTCGTTTACGACCCCTGATTGAAAGAGATTCAGCGTGGTCGAGGCCAGAATCTGACCGTCTATCGGGGTGCTGTACCATTTGGCGTCGGCGGTTACCTGGTCGACAACCCGCTGGCAGATCGCCCGATCTTTAGGTCTAAGGAACTGACTTTTCGGTGCTCGTAGCATCTCGACGCCTTGAAACGGGGAGTCACTGTCTCCCGCGCGATCCCCATGCGTGGTCTCCGAGCATGGACCCTAAACGCATTCAGACGGAAAATTGCCATTCGTTTGAGTGGTACCGATGTCGCGTGGATAAGTGGCGGTCCGCGAGCTAATCCACCATGTCGCGCAGCGGCTTCTTGCGCTTTGGCGTCCTGTACTTCTCGACCAGCCTGACCTTGTCGATGTCGATCGTCACCAGTGGTCCCAGATCGACGGTCACCCTGCCGCCTTCCTCGTCTACGCGCGTGATCTCTCCGGTAAGCTCGATCTGCTGCCCCTTCTTCACCTTGGTATGATCGAGATCGAATGCGGAAAGCTATAGCTCGGAATCGAGACGTTTACGCAGTGCTGAATGACCCGTTTGCGAAGGCGGCCGGGATCGCCACCTCGTCACGAATGGAAATTCCGCGCGCCGTTCCATGAGTCTGGTGCGCTCGGTGCCTTACTCAAGATATTGCTAATTATGGATGAGCCCGCTTCCTCCAATCGATGGATGAAGCCGATCGTGGGCCGGTGCTATTTTGATGCATCGCGCGACTTACCCGACAAGAGCTGGCTCCAGGGGCAAAATATGAGCAAGACGACTCTCATTGCTATCGCAATCCTCGCGATCAGTGTCGGCTGTGCCGAAGCCAAGGACCGTAAGGTCGAAACCGCGACGCTCGGCACGTACGCCAATTCGAAGAACCTGCCGGTTTGTACCGCGTCAAGCTCACCCTTCGAAGTCCTCGGTGATGAATGTTTTCTCGTCACAGGTTCGATGATCTATGGCGACATCGCCGAACTCTCCCGGACAATCACTTTGAGTTGGTAGCCTAACCAACAACCTCCCAGCGCGGCCTCCATTCTCCGGTATGAAGTTGTTGCGTCGCAGGGGCTGCCTTCGCCCAGATATCGACCCAGTCTTCGCGCGTCGCCAATACCGGCGCAATCCCCAGTCACCACGGGCCTCTCCAAAATTCTTATGCCGTCCGCACCTGCGGTCGAGCGTGTCGCGCCAACACAGCAGCGCCTCTGCATCGTTTGGGCAACCCAACGCATAGCTTCCGGTCCGGAAACTCGCTTACGCGTCTCATCGTCCATTCGGCAGTGGAAAATTAGGCCGATTTGGCAGTGCTCAGATTCGCGTAACTGTCCTGCGATCCGCTCGGAGAGGATGGCGAGTGGTTGCGGCAACTGCGCCTCAAGCGGGCTGGCGACCGCCGTCTACAGCGCGCTGCTGCGGAGCAGCGCTGACGCTGCGTTCG
Source organism: Mesorhizobium sp. M0698 (assembly GCF_040320455.1). Taxonomy (NCBI): domain Bacteria; kingdom Pseudomonadati; phylum Pseudomonadota; class Alphaproteobacteria; order Hyphomicrobiales; family Phyllobacteriaceae; genus Mesorhizobium; species Mesorhizobium sp. M0698. The sequence goes on along the minus strand of NZ_JAMYPQ010000020.1, from coordinate 37,463 downwards.
TCCGGACCGTCGCAAGACCGCTTGATTGTATCCGGCCTGGAGACAGACCAACGCCGGCGCAACCTCACCCTGAAACCAAAAGACAATATCGATGACGTCCAACAGCTATGCTCCCAAGGGTTCAAGCGCCTGCAAACATTTCACCATGCTAATTTCGCCATCGCCGCTTCGATAATGACGGCGCCATCAGTTTCATGGCGCAAGCCGCTTCATGAACCGGCTAGAAGACCCCACCCCAAAAGCCGCTGATCGATTTGAGCCGCAGTAACGAAGTCTAACCGGGTTCCCACTACAAGAAGCTCAAACCGCGCAAGACCGCTGATCGATACGGCCACGATCTTCAACGGTCTTGCCCAATGGAAGCCGCCCCAATGGAAATCGCCACGAACGGCCATACGACTAGCCATCTGATGACGTCACGGCGCTATGCGCCTCTCTTCTGGACGCAGTTCCTTTCCGCCTTCAACGACAATTTCCTCAAGAACACGCTGGTGTTCCTTATTCTGTTCACCCTGGCGGCGGACAAGCACTTGCATGGCGGATTGAAGCGTCGTCATGCGTATCCTAGTCCCTTCATGCGCTGATAGGGTCCGCTCCCACTGCTCGCACAATGGCGTGTCCACAGCCGGTATCAGGGCTGTTAGTGATCTTCACACGCGCACCAATGCGCCTTGTAGCAGTTCTTCTCCCTCGAGATGCAGCTATCGCCGCACGCCTTCCCGGCGGAGCACGTCTTGCAGCAGCCCTCGACCGGGATTGTCGACCAGGGTATTGCGGATCCGGGCGCATGACGATCGGCGCCGTCGGCATCAGAATGCCGGCAATCGCCGCAGCGGCGACGAGTCGAAACATGGTTGCCCCCTCACAAGGAAGGAGGATCAGAGCATTTGTGATGGCTCAAGTCGAGGGAGGTGCAAACGTGATGAAATGCAAGGTTTTCGCCACTGCCTCACGGTGGAGGGCTCTCCTTTCATCGTGACATCCAGCCGTCCGGCCCGTTGTCTGAGCGCATTGTCTCGTTGAGTTGCCGAAGCCGCTCTTTTCTCGCCGCCTCGGCCGCGGTCCGTAGCGGGTGAAGGGAAAAGCCTCGAGCTTGGAGGCAGAGGGTCACCGCCTTATGCCAGCGAGGCCCTCGCCGGGTCCACATTTTGAGCTGCTCAAGGGCTTCCTTCGCATTGTTGCAGCCATGCCTGACACCGCTTTCAGTCTTCACGAACACCGGAGGGACGAACCAATGGGTTGCCATGATACCTCCTACTCAGGGGAGAGATACACGTTGGCCTCCTTGGCAGCCGCCTCAAAGGCTTCACGGACCTCTTGGGGGGAGGCTTTGCCCTCGAACGCATCGACGCAGGATTGGACCGCCTTGGTCCACTTCGGGCCGTTTGTCTCCCACCCCATGAGTTCCTCGGCGGCTCCCTCGACGTGGCTGACCCCATTGCGAATGCCCGGACGTTTCGTCTTCACGTAGACCGGTGGAGAGAACCAGAGAGGACCCATAAGGGGGAACTTAGAGCGGCAAGAGCCCGCCGACCAACCCCGCTTTAGCCGCAGCTAAGGGAACGATGTAGGCCCTCGCGGGTTTAGAACTCGCAGCGGTCCTTCTTGGATGTGCAGCCGCTGTGGGGGTCCGTCGCCTTTCTCACGGGCGGCGGGCTCCTTTCGCGAAGGCGGTGTTGGTCAGAGAACCTTTACCGCAACTCAAGTTAGCTACTTGTCATTGGGGGGAGTAATGTCCCCTCCTCTTTTGCAGCAGCCAGGAATGCCTTACGGGCCTCCTCAGCTTCCATCTCGTCGAAAATCACGGCCATGCAAACGCGCACCGCGAGGTCCCGCCAAGGGCCACGCTTGGTCCACTTCATCAGCTCCTCGCCGGCTGCCTCGGCGTTGTTGACGTTGCGGATGATCCCGGGACGCTCGGTCTTGACGGGGACCGGAGGGTTGAACCAGTGGCGAACCATGAAGGGGCCTTTAGGGCGGCTAGCGGGTTTCCTCTCTATAAACCGGCTCAGCGATGAGGACGGCTAACCATTTGTTAGGGATGGTCTGAGTCCGTGACGGGTGTTTCCAAACGTTCATCGACGTTTATCCGAGCGGTCGGTACGAAGCCGGTATGCATCATCTTCCGGTGGGTGTCGCCCTAGTCATTTCGCTTGTAGTCGGTCTAGCCATTGCGGCGATCGCCTCAAAGGACCATTCGGAAATCTGCGGCATCCGATGCTTATTCGTCCTCGGCGAGAGCGTTAATGTGAGGGCGGTCACGCCAAGGCCGGAATGTCGAGAATGAATGGCAGCACACGGTCGCCATTGCCAGGTCACGGCAAGCGAAGTTGGCTGACAGCTACTCCTGGGCGTCGAAAGCCACGCAGAGGCCCATGGCAGTTGCTGCCTCGACGATTGCCTCGGTTAGTTCTTCGTCGGAGGCCACCAAATAAGGCGCAGTCTCCCGAGCTTCGCGTAGTGCCGCTTTGATCGAGACCGTGTCGCGACGGTCCGCCCTGTTGAGGAGTACAGTAATTGCTTGTTCTAGAAACGGACCGACCCTTCGCGCGACGCTCATCCAGCCCTCCCCAGGGACACGCCGAACGGTGACTCTACTCCCTACCTGAGCGGCATCAAGGCCATGTACGAATTGTACAAATTGGTACGGCGCTGGGCCGCGACAGTCAGGAATGTTTGTAGAATTTCTGTGGTGGGGGTCGGACACCGGCTCGCGAAGACCCCATGCTCCTCCTCGAATCCTATTGACGCGCCTCGAGCCGCCTTTCTCCCACAATCCCAGGTCGGTCTGTCCTGACGTACACCGCAGGGGAGAACCAATGGGTTGCCATGAGGCTATTCGCGGAGGTCGAACCCGACGAACAGGCCAAAGGCTGGGGCAACATTGACAATAAACTCCACCAGCTCGCAGTCAGTTTCCGCCAGATGTGGCCCGTCTCGGCGCACCGCTGCGATAGTCTCTTTGACGGAGATGATTTGGCCGCGACGGGCTTGTAAGATCAGCTCGTGAACAAGGTGTTTGGCAGTCACCTTGTCGGGTCGGCAGTTCGTCCAAACGTTCATACAAGGCCTCCCACCTCAGCGAGAACCCAAGGGGCATTCATGACCCACTGTCGGGAAAAATCAAGAAGAATGTTTGGTGGAAATTTCTGAGCGGGAACCAGAAAAAAGTACGGAGCGAGCCTCTGTACTCTTCCCGCTTTGACGCTCAGCCAGCCGGCTAGGGACCTTCTTCCGTCGGGGCCTGTTTGGCCCGATCAATAGCCGCAAGTAATGACTGTAGGGTTGGCGGCAGTTCTGGTTCGACCCCCAGATTTAAGAACGTTTGTACGTTATGACGATAGCCTTCGGAACGGATCAGTTTCCGAAACGCTTCGGAGACAGACTGATGGTCTGCTTTGTTGCTGGTCGTCATGTTCGGGAAGTCCGTCCCAATGAGCCGCAACTCGCCCGCAACGAATGGGTTCCATCAGGAGGTCGGAATATTTGGTAGAAATTTCTGAGCGGGAGATCGGATAACTGGCTCGCGCGAAGACCCCCCGTTGCTCGAGCGCATTACCTTCACCAACTACTTCGCGCGCGAGATTGCGTTGCCGGTCCGTCTCGACTTCGATGCCGATTTCCGAGACATGTTCGAGGTGCGCGGCACCACGCGTAGCCGTCGCGGTCGTGCCCCTGACGCGCTGATTGGTGAGGCAAGCGTCACATTTCGGTACGAAGGGCTCGATAATGTGGCGCGCCAGTCGGTCATTGCGTTTTCCGTGAAGCCGGATCAGGTGCATTCCAGTTACGCCGAGTTCCGCATTGTCGTGCCGAGCCGTGACCGCAGGATCCTCCATCTGGATGGTCGGTCACGGCGAAGAGATTCCATCCAGTGACCGGTTTCGTGCCGCCGCTGCGCGAGCGCGATGTGCGATTCGCTCAAAGCGCCGGCAAGGCGCCACCGTTTTCAGTTCCGGAAGTGTTCAATGACTGGCTGGCCCGCATACGTACCGACATCGCGCTCCTGACAACCGACCTCGAGACGGGACCATACCCGTATGCCGGCATTCCATGGTTCTCAACCGCCTTTGGTCGCGACAGAGTCATTTCCGCCTTGCAGATGCTCTGGCTCAATCCCGAGCTTGCCCGTGGCGTGCTGGCGTTTCTCGCCCGCTACCAATCGACCGAGACTTCCGTCTTCGGAGACGCGGAGCCAGGCAAGATCATGCACGAAACGCGCAAGGGCGAGATGGCCGTGCTTCGCGAGTTGCCGTTCGGCCGTTACTATGATGGCGTCGACACCACTCCGCTGTACATCTATCTGGCTTCGTCCTACGCCGACAGGACCGGAGATGAGGACTTTGTCGATCGCATTTGGGAATCACTGGGTGCTGCCACGGCTTGGATGGAAGAAGTCGGAGCCCGCAACGGGGAGGGGTTCGTTACCTACAGCAGGGCAGCGGATCGGGCCTCTTCAATCAGGGCTGGAAGGACAGTGCCGATGCGATCTTCCATACCGACGGCACTATTCCCAAGGGACCGATCGCCTTGGTCGAGGTGCAAGGTTACGTCTTCGCAGCATACCAACCGCGCTGAACGCTCGCACCTACCAAGCCGGACAGCGCTACTGGTCGCCGCATGTTGCACAGGAGCGGAAGAAGCTCGAACGCTGAGGCTTTACCCCAACGCCGAGATCAGCCGCTATGCGACGGCGATCAGCCGCATCCTTCACTCTCAAAAGCAATATGGCTCAACACCGGATAGTGCCGCATGAGCGAGGGAGCGAGCATGTCCGTCCGCGAAGCGGAACGGAATGGGGGTGTGGGCCTCAGGCCCCACGTCTTCCTTCTGTTGGCGCCGCGCGCGCGATGGCATTTCGAGGCAGTGGAGCGCATGCCCGATGACAGGTTCCTCGCGAGCACCAGGCCGCGCACGATGAGCCGCGCTCGCCGTCTGTCGACCTGGTTGCCGCCGTGCTTGAGCGCGAGTGGTGCCGGTGGCCTGAAGGTCGCAACGAATGAACCGCCGGCCCAGTTCAACTCGCGCGACGTCCTTCAAAGCTGGGGGGATCGATCTTAACCAAGCGGTCTGCGGCCTCGACCGCAGTTCGTATCCTGCTGCACAGCGCAAGATTTTCGGCCAGCATTTCTTCAGTGCGTTGAAGCGCGAGCTCGGTCCGGTGGATGCGCTGCCTGGCATTGGCAACTTCCGATGTCAAAAGATCGGCCGCCATCCCGTGGCCGTGGGGTTCCATAGTGTCCATGGGTTTCTAATACATGGGGGGCGATATCGTTCCCTGATGTCGGGCGAAACGGCGGGCCGCAGAAAAGCGCGATGGGCCGAATGACCAATGCGCTCCCTGTCAAAACAGCGGACGCTGAGGAAGATCACAAGGGAAGCACTAAACAAGGGAGCGCCTCTTCTTTGGTTCGGCCGATCGCTTCTAGTCAGCAGCCGCGGGCCAGCCGCATCGCCTGCAAAGCCAAATCGTACGTGATAGGCTGATCGCGCAGCCATGGTCCGAACTCGCCATGAGGCACTGACGCCTTGACCGCGAGCATCCTCTTGCCGAGTGCGATCAGTTCCTCGCGGCTGCGCTGGCGCTTGGTGAAGCCCTGCCGGCCCTTTTCAGCCTCGCTGGCGTCCGCCTTGGCCATCCGGGACCGAATAGTCTCCTTTGCGTTAGCGAGCTCTCCCGGAGGCGCCGGTAAGGATCCCAGCTAGCGCATGCCTCTGATGAACGCGGCCGCGCAGCTCATTGACGATCGCCATGTATGCGCCGAGCGGGATCGCGTCGAAAACCTCGAGCACGGCGGCCATGCCCTGCTCCACTAGGTCCGGACCGGCCAGCAGCAAGTCAGGCCGTCAGGCTGCTTTCTTCGGTGAGCGCGTGGTTCGCCGCGGCCCTCAGCCAGGACACACAGGACCAACCGTGCATGCTCAGCGCCATGATTGTCGATCAGCCGGCGGATGGAGCCGACGGCGCGCGTCTGGCCTTCTCTCGGATAGCGGCCCTTGGGGACGATCTCTACGTGGAATTCGCCACAGAGGGCAGCAACGCGCGGGTCGACGTCGGCTGTTGATCCGCGACTCCATCCTTCTCGCGCAAGAATCCAGCGTCTCCGAGCGATCGATGCACGATATTTGCACCATTCTAACGGCCGCTGCAAGAGTGATGCACGATGGACAGTGGTGGGGCACGCGTTGACGAGATGTCAAGCAGTCAGGATTTTCGCTTCCTTGGCGGCGTTGAGAAATGCCACGCGCGCTACCTCCGGTGCGCTGCCGCCGCCGAGCACCTTCATGCACGCCATGCGAGCCTGGATGCGGCGCCCGGTTTCTCCAATGGGCCAGCGGTAAAGCAGCATTTCGGCGGCTTCGCGGGTGCTCAAAACACTGACTTTGCCGGAGGACAGCAAAACGGTCACGGGCTCTTCGAACGTGCCGACGTCTCGTTCGCAGGTCATATGCTGGTCTCCTTTCGCAATCTCCCCAAGACCTTACGGGTGAACCATCCGTTCCGTTGCGTCACGTTTGGCCCGGTGGGCGAACATTCTGTGAGGATGGGACCTCGTCCAGAGCGCGGGCTTGATCGCTCAGACTAGACTCGCCAACCCGTTGCGGTCCTCAAATAGCGAGAACCGTCCTTATCGTTACGAGCCCGCTATGCCTTGGTCAGTTGCCGGCGCTGATATCGGAAACGAAGCGCGGAAGGGCACTCTGCCGCCCAGAGTAACCGGCCTGCACGGTGAAGACGAGAAGGACGCTCTTCCAAGCGCGGAGTTCGAATCCTCCCTCACCGCCATAAGTCATTGTTTACATCAATAAAAATACAAGAATAGGTTGGGCGCCCGCCATAAAGCCCGCCTACCGAAAACGGGGTATTCGCGGCACGTCAGCTTACGACACAAATATGCGGGGTTGATGTTTCGACCTGGTAGATGGCAGAGATCAACTTCGGCCTCGCTAAGCGAAGTCGTGGGGTTCATGCGACAGCGGAATCAGGATACGCGACGAGCACCCCGTGCCGGGTCAACCTCGCCGTCGGCAAGTACCGATCGGTGCGGAACCAAGTGGATTCACGCTTGTCGGCAGCGGACGCCGGCGGTGGCGATCAGCACCCGAGCAGGCTCCTCATTAGCGAGACAAACGTCCAGAGCGGAGGCCAATCTTGGCACGCGACCGCGCCATCCTGAACGACCGCTCTCCTCGGCTTAGTCAAGCATACCTGCGGAATGAAGCGCCTGGCCGGTGACAAATGAATCTCTGCTGGACCGGCGATGATATGGGGAGGCGCTCGCAAATCGCGCCCCACGCGCGGGTTGATCGGTTGATCAACATCAAAGCTTGAATATGAGAAATGCGCTAACTGTGACGGCGGTGGTCACCGTGGCTCGTGTGTCAGCAGATGTGGTAAGGTTGAGTGTCGGCGAGTGGCAGAGGTCCAGCAACAATGACTTTGAGACGAACCAGAGCTTACGGCGCATCCGGCTTGGTTCTAGCGGTTTGCACTGTGTTTGCTTGGCAGAACGCCACTGCCGCTCAAAATTGCAACGCAGCCGCGACGCCTGGCGTCAATTGGCACGAGTGTGACAAGAAGCTTCTCATCCTAGAAGGACAGGACCTGAGCGGAGCGAACCTGTTCGGTGTTGATTTCACTTCGACCGACCTCAGGAACAGCAATCTCGTTGCCGCAAATCTTGAGAAGGCAACGCTTGTGCGTGCTTCCCTGGCCGACTCGACCGCCAAAGGCGCCCGGTTCGACAGAATCGAGGCCTACAGGACCGACTTCAGCCGTATGGACGCGCAGGGCGCTGTGTTTGCGAGCGCGGAAATACAGCGCTCGAATTTCCAGGACGCCAATCTGACCAATGTTGATTTCACAAAGGCAGAATTGGGGCGTGCGCAGTTCCATGACGCCGATATCAGCGGCAGCCGCTTCTCGTTTGCCAATCTCGCACGGGCGGACTTCCGGGGAGCGACGTTCACCGCGCCGATAGACTTTGACCGCGCCTTTTTCTTTCTGACCCGTATCGAGGGCGTCGACCTTTCCAATTCGGTGGGTCTGTCCCAGTGGCAGCTCACCATGGCTTGCGGAGACGCCCGGACCGAGTTGCCTTCTGGCTTGACGAGGCCTGAAGATTGGCCCTGTCAATTCCAGCAGGAATAGTTGTCGGCAAGCGAACTGCGGCAATGCTGCACCCGACAGGATTTGAACCTGTAACTTCTGCCTTCGGAGGGCGCAGATCCTCCGCCAAGGTGGCACGTTTCTGCGGTATTGCTATTGGCGAAATCGCGGCCGAAGGGTGTTTGTGCCCCTTCCGTTCACCGCTACCGGTTCAATCGAACCGGTAGCTCCTGTCCGAATAAGTGGCAGCAACTCTTGTATCGTCGAGAATGACTACCATCGTCGTGATTATCATTCAGAAGCCTGGCACCAACGCGTCGATCATACTCGCCTCGCAGCACTTGAAATAGGCCGCGGCATCTTGGGGGGCTTAAGTGCCCCGGCCATCTTTGAATCTAGCGCAGGCCGACCTTATCGCGCGTTTTCACAAGCTGTGTCTACGCAAGGTAAGTCATAAGACAGCGGGTCGTCGAAGAACCCGCAGCGGTCGTGGCCAGACCTACACGGGCGCGTTCCTCAGGCAATGATCAAAGACGCATCTGAAGGGCTATGGAGAGGGCCAAACGACTGTTCCAATTTTGCAGCCTGTTGTTACCGGAGTGGGGGCCGTGCAGGTCGTGATCCCCAGATGAGCCAACTCGATGCAAATGGTCGTCGAACTTCTTGCCCGCCGCCTTGACGGCAAGCGCGGCCTGATCACCCTTCGCCTCCCGAATGACGGCCTCGATGCTCTGGCGGTTGATATGCGAGAAATAGCTGTCGCCGGTCGGCTCGAACCATTTCGCCATTTTCACCTCAAGAGCCTATCCAAGCCGCTCTGCGCCCTTGAAGAGCGGACCTCTGATGTCGAGGATCCCGACGTTGCCACGAATTGACAGCCGCTCGCCGTTGTCGGCGCGCGCAGCACGGTACGCCTCGAGCGCCTCAGGGGTCGGATCATTTTCGCGAGAAGCGATTTCGAGCAACTGCTCAATGCTCTCAGGCAGCATTGCCCAAGAGGCGGACATGGCACTGTCATAGGCTCGCATGCGTGATCTCCTTCGGTGACTGAGAATCGGTAAGCGCTATTTTCCCTGCACGTTGACGCGGGCGCTTTCGAGGGATGGCCTTCGAATCGGGAACGGTATCTGGTCTGATCAGGCTGCTGCTGCTTTGGCGAAGTTGAAGGGCAGCAGATCCTCGATGGCTGCGTTCTCGGGGCGCTGAGGTAGTTCAGTGAGGACGTGGCGCAGCCAGGCTAACGGCTCGACGCCACAGGCGCGGCAGGTCAACATCAGGCTGTAGATGACGGCGCTGGCCCTGGCTCCGTCGACGGTATCGCTGAACAGCCAACTTTTCCGGCCAGTGGCAAAGATTCTGATGTCACGCTCGAGAAGATTGTTGTCGATCGGCATGCTGCCGTCCTCGGTGTAACGAGTCAGATATCCCCATTGGTTCAGGTGACCTGCCACTGAATTTTCATCCGGCTGCAGTTAGAGCCTCGGCGGGTTTTACGCCGTATGGCGCGGGTTGAGCAACGGGTGATCGGCGGAGCTGGTCGGGGTTGCGCAGCCGATCGTCCGTTGCGGTGAGATTGGCGGCATAGGCCGCAGGCGTGATGTATCCGAGCGCCGAATGTGGGCGCGATCGGTTGTAGTCGTCTGCCCATTCGGCGATGGTTGTTCGGGCATGGTCGAGGCCGAGGAACAGGGTTTCGTTCAGCAACTCGTCGCGCATCCGCCCGTTGAAGCTTTCGCAGAAGCCCGTTCTGCATCGGCTTGCCCGGCGCGATGAAGTGCCATTCCACCTGATGATCCTTCGACCAGGCGAGGATCGCGTTCGAGGTGAACTCGGTCACGTGGTCAGAGACGATCATGCCCGGCTTGCCGCGCCGGGCGATCAGTTCCGTCAGTTCACGCGCCAGCCGGCGGCCGGAGATCGAGGTGTCCGGGATCGCAGCCAAACATTCGCGCGTCACGTCGTCGACGATGTTGAGGACGCGGAAGCGCCGGCCGCAGCCGAACTGGTCATGGACGAAATCCAGCGACCAGCGCGCGTTCGGCTTCGCCTGAACCAGGATCGGTGCCCGCGTTCCTACCGCTCGGCGCCTGGAGCGTCGCTTGCGCACGGCCAGTCCTTCTTCGCGGTATAGCCGGTAGATGCGGTTGATACCCGATGCCTCGCCTTCGCGCCTGAGCAGAATGAACAGGCGTCGATAGCCGAAGCGGCGGCGCTCGTTGGCGAGGTCGCGTAACCTTGTGCGCAGCTCCGTCTCCGGCGGACGCCGGGACCGATAGCGGACCATCTTGCGATCAGCACCGACGAAGGAACAGGCCCGACGCTCCGACACGCCCATGGCGGCCTGCAGATGCGCGACGGCTTCGCGCTTGGCGGCGGGCCCTACCATTTTTTTGAAAGAAGCTCGCGCAGGGCCGACGCTTCCAGCATCTGGTCGGCGAGCAGCTTCTTCAGCTTCGCGTTATCGTCTTCCAAGGCTTTCAGCCGTTTGGCATCGGAGACGTCCATCCCGCCATACTTCGCCTTCCAGTTATACAGCGTCGCCTCGGAGATCCCATGCTTGCGCGCCAGGTCGCCCGCCTTTGCCCCCGCTTCGTGCTCACGCAGAACCGCGATGATCTGCTCTTCCGTAAACCGCTTTCTCTTCATCAGTCCGTCCTTCAATCGAGGCCGGACTCTAATCTCAGATGAAGGAAATTACCCGTGGCAGGTCACCACCGCCCAAGGGCATGAAGCGGCCAGCGACGCAATGGGTCAAGCCGGGGATCAAAGCCCGCGTGAAGCACCTCAGGGGCGAGGAAGACTTACGACACGCCTCGCTGCAGGATTTTTGGGATGAAGACTAGAACGCCGTTTGTGTCTCGAAGGCGCGACAACGCAAAGTTCACCGGCCCGGCCAGCGCCGACTATTTGACAAGCGCGCAAATGGCGTATGCTGTCAGCGTCCAAGCTGTTGGGGACGTAGCGGCTACATGCGCTTGTGCTACCCACCCTGGAGCTGGGGAAGTAACCGGCAAGCTCCTAGAAATTAGAGCATTTGAATTTGATGCGCTGGCACCGCCACCTATGACGACTTTTGGCTTGGGACACCAAGCCTGTGCGGATTTGTCTGGGCTTGTATCACTCGCGCTTGCATACTGGGTGATTTCCCAACCGCCGACGGCGTCCTTCCCCGCCGGACCCTCAGCCCCCATTGCACCTTTAGGTCCCTGCTTGCCGGGAAGACCTTGTGGACCGACCGGCCCTTGGGGCCCTGGGGGGCCCGCCGTTGTGCAACCTGCAAGGAGGGCGACGCATGCTAGAATGGTAATAATCCTCATGACCACCTCCCCGGTTTCCCGGTGAGTTGACGACAAAAAACATTCGCCAAATCAACCGAATGTACCACCACGCGATTGTCGTGGATAGGAACGCGATCGGCGGCCAACGGAACGTCGCATATGCGCCGTGACGACGGGCGGCCAGCAATCGTGGCGTAGAGTGTTGACGCGCCTTCCTTGCGCTAGGGCGGTCGGGTCGTTTCGGCGCTCTGATCATCCGCTCCTTAGAGAAATGCTTCGCGATCAGCACCGTGTTCAAAGCAGAACCAATGCGATGGTTTCCTAGGTTTGGCGAAACCCCATCCTGCATTCTTGCCGCAGCCGGGATGCTCGCACCTATGGTGCTGAATGCCGGGGCGCGTGACAGGCTCCATTGCACCGGGAAGGCGGATCAGCTCGTCGCTCATTGGCCAGTTTCTTTGCTCAGATTTGGTTGAAAGATTCCATAGCCGGTCTTGACGATCAAGGAAACGGTTCCTTTCTGTTCTCATGCCGGAACAACCAGAAAAGTGGCCGAGAGGCGCCCCATGGACGCTGATGCATGCCCACAATGCGGGACAAGTGGCTCGCATCAGCTGCGGCCACTGCAACGTCAAGCGCTTCTACAGGCCGCTGGAACTGCGGGAAGTGATCGGCAACGTCACCATTGATCAGGTGCCCGCCAAAGTCCGATGCGAAAAATGCGGCCGCAAGGAATCGATGCGGGCGGAACTGTTCCACCCTGTCGGTAAGGAATTGGAGACCATCCGTTTCCGTCGCCTTGTCGAAATCAGGTGGGAGCGACGCGTGATTTGGAAAGATGAGCTGTGACCGATACTTTGCCCTGCCGAGTGCCTCATCGATAGCGCCTTCTGTATGACCGGGACTTGCCGACGGGCTTTGAGCTGCCGAACCGGTCACGCCTCAGCTTCGCTTTCGCGAGCTCGGCGGCTATGTAGGCGGCTGACTCCTCAGTTGCTCGCCGGGTCTTTTCCCGTAACCGCTCCAATTCTTCGGGCGCGAGGCCAGAAGCTTGTGGGCTAGCTGGGGTCGAGCTAAATCCCGGCGCCGTAGCGGGCCGCATCCATGTCGCAAAGGCAGGCTTGATATTCAAAATCTCGCTGCAGGACGGAAACCTGCTGCATCCCCAGAACTGCCGGCCGGCAAATCTCCCCTGCTTGGCCGTGCGAAGCTTCATTGGCGCAGCGCATTGTGGACACTGCAGCCAGGCAATTTGTCGGGAGACTGACTGCACGCTGGGCACCGTAGGCTCGTCCCCGGTTCTCAGATTCGCCCGATTCCGAAGCGGAAGCAGCGTCCCGGAAGGCTCGTCCAGGCAGTTCCCGATAGGGGAGATCATGTCCGGCGAGGGAACTGCCTGCTTGTCGAGAGGAAGCCGGACCGAAGCCAGCCCGTCAAGGCCGCAGCCGCTTCGCGGTGGCGTGTGCCGCGCCAGCCTTGACCGGCAGTTTTCGGCTCGGCGGCCGCTTTGGACGCAGGCAAGCCTCCGGCACGAGCGAGACGGCTCCACCCCTCGGGGTGCTTTACTCCGGCAGTTCGTCGCCCCTGATCGGTGCCTTCCCTTTGCCGGCCCGCTTCAGGATGTCCAGCGCCTTAGGGATGTCGGCACGGGCAGCGCGTTCCTGAAAGTAGCTTTCCGTGCGCAGCGCCGAAAGCTTCTCAGCGACTGCCACATTAATGAACTGGTTGAGCGGCACGCCCTCGCTCTCCGCCACCTTGCGCGCCTCATCGAGAAGCGAGAGCTGAAGCCGCAGTGCGAAATTGCTTCTCCTCATGTCTTTCTCTCCAATCGTCTCAGCGCCTCACCCGGCGACAGGACCATTATACTGAAGCGCTCGGCCACCTTGCCGAAGTCGCGCAGGTTGAACGTCACTATAGCATCCGCCCGTCCGTTTACCGCAGCTTCCAGCACCATGTCGTCGTTCGGGTCGCGAACGGCGGGTCCCAGAGGAAGAGAAGGCGAACCGGCTCGGCGACGGCCGCCACGGCATCTAGCAACGCGTTCACATCCTCAGCCGACAGGCCAGAAGCCTCAAGGTGCTCGGGCCTCGTCATGACCGCCTCGTACTCGATCATCAACGTCACCGAAGCGATGAGCGTCAGCCGGCGCTCCAAAGCCGCCACCAACAGTTGGCGCGAGGCACCAGCGTCACTTCGGATCGCAGCCACCATGGTCGCCGTATCGAGAAGCAGTCTCATGCAGGCATATTGGATATCGCGTGCGATATTGCAAGAGGACGGAGCTTTTGTTAATTTGGCCCGGCTTCGGAATTCCAAATCGCAGCGCGCAAGTATTTGCACGCCACACTACGGCCGCGCGGCAACTGAACTTGTCTTGCCGATCATCACGCCGCTCAATGCCCTTGATCTACACAGAAGAGCGGGCATGCCATGGTGGACGAGGCCAAACCTGGGAACGACAGCGCAAGCCACGATTACAGGGCTGACATGTCGGCACGAGACATGGCTGAACGAGCCGTCCTGTCGATCGCCCGTTTGTTGGGTCGGCAGGTTGCTCGGGAGCATTTCGAGGAATTGCAGGCGGCCAACGACAACAATGTTCGTCCTCTTGAGAAGACACCGTCAGAAGGGGAGGGTGAGGATGGCGGCGGACAATAGCAAAGAGAGGAAGAGGAGCGGTTCATGACCCGTGTCGCGCTGTATGCTCGTTACTCATCCGACAACCAGCGCGAAGCCTCTATCGAGGATCAGCTGAGGCTTTGCCGAGAGCACGCGGCCAGGGAGAAGTGGACTGTCGTTGGGACCTACGCCGACGCCGCCGTATCCGGTGCAAGCATCATCCTTCGACCAGACATCAAGCGGCTTCTAGCCGATGCTCAAAGCGGGCAATTCGAGATCGTTCTAGCCGAGGCACTCGATCGCCTGTCACGCGACCAGGAAGACGTGGCCGGCCTCTTCAAGCGGCTGCGCTTTGCAGGTGTCAGGATCGTCACTCTCTCCGAGGGCGCCGTAGACGAACTGCACGTGGGCCTGAAAGGAACGATGAACGCGTTGTTCCTGCGCGATCTTGCCGCCAAGATCAGGCGGGGCCAAAGCGGCCGCATATTGAACGGCTACAACGCCGGCGGCCTCTCCTACGGCTATCGCGTGGTCAAAAAGCTCGATGAACGCGGCGAACCGATCCGCGGTCTGCGCGAGATCGATGAGTATCAAGCCGAGGTCGTGCGTCGGATTTTTCGGGAATTCGCGGCTGGTCAATCGGCGCGTACGATAGCTGCAGGCCTCAACAGGGAAGGTATCCCATCACCCTTTGGGGGTGCGTGGGGCGCCTCGACCATCAATGGCAATCTCAAGCGGAAAAGCGGCTTTCTCTACAACGAAGCCTATATCGGGCTGCTCGTCTTCAATCGTCTCCAAATGCGCAAGGATCCCGAGACTGGGAAGCGCATCTCGCGGCCGAATCTGCCGGAAACCTGGCAGGTCGTTGAAGTGCCGCATCTGCGTATCATCGACGATGAGCTGTGGGATGCAGTGCAAGCCCGCAAGAAGCTTTATGGAGGCATGAAACTCCATCACCGCCGACGGCCGAAGCACATGTTCTCGGGGCTCGTGCGGTGCGGCTGCTGTGGCGCTTCCTATACGGTGAAGAACAGGGACCAGCTTGCTTGTGCCGCGCACCGTGAGAAAGGCACTTGTACCAATAACAGAACGATCCGTGTTGGCGAGCTTGAGAAGCGTGTGCTGGAAGGCATCCAGCGGCGCTTGCTGGCGCCAGATGCCATTGCGGGCTTCCTTGCTGAATATCATGCTGAGCATAAGCGACTGAACGCCATGAACCGCGAGCGGCAAAGGGAAGTCGAAAGGCGGCATGCCGGCATCGACAGGCAGATCGCTAACATCGTCGATGCCATCGCTGAAGGTGTCGCGACGACCAGCATGAAATCGAAGCTACTGGACCTAGAGCGCGAAAAGGAGAATCTAGCCCGAGAGCTTCAGGCGATGGCGGCCGCGGAAAGCATTGTGGAGTTTCATCCGGCAGCGGTGACGATTTACCGTCGGCAAGTATCCGAGCTCCAGGACGCGTTGCAATCCGATGAGTGTGAGCGGCACGAAGCGGCGAGGATCATCCGCTCACTGGTCACAGGGATCGAGATCATTCCGACGGAGGGTAGGGGACAGGTTGAACTGAAAGTCCGCGGTGCGCTGGCGGAGCTTCTCAACCTGCCAAATCGTAAACCAGGAACAGCGCCTAACGCTGCAGTGATGGTAGCGGGAGAGCGCTACCGCTTTTCCCCCCACTCGGACAGCATGCGATATTGTCTACAGTGTCGGGCGTGATGGGCCTGTCTCGGTGCTGCAAAGACCGGTAGGGAATGGGAGAGTACCAAGGTATCGGCGATACCAACGTCCAATAGAGCCGACCGACACTTACTGGCCTCATGGGTTGATGCTGTCTCGACGCGAGCATCTTTGACCAAATTATGAGGAGGTACAGATGTCACCATTATCTTCAATGTCCACCCGCCGGGAAGTTCTTGCGGCATCCGCCGCAGGGGCTATTGCAATGATTACCTCGGCGGGTGTCGCCGGGGCGATTTCGACGAGTGGCGGATCTGCCGCCATCCGCCCGTTCCGTATCCACGTTGCGGACGCGGATCTCGTCGACCTCAAGCAGCGTCTCAAAGCCACGCGTTGGCCCGAGCGCGAGACGGTGAACGACACCACCCAAGGCGTTCGGCTCGCGACGATGCAGGCGCTCGCGCATTATTGGGAGACCGAATACGATTGGCGCAAATGCGAGGCCTATCTGAACGGCTTGCCGCAGTTCGTTACCGAGATCGACGGGCTTGATATCCACTTCATCCACATTCGCTCGAAGCATGCGAACGCGCTGCCGATCATCGTTACCCATGGGTGGCCCGGGTCGATCATCGAGCAGTTGAAGATCATCGGCCCCCTGACCGATCCGACGGCCCACGGGGGCAGCGCCACCGACGCCTTCGACGTGGTCATCCCGTCGCTGCCGGGCCACGGCTTCTCAGGGAAGCCGACGGCGGCCGGCTGGGATCCGATCCGGATCGCGCGGGCCTGGAGCGAACTGATGACGCGCCTGGGTTACACGCGGTATGTGGCGCAGGGGGGGATTGGGGGAATACCGTCACCGAGCAGATGGCGCTGCAGACGCCGCCGGGCCTGATCGCAATCCACACGAACATGCCGGCCACGTTGCCGGACGACGTCTCGAGTGCGCTCGCGGCGGGCGGCCCTGCGCCCTCCGGTCTGTCGGCCGACGAACGCTATGCCTGGGATCAACTCGACTTCTTTTGGAAGCATGGGCTGGCCTACGCCCAGGAGATGGCGAATCGGCCGCAGACGCTGTACGCGCTGGCCGATTCACCTATCGGCCTCGCAGCATGGATGCTCGACCACGATGCACGCAGCTACGACCTGATCGCCCGCGTCTTTGACGGAAACTCCGAGGGTCTGTCCAAGGAAGACGTCGTCGACAACATCGCGCTCTACTGGCTGACCAACACTGCGGTCTCGTCGGCGCGCCTCTACTGGGAAAGCAAACTAGCTTTCTTCGCGCCGAAAGGCGTGCCGCTCCCCACCGCCGTGAGTGCATTCCCGGACGAGATCTACACAGCGCCGCGGAGCTGGACGGAGAAGACGTATCCCAAGCTGATCCACTACAACCGGCTCCCGAAAGGCGGTCACTTCGCGGCATGGGAACAGCCGCAGGTTTTCACCAACGAGCTCAGGGCCGCGTTCAGGTCGCTGCATAGCGCCTGACCCCTGCCAGTGCAGACCTGCCCGCGCCCTCAGCTCAGGGCAGGTCTGCGCGCCGACCCGCCCCCCGTAGGCGGGCTGCCGCTTCTCCTTCATGATGTCGTGGTCGCCGATGATCGTCACGCGCGGACGCTTTATCTTTGAAATCTCCGCCGAAAATCGGGGCCTTGCCTCCGCCCAACGACCGACGTTAACAGAAAAAACCCTTAGACCGATACCAAGGTGGACACCTCGAACTACCGGCAGTTCCAGAGTGGGTGGTGCGACAATGAGGTTGCGAACAGCCTGACGCGCGGCGGGGGCTGGATTTCGGTCGTTGGGGCTGATGCTGGTTGCCGATTTCGGCATCGCGGCGGCGTTTTCCGCCGCTCTCGCCGTCAGGCGAACGCAGTTCGCCCTTGGTGCCAGACGAAGCGGGTGAGATTGTAGGCGAGGTTGGCCATGCCGATCTTGGTGCAGGCGCGAGCGATGCCGATCGTGCGGACAAACAGGCCCATGCGGGATTTCTGCTGCGCGAAGACGTGCTCGACGAAAGCGCGGATCTTTGAGCGCCGGCCATTGGCCCGTGCCATCGCCTCGCTCATCGGCCGGCCTTTCGGCTTCTTGTGATGAATGTCGGAGACGTAGCCGTTCTTGTCCAGCCACGCCTCATTCTTCTTCGAGCGATAGGCGGTGTCGGCCCATACCGTCGAGCCGGTGTTGTTCTTGTCCAGCACGTTGCGAAGCTGCGCCCCGTCCCAAGCCGAGGCGCCGGTGACGTTCCAGCCGCGGATGAAGCCGTGGCGGCGATCGATCGAGGCATGGTTTTGTAGCCGAAGGCGGGAACGGCGATATCGCGCTGCTTCGTCTTTCCCTCCTCATCGGCCTTGGCCTTCGAGAACTTCACGGTCCAGCGCGCGTCCCGGTCCTTCTGGCGCAGCTTGGCTGGTTTCTTCTGCCACTCGTCCGGCACCTTTCCTGCCTTGATGTCAGCCTTTTCAGCATCGGAATTGCGTTGCTTCGGCGCCGCCACGATCGTGGCATCCACGATCTGGCCACCCATCGCCAGATAACCGGTCTTGGTGAGGTGCTTGTCAAAACGGGCGAACAGGTTGTCCACCGCCCGGGCCTGCGTGAGGTGCTCCCTAAACAACCAGATCGTCTTGGCGTCGGGCACCTTGTCGCCGAGCCCCAACCCGAGGAAACGCATGAAGGAAAGCCGGTCTTGGATCTGAAACTCGGTCTGATCGTCCGAGAGACTGTAGAGCGCCTGCAGAACCAGGACCTTGAACATCATCACCACATCAAAGGGCGGCCGGCCGCCTTTGGCGCCATCGGAGCGCTTCAGCGCCTTGGCCAGCGGTTTCCGGAAAACCTCCCAAGGCACCACCGCGTTCAGCTTCTCCAGTGGATCGCCGGCCGCGCTCAGCCGGACATAACGCTCGTCAATGTCCCAGAATCCAGCCTGGCCTCGCATCCAACGCCTGCGTGCAAATCACCAGGCGAAGTGAATCAAAATGCGGTCTCGATTGCCAGGTTTTTCGAGGTGTCCGACCTGCTTTTCCGATGCCGTAATCTACAGCGGTTCGGCGGGCGACGAGATTCGCAAATGGCTGCGCGCTCAGATTTGCGAGGGCCTTGATGGCAAAATGGTCACAGAGCAGCGCTGCGAAATAAGCCGCAAAGCTAATCATCGGGCCACCATTTTTGTGGCCGAAAGTCTCGGTAGCAAGATGCTGTCTGATGCGCTGCTGTCGATTTGGAAGTTCGCCGACGACCCCGGCAAGGCGAGAATTGAGGAACAGCTCGGCAATGTCCAGATGGTGTTCATCGCCAAAGACAGCTCGGCCTTACCATCGTGATTGTCGCGCATGACCTCGCAATCGTGCGCGAAGTCTGTTCGGACGTGACTGTGATGTATCTCGGCCGCATCGCCGAAGCTGGCGTGGCACGGCCGCTGTTTCGCGAACCCGCCCATCCGTACAGCCAGGGCTGCTGTCCGCAGTTCCTTCGCCTGACCCGCGCATTGAGGCCGACCGCCGCCGCATCATCCTCGCAGGCGACCCGCCGAGCCCGAGCAATCCACCGCCGGGCTGCCGGTTCAACACGCGCTGTCCGGTGGCGATGAATATCTGCCGGTTGGACGAGCCCCAACTGCGTCCCGTTCCTCATGGCGGCGTCGCCGCCTGCCATCTGGCTGAGAGTGATCACCGCCGGTGATCCGACAACGAATGGCAGTTGGTCTTCCGAGAATAACGTTAAGCGCCGTCTGCCGGCGTCTGATCTCGCTGCGACGGGATTAGATTGGCCTACCACCACCCTCGCACGGCGGGGAGACCGGAGCGGACGCGCGATTCTCGTCCGGGTGTGAAAAAGGTGAACTCCTGCGTGTCCAACAAGCCGTAGCGAGACGCGATGTCGTAATAGCAAGCGGCCTCAACGCTGGCGGCGGCCTCTTGCGCTCCACCGATGCAGGCCACCGAGCAATCCGATCTTGAAGATTACGAAAAGGGCCACGAGTGCAATCACTGTGTAAGAGATCGGATTTGAGGCGTCGCTTAGACCGCGCCACGATAGCCACCAGGGCGCGCCTGCGTGCATGGCGATCAGCGCGACGATGCCTAGCACTAGGCCTATGGTGTGCAGGTGGCTCATGGCTGCAGGCCGTGCCGGGCCTGAGGGTTCTTCCGTGCCGAGAGCGACAAACCTATCGCGAATACGGGCGACGTCGGCGGCCGCCGTGGCTAGCACGAACTGCAGGTTCTTCGTGCCAACCGCGCCGCTAGCGACGATGTTGAGACCCGAGTCCCGGAATTCCGTTATGATGTCGTCGACTGTGCTGACGCCGTGATGGTGGAAGCGATCGATGAAGCCTCCATCCTGTGGCGCTTGCACGAAGTCGACGGCGAGTACGCGACCGGATGGCTTCAGGACTCTGTGTATCTCATGAGCCATCTGATTACGTCCATCGGCAGAAAGATGATGGAGCATCAGCGTCGTCGTTACGACATCGAATTCGGCATCCCGGAACGGTAATGCCTGGGCGGCGGCCTTTTCAAAGGTGACCTTCAGACCGACTCTTCGAGCCTTCGCACCCGCCCTGGTGATCATTTCCGGTGACGCATCGATCCCGTGCACGGTGCCCGTCGGCCCGACCTGCTGCTTGGCAAGTATAGCGAGCGTTCCCGTCCCGCACCCTATATCGAGGACGGACTCTCCAGGTTCGAGCTGCGTCAACCGGAGGATCTTTTCGCGAAAGGCGCGTTCGCGGCCTAAGGTGAACAGCCAAGTCATCAGATCGTAGCGTGCTGCCCAATGTATGACGCGGCCGGGCGCGCCGGCTCCGCTGTTGTTATGCCCATGTTTTCTCATCAGAGACTCCTTGGCCACTCTCGCCGGTTGATGGACATCATGTTCGGAAACTGACATGGTATCCGGGAACGCGTCAACGACCATTCGCGGCAGAATGTCCGGTACCGCACGGTCCTCTGCCATCTGAACGGAAAAAGCTCATGGGAACGGAAAAGACGATAGACCGCCGTGTCGCCCGGACCCGGTCGACTCTTCACCATGCGCTGATCACTTTGATCCTGAGAAAGGGATATGAAGCAATTACCGTCGAGGACATCTGCAATGAGGCAAACATCGGCCGATCGACCTTTTACGCGCACTTCACCAGCAAGGACGACCTCAAGCGCAGCGGCCTGGACGATCATCTGCGCGCCATGCTGGTCGAACGCCAGCGGCATGCGCTTGCAGCGCCAGGCGAGCTGAAAGATCGCAGCTTGGGGTTCGTGCTCGGTATGTTCGAGCACGCGCGTGAACATATAGATCTCTACCGAGCTCTGGCCGGGGGCCGCGGTGGGACTATTGTGCTCGGCAGCATCCGCGAGATTCTATGCGATCTCGTGCGCGCGGAGCTTGCCGCAAACAAGGACAGGAAGCTCCCCTATGTCGTGCCGAACGAACTGATCGTCCAGTTCGTCGTGGGTGCCTTTCTGTCGGTGCTGATCTGGTGGCTCGACGGCGGCGCCAAATTGCCGCCGCAACAAGTCGACCAGATCTTCCGGCGTCTGGCCACCGAGGGCGTCCCGTCGGCTTAGATATCAGGCCGAAGAACTGTGAAGCAGTCAGTTGCACTGCCGGCGTTGCCAATTCACCAACCACCGGCTTTGTTCGACGCATGTCCTTGAGGTCGCGATACACCGCCGTGAGATCGGTCGACCAACGCCTCCGATACGTGGCTTGCGGCCGTCAGACGGCCGTCGGCGTGGACAGCAGCCACAGCCCGAAAACCGTATATCCGACCATAAAAACGGTCAGCGGAAATTGGCTGAGCGCCGCGCGGCTGCGCGCCGGATGCAAACGGAACGCCAGCCCATGCGCGACCAGAACGGCAAGTGTATGGCCGCCGATGATCGCCGCCGCCTGAAAGTTCCAGATGATCCACGCTGCATCGGAGCCCATGATCACTCCCGCCCCGACATTCATGTGCGCCGTGCCGAATAGGTTCCATCCCCGATCAAACGGATCCGAAATAGCGACGAGCGCATTCTGGCCGTTCACCAGGAGGGCCGTCAGATAGTGGGAAAAATGATAGGCGAGCGCGATCGGGACGATCGACCAGACAAGGAGCCCGACCGCTTTTCCGAAAGAGATGCTCCCGGCCAACCGCTCACCGACAAACACTGCGGCGAAGAACACGGCGACAAGTGCGATAAACATCAGCACAAGACCGGCGCTGTTGATTCCGACTAATGCCGAGCGCCCCGGAAATTCGAGCGGATTGACACCATTCGCGCCCAGCCAAGAGAAGGTCTTCGACAGACCGTCGAAGGACACCGAGCTCAACGTCAGCAACAGAAAGAGCATACCGCTCGCCGGTAAGGCTTGCGCGCTCCACAATTTCGCTCCAGGCCAGCAGAGTGAGAGGGCGCGCCCCCCGCTTGGGTGGTCCGGCGTCGTTTCGACGATGGCGAAGCGTGACACCATGCGGAAGAACGCGGACAGAAACTCGCCGCGCCGGCTCCAGCCTTCGTAGCCGAAGATGATCATGCAGACGAAGGTCGAGAGCCAGTAGGCCATGAGAGCGAACGCAAGCCGCGCCGGATCTTCGGGCGCCGGATAGATCAGCTCGAACCAGGCGAAGCTTGCAAACAAAATCAACGCCGGCCAGTAAGCCAGTCCTTGTGGCATTGTGCGATCGCGGAATGCCGGGAAGACGCTGGAGAAAATGCGCCACGGCCCGTACCACGGGTTTGTCCACGACCAAACATTGCCGAATACGCCCTGAAGCAATGTCAGTCCGACCCAGACCAGCGTCCATACCGTTAGCGGAAGTGGATTCGACAGCGGATCTCGGCTGCCGAGAATTCCCGCCGCCACGAGTATGGCGAGAACCGCGAAGGCGAGCGTGCTGATCCAAATGCGCGCGGCGTCGCCGAATTGACCAATTGGCAGGCGGGATGCCGAAATGCGTTCGAGCAGCCTGGGCGGGAGGACAGCCAGAACCAGAAAACTCGCGGCTACGGCCACCGCCCCGCCCACGACATAATATCCGGTCGGCAGGAGCATGACATAGCCGCGCTCGGAAGCATGGGCAAAGGCTGGGGTTGTGAAATGCGGCACGAGGGCAGCAGCTGATAATGCGATGCCCAACGCTCTCGCAGAGATGCTTTTATGTTCGCTGTCCGCCGCCATCCATCCGTCTTGCCACATGGCATTTGCGAAGGAAAGCGGACTACTGCTCGCGCAAGTGGAGGTGCCAAAGTGGGTGCCCGACTTCGTGCTAGCCCCCAAAGTCCGCTTGGTGAACAGGCCATATGATGCAGCTACGACTTCGAGTCGAGAGTTGCGTTGTGGACGACGTTCTCGTCCTCTGCCCTCTGCTGCAATACGTGGCAGCTGTGCCTGCGCCGGCCGGCGGCGCATTATCTTCGAAACAGGACCGGAGCGCCCACCGCCAGGATCGTCGACGTGCAGAAGTTGTGGGCCGAACATCTACCAATGGCCGGAACTCGCGGCGCTGTCGATCCTGTTTCGCGAACGCCTGGTGTATTCCTTCGAGAGTCGGCCGCGCTTGTTCGACATTATCTCGCGCAGCATCGAAGGCGTCGCCGGCCTGATCCTGGGCCGGCGTCGCGGTCTGGGAGGTCGCTGCGCGCTGACCAGGCCCCGGATGGATTTCTGATTTGCGTCTGCCCATCCGGCCGGCGCATGGGCTGGCGGGAGAGGTTCGCTAGTTCAGGATCTGGGCAAGAAACAGTTTGCTGCGCCGGTGACGCGGATGCGAGAAGAATTCGGAGGGCGTGTTCATCTCAACGATCTCGCCCTGGTCCATGAAGACGACGCGGTCGGCGACCTGGCGGGCAAATCCCATCTCGTGCGTGACACACAGCATGGTCATGCCATCCCCAGCCAGCGCGACCATCGTGTCGAGCACTTCTTTGACCATTTCCGGATCGAGTGCCGACGTCGGCTCGTCGAAGAGCATGATTTTCGGGCTCATACAGAGCGCACGCGCGATCGCAACCCGCTGCTGCTGACCGCCTGAAAGCTGGCCGGGATATTTGTGCGCCTGGTCCGGAATCTTCACCCGTTCCAGATAATGCATGGCGGTCTGCTCGGCTTGTGCGCGCCGCATCCTGCGCACCCAGATCGGCGCCAGCGTCAGGTTCTCCAGAATGGTTAGGTGCGGGAACAGGTTGAAATGCTGGAACACCATGCCGATGTCGCGGCGAATTAGGTCTATCTTCTTCAAATCATTGGTGAGTTCGACGCCGTCGACGACGATCTGTCCCTGCTGGTGCTCCTCCAGCCGGTTAATGCAACGGATCATGGTCGACTTGCCCGAGCCCGAGGGCCCGCAGATCACCAGCTTTTCGCCGCGAAGGACTGTCAAGTCGATGTCCTTCAGCACATGGAAGTTCCCGTACCACTTGTTCATCCCGGTCATTTCGATTGCCGGCGGATCATTGGGATCGGTCATGGGCGGAACGCGCTTGGCGGCGGACGACAACATCACAACATTTCCTAGTGAGCGGCTGGGCCGCGCCGCTCCAGGAAGTCGGCGAAGCGGGCGAATGAGAATGAGAGTGCGAAGAAGATCGCCCCGATAAACAGGAACGTCTCGGCCGCTGGCGATGGCCAGTCCGGGTCGGCCAGCGCCGCTTTACCGGAGCTGATCAGGTCGAACAGGCCGACCACCAGGACAAGGCTGGTGTTCTTGATCATGACGATGATCGTGTTGGCCAGCGCCGGGATCGCCACCCGGATCGCCTGCGGCAGGATCACCAGATATTGAGTGCGCCAGAAGGGCAGGCCAACCGCAGCCGCGGCCTCGTACTGGCCATTCGGAATGGCCTGCAGGCCGCCGCGGATCACCTCGGCGAGATAAGCCGCGGCGAAGATGGTGAGGGCGACCAGCGCGCGCACGAACTTGTCAGGCAAGAGGGCCTCGGGCAGGAACAGCGGCATCATGATCGATGCCACGAACAGGATGGACAAGAGCGGTAGTCCGCGCACCGATTCTATCAGGACCACAGCGCCGATGCGTATGATGGGCATGGTCGAGCGCCTGGCCAGCGCCAGGAGGATGCCGACGGGGAAGGCGACGCCGATCGCAACGACGGTGAGGATGAGTGTCACCGGCAGGCCGCCCCAGGACGAGGTCGGAACCTCGGCTAGGCCGAAACCGCCGGCCATCAGCCAGAAGATCAACACGAGCGCCGCCATCCAGAGCGCTGCCAGCCGCGGCGCCCAGCTGGCGGGCCGCACCGACCAGGCAAGCAGCGCCAGGATAAGCACGCAGACGATGGCGGGGCGCCAGCGTTCGTCGAGCGGATAGATGCCGAACAGCAACTGCCCGGACTTGGCGTAGATGAAGCTCCAGCACGCTCCGGCGGCCACCCGGCACGCGCGTGGACTGGGGTCGAACAGCACGGCGTCGATTACCAGCCAGCGCAGCATCGGCGGTACCGTGGCGACGAGCAGAACGCCGAACAACAGCGTCAGGACGGCATTGAGTGGCGTGCCGAACAGGAGCATGGCTGACCGCCGCAAAGCGCCGAAGCGGATCTGTCCTGGCATTGGCTCGGCCGGAAGGGGAAGAGACAGGGCCTTCATGGTTCAGCGCTCCACGATGGCGATGCGACGGTTGTACCAATTGGCCGCGCTCGAGAGGCTCAGGTTGAGGGCGAGATAGACGCCGAGGATGATGAATACGCCCTCGATCGAATGGCTGGACTTGCTGATGATGGTGTTCATAACCGCAAGGAAGTCCGGATAGCCGACCGCGATCGCCAGCGTCGAATTCTTGACGACGTTGATGTATTGGCTGTTGAGCGGCGGGACGATCACCCGCAGCATCTGCGGAATGATGATCAGACGCAATATTTTGCCGCGTGGCAGGCCGAGCGAATGACCTGCATCCCACTGACCGCGGCCGACCGAAAGCACGCCCCCACGCACGATCTCGGCGACGAAGCCGGTGGTGTAGATGGTCAGCCCGATGAGGATGGTGCTGAGCTCGGGCGTCAGGTCCTTGCCGCCTTTGAAGTTCGACCCAGTGAAGGTCGGCCAGTCGACGGAGAACTTCGCATCGGCAAGCCAGAGCCCGGCAATGCCAACCGCGAGGATCGCCGGCGCGGTCAGCGGTGGCAGCCATCCTCTTCTCGCCGCCGCCCAGCCAGCGGCCGCCAGTGCCAGGGCGAGAGCAATGACGAGCATTCCCGCGGTGGCGACGTCCATGCTGACGGCCGGCACCACAAAGCCGCGCATGGAGGCGTAAACGCCTGGCAGCGGATTGAGCGCTTCGCCGACCGGCGGCAGCACCTTCCACCACAGCGAGTAGAGAAAGATCAGAAGCACGATCGGCGGTGAATTGCGTGCAACCTCCACCCATACGCGGCAGGTGCCCGCCGCCAGGGGATTGCTGCTCAGCCGGGTGATGCCGACGACGAGGCCGAGCGCGGATGAAAAGACGATGACGAGCGCGGAGATGAAGACCGTATTGGCGAGCCCGGTCGCGATCGCCCAGTAATAGGGGTCCCGCGACTTGTAAGTGAGGATTGCTTCGGAGATGACGATCCTTGACGGCATCGTCAGGAAATCGAAGCCGATCGGTATGCCGCGTGCCCTGAGATTGGCGAAAGTCGTGCTGACGAGCAGGGCAGCGAAGGCGGCAGCCACGGCCACCAGGGCACACTGGATGATGATCGATCTGGTCCTGGCGTCGCTCAGCATTTCGACCTCGACGGTTCGCGGCGTTGGCAGGGAAAGGGAACGGCGGGCGCGTCCCCTTCATGCAGCTCAATCCCAAGGGAAAGGATAGTTGAGGCCGCCGTCCTTCCACAACGCGTTCAGGCCGCGCTCGACCTTCAGCGGGCTGTCCTTGCCGAGATTGCGATCCCAGATCTCGGCGTAGTTGCCCATTTGTTTGATGACGTTGTAGGCCCACTTGTCGTCCAATCCGAGCGGCTTGCCGAAACCGGGCTCCTCACCCAGCACGCGTTTGACTTCCGGACTGCCCGAGGCAAGCTTTTCATCGACGTTTTGCGAGGTGATGCCGTTGGCCTCGGCCCAGAACAGCGCATTGAGTGTCCAACGCACGACGTCGAAAAGCTGATCGTCACCCCGGGCGACCGCGACTCCATTGGGTTCGGCGGCCCTGCCGACCCGGATGATGTCGTAGTCGTCCGGGTTCTTGGCCACCGAGGCACGCTGTCCTGCTGCCGCGGTGCCGTCGGTGACGTAGGAATCGCAGCGGCCGCCAAAGAAGGCGTCGCGCGCTTGAACGGTCGAGTCGTAATAGACTTTCTCCATCGCGATCCCGAACTCTTCCTCGGTTTCCTCGATCGCTTTCTCGGTCAGGCTGCCACCGCCTTGCAGGCAGACGGTCTTTCCGTCCAGCAGTTTGGGCTCGGTGATGTTATCGGCCTTGCGCACGAGCATGCCGTCCGTGTCGTAGAGATTGATCCAGACGAAGCGGACAACCGTATCACGACTGTAGGTGATGGTGGATGTGCGCGACAGAACGTCGATTTCCCCAGTCTGTAGCGCAGCAAAACGCTGGCCTGCGTTAAGGGGCACGTAACGGATCTTGTCTCTGTCGCCGAGGATGGCGACCGCGAAAGTGCGGCAGATGTCGGAATCGAACCCGCGATAATACCCCTTCTCGTCCGGCCGGGATAGACCGGGCACGCCCTGGCTGGCGCCGCAGCTGACATAGCCGCGCTCCTTGATCTTGTTGATTACCGCCTGCGCGCTGGCGTCCACGGCGCCCGTAGTCAGGCTGGCCAATCCTATCGCCAGACCCGTGAGCCATTTCAGACCTTGATGTTTCATAATCATTCCCCTTGTCGTTGAGTTGTCGTCATTCTGCGGCGTTGACGTCGGCCGCGGCGGTTCCGTTGCGCCGGGCTTCAGCAAAAAGTTCGAAGGCCTGAGAAAGGTCGGCCAGAAGATCTTCGAGCGCCTCAAGGCCGATCGACAGGCGCCAGACCGGGCCGGGCTTCAGCCAGTCGAGGCTGGCGCGGCCCTTGCGGGGATCGCTGACGGCAATCAGCGAATGCACGCCGCCCCAGCTTGCGCCGAGCCTGAACAGCCGCAGGCTGCGCAGAACATCGGATTGCAGTGGCGCCAGTTCCGGCCGCAGCACGAAGGAGAACACGCCCGCCGATCCGGCGAAGTCACGCTTCCAGACCGCGTGGCCGGGATGGCCAGGCTCCGCAGGATGCAAGATCTGCGCGACTTCCGGGCGCCCCGACAGCCAGGCGACAATCTTGCGCGCTGTACCGTCGGCGTGGCGCATGCGAACCGGCATCGTCATCAGGCCGCGCTCGCACAGCGCGCAATCCTCGGGCGAGACGCCATAGCCAAGGAAACGCGCTGTATCCTTCAGGCGCCGGAACAGGGCATGGTCATGCACTGCGAGCGAGCCCATCAAGAGGTCGCCGTGGCCGCCGGCGTGTTTGGAAAGCGCCTGCATCGAGATGTCGACGCCATGAGCGAGCGGCTTGAACAGCAGATGCGAGGCCCAGGTGTTGTCGGCCGCAACGAGCGCGCCGGCCTTGTGGGCCGCGGCCGTGATGGCTGGCACATCCTGAACTTCGAAGGTGGCTGAGCCAGGCGATTCTGCCCAGACCAGCCGCGTTCTGCCGTCGATCATGGCCGCGATACTTGCGTCCAGCCGTGGATCGTAGGAAACCGCCTCGATCCCGAGTGGGCCGAGAAAACGCTCGGCCATGTCGCGCGCCGGGCCATAGAGCGTCTCCGGGATCAGAACGCTTTCGCCGCCACGGCAGACAGCCATGGTCGCCAGCGTCATGGCCGCCATGCCCGACGGGACGACGAGAGCCCGCGATCCGCATTCCAACACGGCGATATGATCTTCGAGCTGCCGGCTGGTCGGTGTGCCGTAAAGTCCGTAGCTGAACCCGTCGTACAGACGCTCGACGCGAAGCTCGAACGATTCCAGATCGTCAAAGACCACGGTCGAGGCTCGCTCGACCGGCATCGCCACCGCCTGGAACGGTTCCTCCGAGCGCTTGGGAGGATGGACATGTGAAGTGTCATCGCGTCGGTTCATAGGCGCAGCTTAGCCGGCTCACCCATTGCCATCTATGACCGCAGCGATAAAGTTAATTCGCTTTTGATATGGGCTGACTATGAACCTGCGCGACATCGATGTCTTCAACGCGATCATGATCACGCGCGGTGCCGGCGCGGCGGCCGCGCTGCTGGATACCTCGCAGCCGGCCATCAGCCGTTCGCTAGCCAAGCTAGAGGCCGACTCGGCTTCAGGCTTTTCGACCGCATTCGTGGCAGGCTGGTGCCGACACGCGAAGGGGAGTTGTTCCATGCCGAGGTAAAGGCCAACCTGGTCGGGCTCGACCGGCTCAAGCTGCGGGCGGCCCAGATCAAGGAGGTCGGAACCGGTACCATCCGCGTCGCCTGCCTGTCGGCACTCGGGCATGGGCTGGTGCCGCGCGCCATCGTAGCGTTCTCACGCCGGCATCCGCAGGTGCGAATCAGCTATCAGGTCCGCACCTCCAATATCGTGCGCGACCTGGTCGCCTCTGGCAGTTTCGATATCGGGCTCGCGGCCGACGAGGTCGATACCAGCGGCGTGCTGCACAGCATCTTCACCACGCCGCGCGCCGTCTGTGTAATGCCGACGAACCACCGGCTGGCGCGGAAGCAGATAATCACGCCGGCCGATCTCGCCGACGAGGCCTTCCTGGCATTGTCGCCGGAAGATACGGCTCGGCTCGCGATGGACAAGATCCTGGCCGCGCATGGGGTGCGGCCGCGCATCCTGATCGAAACGCCCTACGGCCTGACCATCGCCATCCTCGCAGCGAAGGGCATGGGGATCGGCTTGGTCAATCCCTCCGTCATTGCGGACGGCATGATCGGCGGTATTTTGGCCAGGCCATTCGAGCCAGCCGTCAATTTCCGCGCGCTACTCCTGCGCCCGCCGGACGGCATCAATTCGACCTTGATCACCGACTTCATTGGCGAACTCTATGACGCCCGCAATACGCTATCGAGCGAGGCATAGGGGCGTTGTCGCGGCAACCGCGTGTCAGGGATCGCTGCGATAGATGCTGGGGATGAACACTTCGCAGATCAGCTACAAACGGCATCGGTTCCCACCCCAGATTATCGCCCACGCGGTGAGGCTGTATTATCGATTTCCGCTGAGCCTGCGTCATGTCGAAGAAATGCTGCTGGAGCGCGGCATTGTCGTTTCCTACGAGACGATCCGTCGGTGGGGAAAGAAGTTCGGGCTGGACTACGCTCGGCGCCTGCGCCGCAAGCAGCCCAGTCGAAATGATATCTGGCACCTCGACGAAGTCGCCATCACGATCGCCGGCAAGAAGCATTGGTTATGGCGGGCCGTCAACCAGGACGGCTATGTGCTCGACGAGATCGTCCAAACCCGGCGCAACACCAAGGCCGCCAGGCGCTTGCTGACACGGCTGTTGAAAAAGCAGGGCCAGGTGCCGAAGCGCGTGATCACCGACAAGCTCGGCTCCTATGGAGCAGCGCGGCGTCAAGTCATGCCGGGCGTCGAGCACCGGTCGCACAAGGGCTTGAACAACAGAGCGGAGAATTCGCATGTGCCACTGCGAAAACGAGAACGGATGATGCAAGGCTTTCGATCGCCGGCTTCCAGCGTTTCCTCTCGACCTTTTCTGCAGTCCGCAATCTCTTCGTCCCGCCCCATTCAAAACGCTCCGCCTTTCAGATCCATCTTCACCGCCTGAATGCCATGGCGCAATGGAAAGCTGCTGCCGGCGTGATCGCCTGAAATCATTCCCAAAAGTCACAACCACAGCCCATCTCTGTTTATGTGACATCACCGCCGACGCAGGTCCGTAGCAGTACTTGTGCAAGAGATCATCGATTCAGGGTGGCGGCATCGGCTTGTCACTGAGTGTGCGCAAGTACGCGATCAGGTCGACCCGTGCGGTCTCGTCCGAGACACCAGGTATCTCCATCTTAACGCCCGGCGTGGTGAGCATGGGCCCGAAGAGATATCTGTTCAGGTCCTCGTACGTCCACACGCCTTCCCAGCCGAGCAAAGCGTCGGAGTAACGCATTTTTGCCATGGATGCCTTATCGCGGCCGACGACGCTCCACAAGTTCGGTCCGTTTTGTTCCCTCCCAGTGGCTCGGCATTGTGGCAACGGTCACACGCGCGGGTGAAGTAGGTCCGGCCTTTCTCGACATCGGCAGAAGCCAACTTCGTTGAGATCGGGGCCGGCGTTGGCAAGACGACGCCGTGCGACATGAGATAGTCGGCAACTTCGCGTTGCCGCTGGCGTTTTGCCAGATGGAGTGGTGTCTTGGCGCCGGGCTCGACTGTGCGGTCATGCAGCGCGTGCCAGGGGTATCCGAGGCGCTACAATTGCTACGCGGCTACCTCTGCACACTCGAAAAGCATCCACTCAACGGTTCTGCGGAAGCCCGTGAGATCATCTGCCGGCACATCTTCGATCTCGTTTTGCTCGCCATCACACCGCACGGCTGTTTGGGACAGACCAGTATGAGCGCGGTCGTCGCCGCGCGCCTGGCCGCCATAGTCGACTACATCACGGATTGACGGCAATCGTGGCATTCGCTCGCTCCGCGTCTGGCGGATTGGCGGCAGCGCCAGCTAAAGACGAGTAACGAAGGCCGCGGGGTGCGATTACCGATGAAGGCACGCCGTGATCAAAGACCCGATCCGGAGAAACGTCACTGCGAAGCACTTTCCGATACATCGGGCACGATGATGTAGCCCTGATCGATCAGTTGCAGCCTCGTTTCCTCGAAATGCCGCTTGAAGCCGCTCTTGATTTGCTCGGGTGGGTATCGCCAGCCATTCGCATAGGCACGGCGCAAGAGATCGGAATAGACGCGGTCGCTGGCAAGCCTTACCGCTTCTATGGAGATTGGCGTTCCCACTGGCGTCGTTTCGCCGGAGAGACTTGGCGCGGTCGAAAGAGCCAGCACCAGCATGCCGGCGACTGCGGATGACTTTCTCATGGATGCCTCCTGACATTTTGCCTGGCCTGGACAGTGAACCGGGCAACGTGTTGCGGATCCGTGGATGCTAGGAGCGGCAACGACTTGGCGGGATCGTACAGATGGAGTGTTTTTGGTGTCGCATCTGTAGTATTTTCGCTGTGTCGCGAAATCGGTACGTTCCCGACCATACGCGCCGCGGATCGGAATGACGCACTGCTTGACGCAGTCGGCAATCCTCTGAGCGGGCTTTCGGACCGGGAGCGGGTGGTCGCTGCGAAATTCGCCGAAGGCATGACCTATCGTGAGATCGGCGAGACGCTGTTCATCGCGCCGACCACCGTTCGAACCCATCTGTCGGTGGTCTATCGAAAGCTTGGCGTTCGCAGCAAAGTGGCGTTGGCAAGCCTGCTCTCGAGTGAGAGCCGGCAAGAGTCCGGACAAGCTCGTTTCGAGGGTCTGTCGCCCGGCGGCTCCGGGCCACCGGTCATCGCGGTCCTGCCCTTTGAAAATTTGAGCTCGGACGAGCGTTGGGGAAGGCTGGCCGACGGTTTGTCCGCCGATATTATTGTCGATCTCGCGCGTTACTCCGCCCTTGCGGTGATTGCCCGCCAGACGATGCTGATGTTCAAGGGAAGGCGCGATGATCTGCGCTCCATCGGTCGGGAGTTGAATGCCGACTATTTGCTCGAAGGGAGCCTTCAGGCTACCGGCGAGCAGTTCCGCATTTCGGTGCAGCTTGTCGATGTGAGGAGTGGTGCCGGTCTTTGGGCGGCGCGATACGATCAATCGGCCGACAATCTGTTTGCTACGCAAGACATGGTCACCGAGAACGTCGTCAATGTCCTTGTCAGCTGCTGCGGCAAGCTTGCCCACCTTGGACGGGATGTCATCCGGCGCAAGCCGCCCGCCAGCCTGGGTGCCTATGACCATAAGTTAGAAGAGCTGACTCCGGACTACGGCGCCGAGCGACGGCGACTCCGTGTCATGAAGTATCGCGGGCAGGCCTTCCGTGGCGGGTATCACGACTTCACGATCAGAACCGGGGGCGTGGCCGTGTTCCCGCGGCTGGTCGCCTCAGAGTACCGTGCTGGATTCGCTCGCTCGAAGATGACGAGCGACACCCCGGCGCTCGACACTTTGCTGGGCGGCGGCATTGAGCAGGGGTCGAGCACGCTAATCATCGGACCCGCGGGCACGGCGAAGAGTACCTTCGCCTTCCAGTTTGTCGCCGCCGCGATTCGACGAATGTGCGCTCCACGACCCAGCGGCGCGGCAGGACCTCAAAGCCCTTTGGCTTTATCCGTCCGCTTGACGATCTCCAGGGTGAACGTGCCGATCTTTTGCATCGCGCCCTTAAGCTTCGGTCCGGCATATCCGCCGTCGGCGAAGACGTGTCGCAGCCACGGCCAGCGTTCGAGAATGGTCTTGAGGGCAGCCGGTGCGCCGTCCCGGTCCTGGATATCAGCGGCGTGGACGACGAGACCGACCATCAGGCCGATGGTGTCGACAACGATGTGACGCTTGCGCCCGTTGATCTTCTTTCCCGCGTCGAAGCCACGAATTCCCACGCTTTCCGTGGTCTTGACCGATTGGCTGTCGATCACGCCCGCCGTCGGGCTCGCTTCCCGACCCTCAGCCTCGCGCGCCGCCATGACGAGGCTGTTGCTGATGGTCCGCAACAAGCCCGCCTCACGCCAGCGATAGAAGTACTTCTGCACCGTTGAAAAGGGTGGGAAGTCTTTCGGCAGCAATCGCCACGCGCCGCCCGACGAGGCGAGGGTAAAGAAGTGCGTTCACGACCTCGCGCAGGTCTGTCTTGCGCGGCCGGCCGATGCGGCTCGCCGACGGCATCATTGGCGCAATCAGCACCCACTCTGCATCGGTCAGATCGCTTGCGTAGCGGGCGCAACGCCGCTCATAATGCGCACGGGTGATTTCAGTCCAGGCCATCGTGATCTCCATCGAATCTCGTAAATCCGACAGAATCACAACCTGCTGAAATCACTCAACTCTTTTTGGAACGGACACTCAAGCCGAAGCGCGAAGATCAGTATTGGAGAAGCGCCGGGAATGGCGGCTCCTGGCGCTGCCTGCTCGTTCCGCTCGACGAGACAGACGGCAGAGAACCACCCAACCAAGCCGTTTGACCCGCACTGGCGGCTGCTGAGTAGGCGAAGTCCGCATCGCCTCGATCGCGCCAAGAGCGGACATGCGCCTTAGTCTTTCGTGAGAGGCAGCCGCCCAGTGTCATGACTAGCTCTAGGCGTGCGACCAGGCGCCTACTTCCGAACGGCTCACGATAACGCTACCCGCCTCGATTTCGCGCTGCATCCGCTGTCCCAAAGTTTCAATATCGACCTCAGCGGCCGTCGCAACGCCCCGGCTCTGGATTTCCGG
This sequence comes from Mesorhizobium sp. M0698, assembly GCF_040320455.1. Lineage (NCBI taxonomy): Bacteria > Pseudomonadati > Pseudomonadota > Alphaproteobacteria > Hyphomicrobiales > Phyllobacteriaceae > Mesorhizobium > Mesorhizobium sp. M0698. The sequence goes on along the minus strand of NZ_JAMYPQ010000020.1, from coordinate 3,392 downwards.
CAGCATCGTGACAATGAGTTCGGCGGTCTGGTGTGACCAGTCGAAGCCGCCATTGGTTCCCCCCACAACCGCCTCCATACGCATTGAGGGCGCGGTCAATCCAGCCGCGCGGAATGCCGCATCGAGCTTGATACCCATATTGGTCTCGATACCGCTGCGCCGGAACGTCTCGACGATCCATCGACAGCAGTGGTCGTAGGTCGGCGCCGGCGGGCTGGATCGACAGCCGTCCCAATCCGGCTCATGGAAGACGATGGTCCCTCCAGGCCGGAGATGACGAGCGACGCCACGCAGCATGGCCACAGGATCGGCTTGAAACATCAAAATGTAGCGGCCGATCACGGCGTCGAACGGTCGGTCGAACGAGAGTGCCGCGGGATCGCCTTCACGGAAGCTGACGTTCTGGATCGGATGCGCCGCCGCACGCCGCTCCGCCGCCGCCAAGGCCGCTGGAGCCCGATCTGCGCCGATGACCTGACCTTCGCTGCCAACCATCTCGGAAACCAGGAATGTAACATCACCCGCGCCACAGCCCACGTCGAGCACGCGCATCCCGGGGCTCATGCCCGCAGAGAGCAAGATTCTTTGCGTGATCGGGTTAATGATGTCCGCCTGATGGCTGAGACGCCTGATCTCGCGATCGGAATGGACGAGAATATACGGGACGTGAACGTCGGCACCAGCGCCACCGGCGACTTCCATGGCCTGCCTCCCCTCATACGACTGTTCCCCAAATGGGGCATCGTGCTGGTCGACGACTATGCGCCGATGGGGCAGCCAGTCAACGAGACTCGCTGTCCACCTCAGCGCGAATGTCGCTTCAGGGTCACGACCCCCGGTTCCGCTAAAGGTCAGCTTTCGGGCCGCCAAATCGCCCCGGGAAGGGTCGGTTCGGGTCATCGGCGTGAATTCGCCCTCGACGAACGAACTTCCGCTCGGGGTCGTCTTTGCCCGTTGGCGCGCTGTCGCAAATTTGGCCGCCGCCGCATCACGATTGGACCTTCAATCTTTCGCCATTCAACTCTGCTTGACCCCCTAGCAACCGCGGCGCAGTGTTGCCATGCGTGCGTAATATGCGCAGTCCAATTGGGGTCGTCCTTGGTGAGTGCAGCGGACGTCAATACGGGCAGCCATCGTGACATCAAGCGCCAAGGATCTCATCGCCAAGGGCTATATCGGCTAACTGTCCACCCATTCGCGCGGCTCGACAGTCGAGGTCGCGATCGCGCGGACCGACCACAAGAGCGCGCCGAAACCGGCCTGCGGCGCGACCGATGTGCTCGATTTCGGCACTGGCTTCGAGTGTTCGACCCGCGAGCGAAACGGCTCACCGACCGCTCGCCAGTGAAGTAGCGGCAAACCGCGAAAGACTTGTCGAGGCGATGCGCGCCGGCGGCTTCAACAATTATGCCCGCGAATGGTGGCACTTCACGCTGGAAAACGAGCCGTTTCCAAGAGAACGCTTCAACTTTCCCGTCGGCGCCGAGTAGCTCCGCCGGCCACCGTGGGATGAAACCCTCGTTGACCCTGCGCGGCCATTGCCGAAGGGCTGGCGGTTTCTAATTATCGCCTCCGGGAGCCCAGGATCCCGAATCACGCTGTGTGAGGAAAAACATTCCTCATTTAGGGTAAAATAGGCGAAAAATTGCTTCACTAGGCCAAAAAAGGCAACATTGAATGCATCTAAATTCTATCAATTCGGTAGATTTGGCGCGAGTTCAACGGAGGCGGAAATGACCAAACCTCATTTCAGGAAACTGCTCGGCGCGCTGGTCGCCACATCTGTCCAGTTCGGCACGCTCGGTTTCGCGTTTGCCGATACCACCATTCTCAACGTGTCCTATGACCCGACGCGTGAGCTCTACAAGCAATTCGACGAGGCCTTCGCCGCTCACTGGGAGGCCGAGACCGGCGAGACCGTCACCGTCCAGCAGTCGCATGGCGGATCCGGCGCCCAGGCGCGCGCCGTGATCGACGGCCTCGACGCCGACGTGGTGACGCTGGGGCTCGAAGGCGATATCAACGCCATCGTCTCGAAAACGAAGAAGATCAATCCCGACTGGCGGACGAAGTTCGAGAACAATTCGGCTCCTTATACCTCGACCATCGTCCTCCTCGTCCGCAAGGGCAACCCGAAGGGCATTCACGATTTTGGCGATCTCACAAAGGACAGCGTCCAGGTGATCACGTCCAATCCCAAGACCTCCGGTGGTGGCCGGTGGGCCTACCTCGCGGCCTGGGCCTGGGCCAACACCAACGATGGCGGCGATGAAGCCAAGACCAAGGAATTCGTCGGCAACCTCTATTCCCATGTTCCGGTGCTTGACACCGGCGCGCGTGGCTCTACCGTGACCTTCGCGCAAAAGGGCCTTGGCGACGTGCTGATCGCCTGGGAAAACGAGGCCTATCTGGCGCTGGACGAGTTCGGCGCCGATCAGTTCGAAATCGTCATCCCGCCGACCTCGATCCTCGCCGAACCGCCGGTCGCCGTTGTCGACGCCAATGTCGATGCCAAGGGCACACGCAAAGTTGCCGAAGCCTATCTGGGCTATCTCTATTCCAAGGAAGGCCAGACGATCATCGCCAAGAACCACTACCGTCCGGCGAAGCCCGACCTGGTGCCTGCGGAGGATCTCGCCAAACTGCCTGAGATCAAGCGGATCAGCATCGACGATCCAATTTTCGGCGGATGGACGAAGGCGCAGCCTTACCATTTCGGCGACGGTGGTATATTCGACCAGATCTACAAGCCAGCGCAGTAAGATAAAATCTAGATCAGGACGACACCCGCCAAGGCGGGGTGGCGGTTCAGACAGCCGAGCGTCATTCCGGGTTTCGGATTGACGCTCGGCTTCTCGCTTGCCTACCTCACGCCATCATCCTCATCCTCCTCTCAGGGTTGGTCTGGCGATCGGCGGCGCTCGGCTGGACCGATTTCTGGGCGATCGTCACCGATCGCCGTACCATCAACGCGCTTGAAATCAGCTTCGGTACTGCCTTCATTGCCGCCGCCGTCAACGTCGTCTTCGGCACGATCGTCGCCTGGGTGCTGGTGCGCTACAGCTTTCCCGGCCGCCGCATCGTCGATGCCATGGTCGACCTGCCCTTCGCGCTGCCGACGGCGGTCGCCGGCATCGCGCTGACCGCGCTCTACGCGCCGAATGGCTGGGTCGGCAGCCTATTGGCGCCGCTCGGCATCAAGGTCGCCTACACGCCGCTCGGCATCGTCATCGCGCTGATCTTCATCGGCCTGCCTTTCGTCGTGCGCACCGTGCAGCCGATCATGGAGGAGATCGACAAGGAGGTCGAAGAAGTGGCCGCCACGCTCGGCGCCAATCGCTTCCAGATCATCAGCCGCGTTCTACTACCCGGACTGGCGCCTGCCATCGTCA